>NZ_JBIVLB010000016.1:149369-160537 GCF_044751045.1 Streptomyces sp. NPDC088745
GTGTGGCGGGGGGGGTGCCCACCTTCCCGCCCCCCCCCCGGCTCTTGGGGGGCCCCCGGCGGGGGCCCCCCCCCCCGGGGGGGGGGGCCCCGCTGCCTGCAGACTGGATTCAGTCGACTTCCTTGCCAGCCCGTTAGGCGGTCTTCTTCCGGAGAGCTCCACCTCGGCCGCGCATGGTCGTCTTGGCTTCGCCGAGCAGAGTATGGACGAATCCGTACGACTTCCCTTGCTCGTCCGAGATGGCTCGGACCGAGGCGCCGGCCTCGTACTTCTTCTTGAAGTCGGCGGCGAGCTTGCGTCGCGCATCGCCAGTGATCTGCTTCTTCTTCTGCATGATCGGAGACTCTCTTCGTTCACGGTGTTACGGCGTCGTTGCCCGACGAGCATCGCCCTGGAGCCCAGGGGAAGCGACGGTCTGCGAATTCTGCGTGGAGAAGGGGACACGGGCACGTGCTCACCTCAGTCCGAGCGGCCCATGCGCTCCATCTCCGCGAGGTAGTCCGCGAGCGCCTGGGCGGCGGTGGTGCGCATGACCCGAACGTGTGGAGCAGCCTGCTCGGCCAGGTGCAGCGCAGTCTCAAGATCGAACTGGTGGCTGGCAACCCAGGCGTCACGTCCTGCGTGGTAGTCGTCCCGTTCGGCGTCGGTAACCGGCTCTCGATCGCCTCCAGGCCACTGGTACCCCCAGGACCACTTCCCGTCGGCGCCGAGGGAGCACAGTTCGTCGCGGATGACTCGATAGCGTCCGGATCCGCTGTACTCGACGGTGATGGTGAAGGCGTCACGGCCGGGCGCTTCTTCGGGCAGCAGGTTCACGGAGAACCGCGTCGCCCGGACGACGGGCCGCCGCTTTTGCGGGGCTGCTGCGGGTGTCTGTTGCTCGGGGGCTGTGGACATGCAGTCGATCGTCACGCTTGAGGTGACCAGACGCCCAGCGACCGCGAATCCGAGGTGTAACCGAAGCATGCCGCCGAGGAACATGCGAGCAACTTGGCACGTCCACTCGAATCCGGCGCAGCCTCACGATATCGACAGCATGAGAGGCCGAGCACCAGCGCGGGGGGTTGCGCAGATGGTCTCGGCCTCTGCTCGCAGACTACGCCTAACCAGCCAATAAGCGACAGCCCTTTTCGGGTGCCGGCCCCGTCCATGGCCGCGACCGGGCAGAGCGGTAGACGAGAGTGGCAACAGGCAACAAGGACAACTCTCCTCCCCGGCTCGTGAAGCGTCGGAACACTGAGCTCATGATTCAGCACGCCTTACGCGGCCACGCCCGTCCCTCCGGTTTCATTCAGTCGGTGATCACCTCGTACGGAGAAGGTCACCACGACGCTCCTAGTGGGAATGCCCTTCGCGTAGACGCCCGTCCGCTCCGCAACCCGCCTGACGACCCTGCCGTCCGTGAGCGCATGCTCCACTCCACAGGCCTGGACCCTGAGGTACGTCACTACGTCATGTCCACGCGCGGAGCGGATCAGCTCGTCGACCGCAGCGTGCAACGCGCACTGGCTCTCCTCCGGCTCCCAGCGCCGCCCCGCGGACAGCTGCACCGCGTCGATGTTCATGTCCTTTGTATCGGCGGCCGGCATCGATCCGTTGTCCTGGCCGAGGAGATCTCCACCCAGCTGCAGGCCGTGGGCATCGGGTGTGAGGTCGAACATCGCCACATCGATCGGCCCGTCCTGAAGCGGTGGCGTCCTCAGCTGACGGAGCACGAAGCGGCGGTCCTTCACCTGCTGGCCCGGGGAGACTCGTACACCGAGATCGCTACCGCGCTCCGGGTGCGCTCCCAGACTGTCGGCCTCCTCGTCGCCAGGCTCCGGGGAGTACTTCGAGCCCGGACCGCTGCGCACGCCGTCGCCGTCGGTTACGAGACCGAACTGCTGCCGGCTCGACCTCGCGCGGGGGCCTTGCGGCGGTCATTGAGCGACAGAGGCGGTTGTGAATAGGGGTTCCAGTACGGAACACTGGCCGTGTCGGGCGCCGACGACGTGGGCGTTGGATCTCATCGAGGGTCGGCCCGCCAGGCGCTCGACACCACCCCTGACACGCGTGCCGTACGTCTCCATCGTCGATGTACAGCACGCCGTTGAGTTCAAGATCAGTCGGGACGCCGGACCAGTGTCCTCCGGGTGCTTTCGACGGCGGTCAGCATGCCTTCGAACGGGTGCTCTTCGTGAGGCTCGCCGAACACCGGGACAGCACGGGGGTGGACCCTGCACCCCGGAAGCGGGCCGAGGGCTGCAGCGGCTCTGAGAGCCTCGCTGCTGGGCGTTTACTGGGTGTGCGCCTGGCCGGTGGTCGAAACCCCGCCGTGTCCCCAGTGGATGGTCACGTCAATGGTGAGGTCTGCGGTGTGCGGATCCAGAACGGGTTGTCCCGGGAAGGACTGGTGCATCTCCAGCGCCTCGTGGACAGCGGATTCGACCACCGCGGTGCCGGCGCACAGCAGCATCGCCGCTTCCGGGCAGTATCCGGCTGCGTGAAACTCGAGGGCTCGGAAGGTTCGCAGAGGGAAGGCGATCACCCCCTGATCGTGGAAGACGGGGCTAAGACTCGCGTCGTACCGCCGGGGCCTTAAGGGGTTCTCCCGGTCGTGGCAGCCGATGTAGAGGTAGGCCCGCTGCTCGGCGAAGGCGAGCTGGTCTATGCAGTAGGAACTCTCGGGGTGCAGCCACGTGCCCGTCAGATGCCAGGTATCGACCAGCTCGTACCACAACGGGTGCCACATGTCGTAGAAGGCTTCGTCCAGGGGCGGCAGGTCTTTCAGGGGCGGGCCAGCGGGCAAGGCGCGGCAGGAGGCCTTGCTGCGCCACAGGGGCGTGGCTGGCCCGTCCAGAAAGGCCACGTCGACCCCCGTGACGAAGTGGCCCAGGGGTATGTCCTTCCAAAAGAAGTCGTTGAGCCACTGCTCGACCATGGCTGCTCCGTGGACAGCCCACGGCGTGCCGGTGCGATCGAGCCCTGGCCCGTGAGCGGAGACGACAGCGTGGGTCACTGCAGTTCGCCCTGCGGCGGACGGCGGGGGCCGAGCAGGTTGAAGGGGACGGGAGGCAGGTCCAGGCGCGGGCCGGCGTCGTCTCCGGTGTACTGGCCTCCGCAGGAGCAGAAGCTCCCCTCGTAGACGAAGCAGTGCCGGAAATGCCTTCCGTGAGGGTGCCCCGGAGTGGTGTTCATGCGGTTCATCCTTTCGAAGAGCAGTCGGTCAGATCGGCTGGGGGAGCGAGGGGCCGGGCACGTACACGGGCTGCGGCTGGAGCGCGTCGTGTCCATCCGGCTCCAGGAGGAGCTGCCCGTGCTCGCTGGGTGTGAGACGCTGATCCGCCAGCTCCCAGACCTGCACGCGTCGCGCATCCCCGATCTCCAGGGTCAAGACCCCCTTGGCGCCTGCGATGAGGGAGGCCCCCAACGCCGCGGCGAAACGCTCCCGGTCCCGGTCCTGAACCCCCCGCTTCGGACCAGCCTCCACCGCCAGCGAGTATGCGCCGAGTTCGAGACCAGCGGCCTTAGCTACCAGGGTGACCAGGCCATACGCAGCTGTAGACGGTGCATCGCCGCCGTGCACTTCGTCGATGAGGGCGTGTAGGACGCGGGTAGAACAGTCCCTGGCCCAAGCCTCCGCTTGCGGACCAAAGCGAGAGTGTGCCGCACCGAACACCTTCTGGCAGCGGATCATCATGGCCCACGCCGACTGTTCCCTGCGCATCTCCCGCAGCATCGCCTCTGGAGACTCCCCAGCGAACGGCCACAACTCATCCACCGGGTGCAAGCGGCCCGCGTACGCGTTGAAGCCAGCCTTAGAGCGAGGGTCCAGCCCCGCGTCATTGCACGCACGGATGTAGGCGAAGTCGACCAAGGGCGCCAGCAAAGGCTGTTCGCCTCTCGTCAGAGCCTCCTCCGCCCGAGCGTGCACACTGTGCCAGTACAGGGAGAACGACTGACCGCTGCCGCGGGCCTCCGGGACGAAGGCGAGATCACGCTCGTCGACGGCAACCAGCATGCTGGCGCGGCACTCTCCCCGCTCTTGATCCCTCATGACTCGGGCACCCCCTCCTCGCGGGCGGAGTCCCTCCCCGCCTGCGAGGCCACTCTGCTCTATCCGGCCGGGGTGCAGGGAACGACGGCGAGAACTAAGCCGAGCGCCAGTCGCTGTCGAGGAGGAGCTCGGCCTCTGCCCAGGGGCCGTCGTATGTCGGCGGACCGAAGAGGAGCGGGGAACCGGACTCCGCGCTGCCCCGCAGCAGCTTCGTCCAGTCGTCCCATGTCTCAAGGTCCGCGCCGGCAGCGCCGAAGCGGCCTCCCACGACCGTACGTACGAACTTGCTACTGCTCCTGTCGAGCACGGTCAGGGCAGCCCTCGTCTCCAGAGCACTGACGACCCACCCGGTCGACGCGAGCTTGTGGGCGCTGATGCCCAGAGGTGCTGCGGGATGCCATGAGAGGAAGCGGCGGTGCTCGTCGACGTAGGCACGCAGGGCGTCGTCGAGTGCGATCACGGGCAGCCCCAGCTCTGCGGCGATGCACTCGTGCTCGCGGCCCTTGATGGGCGTCGGCTGCTGTGGAACGCCGCTGACGATGTGCATCATGCGCAGGTCGATCATGCTCAACGCCAGCGCGTTGACCTCGGGCTCAGCCAGGGGCAGATGGTTCACAGGTACTCCTAATGGAAGTTGGTGCGGCTGGGTGGCAAGGGAGCTGCATCGTGCGGTCGGTGCCCTCAGGCGCATCCGCCCGACGCTCTTGCCGCCCACCACGAGACACGAGAAGACGCGGGGATGCCGCGTCGTCGCGAATCGCACTTGCAGGGCCTTCCCCGGCTGCCTCTTGAGCTACGACTCGGCGGACCGGGGCCGGCCCGCTGACCACGCTGGGGTCCAGGGCACGGGCGTACCGGACCTAGGGTGATCGCATGCAAGATGACCTGGACATCTGCGAGGGCCAAAGCTCGCTGTTCGACCTGCCAGCCGCTGATGAGATGCCGGACGGCGGGTGGTCGTACGAGGCGTACGTCCACTTCCTCGGTGCTCCGGACACCGCAGCGCTCCCCGGCAACCTCGAGCGATCCGGCGCAGCCACTTGGGAGTGGCTGACCGGCGCTGCTCGCTGGCCCGGCGCACCAGGCGGCGCCGTACTCGTCTCCTTGCAGACCGAGGAAGACATCGCTCAGGCACTGTGGGAAACGGTCGAAGCCCTGGAAGAGACCGGCCTTCGCGTCACCGAAGTGCGAGATGTCTTGCGGGTGGCCTCCCCGGCCGCCGAGGCTCAGCCGGAGGACGAAGCCGCCGCCCTGGTGAACAACAAACTCGGGCGGCGGCCTGGGCGCGAACTCCTTGTCGAGCTGGAACATGCGCGGCGCGCCTGGCTCGAACGGGCCGGCATCACCCTCGAACGTGGCTTGGAGCAGACAGCGCAGATCCGGGTTTGGTGGGAGCAGCACCCTCTTGGCGACGACGGCTCCTCCCAACTAGGGACGCTGACGGACCTCTACAGCCGGTGCCTGGAAGCCACCTGACGTACCCCTCGCCTACGACTACGACGTCTCTCACGGGGGCTTGGCGCACAACTGTCTGAGGCCCACCGGCCCCATAGTTGACAGGGCCGGTGGCTCAGCATGCCCGCATCTCGGCATCAGGCAGCGGGCTACGACTGCTCTCGGCCCAGATACAAGTCCACGACGAGACGATGGCCCTCCGCTGGGCGCAGAAGTGCACTCAGGGCACCCAGCGCCCGGGCCAGCTCCCCGTCGTCCAGGTCGACGGCCTCGTTCGGATCGCTCTGTCCTTCGGCGTAGAGCTCCACGTCCTGGCCGACGAAGCCGGCGTGACTCATTCCCAGCTTCGTCTCCACAGCCTCGAAAATGGCGACCGTGTAACGGTCTCGGCATGGCACGAGGGTGCGCATCCGCCGGGCGACCACCCGGCGCCACGCACTCTCCTCAGCCTCCGCAGCGCTTTCACGGATTGCGGTGAGCGTCTGCGGGTCGAGGAGGGGGAGCAGGGCGCGGACTGCCCTGGTGTGCTCCGCGCGCCGTGCCGCTTGAAGGGCGACTTCAGCACAGCACTCCGACCGCCAGCACATGCATCGCTGACAGTCCGAGCAGTCCTGAGCCCGGGGGCAGCCGCATCGGCAGTCGAAAGCCCGGCAGTCGGCCTTGTGGGTGGTCCGTTCCGGCCTTGCGGGCGCAGGGTGATCCAGTTCGGTCAGGTCACGGTGTGCCTCCACGATGCCGGCCGAAAGGGGCAGGCCGTCGCAGGCCAGCATCTCAGCCACATCAGTGCACGCCTGCCGCCATATCGCACGTGCGTACGCCTGCGTCTGCTCGTCGGCGAGCAGCGGTAGGAGCTCCTCGATGGGGTGGTTCTCGCGCATGGTTCTCCAGTTGGTGCAGTGTGAAACTGCCCGTCCTGGGGTGGCCAGGCAGCCGCCGACCGGTCGGGTCCCGGAGACGAGCTGCCGGTTCCTGATCGACGTCTGCGCATCCCACGGCGTCCTGGGGGTGCGGTGCGAGGAACTGCGAATCCGGACCGTGCCACTTGGAGCGCCACCGGTTCATCACGCCCGCGCCGACATGGTGGAGAGGCTCAGCGCGCCGGGCAGTGACCGCAGGAGCAGGGGTTTGTTGCAGCGGCGGCGTGAGCCTGACGAACGGCAGAAACCGCAGCGGCGTACGACGACCGGACATACGTGCTCAAGTCCGTGGGCCCGTACGGCGCCTGGTCCGAGCCGTGGCGGCGGGCCAGGTTCGCTGCATAGAGGGTGTTGACGGCTGCATGCTCCAGAATCGTGGCGGTCCGCAACGCCGCTGAATCGCTGGTAGTACGCAGGTGTCTCACTGCCTCGAACAGGCTCATGGCGATGTGCCCGCCGTGCTCCCGGTCAGGGTTGAACGCGTGATCAGTGAACGGCTCGACAGTCTCGGCGATCCATCCGGCCAGGGCATCGCGAAGCTCGGCGAGGGCACGGGCTGGTGACAACTCGTGCGGTGGGGAGCCGAGGTCAGCTTCATCAGCGGGGAACAAGTGGGCCCTGTAGTCGAACATGCGGTTGTGGAGGTCCTTCAGATGTGGCTGTCCGGCGGAATGTGCCAGCCAGAGTCGGAGGCGATTGCCCAGTGCGATCGTTAGAGTCAATCCGGCCAGTGGCTCAAAGGGGAGATGTTGCGAAATCCCGGAGGGTCGCCCTCTCTCCAGCCCTCCGGTTCAGAGCCTGTTTGACCAGGCCCCGAGCAGGAATCCCAAGCCGATTACGACGAAGAGCACACCCTGGGCGACGAAGAGCCACCAGAAGCCGTTGCCCTCAGCAGGGAGCATCCAGCGTGACGGATCCTTCGGGTCGTAGCGGAGCTCGACGCGAGCACCGACGGGGAGGACCTTCTTCTTGGGGCGAGCTATGTCCGCCCGGGTCTCCATCGCTTCGCCATCGCCCGTGCTCCATGCGATGACTGGGTAGTACACGGCGGTCCCGGCGCTGCGGCTGGTACTCACGGAGTCCGCGCCTGGTGCGATACGAGCCTGCTCATGGCGGGTCACCACACCTCGCGCCGCCGAGCCTTCCCGAAGCAGGCGCCGAGTGCGGCGAACCTTGAGGGACGCAACGACGCCGACAACAGCCCCCGCGGTCGTGAAAAGCAGTGCGGCGAGGAATAGGCCCTGGGAAGGAGACATAGGCTTCATGATCGCGCACCGAGCGGACAGGACAGCGGGCGCGATGGTGTCCGCTTTCACCGGCACAGTCTTGGCGACAGTTCGTCCCGCTATGAACAGGAGCAAGCCGTGCCAGTGCCCCACTTCATCAAGCGCTCCCTCCCTGTCGCTCTGGGAAGCGCGCTCGCGGTTGCCGCGATCTCCGCCACGCCCGCGTCCGCAAGCTCCGGCTGGTGGTACTCCAGCGGCAACGGCGCCTCGGGCTACTACAACCACGTCAACGGCAGGGTGACGGCCTGCGACATCAAGACCGACGGCTACAAGGCGGCCGTCCAGATTCTGAGGATGGACGGCTCGGTGATCACCACCGTCACCGACTCCTACAACAACGGCAGCTGCTCCTGGCGGACCCCCACCCTGTTCGAGGGCCGCCACAAGATCCGTGTCTGCGTGCAGAAGAGCGGCGCGCGCCCTGTGAACTGCAGTCCCACGCACGAGTTCAGCGTCTGAGCGTCGGCCTGCTCGGCCTCGAGCCCGCCGAGGTGGAGAGGTGACCCACACAGCGATCGGGGCACAGCCAGTGCCGTGCCCCGATCGCTGCTTCAAGCCCGTGCCCTCGTGACGACTATGTGGAGCTCGTCATCTTCATGGGCGGGCGGCGTGAGTTCAGTGAGTGCGTCCAGCGATTTCACCAGCTCCGGGTCGTTCCTGGAGTCGTAGGACGCGAGGGGGACGTCCTCTGCGCCGGACCTGCTGCCCAGGAAGGTCACCCTTTGATCGGACCACTGGGGGCCGTTCTTGCTGTCCTCCGCCTGGAAGACCACCGTGCACGCGGCCGGGACCTTCTCCGCCGCCCACTGGGCGAGGTAGTCCTGGTGAGCACGCTCGGCGGCGATACCCGCAGCGTGCCAATCCTCCAAGAGCGTGTGCCGCGCGGCGGCGGAGGGCTGGGTGGCTTCGGCTGCCGTCCCTCCGGAAGGGGGAATCGGTCCGGGATTCACGCTGGTCATCGGGGCTCCTGTGGGCTGGGGAAGGCTGGGTAAGTCCGAGTAGAACGGGCGGATGCCGCACATACCAACACCGTGCGAGGTCCCTCTGCCCAGCGCCTGTCCTTACCGCTGATGAGAGCGTTGCTCCGGCATCTACTCGGCTCCCAGGCCTCCGTCGGTCCCGCATGCCGACGTGTACGACACCACCCACAGAGCAGCTGCTCAGGACGGTAGGGAAGCCGGTGTCCGGTCTCGTTGGCACTCTCGCGTCACGACCTTCAACCAGTCGCGTCACCGTGCGAATCGAGTTGGTGCCCCATGCCTGTTCTTGCAGCTCAACAGCCTGTGACCGCAGCGGCGGCCACCACACAACCCAATCGGTCCGCCAGGGCGTTCGGTCGAGTCTTGCGTGCCTTGGCACAGATGGGCGCCGACCTTGAGCACCAGGTCGCCGACGTCGCACACTCTGCCGGGCTGCGCCCCGGCCATGCCTCCCGCCTGCTGCTGACTGCTGTCGAAGAAGGCTTTGCTGAACCCGGCGAGCGCTACGGCACCTACCGGTTGACCTGCGACGCCGCAGTCCTGCTCGGCCCTGCCCCAGTACGGACCAGCACTCCAGAGATCACCGAGACGCTACGCGCCCTGCATAGGGACACGAACCTGGCGACGGCGTGGCACGTCCCAGGCTGGCGTCCTGGGGCCGGCCTGCACCTCGACCTGGTCGACGTGGTCAGCCCCCGGTTGGCGCTGCGTCTCGACGCCGCACAGCAGGACCGAGACCTTTCCCGGACAGCCGCCGGCCGGATCGCCCTGGCCTTTCTGCCGCCGCAGATGACCAGCACCGCCGACGGCCGGCCCCTGCGGTTGTGCGAGGACCTCGCGCGAACTGTGACGAGCTGCAGAATCGCTGCCAGTCGCACGAGCTCCACCCAGAGCCTAGCAACCGCGGTCCTGCGCGGTGACGCTCTGGTCGCTACCCTCACCGTCACCGGCACCCCCGACCAGTTCACAGACGACCTCATCGTCCAGGAACACGCGGTTCTCCTACGCCGCGCCGCCGCGCGCAGTAGCCAGTCACGTGCCGCCTGACCAATCGGGACACGTCCGATTCCCCGTACAGGGGACAACGCCGGGAGACGTGAATCTCCAGGGCGGGAATTGCAGTCGCACGCCCTCCTTCCGCTTTCTACTGTGGCGCCACCCCTCATTCAGAGGGCCCGTCAACAGGAGGTGTCGCATGCGCCCCAGCCGTAAGACCTCGGTCCGCCGTCCCTGCCGGTTCTCCCGACCGGTCTGACCCATCGGCACACGCCGCGATGCAGGCGGCCGGACCTCTTCAGGTCCGGCCGCCTTCGCGTGTCCCTTCCATGCCGTTTCGTCCACCTCGCTCTCGACCAGGCCCCAGTGCCCACCGTGAGCCCAAACGCACCGTCCAGCCTGCGTAGGCCGACTCCCACAGTGTCGAAGGAGGAACCGTGACGTCGAAGTTCCTGAACCTGCCCTGGCCCGACTCGAACCGTCGCCGAGGTCTGCAGCCTGTCCATACCGACCGGGAAGGCCCGCTCCCCACTCCAGACGGAGGGAACACCGGCCGGCCTGCCGAAACCTCCGACGGGACAGCCCGGCTCGGTACAGAAATACCTGATCAGCCTTAGGCATTTCGGCGACGAGAGGACATCCGTGAAACTGACGCAGAAGCTCAGCCGTACGACCAAACTGGCCGCCGCCGGGGCCACTGCTGCCCTGCTCATGGTGCCGGCGCTCGCCGGGACAGCCCAGGCGAGTACCGCCGCCGTCGGCGCGTCCGCCTGCGGAAAGACGTATGCCAAGGGCTACTGGTGGACGTACCCGACGGAGAACGTGAACTTGAGGAGCGGTCCGGGGACGAAGTACACCTCATACGGCCTGATCCTCAAGTACGAGGGTGTCGAGGTGAAGTGCAAGGCGAAGGTGGCTGGCTGGATGCGGGTCTACGTCCTGAACGGCCAGATGAAGGGCCGAACGGGGTGGGTTGCCAGCAAGTACATCGACTGATCACCAGGCGCAGCTCACGACGAGAGACGCCCGCAGCCATGTGGCTGCGGGCGTCTTCCTGTTCAGGCCGGCGGGCTGCTCGCCCTCCATGCGGTGGTACCGCGCTCGAGGTGCTCCGATCACGACGGATCGGCGAAGATCATGACGTCTGCGTGGACGTCCGCCATGCTCAGGTAGTCGGCTCGCTGATGTACAGGGCAGACCAGCACCGAGACGATGTCGGTTCCCTGGCGGCGCACGACCCGCTGCGCTCCGCGCAGCGCACTGCTCTTACGCGTGTAGGAGCCTGCGACGAACGCGGTCCGGGTTGTGTGGTTGATGACTATCTGTGTATGCGGCTGGCCTTGCATCTTGTTGCCTCTCGGAGTCCTTGGGAGGGGCGGTACCGGCTCGGGGGGGGGGGCCCCCCGCCGCGGCGGGGGCCCCCCCCCCCGGCGGGGCCCCCGCGGGGGGGGGGGGGTAACCCACCAACGCCACAAACCAAAAAATAAAAAAACCGGCC
>NZ_JBIVLB010000017.1:0-135099 GCF_044751045.1 Streptomyces sp. NPDC088745
TTCGCCGTCGAGGTCGCGCTGTATCGCCTGGTCGAGTCGTGGGGCGTGAAGCCCGACTTCGTGGCCGGTCACTCCATCGGTGAGGTGGCTGCGGCCCATGTGGCCGGGGTGTTCTCGCTGGCCGACGCGTGCACGCTGGTGGCGGCGCGCGGGCGGCTGATGCAGGCACTGCCCGAGGGCGGCGCGATGCTGGCCGTGCAGGCGACGGAGGCCGAAGTCCTGCCGCTGCTGGGCGAGTCGGTCTCGGTCGCGGCGGTCAACGGTCCGTCGTCGGTGGTGGTGTCCGGTGCGTCGGAGCAGGTGGAGTCCGTACGGGCCCACTTCGATGCACTCGGCCGCAGGACGACCCGCCTCCGGGTGTCGCACGGTTTCCACTCGCCGTTGATGGACCCGATGCTGGACGAGTTCCGTGCGGTGGTGTCGGGGCTCTCCCTCTCCGCCCCCACTATCCCGCTGGTGGCGGGCACCGAGGCGGTGTGCGACCCGGAGTACTGGGTGCGGCACGTCCGTGACGCCGTCCGCTTCGCCGACGACATCCGCGCCCTCGCCGAAGCGGGCGTCACCCGCTACCTGGAACTGGGGCCGGACGGCGTGCTGTCCGCGATGGCCGCCGACTGCGTGCCGGAGGAGGACGACGTCGTCCTCCTCCCCGTCCTGCGCAAGAACCACGACGAGGAGGCGTCCGCCCTCCGGGCGCTCGCCGAGTTCCACGTGCGTGGGGGGAAGGTCGACTGGGAGGCCCTCTTCGCCGGTACCGGTGCCCGTACGGTGGACCTGCCGACGTACGCCTTCCAGCACCGCCGCTTCTGGCCCACCGGCACTGCCGCGGTCCGCGGCGGAGCGGAGGCGCTCGGCCTGCGCTCCGCCGAACATCCGCTGCTCTCCGGGGCGGTGGAGCTGGCCGGATCGGACGGGTTCCTGTTCACCGGACGCCTCTCGGTTTCCACCCATCCGTGGCTGGCGGACCACGTGGTCATGGGCTCGGTCGTGGTGCCCGGCACGGCCCTGCTCGAACTCGCCGTCCGGGCGGGCGACGAACTCGGCTGCACCACCGTCGAGGAACTGACCCTCGCCGCACCGCTCGTCCTGCCCGGACAGGGCTCCGCCGTGCAGTTGCAGGTGGCCGTGTCCGCCCCCGACGGCTCGGGCCGGCGCACCCTTACCGTGCACTCGCGGCCCGCCGCCGGCGGCGTCCACGAGCCGTGGACGCGCAACGCCGACGGTGTCCTCGCGAGCGGCCCCGCCCACGCCGGTGCGCCGCTCGACGCCCCGGTCTGGCCGCCCGCCGGAGCGCGGGCCCTCGACGTGGCGGACGTCTACGAGCGGTTCGCCGAGGCCGGGTTCGAGTACGGCCCGGTGTTCCAGGGACTGCGGGCGGCCTGGCGACTCGGTGAGGAGGTGTACGCCGAGGTCTCCCTGCCCGAAGGGACCGGGGGTTCGGCCTTCGCCCTGCACCCGGCGCTCTTCGACGCGACGCTGCACGCCTTCGCGCTCTCGGGCGGCGTGGACGGCGACGCCGGGGTGCGGAGCGGCGGAGTTCCGTTCTCCTGGACCGGTGTCTCCCTGCACGCCTCCGGTGCCTCCGCGGTACGAGCACGGCTGAGCAGGTCCGGCACGGGCGGCGCGGTGTCCCTGGCGCTCAGTGACGCCACGGGTGCGCCGGTGGCCTCCGTCGAGTCGCTGGTCGTACGGCCGTTGAACGCCGAGCAGTCGGGGGCTCCCGGCGGTGTCCACCGGGACTCCTTGTTCCGCCTGGACTGGACGCCCGTCGCGGGAGGCGGCGAGGGCGGCGGGACCTTGCGTATGGCCGTACTCGCCACCGCCACCTCGGGCGGAACGCGGGGCGGAACACTCGCGGGCGGCGCCCCGGGCGCAGCACCGGCCGGCCCGGCCGCGGCGGTCCTGGGCGAGCACCCGGCGTCTCTGGGCGCGCACCCGGTGTACACCGGTCTCGCCGAGCTGGCCGCCGACGGGACGCAGCCGGTTCCGGACGTGGTCCTCGTACCGTTGCTGTCGGCTCCCGGCCCGGACAGCGGGGCTCCGGAAACGGTGCACGGGCAGACGGTCCGGGTCCTGGAGCTGGCGCAGGCATGGCTGGCGGAGGAGCGTTTCGCCGACGCGCGCCTGGTGTTCCTCACCCGGGGCGCGGCCTCGGGCGACGACCTCGCGGCGGCGGCCGTCTGGGGGCTGGTGCGCTCGGCGATCTCCGAGAACCCGGGCCGCTTCGGCCTCGTGGACCTCGACGGCGTGGAGGCGGCGGCCCTGCTGCCGCGCGCCCTCGCCACCGCAGAGCCGCAGGTCCTCCTGCGCGGCGACACGGTCCTCGCGGCCCGGCTCGCCCGGGTCGCCGACCCGGCCCAGGCTGAGCCGTCCCCGTCGGGTGCGGCGCAGGGGACTCCGTCCAGGTCGGGCCCGGCTCCGTCCGCTCCGGTCGTCCCCGTATGGGCGGGCGAGGGCGCGGTCCTGATCACCGGTGGTACCGGTGGCCTGGGCCGGGTGGTCGCCCGGCACCTGGTCGTCGAGCACGGCGTCCGCGAACTGGTGCTGGTCAGCCGACGGGGTGCCGAGGCCGAAGGCGTGGCCGAACTCATCGAGGAACTGGCCGGGCTCGGCGCCCGTACGGCCGTCGAGGCGTGCGACGTCGCGGACCTGGCGGCGGTGGCGCGGCTGGTCGCCCGCCACCCCGTGCGCGCCGTGGTCCACACCGCGGGTGTGCTGGCCGACGGGGTCGTCGGCTCCCTGACCCCGCAGCGGCTCGCGGAGGTGCTGCGCCCCAAGGTGGACGCGGCCTGGAACCTGCACGAGGCGACCAAGGGTCTGCCGCTGGAGGCGTTCGTGCTGTTCTCCTCCGCGGCCGGCACCCTCGGCAACGCGGGCCAGGCCAACTACGCCGCTGCCAACGCCTACCTGGACGCTCTCGCCCGGCACCGCCGCTCCCGGGGCCTGCCGGGAACCTCGCTGGCCTGGGGCCCGTGGACGCGCACCGGTGGCGGCATGACCGGTGAACTCTCCACGGCCGAGGCCGAACGCATGGCGCGGGCCGGACTCCCGCCGCTCACTCCGGAACGGGGGCTCGAACTGTTCGACACCACGGTGGGAGGCGCTGAGCCCGCCGTGCTGCCGGTCCGGCTGGACCTGGCCGCGTTCCGTGCCCGTGGCGAGGTGCCCGCCCTGCTGCGCGGCCTGATCCGTACGACCGTGCGCCGCGCCGCCTCGGCGGACGGCGCGGGCGGCGGGCTCGCCGAACGGCTCGCGGCCCTGCCGCAGGCCGAACGGTACGACGCCCTGCTCGCCGAGGTGCGTGGCCAGGCCGCGTCGGTCCTCGGCCACGCCGGGGCCGCGGACGTGGACCCGGACCGTTCCTTCCAGGACCTCGGTCTCGACTCGCTGAGCGCCATCGAGCTGCGGAACCGGCTCGGCGCCCTGGCCGGGACCCGGTTGCCCGCCACCCTGGTCTTCGACTACCCGACGACGCAGGAACTGGTGGACCACCTGTACGCGCTCCTCGACCTGGGGCCGCAGGCGCAGCCCGATGCGTCGGCCGCCCTGCTGGCCGAACTGGCTCGGCTGGAGCTGGCGTTCACCGGGGCGGAGGTGAGTGACGAGGCCTTCGAACAGGTCGCGGGGCGGCTCGACGTACTGAAGGAGAAGTGGGGGGCGCTGCGTGCCGCGGGTACCGGTGAAGCCACCGAGGAGAAGGACGAGTTCGACTTCGAAGCGGCCTCCGACGAGGAGGTGTTCGACCTGCTGGACAAGCAGTTGGGGCTGTGACGGCGGCTCCGGACGGACAGTCCGGACCGTGACGGCCGGTCCTGGCGCGTGGTGGGAACAGCCGCCCGCCGGGGCCGGCCGGGCAACCGGGACTGTGCCCCCCGGGCCCGGACAAGCGCTTGGACGGTACCCGCGGTCCGGCCACACGTCCCGGACAAGGGCCTGGAACGGTACCCCGACCCCGGCCCCGGCCCCGGCCCCGGCCCCGGCCCCGGACACGAGCCGCGGACCGCAGGCCGGCCAAGGGCCCAGGAGGCCCAGGAGCCGGAGGAGCACCACGGACCGCAGCTCGTCGGAAAGCCCCCGGGCCCGGACTTCCTCGGAAGTCCGGGCCCGGGGGCTTCGTGTGATCCTGGCCCGGGGGCACGTGTGGTCAGGGCCCGGCAGCTACGTGTGGTCCGTCCCGCAGAGTGCGGAACCCCCGGCCAGGAGCCAGGGACTGCCGAGCGCCGGAACCCCCGGCCGGGAGCCGGGAGCTCCCTGGCCGCAGTGCGCGACGCCCGACGCAGCGGCCGACGCGGCGCTCATCGCAGCGGGCGGCGGAAGCCGAGTACCGCCAGGACGCCGCCCACGGCAGCGATCACCACGCCGATGACCAGTGCCGGCACGATCGCGTCCGCGCCCGGGATGCCCAGCGCCAGCGCGCGGGTCGCGTCGATCGCGTACGTCAGCGGGTTGACCCCGGCGACCGCCGCCAGCCAGCCCGGCAGGTCCTGGACCGGCATGTAGGCGCTGGACGCGAACATCAGGGGCAGGATCGCGATCACCGCGAGGTTCTGCATCGGCTCCGCCCGCCGCAGCCAGGCGCCGGCCGCGATGAACGCCCAGCCCAGTGCCCAGCTCATGAACAGGGTCAGCCCGACCGAGGCCGCCACGTCGGCCGCCCCGCCGGACGGCGCGTAACCGAGCACGCCGAACGCCAGCGCGAGGATGACCACGGCCTGCACCGCGCTGCGCACCAGGTTGGCGAAGCTGCGGGCGATCAGCAGCGACGACGGCATGATGGGCAGGGACCGCAGCCGGGCCACCACCCCGTTCTTCAGGTCGTCGACGAGCCCGACGCCCGACTGGACCGCCGACTGCACGGCGTTGTCGACCAGCACCGCCGACAGGATGAAGTCGAGGTAGGTGATGCCGGCGGGGAAGTTGGGCGGGGCGCCCATCTTGCTGAACACCTGGGTCAGCACGAACAGGATGATCACCGGCTGGAGCAGTCCGAACAGGACCACACCCGGGTCGGTCGCCATCGAGCGCAGCGAACGCGCGGTGAGCACGCGGATCTGGAGGAACACCGAACTGTCCGGCCACTGTTGCCGCGGCGGCGCGGCGGCGGTGACCGGTTCGACGGTGGTCGCGGGGGTGACGGCGGCGGTCATGCGGCGGGTCCTCCGGACAGGGCGAGCGAGCCGGACAGGGCGGGTGCGTGGGTCCGACCGGCCAGGGCGAGGTAGACGTCGTCGAGCGTGGGTTCGCCGAAGGACAGCTCGGAGGCCTCGGCCCCCACCTGGTCCAGGGCGCGGATCACCGTCGCCACGTCCTTCGACGCGTCGATCGGGATGACGAGGCAGTCGCTCTGCGGGGCCACCGATGGTTCCAGGGCGGCCCGGCGCAGGGCCCCGACCGCGCTCTCCCGGTCGGCCGCCGGGTCGAGCGTGACGGTGACGGTGCGGCGGCCGACGGCCGCCTTCAGCTCCGCAGCCGTGCCGTCGGCGATGACCCGGCCGCCGGACAGGACGGTGATGGAGTCCGCGAGCCGGTCGGCCTCCTCCAGGTACTGGGTGGTGAGCAGTACGGTGGCGCCCTCGGCCACCAGCCCTTCGACGATCTCCCACAGGCCCAGCCGGGCCTCGGGGTCCAGGCCGGTGGTGGGTTCGTCGAGGAAGACCACCTCCGGGTGGCCGACCAGGCTGGTCGCGAGGTCGAGCCGTCGGCGCAGCCCGCCGGAGTAGGTGTGGGCGCGGCGTCCGGCCACGTCCTGGAGCGCGAACAGCTCCAGCAGTTCGTCCGCGCGCGCCCGCGCCGCCCGCCGTCCGGCGCCCAGCAGCCGGGCGATCAGCAGCAGGTTGTCCCGGCCGGTCAGCCGGCCGTCCACCGAGGCGAACTGCCCGGTCAGGCCGATGCGTCGGCGTATCTCGTGCGGCCGGCCCACCACGTCGTGCCCGGCGACCGTCGCGGTGCCGGAGGTCGGAGCGAGGGCGGTGGTGAGGATGCCCACCAGAGTGGTCTTGCCGGCGCCGTTGTGGCCCAGCAGGCCCAGGACGGACCCCCGGGGCACCGCCAGGTGCACCGAGTCCAGGGCGCGCACCGTGCCGAAGGTCTTGCTCAGGTCCCGTGCCTCGATCATGGTCTCGGGAGGTTCGATGGGGAGCCCGCTCATGGGAGTTCTCCAGGGTCGTCGGGGTTGCTCGAAAGGGGGGCGGGGGAGAGGAGGGGAAGGGAAAGGGAACAGCCGACCGGTGTGTGTGCCGGTCGGCTGTGGCGTGGAACCGGGACGGTCCGTCAGCGGTCGACGCCGTCCAGGCGTCGGAACAGGTCCTCGTCGGACGCGGTGTCGAGGTCGAAGGAGTCGCCCGCCGCGCGGGCGGCCGGGGCGGCCGGACCCCGGTCGCGCACGAGGGACCGCAGGCGGGCCGCGCTGTCCCGGTCGAGGTCCGATCCGGCCGACAGCAGTGCGTCCAGCTCGGCCACGAGGTCCGCGACCGTCCGGTCGTCCGGCGCCGCGGCCCCGGTGAGGTCCTGTCGTACCAGGCGGGCCGCCGCCGCCGGAGTCGGATGGTCGAACACCACGGTCGCGGGCAGCCGCGCCCCGGTGGCCGCGCGCAGCCGGTTGCGCAGCTCGACCGCGCCGACCGACGTGATGCCCATGTCGGAGAAGGACACGTCGGCGTCCGCCTCGGACAGCGTCCGGCCGCCGAGCACGGCCCCGGTCTCCTCCAGCACCAGCCGGACCAGCAGCGACTGCTGCTCGGCCCCGCCCAGCCCTTCGAGCCGCCCCGCGAGCAGCGGCCGCTCGGGCGCCGACGTCGCGGACCCGGCCGCGCCGGCCGTGCCGGTCGAGCCCGCCGGCCGGGGGGCGCCGATCGGTACGGGGGCGGTGCCCGCGGCCCAGTAGGTGCGGTGCTGGAAGGGGTACGTGGGCAGCGGGACCGCCCGTGCGCCGGGCAGCACCGCACTCCAGGCCACCGGCACCCCGGACAGGTGCAGCCGGGCGACCGCCGCCATCACCGCGCGCTCCTCGTCCGCCCCGCCGACCGGGACGACCGCCCCGCCGGCCGGGCGCACGGCCAGGCACTCCTCCAGCATCGGCGCCAGCACCGACTCGGGGCCCAGCTCCAGGAACGCGCCGGAGCCGTTGGCCAGCAGCCCCTCCACGGCGGCGTGGAAGCGGACCGGCTCCCGGACGTGCCGGACCCAGTACTCCGGATCGCACGCCTCGGCGGCGGTGAGCGGCGCCCCGGTCAGGCAGGAGACGACCGGCACGACGGGGGCGGCGAGGCCGAGACGGGTCACCACCTCGCGGAACGCGTCCAGCATCGGGTCCATCAGCGGGGAGTGGAAGGCGTGGCTGATGTCAAGGCGCTTCGTCCGGTGACCGGCCGCCGCCAGTCTCCCGGCCAGTTCTGCGAGCGCTCCCTCCGCACCGGAGACGACCGCCGAACGCGGCCCGTTGACGGCGGCCACCGCCACCGGTCCACCGGACAGGTCCGCGAGCCACGGGCCCAGCTCGGCCTCCGGAAGCCGTACGGCCAGCATCGAGCCGCCCTCCGGGAGGCGCTGCATCAGCCTCCCCCGGGCGGTGACCAGCCGGGCCGCGTCCGCGAGGGAGAACACCCCGGCGACGTGCGCGGCGGCGATCTCGCCCACCGAGTGCCCCGCCAGCCGGCCGGGCGTCACCCCCCACGACTCGAACAGCCGGTACAGGGCCACCCCGTGGGCGAAGAGCGCCGGCTGGGTGTACTCCGTACGGCCCAGGAGCGTCGCGTCCGGGCCGTCGACCGCCCACATGACGTCGGTCAGCGGCCGGTCGAGCAGCGGATCGAGTGCGTCGCACACCTCGCGCAGTGCCTTCGCGAACACCGGGTACGCGTGCGCCAGTCCACGCCCCATGCCGGGCCGCTGGCTGCCCTGCCCGGCGAACACGTACGCCAGCTCGCCGTCGGCGGGGACACCCGCCGGGAACTCGCGGTCGGCCAACTCCCTCACCGCTGTGAGGAGTTCGGATTCGTCCGCGCCGACGACGTACGCCTGGGCCCCTTGGCGTACGGTACGGCAGGCGGCCAGCGAGTACGCGACGTCCCGCACCTGCCGGTTCGGCCCGGACTCCAGGTGCCCCGCCAGGCCGCGGGCCCGGTCGCGCAGGGCGGGCGCGTCGTGCGCGGACAGTACCCAGGCCACCGGGCCGGTCCCGGCGGCCGGCCGCTCGGCGACGGGCTCCGGCGGCGCCTCCTCCACGACCACGTGCGCGTTGGTGCCGCTGATCCCGAAGGAGGACACCGCGGCCCGTCTGGCCCGCCCGGCTTCCCGGGGCCACGGCCGTGCCTCGGTGAGCAGTCGTACGGTGCCCGGCGACCAGTCCACGTGAGACGTCGGCGCGTCCACGTGGAGGGTGCGGGGCAGTACGCCGTTGCGCAGGGACAGCACGGTCTTGATCATGCCCGCCACCCCGGCGGCGGCCTGCGCGTGCCCGATGTTGGACTTCACCGAGCCCAGCCACAGGGGCCGTTCGGGCGCGCGGGCGGCGCCGTAGGTGCCCAGCAGGGCCTGCGCCTCGATGGGGTCGCCGAGCGTCGTTCCCGTGCCGTGCGCCTCCACCGCGTCGACGTCGGCGGGGCCCAGCCCGGCGTCGGCGAGGGCCTGCCGGATCACCTGCCGCTGAGCGGGGCCGTGCGGGGCGGTGATCCCGTTGGAGGCGCCGTCCTGGTTCACCGCCGAACCGCGGACCAGGGCGAGCACCGGATGCCCGTGGCGGCGGGCGTCGGAGAGCCGCTCCAGGACCAGCAGGCCGACCCCCTCCGACCAGGCCGCGCCGTCGGCGGCGTCGGCGAAGGACTTGCAGCGGCCGTCCGGGGCCAGCCCGCGCAGCCGGGAGAACTCCGTGAAGGAGGCCGGGGTCGCCATCACGGCGACGCCGCCCGCCAGTGCCATCGAGGACTCGCCCGACCGCAGCGAGCGGCACGCCAGATGGAGCGCCACCAGCGAGGACGAGCAGGCCGTGTCGACGGTCAGCGCGGGGCCCTGGAGGCCGAAGGAGTACGAGATCCGGCCGGCCAGGGCGCTTCCGGCGGTGCCGAGGGCCAGCAGCCCCTCCAGTTCGGGCCCGCCGTCGCCGGACGCGGAGGGCGCGTAGTCGTGGTACATGGCGCCCGCGAAGACCCCGGTGCGCGAGCCGTGCAGGGTCGCCGGGTCGATGCCCGCCTGCTCCAGGGCCTCCCACGCGGTTTCCAGGAGCAGCCGCTGCTGGGGGTCGGCGGCCAGGGCCTCCCGGTCGGAGAACCCGAAGAACGGCGCGTCGAAGGCGCCCGCGTCGCGGAGGAACCCGCCCTGGCGGGTGTACGACGTGCCGGGGCGTTCGGCGTCCTCGTCGAAGAGCCGGCCGAGGTCCCAGCCGCGGTCCTCGGGGAACGGCCCGATGACGTCCCGGCCGTCCGCCAGCAGGGCCCACAGGTCCTCGGGGCCGCGCACCCCGCCGGGCAGCCGGCAGGCCATTCCCACGACGGCGACCGGATCGTCGTCCGCCGCGGCCCGGGACTCGGCGGCGGCCTCGGAGGCCGTCTCGCCGCGCAGGTGGCGGGCCACGGCATCGGGCGTGGGGAAGTCGAAGGCGAGGGAGGCGGGCAGGGTGAGGCCGGTCGCCCCGGCGAGCAGGTTGCGCAGCCGGATGCTGCGTACGGAGTCCAGACCGTGTGCGCGGAAGGTGGTGGCCGCACCGATGGGGGCCGTCTCGGTGGCCGGTGCCAGTGCCTCGGTGACGCAGGCGCGGACCAGCGCCAGGGCCGCCGTGTGGGACGCGGGAACGGACCCGGCGCCTCCTGCCTCCGGTCCGCGCTCGGCCAGCAGGGCCTCCAGGGCCCGTCGGTGCAGTTTGCCCGCCGGGGTGCGCGGCAGCGCGTCGACCGTCACCAGCTCCAGCGGGATCTTGTACTCGGCGACACCGCGTTCCAGCAGGAAGTCCGTCACCTTCGTCAGGGTGACGGCGCGTTCGGCGCGGCCGGTGACCACCAGACAGGGGTACTCGCCCAGCCGCCGGTCGGGCCGGGCGACGACGGCCGCGGGTCCCAGGCCCGGCAGGCCGGCGAGGAGTCCCTGGATCTCGGTCGCGTCGAACTTCCGGCCACCGACGTTGATCAGTTCGGCGGACCGGCCGGCGAAGCGGACCCGGCCGTCGGCGTCCAGGCTCGCCCGGTCTCCGGTGCGCAGCCAGCCGTCCGCGGTGACGGCCGCGGCGGTCAGTTCCGGTTCTCCGTGGTAGCCGCGGAACATGCCGGGGCTGCGGTAGTGGAGCTCGCCCGTCCCGCCGGGCGCGCACTCGGCGCCGTCCTCACCGACGACGCGTACCTGCGCGCCGAAGGTCGGCCGGCCCACGCTGCGGGCGGCCACCTCGGCGGGGTCGGCGGCGGACGTGCAGGTGCCGGTGCCCAGTTCGGACATGCCCCACACCACGACGAGCGGACTGCCGAGGAGTTCGCGCACCCGGGTGACCAGTGCGGCCGGAACGGCGGCACCGGCCGTCCGCACCTCGTGCGGCCGGAAACCGGCGGCGGTCCCGGTCTCGGTGATCCGTGCGACCACGTCGTGGAGCTGGGCGGGTACGGCGAAGACCACGCCGGGGCGGGCCGCGCGGGCCAGCTCCAGGAAGCGGTCCGGGTCCCAGCCGCGCAGCAGCACCTGCCGGCAGCGGGCGAACAGCGCCGAATGCAGGGACTGCAGGCCGAAGAGGTGGGTGAGCGGGCAGGCGGTGAGCACCGCGCCGTCGAAGGACCCGGCGGCCTCCTCGGTCACGGCCGCCGTGTTGGACAGCAGCCCGTCGTGACTGTGCAGGCAGATCTTGGGCCGGGCGGAGGTGGTCCCGGAGGACGGCAGCAGCACGAAGGGCATCTCCGGCCGTACGTCGACGGGATGCGGGACGGTGCCCGTCCACCGCTCCAGCAGCGCGTCGACGCCGGGGAGGTCCGCCGAGCCGGGGCCCGCCACCAGGACCGGGCCCAGCGAGGGCACGGCCGCCCGCAGCGCGGCGAGGGCCTGCGGGCCGGCGGCGTGCGCGGAGTCGGCGGGCAGCACCATCACCGCCGGGGCCACCCGCTGCACGAGCGCCAGCACGTCGGCGCTGCCGTGGCCCTGGTGGACGGGCATCATGACCGCGCCGACAGCGGCCACGGCGAGGTGCAGGGTCTGGTACTCCCAGCAGTTGGGCAGTTGGACGGCGACCACGTCGCCGACGCCGACGCCGAGTTCCTGCAGGGCCCTGGCGAGCGCGTCGGCGTCCTCGGCCCACTGCCGCCAGGTCCGGTGCCGGTCGCCGTCGCTCAGCGCCACGGCCTCCGGGTCCTGCCGTGCGGCGGAGCGGAAGACGGCCGGCAGGGTGAGCCCGCGCAGCGCTCCGCTCGGGTCGGCGGTCGGTTGGACCGCGTAGTCATCGACATGGACGGACACCATTACTCCCGATAAGGCCGGCCGCTGGGGGTGCTGCGGCTCCATGCTGACTCCGCTCCTACCGGGAAAAGCCCTAGATGTGCACCGGTCGCCGTGCGCCCGCCCGGCCGGCCGCCCCGGCCCTACTCCCGCAGGAGCGCGCGCAGCGGCGCCGACTTGACGAGGGTCTCCTCGTACTCGGCCTCCGCGTCGGACAGGGCGATCACCGCGCCGCCCACCCCGTAGCGCAGGGTGCCGCCGCCCAGCAGCACCGTCCGGATGACGATGCTGAAGTCGGCCGCGCCGGTGAGCGAGAAGTAGCCGATCGCCCCCGAGTAGACGCCGCGGGGGCCGCCTTCGAGCCGGTCGATGATCTGCATGGTGCGGATCTTCGGAGCGCCGGTCATGGACCCGCCGGGGAACGCCGCGCGGACGCCCGCCACCGCACTGGTGCCGGTGCGCAGCCGTGCCCGTACGGTGCTGACGAGCTGGTGCACGGTGGCGTAGGACTCGACCTGGAAGACCGGATCGGCGATCACCGTGCCGACCTCGGCGCACCGGCTGAGATCGTGTCGCACCAGGTCGACGATCATCAGGTTCTCGGCGCGGTCCTTCTCGCTCTGTTCGAGGTCGGCGACGAGGAGGGCGTCCTGTGCCGGGTCGGGGTGCCGCGGCCGGGTGCCCTTGATGGGTTTGGACTCCATGGCGCCCTGCCGGTCGATGCGCAGGAACCGTTCGGGCGAGGTGCTCAGCACCGCCAGCGGGCCGAAGCCGAGGAAGGCGGCGAATGGGGCCGGGCTCGCCCGGCGCAGATGGCGGTAGGCGTGCCAGGGGTCGAGGGAGGTCTCCGCCTCGATCATGTTTGTCAGGCACACCTCGTACGTCTCGCCCGCGCGTATCTCCTCGTGGCAGACGTCGATGAGCTTGAGGTAGGCGTCGCGGTCGTGGCGCGGGCGCAGGTCCGCTCCGGTGAGCCCGGCGGGCGGCGCGCAGGGCTCGGGTGTGCGCCCGGCGAGCCGGGCCAGCTCGGCGGTGGTGCCGCGCAGCCAGGCGCGGGCGGCGGCCTCGTCGCCGTCCTCGACGAGCGCGAGGACGTAGGTGGTGCCGGTGCGGTGGTCCAGTACGACGGCACGGTCCGCGAAGACCATCACGGCGTCCGGGTCGGGGGAGCGGTGGGCGGTCTCGCCGCCGCACTCGGCCTTGAGTTCGTAGCCCAGGCAGCCCACCCAGCCCAGTGCGAACTCGAAGGGCAGTTCCGGTACTTCGGTGCGCAGCCCGGCGAGGTCGTGCTCCAGCCAGTCGAAGAACGGACTGCGGACGCTGTGCGTGTGCCCGTTCGCGGTGACGCTGACGGTGCCTTCGCCGACGTCGGCGGTGACGGTGCGGGCCAGGGGGCCTGAGGCGTCGCCCATGACCGAGATCTGGCCGAGGACGGCGTCCGTGCGGCTGCTGTCCAGCCAGAAGGGGTGCTCGCCGGTGCGGAAGAGCCGGTCGAAGGCCGGTTCGGCGTCCCAGCGGGTGTCGAGCTGTTCGGCCAGGACCCGCAGCCTGCGGACCGGAGCCGTCCGCGGCGGGGCGGTCGGGGCCTGCTCCGGGGTGGCGGCGGGGGCCGGGGTGCGTCTGCGCCGGCCGTACGCGGCCGTCAGGTCACGGAAGTTGGCCAGCAGGTGGTGTCCGCTGTCCGTGCCGATCGACTCGGGGTGGAACTGCACGCCCCAGAGCGGCAGGGCGCGGTGGCGCAGCGCCATCACCACCCCGTCGTCCGCGCTGCGGGCGATGGCCTCCAGGGCGGGCGGGAGCGAGGTGACGGCCAGCGAGTGGTAGCGCACCACCTCCAGCGGGTCGGGGATGCCCTCGAACAGTCCGGTGCCGTCGTGCCGGACCGCCGAGGTCCGCCCGTGGCGGGGTTCCGGGGCCGGACCGACCTCACCGCCGTGCGCGAGCGCCAGGCCCTGGTGCCCGAGGCACACGCCCAGCACCGGCAGCCGGCCCTCCTCGGCGATCCGCGCGCACAGACCGAAGTCGGCCGGGCGGTGCGGGGTGCCGGGCCCCGGAGACAGCACCACGTTGTCGAACCCGTCGAGCAGCCCCGCCCGCCAGACGGGGTCGTCGTTGCGGATCACTTCGGGTTCCCGGCCGTTGATCTCGGCGAGGTAGTGGAACAGGTTGTACGTGAAGGAGTCGTAGTTGTCGACGAGGAGGGTGCGCATCACAGGATCCCGAGTTCGCGTGCCATCTCGTCACCCACGGCCCTGATGTGGTCGGTGAGGAAGAAGTGACCGCCGGGGTACACCTCCATCCGGAAGGCGCCTTCGGTGTGCTGCTGCCAGGCCAGCGCCTCCGCCGACGAGGTGCGCGGGTCGGCGTCGCCGGTGAGCACGGTGATCGGGCAGCGGAGCGTGCGGTCGGGCGGGCACTCGTACTTCTCGATGGCCTCGTAGTCGCCGCGGATGGCCGGCAGCGCCATCCGCAGGATCTCCTCGTCGCCGAGCAGATCGGGGTTGGTGCCGTTGAGGAGCCTCAGCTCCTCGATGATGCCGTTGTCGTCGCGGCGGTGCACGGTCTCGGTGCGCACGGTGGAGGGGCCGCGGCGCCCGGAGGCGATGACGGACCTCGGCGCGTGGACGCCCTTGTGCTCCAGTCGCCAGGCCGTCTCGAAGGCGAGCACGGCGCCCATGCTGTGGCCGAAGAACACCGTGGGCTTCTCGTCCAGGGACAGCAGTTCGTCGACGATGCGGTCGGCCAGGGTGGCGAGGTCCGGGGCGCAGGGCTCGTGCCGACGGTCCTGTCGGCCGGGGTACTGGAGGGCGATGACGTCGACGGCGGAGGAGAACCGCACCGACACCGGGTGGAAGAAGCTGGCGGAGCCGCCGGCGTGCGGGAAGCAGACCAGCCGGACGGGGCGGTCCGCGGCCGGGTGGAAGCGGCGCAGCCACAGGGCCGAGGAGTGGTCCGTGCTGTTCAAGGTGCGGTCCTTTCTGGGAAACGGCGGTACGGGGTCCGGGCGGCGGCGCGGGCCGCCGGGCGGGCTCAGTCCTCGTGGACGGTGATGGCGTGGGCGGGGCACAGATCGCCCGCCTGGTGCACGGTGTCGTGCTCGCCGGGGGCCGGGTGGGGTTCGAGTACCACGACCAGCCCGTCGTCGTCCTGGTCGAACACCTCGGGCGCGGACAGCACGCACTGTCCGGCGCCTACGCAGAGCTCGGAGTCCACGGTGATGCGCATCGGTTCTCTTTCGGGAGGGCGGACGGTGGGCAACGGCTACCAGCGGACGGGCAGTTCGTGCAGCCCGTACAGGACGCCGTCGTACTTCAGGGGCAGTTCCTCCACCGGCACCGCGAGTGCGAGGGTCGGGATGCGCTCGAAGAGCCGCCGGTAGACGATCTCCATCTCGGTCCGGACGAGGTTCTGGCCCAGGCACTGGTGCACGCCGTAGCCGAAGGCCACGTGGTGGCGTTCGGTGCGGGCCGGGTCGAAGGCGTGCGGGCAGGCGAACGCGGACTCGTCGTGGTTGGCGGCGGCGGCCAGCGGGATGACGCCCTCGCCCGCGCGGATCAGATGGCCGCCGATCTCGACGTCCTCCACGGCGACGCGCAGGGACACCAGGTCGGCCACCGAGTGGAAGCGCAGCGTCTCCTCGACCGCCCGCTGGTCACCGATCCACTGCGGGTTGAGGAGGAGGGACACCACCCCGAGGGCGATGTTGTTGGCGGTGGTCTCGTGACCGGCGATGAGCAGCAGCATCAGCACGCCGGTCATCTCCTGGGCGCTGATGCCGCCGGTGGCCAGGAGCCTGCTGATCAGGTCGTCGCCCGGCCACTGCGCCTTGATGCCCACGAGCCGGTTGATGTACCGGAGCAGTTCCTTGGCGGCGGTGTCGCGCTGCTGCTCGGTGGAGGTGCGGATGGAAACCAGCGTGCGGGTGCGTGACTCGAAGAAGTCGCGGTCCACGGGCGGTATGCCGAGCAGCGTGGAGATCACCAGGGAGGGCACCGGCAGCGCGAAGTCCGCCACCAGGTCCGCGGAGTCGCCCGCGGCGAGCATCTGGTCGATCAGCTCGTCCACGGTGCGTTCGATCGCCGGGCGCATCGCGCGCACCCGGCGCACGGTGAACTCCGGGATCAGGGCCTTGCGGAACCGGTCGTGCTCGGGCGAGTCGAGCCCGACGAACCAGCCGGGGATCTGCTCCTGGCGGGGCACGCCCATGGTGTCGCTGATGTGCGGGAAGCCCTCGCGGTCGGGGTTCGCGCTGATCTTCTTGCTGGTCAGGACGGCGCGTACCTCCGCGTGCCGGGTCACGAGCCAGACCCGGCTGCCGTTGGGCAACTGGGTGGGCACCAGCCCCTCGCGGCGGCGGTACTCCTCGTAGCGGGGCGGGGGGAACGGTTCGCCCGGTACCCGCAGCGGGAAGGGGACGGTTTTCGGTTCGGCGGTGCCGGTCATGGCCCTCGTTCTCCGTCGGTGGTGGCGCGGGCTCAGGCCGCGTCGTAGAAGGCGCGGACCTTGCCGGTCACGTATTCCTGGTCCTCGGCGGTCAGTTCGGTGTACGTGGGCAGGTAGAGCCCGTTCTCGCTGAACCGGCTGGCGTTGAGGTACGGCCAGACGGGGTCGTGGTAGCCGGGCTGCCGGCTCATCGGCTTGAAGAACACCCGGGTCTCGATGCCCTCGGCGGCCAGGAAGGAGCGCAGCTCGTCCCGGCGCTCCGCCTGCAGGTCGTACATCCACAGGACGTCGCGCGGCGGCATCAGGGTGATGCCCGGAATGTCCTTCAGGCCCTCGTCGTAACGGTGTTCGATCTCGCGGCGCAGGGCGAGGAAGTCATCGAGCTGTTCCACCTGGGCGAGCGCCACGGCGCCCTGCATCGCGGTCATGCGGAAGTTGTAGGCCAGCTTCTTGTGCAGGAAGCTGTGGTCCTCGGTGAACGCCATCGCGCGCAGGTGCGCCATCTGTTCGGCCAGCCGGGGGTCGTTGGTGAGGCAGATGCCGCCCTCGCCCGAGGTGATGATCTTGTTCGCGAAGAGCGAGTAGCAGGCGATGTCGCCCACCGGCGGGACGCCGTGCGCCTCCGCGGAATCCTCGACCACGCGCAGGTTGTAGTCGTGCGCGATATTCATTATCGCGTCCATGGCGCACCGGCGGCCGTAGACGTGGACGGGCATGATCACCTTGGTCCGGCTGGTGATCTTCTCCTCGATTTTCGCCGGGTCGATGTTGAGATCGTCGGCGCAATCGACGAACACCGGGGTCGCGCCGGTGTGGCTGACGGCCCAGGCCGACGCCACCATGGTGAATTCCGGAACGATCACTTCGTCGCCGGGGCCGATGCCCAGAGCGCGCAGTGCCAGCGTCAGGGCCGTGGTTCCGGAGGAACAGGCGACGCCGTGCGCGATTTTGGAGTACGCGGCGAATGCCTCCTCGAAGCGCCGGACATACGGCCCTTGGGAGGATATCCAGCCGTCAGTGATCGTTTCAGTGACGTAGGCGAGTTCCCGGCCCTTGAGACTGGGCCGGGAAACGGGGTACTTGATGGACATGTCGTCCTCGGTCTGAGTGGGGAGGGCAGGGGGACGGGTCAGGACAGCGCGGGCAGCTTCAGGAGCAGGTCGGCCGCTCTTGCGCGCCCGCCGGCCGCGTGCTGGAGGGCGCCGATGCGTTCCGCGCGTTCGCGGAATCCGGGTTCGCCGAGGACCCGGGTGAGTTTGTCGACGACGTCCTCGGGGTCGACGTCCCGCGGCCGGTCGAGGGTCAGGCTCAGACCGAGGTCCTGCCCGCGCACCGCCTGGTCGTAGCAGTCCACCCAGAGCGGTCGCACCACCATCGGCTTGCCGAAGTACATTCCCTCGTTGAAGCCGTTTCCGCCGCCGTGGGTGAAGAACACCCGCACGTGCGGGTGCGCGAGCACGTCCAGCTGGGAGGGCAGCCAGCTCTCGATCCGCAGGTTGCCGGGCAGCGTGTCCGCGGCGGGCAGCAGGTGCTGCTGCTCGGAGGGCAGGCGCCACAGCACCTGATGGCGGTCCTGGAGGCGGCGGGCCACCTCGACCAGCGCGGCCACGTGCTCCCGGGTGAGCCGGGTGATGGTGCCGAAGCCCATGTAGACCACCGAGGACTGGGCGTCCAGCCAGTCGGCGAGCCCCCCGTCGTCCTCGCCGCGCGGGGCCTCCGGCAGCGGCGGCACCATGGCCCCGACCAGCTCCATCCGCTCCGGCACGGTGAACGGATAGTCCAGTTCGGCGACGGAATTGCACAGCACCAGCTCGGCCCGGTCGACCCTGGTCATCGGACTGGGTTTCGGCAGGCCGAGTTCCTTGCGCAGACGTGCGTCCTCGGACAGTACTTTGCCCATGGCCGGATGGAAGAACATGCCGAGGGTGCGGTATTTGAACAGCTCGTTGCGCACCCGTTGGGAAAAACTCATCGGATAAGGGAAACCGGAATGCGGAACGGGGAAGTCGCGGGGAGTCCCGGACGGTCCGAAGGGATTGAGTGAAGTGAGGACATTCGTCGGCAGGAAGGGAACACTGAGGACGAACGGAATGTCGTGGGTGAGTGCCACATCGATGCCGAAGGACGCGACACAGTCGACCACCATGAGGGCCGGCCGCACCTTCTCGACCACGGAATTCAGGCGCTTGAACTTCTCAGCCTGGAGATCGGGCCGGTAGGACTGCCGGACCACCGCGCGGTGCGCCCTGAAGCGCGAGGCCTGGGTCACCTCGCGGTACACCTCGTCCGGCCAGCTGACCGCGGAGAGCTCGGAGAAGACCTCCCCCAGCGACGCGAACCCGACGCCGGAGCCTTCCGTCAGGCCCTCCACGTCGGCACGCCGGGGTTCGTCGGTCGCGAACCACAGATCGGGCACGCCCCGCCGCGAGAGCTCGGCCGCGAGGACGAGAAGCGGGTTCACCAGGCCGCTCTCCGGCAGGCTGACGAAGAGGACGGGCCGCTGCGCGGTGCTCTGGGTGGGACTCATCGCGCTCCTGGGGGCATCGTCCGGTGGTGTTGGCTTCACCCCTACTTGGTCTCACGGCCCGTACCGGGAAATCCTTAGACTCGGCGGCCGGGGGCCCGTGGACCGGGGCGGGGCGCGTGGGGAGCGGATTGTTCGGCGGGCCGTTCGGTTCCGTCAAGGCAGCGTTGTCTTTCTTGTCCTTGGCTGGATTCCACGCGTATCGGACCGGTTGACTCCGGTACGCTGCCACAGGATGATCGTTCGTATTCCCGCGGAAATTGGGCCTGATGGGGGTTCGGCTCTTTCCGTTCCATGTAGGGGGCGTCTTTGTCTGACCAATCAGGGTCGTCAGGCACGAGCGGAGCGGTATTCGGCCGCGCCGGAGAAATCGCTGTGCTCACCGCGCGGGCCGCGGCGGCCCGCGCCGGGCACTCCGGAATCGTGGTCCTGACCGGACCGCCCGGTATCGGCAGGAGCAGTCTCCTCGCCGCGTTTCTGGAGGGCGACGGCGACGGAAATCCCGGCGGACCACGGGGCCTGACCGCGCTCCGCGGAACGTGTGCCGAGGACGCCTCCACCGTCCCGTACGAAGGTGTCCGCGCCCTCCTGCGTCCGCTCGGCCTGGTGGGGGAGGGCGCCCCCGGCCACCCGTTGCTGCGGGGCACCGCCCGCCGGGCACTGCCCGCGCTGATGCCGGGAACGGACCGCCCGCCCTTCGCGCTCGACGCCGACTACCCGGTGCTCCAGGGCCTGTACAGTCTCACCGCCCACCTCGCCGCACGCCATCCCCTCGTCCTCGCCCTGGACGACGCCCACCTGTGCGACGCGTACACGCTGCGCTGGCTCGACTTCCTGCTGCGCAGGGCGGACGGGCTGCCCCTGCTGCTCGTCCTGACCCGCAGCACCGGGGCCTCGGTCGCCGACAGCACCCCATGGGCGCGGTTCGCCGCCCACCCCTCGTGCACCACCGTGCCCCTGGGGCCGCTGAGCCCGGCCGCGGTCGGCGAACTCGCCCGCGACGCCTTCGGCTGCCCGGTCGAACCCGCGTTCGCGGCACGGCTCGCCGACGTCAGCGGCGGCAACCCCGGCACCGCCGTCCGGCTCGTCGCGGAACTGCGCGACGCCGGCGTCCGGCCCGACCTCGACGGCGCCCGGCACGCCGGCGAACTGGGCGGACGCCTCGTAGCGGGCTCGGTCCGGAGCCTGTTGGGGAGAAGACCCCGCTGGGTGGAGGCCGTCGCCACGGCGATGGCGGTCCTCGGCGACGCACCGGGCGACCACGTCGCCGCACTGGCGGACGTCTCCGCCGCCCAGGCCGAGGACGCCGTCCGGATCCTGCGCCAGGCGGAGGTCCTGGCCCCCGGCCGCACCGACTTCGCGAGCGACCGCATACGCGCCGCGGTCCTCGAACCGCTCGACGCCCCCGCGCTGACCCGGCTCCGGGCACGGGCCGCCCAACTGCTCAGTGACGCGGGCCGCCCGTCCGAAGAGGTCGCCGGACACCTGGTGGCCATCCCCGGAACCCCCCGGCCCTGGATGACCTCCCTGCTGACGGACGCCGCCACCGCCGCCGAGGAGCGCGGCGCCCCCGCCGACGCCGCGCGCTACCTGCGCCGCGTACTCGACGCCACGCCCGACGACCACGCGCTGCGGCTCCGCCTCGCGGGCCTCCTGGTGCCCGCCGACCCGGACGCCGCCCGCGATCTGCTGCGCGACGCCCTCGACCGGGCCCCCGACCTCAGGACGCGTGCCGCCGCGGCCCTGCGGTACACCACCGCCTGCCTGGCCGCCGGGCAGAGCCCTCCCCCCGGCCGCGCCCCCACCCGGGTCCTGGCCGAACTGCGCTCCGCGACCGGCGCGCCCGGCCTGCGGGAACGGGCCCTGGCCCTGGAAGCAGCCCTGCGCCTGACCGGCTGCACCGAACGCACGGGCGCCCCGGCGCCGCCCGCGGAGAACCGCACGCCCGCGCCCCGCCCGGCGTCCCCGGAGGCCGATGCGGAAGCCGTCAGCGCCCTGGCAGCCGCCCTCTACGACACCGCGCGCGACACCGCGAAGGACCATGCCCGCCGGGCGGTCGGCGCCCCCGGCCCCCGCGCCTCCTGGCCGGTGCTCACCTCCTGCACGGTGCTCGCCCTCGCCGACGAGAGCGTCGAAGCCCTCACCGCGCTGAACGAGGCGGTGACCGGGGCCGGCGAGACGACGGGCGGCTGGGCCGAGGCCCTCGCCCTGTCGGCCCGCGGCCTCGTCCTGCACGGCACCGGCGCGATCCCCGAGGCGACCGCGGACGCCCGCGCGGCCCTCACCGCGGCCGGCCCGTCCTCGTCACGCCTCGTACTGCCCCGGCTGGTCCTCGCGGCGGCCCTGTGCGACAGCGGCGAGGCCGCCCGAGCCGAAGACCTCCTCGCCGGGACCGACCCGCAGCCGCCGGCCGGGCCCGTCGTGGAGCAGCACCTCCACCTGATGGTCCGCGCCCGCGTCCGCCGTGCCCTCGGTGACCGCGAGGGGGCGCTGCGCCTGCTGCTCGCCTGCGGCCGGGCACAGCGCGAAGCCGGCCTCGCCAACCCGGTGTTCGCCCCCTGGTGGGCCGAGGCCTGCCACCTCCTCGCCACCCTGCGGCGCCCGCAGGAGGCACACGTCCACGCCGAGTACGGCGGCGAACTCGCCCGGCGCTGGGGCACCGCCCACGCCCTGGGCACCGCCGCCCTCGCCCGCGGCGTCATCACCCCGGGCCGGGCGGGCCTCGAACTGCTCGGGGAGGCCGTCGAGGCACTGGCCGCCTCACCCGCCCGCACCGCCCACGCGCGGGCCGGCTTCGCCCTCGGCCGCCGCCTGCTGACCGAGGGGGAGCGGGCCAAGGCCCGGTCGCACCTGCGCTCCGCCGCCGACCTCGCCCACACCTGCGGCGCGCTGCCCCTCGCCACCGACGCGCGGCGGCTGCTCCTCAGCGCGGGCGGGCGCATGCCGGAGCTCACCGGCGCGCGGGAGGACCTGCTCACCGGAGCCGAACGCCGGGTCGTGGGCCTCGTGGTGAACGGCGCCAGCAACCGGGAGGTCGCCCAGTCGCTGTGCGTCACCCTGCGCACCGTCGAGACCCATCTCACCAGCGCCTACCGCAAGTTGGGCGTCCAGCGCCGGGCGGCCCTGGCCGCCACCCTCCGCGCCCCGGCCGCCCGCGCACGGGCCTGGGGCGGCTGACTCCGGCACCGGACCGCAGGAGTCCGCGCCGACAGCGTCCTTCACCCGCCACCGACCCCCGGAACCCGGTCACCTCCATGTCACCATCGGCCACCCCGCCCCGCCGCGCCGCTCCGGACTTCCGCAGCGCCGCACCGGAACCCGAACCGTCGCGTGCCGCCGGTCTGTTACCGCACCACAGCCGTGAGCAGGAGACCCTGAGCCACCTGCTCGACGGCCTTGCCGACGGACGCTCCTGCGTCGTCACGCTCACCGGACGCCCCGGCCACGGCCAGAACGCCCTGGCCCGCTCGTCCGCCCGGCTCGCCCGGTCGCGTGGCCTGCGGGTGCTCAGCGCCCGAGCGGTTCCCTCCGAGTCCCGGATGCGTCACGGAGTGGCGGCCCAACTGCTCAACGGCCTCGGTGCGCCCGCCCACGGCGGACCGGCCCCGGTGCTGCGTGCCGCCCGCCGGCGGCCCCTGCTGCTGGTCGTGCAGGACGCCCAATGGGCCGACCCGGATTCCCTCCACTTCCTCCTCGCCCTCGTACGACGCTCCGCCACCGCCCCGCTGGCGGTGCTGGCCAGTGGCAGCGACACCGCCGTACGCGGCCCCGGCTGGCGCGGCCTGGTCTCCGCCTCCCCCGATCCGGACAGCGCCCACCCACTGCTCCTGGAACCGCCGACCGTCGCGGACGCCGCCCGCACCGTGCGCACCGTCTGCGGTACCGAGGGTGAGCCCGAGTTCACCGCCGCCGCCCTGCGGAAATCGGCGGCGATTCCGGCCGTACTCCACGCGGCGCTGCGGCAGTTCACCCGCCGGGGCCACCCTCCACTGGCCTCCCGCACCGCCGAACTGGAGGCGGCCTGCCGGGTGGTGCTGGACGACCACATCGGCCGGGTGCTGCGCGGCCTGCCGCCCGAGACGGTCGCCGCGCTGCGCGTCCTCGCCGTCGCCGGCCCGGTGCTCGACTTCCCGGCGGTGTGCGCCCTCGCAGGACTCGGTCACCTGGAGGAGACCCGGCTGCGCGCCGTCCTGGACGCCACCGGTTTCGTCCGCACGACCGGCGCGGACCCCCGCATCTGCGCCGAGGCCGGTCTGCGCGTCCTGGCCGGGACGGATGCGGCCGAACGCGCCCGCCTGCACGCCGCCGCCGCCCGCCTCGCCCACCGGACAGGCGCCACCGACCAGGAGGTCGGCACGCTCCTGCTGCACGCCCGGCCCGTCGACGCCCTCTGGGGCGCCCAGGTACTGCAACGCGCCGGCGCGGCGGCCCGGCACGCGGGCGACCACGTCCGGGCGGCGGCGTTCCTGGCCCGCGCCCTGCACGAACCGCTCGACGAGGAGGCGCACGCCCGTACGTCACTCGAGCTGGCCGGCGCCGAACTCCTCACCGTGCCGCAGGCGGGCGTCCGGCGGCTCGCCGCGCTCGCCCGGACCCGCTTGCGCACGGACCCCGCCGTACGGTTGCACGCGCTGGACCTGGGGCTGGCGGCGGGAGACACCGACGGGATGCGCCGGGCCGCCGCCGAGGCCCGTCCGGCAGCCGGCAGCGAGGAACAGCGCGCCCTCGTCGCCCTGTTCTGGGCGGCCGATCCCGCCGACCGGGAGCACGCCGAACACCTCGTCCCCGGCATGCCCCCGCTGCCCGCCCACCCGGCCTGCGCCGTCCAGGCCGGGTCCCGTGCCCGGCAACTGGCCCTGGCCGGCGAGGGGCTGACGACGGCGCGGGACCTCGCCCGCACCGCCCTCGCCAGGCCGGCGCGCGACGCCCTGGTCCTGCCGTACCTCGCGGCCTGCGAGGCGCTGCGTCTGACCGGGGACCACGAGGAGGCCGACGCGGGACTGAGCGCTCTGCTCACCGGCACACGAGCCGACGGACGACGTGTCGCGGTCCCCCGCATCCTCGCCGCACGCGCCGAACTCAACCTGCTCCGCGGCCTGCTGGCGGCGGCCGAACAGGACATCGACGCCGCCGAACGCGCATTGCCGGCACCGAGCACACCGCACGTCGTGACGGCCCAGTTACGAGCCGTCCGCATCGTTGTCGACCTCGAACGCGGGGACACCGCCCGGGCCGCGGCGGCCGCCGCCGAACCGGTCCCCGAAGCCGCCCGGCACAGCGCGTACGGACCGCAGCTCCTCTTCGCGCAAGCCCTGGTGTGCGCCGCCCACGACCCCGCCGAGGCCGTGCACCTGCTGCGTGAATGCGGTCGCCTGCTCCTGCACCGCAACCACGTCAACCCCGCAGTGCTGCCCTGGCGCTCCACCGCCGCCCGGGTGCTGCGTTCCACCGGGCGGGCGGCCGAGGCGCACCGGCTGGCCGCGGAGGAGCTTCGACTGGCCCGCGGATGGGGCGCGCCGGGCCCGGTCGGCTGGGCGGAGCTGAATGCCGCACCGGCTGCCGACGACGGCCCGGCCCGTACCCGGTACGCGGCGGGCCTGCTCGGCCGCGGGCCCGCGGGCCCCCTCTACCAGCGCGCGCTCGCCGACCTGGCCGCGGCGGAACTCGCGAAGGACGGCAGCAGAGCCGCCGCCGCGGCGGCCGTGGCCGAACTCAGGGCGCTCACCGCCACCCACCCCGGGGGCCCGATGGCCCGGAGCGCCCGGCTGCTCGGGGCGGAGCTGTCGCCAGGACTGCGCCCCGGCGCCGCCCCGCCCGCCGCCTGGACCGAGCTGTCGCCCCCGGACGCCCGGACGGCGACGCTCGCTGCCCACGGACACAGCAACACCCAGATCGCGGCGCTCCTCTCCCTCTCGCGGCGCGCCGTGGAGCTTCGGCTGAGCCGGGTCTACCGCACCCTGCGGATCGGCGGCCGGGAAGAACTCCGCGTGCTCGTGCGCGACATGGAAGGACGATGACCCATGCTCCTCGAACGGACGTCCGAGACGGCTTCGGTGCAGGAAGCCCTGCACGCCGCGGCAGACGGGAGGTCCTCGCTCCTTCTGTTCGCCGGACCCCTCGGCATCGGCAGATCCAGCTGGCTGCGAGAGCTGCCCAGACGGCTCGACGTCCAGCACGTGCGCGTCATGCGCGCCAATGCGGCGGTCATGGAACAGGACTTCGCCTTCGGCGTGGTGCACCAGCTCTTCGACAGCCTGACCCTGGACGCTTCGGACGATCTGGATGCCTCTCACGCATCCGGCGATCCGGGTGAGCCAGGTGCGCCGGTGCCGCCCGGCGCCCTGGCCGGGTACGACGCCCCGGCCGGGGAAGCACCCGCCTTCCCGCCCGACGAGGGCCCCCGCCCCGAAGACCTGCTGCCCGCAGGCATGGACGATCCGTCGGCGCCGCTCGACTCCATCCTGCCGGACCTGCGCACGCTGCTGACCCGGCTCGGCCGGGCACGGCCCCTTCTGATCCTCGTCGACGACCTCCAGTGGGCCGACGCCCGGTCGCTGGAGCTCCTGTCCTACCTCGCGGGCCGCCTGCACGACGTGCGGGCGGTCCTCGTCTGCACCCTGCGCGACGGTGACCCGCGCGCCCGGCACCCGCTGGTGTGCGCGGTGACCGATGCCGCCACGCAGGTGACGCGGCTGGCCCCACTGTCGTCCGCGGCCACCGGACAGCTGGTGCGCGAACAGTTCGGCGAGAGCGGTGAGGAGGAGTTCCTCGGGGCCTGCCACCGGGCGTCCGGCGGGAATCCGGTATTCCTGCGCGCGCTGCTGCCGGCTCTGGACGCCGCCGGGGCGCGGCCCCGCGCGACGCAGGCCGGGGCGGTCGCGGCGCTCAGACCCGCGCCGCTGCGCGAACGGCTCGCGGACTGTCTGCGTGCGCAGGCCACGCCGGTCCGCGATCTCGCCGCCGCGATGGCGGTACTCGGCGGGACGGCCGCCCCCGGGCTCGCCGGCCGGCTGGCCGGCCTCGACGAGGTCGGCGAGTCCTGCGCCCTGGGCGTCCTGCACCGGCTCGGACTGCTCGCGGCCGAGGGCGTTCCCGACTTCGTCCACCCGGTGGTCAGGGACGCGGCCAAGGCTATCATGTCCATGACAGAGTACGGCAGTTGGCACGCGCGTGCGGCCCTGCTGCTGCACGAGGTGGGACACCCGGCCGAGGAGGTCGCCGTCCAGCTCCTGGCGGCCAACACCCTCGGCGACGGCTGGTCCGGCACCGTCCTGCGCACCGCGGCGGACTCGGCCCTGCGCCGGGGAGCCCCGCAGGAGGCCGCCCGCTTCCTGCGGCGCCCCCTGCTCGACAGCCCCGAGCAGGGCGAGGAACGCGCGCTCCTGCTGATCGATTTGGCGACGGCGGAGAACGCCTACGACAGCGCCGCCTGCGAACGCCACATCGGCCAGGCGGTGGCCCTGCTGGAAACACCGCACGACCGGGCCGCTGCCGCACTGCGGATCGCACCGGACTTCCTCTCTGCGGTCAGCCCCACAGGCGTCGAGATCCTCCGGCAGGCCGCCGCGGGCCTCGGCCCCGCGGACCGGCTTGCCGACCCGGCACGCGGAACGGCCCTGCGGCTGGAGGCCCGGCTGCGGCACAGCGCCCGGCAGGACCCCGCCGAACTCGCCGCTGCGGTGCGCCGGCTGGGCGAGCGGCCCGAGGAACCGGCCGTCGGTACGGGCGCCGAACGCGAGCTCCTCGCCGTCCTCCTGCACGCGGCCGCACTCAGCGGCCGGCTGCCCGCGCACGAGGCCGCCCGGCAGGCCGCGCGCGTCCTGGAGCGGGTGCCCGCCACCGGCCCCGGAGTCCCGGCCGTACTGCCGCTGCTGACGGCGGTGTTCACCGGTGCCGACCGGATCGACGTCCTGGCCGACTGGCTGGCCGCCCGCGAGCGTCACCGGCGCACGGCCGGTGAAGCGACGGACCCCGTGAGCCACGTCGGACTCGCCACGGTCCTTCTGGCCAGGGGTCGGCTGACGCACGCGCGCGAGCATGCCGAGTCGGCCTTCGAGTACGCCATGAGCGATCGGCACGGGGACAGCGCCGCGAGCGCCGTCGCCGCGCTCGCTGCCGTGGCCCTGGAGTCCGGGGACATCGCCCTCGGCGAGCGGGTACGGGCCGGAGCCGGCGGCCGGCGCACGGCGGACGACCTGGTCTGCACCACATTGCTGCGCCTGACGGAGGCTCAGTCGCACTCCGCGCGCGGCGAGTTCGCCGTGGCGCTGGACACCGTTCTCGCCTGCGGACGCCGACTGGAGGCGGTCGGCTGGCGGAACCCGGTGCTGTTCCCGTGGCGGCCCCGCGCGATCCGGCTCATGCAGCGCCGCGGCGACCTGGAATCCGCCCGTGCGCTCGCCGAGGAGGAGTACGCGCAGGCCTGCATCCTGGGCGCGCCCGTCGCGATCGGCCGCGCCCAGCAACTGCGCGGCGGCCTGCGTGGCGGCAGCGAGGGTACGGCTCTGCTGCGCGACGCGGTGCATGTGCTGCGGGGGTCGGCCCACGAGCTGGAACTGGCGAGGGCGCTGCGGGCCTTGGCCCGTGCGGTGCGGGTGGGTGCCGAGGCGCGCGAGTTGCAGTGCGAGTCAGCGACGCTCGCCATGGCCTGCGGGGTGCCCTGGAAGGCCGAGCAGGACCGGCCCGGTCCGGCCGGCCCGCAGCCCGAACCGACCCTCACCCCCACCGAATCGAGGGTGGTCGCTCTGGCGGGCAGCGGTCTGACCAATCAAGCCATCGCCGCCGAACTCGGCGTCGGTTGCCGAGTGGTGGAGAAACATCTGACGAACTCCTATCGAAAACTGGGGATTTCAGGACGCGTACAACTGCTCGCCCTCATGGCGGGTGCGGGGAAGATTTCCGCGCGTGCCTGAGCGGTGCGGTGCACTGCGGTCCCCGTCCCATGGTGCGGTGCCCGGCGCACCCGCTTCGGTGGCCCGCCCGGTTCGGCACCCGGAGGCCCCGCCATATGCCTTGCGCTCTGCTGACCTGCGGTGCGACGGGACCGTACCGTACCGAACCACCGAAGCGCGGAAGCCGTACCGCACCCTCCGGCGCGAGGACCACAGTGTTGACCGCCGACGGCCCCGGAGCGTTGACCGGTGTGAAGTCAACTAATTAACGTTCTCAACAGAGTTCAGTTCTGGCAGGTCCCCTCGATATCGGGACCGCATGGACTCAGGGGGATTTCACCCAGTCGTTTCGCACCATCTCACGCCATGAAAGGACAGAGATTTCCATGGCGACTTCCGTACTCGCGCCGACACACGCGCCGCAGACCACGGCGCAGGGCCTGGCCGCCCCGATGATCCCGCCCGGGGAGGGGCCGCTGTTCGACCAACCGGGTGTCTCCATGGTCTGCCTCGACCGAAACCTGACGGTGCAGCAGGCGAATCAGGAGTTCTTCGCACGGTTCGGCGGGGACTCGGCGCAGCCCTGCGGCCGCCCGTTCGCCGATCTGGTGCATCCCAGCGCGCACCAACCGCTGCTGCGCAAGTTCTCCGGGCTCACCGAGGGCAGACGCGACCGCTTCACCGGTGAGATGCTCGCGGTCGGACGCGACGGCCAGGCCTTCACGGCCTCCCTCTCGGCCTGCGCGGTGCGCAGCAGCACCCCGGACGTGTCGGCGATCTGGGTGATGATGACCTCCGACGAGCCCGTAGACATCGATGTCATGCCGAGCCGGAAGAAGATGCTCAGCGAGGTCGACGCCCGGATACTCGAAGGAATCGCGGCCGGCGTCTCGACCGTGCCGCTCGCCGCTCGCCTCTACCTCAGCCGCCAGGGCGTCGAGTACCACGTCACCTGCCTGTTCCGCAAGCTGCGGGTGCCCAACCGGGCGGCGCTGGTCTCGCGGGCGTACTCCATGGGCGTGCTGAAGGTGGGCGTGTGGCCCCCCAGGGTGGTCGAGGACTTCGTCAAGTAGTCGCTGCCGGGGCGTGCCGGGAGCAGTCGGTGCCGCAAGGCCCGGCCGCCCTGGCCGCGTCCTCCGCGGGCACCGCGAGCGCTGCCACCAGGAGGCCGTCGCTGACCAGCCAGCGGCCGTCCAGCCGGTCGAGCGGACGCCCGGACTGCCGCAGCGGCGAAGGCACGAGAACGCGTGCGGAATACGTCGAGGCGGGAGCGTCGATCGAGATGCGCGCGTCCTCGAACTCCAGGCGGCGGGAGGTCGCCGGATACCATGCCTTGTACACGGTCTCCTTGAGGCTGAAAAGCAGCCGGTCCCAGTGCACGTCCGGTGCGACGACACCCAGTTCGTCCACCATCGCCTGCTCCTCCGGGAGCGCGATGCTCTCCAGCACCCCCTCGGGCAGGGGCGCGTGGGGTTCGGCGTCGACACCGAGCATGCGCACCTCCGAGCTGCGCGCCACGGCAGCCGCCCGGTACCCGGCGCAGTGCGTGATGCTCCCCACCACACCCGACGGCCAGCAGGGAGCGTGGTGCCGACCGGGCAGCAACGGCCCCTCGGGGACGTGCAGCCCGATCAGCGCCTGCCGCGCGCACCACCGCCCGGTGGCGAACTCCCTCCGCCGGGCACCGGTCGCCTGCCGTACGACCAAGGCCTCCAACGGATGCAGCAGGGCATCGGTCAGGTCGCCGAACGTTTCGACGCCGACTGCCGACCCGGGGAGAACGCGCTCGATCATGCGGAACCTGTCTTGGTAGGAACGGACACCGCACGGTCCATCCGCGGCCAGCAGCCAGTCAGGACGGCGGCCCACTGCGGGGTGTCGGCCGTCGGTCCGACCCCCGCCGGGCTCCGGGCCGGGGCGTCCGGGACGGGTTCCCACGCCAGCACGGAGTTCAGCGAATGCAGGTCGCCGACCCAGGCCAGCAGCCCGTGCACGCCCGTCGACCCGTTCGACACCATGACCTCACCCCTCACCCGTCACCAGGCTTCGAGGCTACGGACGCCGGGCTAGTGAAACCCGTAGGGACTTTCCGCGGGCCGACGGACGGCGCGCGGGAGCGAAGAACCCCAACAGGACCCCTGTGCACGGCATTTCACCCCCCTGACATGCTGAGCGGCATGATGACGCTGAACGGAAGACCCGTGTCCGCCGACGATCTGCTCCCCCTGGCCCTGGTCAACATGGGCCACTTCACGACCATGCGCGTGGACGCCGACGGCCGGGTCCGCGGTCTCTCCCGCCACCTGGAACGCCTCGTGAAGGACTGCCGCATCGTGTGGGGCGCCGAGCTGGACCGCGAACGCGTCCGGGACTACGCCCGTCAGTGCCTGGACGGACGGAGCGGACCGTGCACCGTGCGCGTGACGGTCTACGACCCCGGCGTCGACCTGGGGCGCCCGGCGGACGCGGACCACCCGCGCATCCTGGTATCCGTACGGGGTGCGGGGGAGTTCCCCACGACGCCGCTGCGGGTGATGAGCGTGCCGTACGAACGCGATCTCCCCGAGGTCAAGCACGTGGGTCTGTTCGGGTCCCTGCACGCCCGCGGCATGGCGCAGACCGCCGGATTCGACGATGCGTTGTTCGTCGGCCGCGACGGGTTCGTCAGTGAGGGCAGCACCTGGAACGTGGGTTTCGTCGATGACTCCGGGACCGTGATCTGGCCGCAGGCCCCGGTGCTGCCCGGAGTGACCATGGCCCTGCTCCAAAGACACCACGATCATCGGGTCGCCGATGTCTCCCTGACGGCTGCCAAAGCCGCGGTGGCGGCGTTCGCGACGAACACGAGCATCGGCGTGCGCCCTGTTGCCGCAGTGGACGACGTCGAACTGCCCGGCGAGGAAGAGGTGTTGAGGCTGCTCCGTGAGAGTTATCTGGCCATTCCCGGCGAGACGCTGTAGTACCTGTCCATGCGTTGATTCAGCCGTGGACGCCCACGTGGAAGTCGCGCGGCGGGGTGGGACGGGCTGGTGCGCGGCTTCTGCGTGGGCCTTGCCGGGTGATGCTCCCTCGGGGATCAGCCCTCCCGATGCCCCGCCCCCCCCGGGAGAGCGAGGCCGCATCCGCGTCGGCCTTCGGGGCGGTCACCTGGTGAGCGGTGACGCAGTGCCGAGGAACTCGGCTGCGAGGACGGCGAAGGCAGGGCCGAGCCCTCGGCGCGGGGGAGCTGGACGCGCAGCTTCTCCACCCGTTCGACACCGCTTGGACGCTGCCTGCCGGCGCGGCCGAACGTCGTGTGCAACTGACGTCTTCGACCACGAGCTGAGGATCGCCGCAGGGCCGGGGGCGGTCGAGACGTGACCTTCCGCGGCCCAGGCGGGAGCGTGTGCGATTTCCTCTTTAAATAACATGACCTTGCTCCGCCGGGGGACAGCCCGGTCGTGTCGGACAGCTCCCTCCTTCTTGCGCGCGGTCGGCTCCGCCGACACGACGCGCCGCCGCTACGCGGCGGAAAGCCTTCCCGCGCTCCGCGCGGCCAGCCCTGGCCGGCTCCGCCGGCCCATGAACAACTCCGTTGTTCACCGGGAACGCTCCGCGTTCCCCCTGGGCCCACCGTCCAGGTGAAACGTCACTGGGGAGTGGGGGAGAGGGGGAGAGGGGTAAGGAGAATGGGGTGGGTCAGGAGGTGCTCATGCAGCAACATCCGTACCGGGTACGGTCCGTGTCCCAATTGGCCGAAGCTCTCATGCGCGTGGCACCACGCAGTGCCGAGCTCTGGGAAGCCAGGGAACCCGTGATCGGGCCGGTCGGTGTTCCGGTGAAGGTCTCCCAGGGACGTGCCCGTCAGCTGTGGATGGTCGTGGGGATGTGGGACCGGGCATTGGGCCACGGACAGTTCCCCGAACACGCCCACCGTACGGCGGCACAGCTCTTCACCACTCCGGCGCTCCGCACGTTCTGGGAGCTGGCTCAGGACGGAAGCCTTCGCAAGCTCGCACCGGAGCACGGGCGGCCCGCCGAACTGCCGCTCGCGACACAGCGGATCGTCCGGGACTGCCTGAAGATCCTCTCCCAGTTGGCGGCACCCGACCGTACGGATGTGTGGCTGCCGTCGATACCCCAGAGCGACCTCAAGCCCTCGGTGCGCCCGGAAGCACTCGGCACGCTCTACCCGCGGCTGGCGGACCTGGCCGCGGCGGGGCCACTGGAGCGGGACGGCATTGCGCTGACCTTCGAAGACCGTACGCGGCTGCTGGCCATGGTCGCGATCGTGCTTGCGGCCGCCCCCAGGTCCGGCGAGTTGGCCGCCCTGCGACTGACCGACCTGGCTTCCGGCGAGCGGGCCGTGGGACTGCGTCGCAGGCAGCAGAAGGGCCCGCCGAACCAGGCGGAGAAGATCGCCGAACTCGCCGAGGCCGGCCCCGCGTCCGTACGCGCGGTGCTGTGGGGGCAGCGCCACCAGGTTTCCGAAGCCACCCGCCAACGCATCGTGGCGGCACGGAACACGGTGGATCCCCTGCCCGAAGTCGAGTGGTACGCCCTCGGGAAGGGGGCGCAGGCAGCCGTACGACGCTGGCTCGACGTTCGACGGCAACTGATCGACTCGGGGCCGTTGCAGGGGGGCCAGACCGGATTGTGGGTGACCCTGGTGCCCACCAAAGCCGGACCGCCGGGCATCACCCTGCGCCCGCAAGGCCTGACCCAGGCCTTCGCCCGCGGAATGACCGCCCTGAACTGGGTGATGGCCGGAGAGCGCGGGTGGGAACCGATGCCGACCAGGATGGAGCAACTGCGGCGCGCCGTCACGGCGGAGCCCCTCCCGGATCAGCCGGCCCACGGGGCTGAACGGAGCTGACGGGGCCTCACGGGGCTGAACGGGGCCGACGGGACTCGCCCACGGATTTGCCGGAAGTGTGGCGCGCCGGAGGGCGGGCGGCCCGGTCGCGGCGGCCCTGGTCCCGCCGGGCCGGTCCCGCCGGGCCGGTCCCGTCACCAAAAGCCCAGGTCAACGCATACGCGGCGGCCTGAACGGGACTGACGGGACTCAAGGTTGCACTTATCAGCCGCACAGCCCCTGTGTCCTTACGCGCGCGCACATGAGGAAGCCACAAGGAGCGTGCAGTGCTCAGTGGCTCATAACGGCAGGTTGAGTCCCGTCGGTCCCGTCGGTCCCGTGAACCCCAACGGTCGCGTCAACCCCAGCAGGACGGGGCCGGCGTCGGGCAAGCAGCCAGGATGTCCGGGACGGGGCCGGGACGGACGGTTACGGGGCCTGGTCCCGGGTGCGGGCGTACGCGCCGAGCAGGCCCAGCCCCGGGTAGAGCTTCGTGACGTTGTTCTTGATCATTCCGGACGGGGAGGCCAGGCCGATCTCCTGCCGGATACGGCTCGCGAAGGCCCTGCTCGTCGAGGGGCGGATGCCTTCCTCGGAACACCAGCGCCCGTAGGTCTCGTACAGCAGCTTCTGCTCGACACGCAGCTCCTGGCCGTTGCCCCGCCGGCAGCACTCCTGGAGGAAGCGGCCGATGTGGTCCTCGGTGGCCTGGTAGGCGGCGGTGGCCACCCGGACCGTGGCGGGCCCCGTCAGCGGGTCCCGGGTGGCGAGGTACTGCATGGCTCCCTCGATGAGCCAGTACAGGATGCCGGGGCCTTCGTCGTGGACCAGCTCGGCGGCCAGATTGTCGATCTTGCGGTCGTTGGGGACCTGCCGCTCGAACGGGATGATCCGCATGCGCCGCCAGAAGGCGTACCCGCCGGTGCCGACCTCGGGGCGGTGGTTGCCCAGCAGCCAGAGTTTGTGGGTGGGGGTGAAGGTGAAGAAGTCCTGCCGCATCCGGCGGGCGGTTATGGTGTCGCCGCCGGTGAGGAGCTTGACCCGGGCCTCGTTGAACTTGTCGTTCGGCTTGAGTTCGGAGCAGACGACGATGCGTCTGCCGTGCAGTTCGGTGAGTTCCGTGGAGTGCTCGGAGAACCTCCCCTTCTCCATCAGGAAGCCGGGGGGCGCCGCGTTCGCGTAGTCCCCGAGCAGGCTCGTGAGCACCTCCAGCAGAACCGATTTTCCGTTGGCGCCCAGCCCGTACAGGAACGGCAGGACCTGCGCCCCGACGTCCCCGGTGATCGAGTAGCCGAGCAGCAGGTGCAGGAAGCGGATCGTCTCCAGACCCCGCTCGTCGTCCCCGAAGGTGTCATGGAGGAAGCGGTGCCAGCGGGGGGTCGGCGTTTTCTGCGGAGCCACCGATGTGGCACGGGAGTGCATGTCCGTGAGCGGGTCCGGCGCACGCAGTTCACCGGAGCGCAGGTCGACGGTGCCGGCCGGGGTGCACAGGGCGTAGGGGTCGCCGTCGAGGAGGCCGGGGTCCAGCCGGAGGGCCGGAGCCGCCTGCGCCTGGTAGAGCATCGCCTTCATCCCGGAGGTGGAGGCGGAATACCGGCGGTGTGCCGCGATGGAACGGTCGTCGAACCGGTTGTAGGGGTCGTGCTCGGGGATGCCCTCGGCCATGTCGCCGGCGGCCCACACCGCGGCCTCCGTACCGCCGACCCGCTTCCACCGGTACTGGTCCCAGATGTGCCAGCCCATGCCCAGGACGTAGCGGAACCGGTGCGCGTTCAGCCGGGCGAAGAGCTTCGCGTTGCCCCGGTCGGTCAGCGCGTCCGGCATGAACCCGCCAGTCGCGGCCGCCGGAGCGGACTGCGCGTCGAGAGGGGCCGACGGGAAGCGGACCACCGGCGGGAGAGACGCGGGACTGCTCAGGTGCCTGTGCATCTGCTGCGCGGCAGCCTGGGCGTCGAAGCGCGTCTGCGGCGCGGCGACTTGGGGGTCGAAGCGCGTCTGCGGCGGAGCCGCCTGGGTCTCGAAGCACGTCTGCTGCGCGGCAGCCTGGGCGTCGAAGCGCGTCGGCTCCGCGCCCGTGTGCGCGCTTGCCGGTGACGATGGGTCCGAAGCGGGAGCTTTCAAGGTGCACCCACCGGCCTGCCCCCCAGCCCAGTCAGAACGCGAAGGCCTCGCCAGCCGCGTCAGCCAGTCGATTCCGACTGGCATGGCAAACCTTGGAGGCGCAACGTCCACATCAGTTGATGAAGCGTCACGCTAGGCAATGCGCGGCAGGGCAGTCAACCCGTGCCCGTTGTTCCAGAACTCGACGCGCGCACCGCACGATGAATAAAGTGATGTGTGCGAGAGGGGAGACCCCGTGACCACTGCAAGCGATGAGGTGGGCTCATCGCTGGCCGACAAACTGAACCATCTGTTCAGTGTCGTCGTCCCAGCAGGAAACGCTCCGTACAGCACCGAGGAAGTCGCCCGCGCGATCTCCGCGAACGGCGTCAAGATCTCCAGCAGCTACATCTGGCTGCTGCGCAAGGGCCAGCGGGCCAACCCGACGTTGCGTCACCTCGAAGGCCTGGCCCGTTTCTTCGGCGTGTCCCCGGCGTACTTCTTCGACGACGCCGTGACCAAGACCGTCGACGTGGACCCCGGCATGCTGGGCGTGCTCCGGGACGCCCAGGTTCAGCATGTCGCCCTGGGCACCGCGGGACTGTCGCAGAAGAGCATCAAGTCGATCAACGAAGTGATCGATCTCGTACGGGACTTGGAAGGCCTGCCCCCGACGCCCCTGACGCACAAGGGCTAGCGCGGGAGGACCGCACGGGTGGCTTCCTTGTGTGCCTCCCGTTGTCCGGATATCGTCTGGACCTTGATCCGGTTCCGCTGATCCGATCAACTCGGACCGCTCGGGATCACTTCGGTCGCGTCGCCACGGAAGGTCTGTGGGCGGAAAGTCTTGGGCGGAAGGGCGACCTCGTGCTGCTGGTGACCGGAGCGACCGGAACCGTCGGGAGGGAAGTGCTCCGCAGGCTCCCCGAGTTGGCCCCCGGACTGCCGGTGCGTGTCATGGCCAGGGAGCCCGCACGGGTCTCGGGTGCCCCGGCGTCGGCGGAGATCGTCCGCGGCGACTTCACCGACGCCCGCTCGCTGGCGGGGGCCCTGCGCGGAGTGCGCCGGGTCCTGCTGCTGTCCGTGCCCTCCGCAGCGGGCGACGCGGTCTTCCTGCGGGAGGCGGCGGCGGCCGGGGTACGGCACGTGGTGAAGCTGTCGGCGGCCGCGGTTGCCGACGAAGGGGCCGACGACCTGATCACCCGGTGGCAGCGCCGGAACGAGCAACTGCTGGTCGACAGCGGCCTGGCCTGGACCCTGCTGCGCCCGCGCGCCTTCATGTCCAACACCCTGTCCTGGGCGCGCTCGATCCGTACGGACAACACCGTCCGGGCCCTGTACGGGACCTCGCTCAACGCCTGCGTCGATCCGCGCGACGTCGCCGAGGTGGCGGTGCGGGTGCTCGCCGGGGCCGAGCACGAAAAGGCCGAACACGAGGGCATGGCCTACCAGTTGACCGGGCCGGAGGCACTCAGTGCGGTCGACCGGACGCGGCAACTGGCCCAACTGCTGGGCCGTGCACTCCGGTTCGAGGAACTGGACGTCGAGCAGGCGCGTACCGCGTTGACCGCACGGTACTCCGCGGAGATCGCCGGGGCGCTGGTGGAGAGCGCGGAACGCGGGCGCGCGGGGGGCAAGAGCGAGGTGGACGGCACGGCCCCCGCACTCCTCGGCCGGCCGGCCGGGGACTTCCGCACCTGGGCCGCCGACCACCTGGGGGCCTTCCGGTCCGGCTGACGGCGGGTGCTGCCGTACGATCCGATCCGCAGCGCGCACCCGTCACCGCCGTACGGTCCGCGACGCTCAGCCGTCACCGCCGTACGGTCCCCGGACCTCACCCCGTACGACCCACCCCGCTCACCCGGCCCGCCGCGCCACCGTGATCCTCGGTTCGCCCGCGGTGTCGGCAAGCGTGGTGACCTCCTCGAAGAAGTCGCCCCGCAGCAGCGCGCCCACCTGCTCCGGCTGTGCCTTGTCGTGCTCGATCGCCAGCCACCCGCCCCGGCGCAGCACCGCCGCCGACAGCTCGACGATGCGCCGGATCAGCAGGAGGCCGTCGGCCCCGCTGTAGACGGCGCTCCGCGGCTGGTGCTCGGACCATTCGGGCAGCAGCCGCCACAGCGGGGAGACGTAGGGCGGGTTCGCCATGACCACGTCGGTGACGCCCAGATGGGCGTCCAGGCAGCCGGGCTCGGTGAGATCGGCTGCCTGCACGAAGAGCGGGCCCAGCACCGACTCGTTGCGTGCCGCGTTGCGGGCCAGGTACTGCAAGCAGGTGTCGTCGCGCTCCACGCACGTCACCGACGCGTCGGGGCGGCGCCTGGACAGGGCCAGACCCAGCGCCCCGACGCCGGAGCACAGGTCCAGCACTCTCCCGCCGCGCGGCAGCGTCGCCTCGGACGCCGCCCACTCCACCACGCTGGTGCTCTCGTGCCGGGGCACGAACACCCCGCTCCCGACGACGAGTTCAAGACCGTCGAAGGGCACCGCGCCGATGAGGTGCCCGAGCGGGATGCGACGGCAGCGCTCGGCCACCGCGGTCTCGAAGCGGGCCAGCGCCAGGGGCGACTCCTCGGTCAGGAAACGTGCTCGCAGTGCGGTCAGGTCGCCCTCGACGTCCCACACGCCCGCCTCGGTCAGGCGGGTGCGGGCCCGTTCACAGGCCTCGTGCTCCTGCAGCACCGTCGTCACGACCGCACCGCGCGAGCACGGGCGCGAGACGCGCGGACGGTGTTCCGGCCGGTCCGCTCCCGTCCCTCGGACGTTCCGGATGTCTGTACGGTCACGGCAATCCCCTCTGGGTGGCGGGGGCCGGTGCGTGCCGGCCCCGCGAGCAGACCTGTCCTTCGCTTGTCGGATGTGCACCGGTACGGTGTGCCGCGGCCCCCGCGAGGACCGCGGCACGGAGCCGCCCTACGCCCGGTCGTCCTGCGCGGCCCCCGCGAGGTACTCGGCCAGGTGCTCGCCGGTGAGGGTGGAGCGCGCGGCGACGAGGTCGGCGGGGGTGCCCTCGAAGACGACGCGGCCGCCGTCGTGGCCCGCGCCGGGGCCCAGATCGATGATCCAGTCGGCGTGGGCCATCACCGCCTGGTGGTGCTCGATGACGACGACCGACTTCCCGGACTCCACGAGCCGGTCCAGCAGGCCCAGGAGCTGGGCGACGTCCGCCAGGTGCAGCCCGGTGGTCGGCTCGTCCAGGACGTACACGCCACCGGTCTCGCCCATGTGCGTGGCCAGCTTCAGCCGCTGCCGCTCGCCGCCGGACAGCGTGTTGAGCGGCTGGCCGAGGCTGAGGTAGCCGAGCCCGACCTCCACGAGGCGTTCCAGGATCTTGTGCGCTGCCGGAAGCCGGGCCTCGCCCGCGGCGAAGAACTCCCCCGCCTCCGTCACCGACATCGCGAGGACCTCGCTGATGTTGCGGCCGCCGAGGCGGTGTTCGAGGACCGAGGCCTGGAACCGCTTGCCGTCGCAGTCCTCGCAGGGAGTGGAGACACCGGCCATGATGCCCAGGTCGGTGGTGATGACACCGACACCGTTGCAGGTGGGGCAGGCGCCCGCGGAATTCGCGCTGAACAGGGCGGGCTTGACGCCGTTGGCCTTGGCGAAGGCCTTGCGGATCGGTTCGAGCAGACCGGTGTACGTGGCCGGGTTGCTGCGCCGGGAGCCACGGATGGGGCTCTGGTCGATCGAGATGACGCCCTTGCCCGCGGGGATGGAGGAGTGGACCAGGGAGCTCTTGCCGGCACCGGCGACACCCGTGACGACGGTGAGGATGCCGAGCGGAATGTCGACGTCCACGTTCTGGAGGTTGTGCGCGGTGGCACCGCGGATCTCCAGCGCCCCGGTGGGCGTGCGGACGGTGTCCTTCAGGGCGGCCCGGTCGTCGAGGTGGCGCCCGGTGACGGTGTCGGAGGCGCGCAGCCCGTCGAGCGAGCCTTCGAAGCAGATGGTGCCGCCCGCCGAGCCCGGCCCGGGGCCGAGGTCGACGACGTGGTCGGCGATGGCGATCGTCTCCGGCTTGTGCTCGACGACCAGGACGGTGTTGCCCTTGTCGCGCAGCCGCAGCAGCAGGTCGTTCATCCGCTGGATGTCGTGCGGGTGCAGCCCGACGGTGGGCTCGTCGAAGATGTACGTCACATCGGTGAGCGAGGAGCCGAGGTGGCGGATCATCTTGACGCGCTGCGCCTCGCCGCCCGAGAGAGTGCCCGAGGGCCGGTCCAGCGAGAGATAGCCCAGCCCGATCTCCACGAACGAGTCGAGGGTCTGGCGCAGGGCGTCGAGGAGCGGGGCCACCGAGGGCTCGTCCAGGTCGCGCACCCACTTCGCCAGGTCGCGGATCTCCATCGCGCAGGCGTCCGCGATCGAGATCTGCCCGATCTTCGAGGAGCGGGCCCCCTCGCTGAGCCGGGTCCCCTCGCAGGAGGGGCAGGTGGTGAAGGTGACCGCGCGGTCCACGAACTCCCGTACGTGGGGCTGCATCGACGCCCGGTCCTTGGACAGGAACGACTTCTGGATCTTGGGGATCAGTCCCTCGTAGGTGACGGTGGAGTCACCCGCCTTCACCTTGGTCGCCTCCCGGTACAGGAAGTCCTGCATCTCCTGCTCGGTGAACTCGCGGATCGGCTTGTGCGGGTCGAGGATGCCGGATTCGGCGTACGTGCGCACCGTCCACCAGCTGTCGGACTTCCAGCCGGGGATGGTGAACGCGCCCTCGGCGATCGCCTTGGAGTCGTCGTACAGCTGAGTGAGGTCGATGTCGGAGACCGTGCCCCGGCCCTCGCACTGCGTGCACATGCCGCCGGTGCGGCTGAAGTCGGCCGTTTCCGTCTTGTTGCCGCCGCCCGCCACCGTGATCGAGGCGCTTCCGCTGATCGACGCGGTGTTGAAGGAGTACGCGCTCGGCGGTCCGATGTGTGGGTCGCCGAGACGGCTGAAGAGGATGCGGAGCATGGCGTTGGCGTCGGTCGCGGTGCCCACCGTGGAGCGCGGGTCGGAGCCCATCCGCTGCTGGTCGACGATGATCGCCGCCGTCAGCCCCTCCAGGACGTCGACCTCGGGCCGCGCCTGACTGGGCATCAGGTTCTGTACGAACGAGGGGTAGGTCTCGTTGATCAGCCGCTGGGACTCGGCGGCGATCGTGGCGAACGCCAGCGAGCTCTTGCCCGAGCCGGAGACCCCGGTGAACACCGTCAGCCTGCGCTTGGGCAGGGCGATGCTGACGTCCTTGAGGTTGTGCTGGCGCGCACCGTGGACGCGGATCAGGTCGTGGCTGTCGGCGGCGTGCGGCACGGGCGAGGACGTGGCGGAGGTGTGGGGCATGTTCCTGTTTTCTCCAAGGCTGTGGTGCGGCCGAAGGGGCGGTACGGCGGTGGCACCGCGGGAAGCGACCCCCCGGCCCCGACGGGGGGCAGGGCCGGGGGGCCGGTCATGGGTCAGCGGCTGAGGTCCCGGAACCTCTTGACCGCCAGCGGGAAGAAGATCGCGACCAGGAGCAGCGGCCAGGCCACTGCCAGGAGCTCCGCGTGGGTCGCGGCCCAGGAGCCGCCGGCCGCGCTCTGGTTGCCGAACAGTTCGCGCACCGCGGTGGCCGTCGCCGACATCGGGTTCCACTCGACGACCGCACCGAGCCAGGCGGGCATCGAGGCGGGCGTGGCGATGGCGTTGGAGAGGAAGGCCATCGGCCAGACCAGGATCTGCACGGCCTGCACCATCTCCGGCTTGCCCGCGACCATCGCCAGGTGGAGGCCGATCCACAGCATCGCGAACCGCAGCAGGAGCAGCAGGCCCACGGCCCCCATGAAGGAGGCGAAGCCGTTGTTCCAGCGCCAGCCGATCGCGGCGCCGACGCCGATCATCACCGCCAGACCGACGACCGACTGCAACATGTCGGCGATGCTCCGGCCCACCAGGATCGAGCCCGAGTTCATCGGCATCGAACGGAACCGGTCGATGACGCCCTTGCCGAGGTCCTGGGTGACCGAGAGCATGGTCGCCTCAAGGCCGAAGGCCATGGTCATGGTGAGCATGCCGGGCACCAGGTAGGACGTGAAGTCCCCCTCGACGCCCTTGCCGCCGCCGATCAGGAAGCCGAACATCAGCAGCATCATCACCGGGAAGACCAGCCCGACGACCACCTGCACGGGCTGGCGCGCCCAGTGCGCCAGCTCGCGCCGGGTCATCGTCCAGGAGTCGGCGAGCGCCCAGCTCAGCTTGGAACCACTCCCGTGCGTCGTGCTCACCGGGGCCGTGGCGGGTGCGTGGTGGGTCGCGGTCATGCCGCCTCCTCCTTCGTCAGGTGCATGAAGACCTCGTCGAGGGTCGGCCGGCGCACGGCGATGTCCTCCGCCTCGATGCCGGCCTCCTGCAGCGCCCGTACCGTCTCGGTCAGGGCCGCCATCCGGTTGCTGATCGAGGCACTGACCATCCGCCGGTCCTCGTCCTTGTCCACGGCGCCGGGCAGCAGGGCGGCGGCGCGCTCCAGCTGCGCCACGTCGTGCAGGATGACGTCGATGCGGTCGCCGCCGGTCTTGGTCTTCAGTTCGTCGGCGGTGCCCTCGGCGATGACCTGCCCGCGGTTGATCACCGCGATCTGGTCGGCCAGCTGGTCGGCCTCCTCCAGGTACTGCGTGGTCAGCAGTACGGTCGTACCGCCGCCCACCAGGGAGCGCACCGCGTTCCACACCTCCGTGCGGCCGCGGGGGTCGAGCCCGGTGGTGGGCTCGTCCAGGAAGAGCACCTGCGGCCGGGAGATCAGCGACGCGGCCAGGTCCAGTCGCCGCCGCATGCCGCCGCTGTACTGCTTGACGGCCTTGGTGCCGGTCTCGGTGAGGCCGAACTGCTCCAGCAGCTCGGCCGCCCGCGCTCCGGCGCGCCGGGCGCCGAGGTGGTAGAGGCGGCCGAACATCTCCAGGTTCTGGCGGCCGCTGAGTTCCTCGTCGACGGCGGCGTTCTGGCCGAGCAGCCCGATCTGCGAGCGCACGTCGTCGGCGCGGGTGCGCACGTCGATGCCCGCCACCTCGACGCGTCCCTCGTCGGCGCGCAGCAGGGTGGACATGATGCGGACGGCCGTGGTCTTGCCGGCGCCGTTGGGGCCGAGGATCCCCTGGACGGTCCCGGCCCGCACCGTGAGGTCGAGGCCGTCGAGAGCCTGCTTGTCCTTGTACTTCTTGCGCAGGCCTTCGACGACGATCGCCAGATCGCGGTCAGACAAAGCGCCCTCCTCAGTCAGTGGATAAACTTGACTAGTGATGCCACCATAGGGCCTCACCACCGTTTGGTCAAACTTGATTAGTCGCGATGAAGGTACCGTAGATTTGGGACTAGTCAAACTTGGATAGAACTCATCCGGGCACAACTGTGTACGAGGAGAAGGAGGACGCCCATGTCACCGATCCGGCTGCTGGTTCTCGGCGCGGTCCGCCAGCACGGACGGGCGCACGGCTATCAGGTGCGCAATGATCTTGAGTACTGGGGGGCCCACGAGTGGTCGAGCGCCAAGCCGGGCTCGATCTACCACGCCCTCAAGCAGATGACGAAGCAGGGGCTGCTCATCGCCCACGAGATCGCGCCGAGCACCGCAGGCGGCCCGCCCCGCGTGGAGTACGAGCTCAACGAGCAGGGCACCGCGGAGTACTTCAGACTGCTGCGCGACGCCCTGAGCTCGCACGAGCAGAAGTCCGACGACCTCTCCGCCGGCCTCGGCTTCATCGTCGACCTGCCCCGCGGCGAGGCCATCGCCCTGCTGAAGGAGCGGGTCTCCGGGCTGGAGCAGTGGCGGTCCGCCGTCACCGGGTACTACACGCCGGAGGCCGGGCCCGAACAGCTCGGTCACATCGGCGAGATCATGAACCTGTGGGTCCACTCCGCCGACGCCGGTGTGCGCTGGACCCGCGGGCTGATCGAAAGGATCGAAAGCGGCGCCTACACCTTCGCCGGGGAGGGCGACCCCTTCGTGGGCGTACTCGCCGACGACGAGCCGAACCCGTTCGCGCCGGAGCGGCAGCCGAAGGGGGTGCACTAGCGGGGCGGCGGAGACGCTTCGGCACCTCTCGGGATGGCAAAGAAACCGGACGACCGGTATATTCCGCACCGTGCCGAGGGCCGAGGGGGGCGCCGCTGTGCAGGAGAACGGTCGGTTGCGTACGCAGGTGGCGGTGGTCGGCGGAGGACCCGTCGGCATGCTGCTGGCAGCCGAGTTGGCGAGCCACGGGGTCGGCACCGTACTCCTGGAAGCACGGGACGACGTCAGCGAGCGGCCCAAGGCGAACACCCTGCACGCGCGGGCGGTGCAGTGCCTGGCCAGGCGGGGCCACCTGCCCGGCCCCGCGACAGGTCCCGCCCGCGGCGCGAGGGGCCTGCCCTTCCACTTCGCGGGCCTGCCGGGACTGGTGATCACCGCCCCCGACCGGGAACCCCAGCCCCTCCTCAAGTACCCCCAGGCACAGCTCGAAAGGGGCTTCGAGGAGCGGGCCCGGACGGCGGGCGCCCGCATCCTGCGGGGGCACCGGGTCACCGAGGTCGCCGAACGGGACGGCGGCGTACGGATCGAGGCCGAGGGCCCGCACGGCCGCGGGGTGCGCGTCGAGGCGCAGTACGTGGTGGGGGCCGACGGAGCCCGCAGCGCGGTGCGGGAACAGGCGGCCATCACCTCCGACACCGGACCGGCCACGGTGTCCGCCCTGATGGGCGCCGTCGCCCTCACCGACCCCGGAGCGCTGCCCGACGGCTGGCAGCACACCGCACGCGGCTGGATCGTCGCCAAGCGCGACGCCGGGGGCCACACGCACGTACGGACACTCGACTGCCGGGGCGCGCACCCAGGCCGGCACACACCGCCCACCCTGGAGGAACTGCGCCGGGAGGTCTCCCGGATCGCCGGGCGGGAGATCGCCATGACACAGCCGCGCTGGCTGGACAGGTTCAGCGATGTCACCCGACTCGCCCGCACCTTCCGTGCGGGACGCGTCTTCCTGGCGGGCGACGCGGCGCACGTGCACTTCCCGATCGGCGGACAGGGTCTGAGCACCGGAGTGCTGGACGCGCTCAACCTGGGCTGGAAGCTGGCGCTCGCGGTGCGGGGCAGGGCGGGCGCCGGACTGCTCGACACCTACGACGCGGAACGCCGCCCGTCGGCCCAGCAGGTCATCGACAACACCCGGGCCCAGCTCGCGCTGATGCGCCCGGGGCCCGAACTCGACGCCCTGCGCGGGGTGTTCCGCTCGCTGCTGCTCACCGGCCAGGAGAGCGGACGCCGTCTCGGCGACCTCATCAGCGCCCAGGACACGGTGCTGCCCGCCCCCGCCGGGGACGGCGGCCCGGCGGCCGGCACGTTCCTGGCCAACCTGGCCCTCACCACGGAGACGGGAGACACCGACGTCGTCGAACTGCTCCAGGACGGCAGACCGCTGCTGCTGCTCCTCGGCAACGCCGGCGCCCGCCACCTCGACCGGGCGCGCGCCTGGGGCCGGACGCTGAAAGTGGTCCGCGCCGCACCCGTACCCGACGTTGCGTACGAGGCGGCGCTGGTACGGCCCGACGGCTACCTGGCCTGGACGTCGGACGGCGGCGACCTGGGCACGGCACTGTCGGCGTACGTCGCCGAGGACGCCGGGACGGGCCGCCCCTGACGGGGCGCCGGGAAGGGCCGGGCCCCGGCCCTCAGCCGACGGTGTCGAGCGCTTCCTGCGTCCGGGCGGTGTGCGCCTGCTGCTCCAGGGAGGCATGCACGGCCTCCTCGTAGACCCTGGCGCCCCGGCTCTCGGCGAGGTCGAGCGAGGCGAGGATGGAGGGGGCCACCGCGCTGGGCAGCACGTGCCGCAGCATGGCGGAGACCCTGGTGACCAGGTCGCGGTACTCGCAGATGGCCTGGGACATGGACTGGATGCCGGCGAAGGAGCCCACGATGACGGCGGCCGTCTCGGAGGGCACCGCGTGGGGCAGCAGTTCGCCCCTGGCCTGGGCCTCCTCCAGCAGCGGGACGCCGACCCCGACCCAGCGCAGGAACGGGCCGCTGCGGTCCAGGCCCTCCGACTGCTGATCCATCGTCAGCCGGACCGCCGCGCGGACGATCGGGTCCGTCTGCAGGCGATGGGCGTGCAGCATCACGATGTCCACGATCTCCTGCACCTTGGAGACGCGGTGCGGAACCTGGATGCTGTGGTCCTGCTCGGCCAGGACGGCCTGGGCCAGGTCCTCCTTGGAGACGAAGTGGAAGTACAGGGCGCCCTTGGTCGTGCCCGCCTCCTTGAGGATCTGGGCGATCGTGGCCGCCTGGTACCCGTGCACCTCGAAGACTCTGGCCGCCGCGGTCAGGATCGTGCGACGGGTACGAATGGCTCGGACCTGCTCGGCCACGGCGCCTCCTGATTCCTCGGGGTGGTTCGAGTGGCCAAAAAAACCGCTCAGTCCGTATCTTACGGTGGGGTGCCGCCGAGGTCGCCCCTCAGGACGTCAGTCCCCGTCCGGGGCGGCCGTGACGGTGCAGGTGAAGACCGGGACGCCGCTCTGCACCGCGGTCACCAGGACGCTCCGGCCGCCTCCCGGGGCGGGGGCGGGCAGCGGCCGGGCCTCGATCGTGCAGGGCTGCGCCAGCTCGGTGTAGCGTGCGAACTCGCAGGCGAGGTTCATCGGAAGGTAGCGGGGGCGGTCCAGCGCCACCGCCGTGGCCTGCCGGGCCGCCTCGATCAGGACCATCCCCGGCACGTGGTCGACGGCGTGCTCGAAGAGGACGGGATGGCGGGTGTCGGCCCGCAGCAGCCAGCGGTCGCGCGCGTCGGTGGGGGACAGGACGACGTCCATGGGCGAGAGGCGCCCCACCCGGGCAGGGGCCGTCGGGGGACCCGGGGCGGACGGCCCGCGACCGCCGGCCGGCAGGTGCGCGCCGCGCAGCCGCCGGTATACCTTCGGCGCGAGGCAGGAGAAGGACCCGCCGCCCGTCGCGGCGACCTGGCCGTCGCGGTGGAAGACGGCCTCGAAGCGCATGCGGGCGAGGTTCTCGCCCCGCCGGACGACCTGCGTGCAGGTGATGGAGATGCTGAGCGCGGCAGGTTCGTACCCCACCTCCAGGTGCTGCGGCCGGACGGCGAAGTGGAGGTCCTGGATGAGGAACTGGTGGCCGAACGGCACACCGAACTCCGCGTGCCCCAGCAGGATGCCGATCTGGCGCAGGGTCTCGCAGCCGATCAGCGGGTCGTAGCGGCCGTCGGCGACCGGGGTGAAGAAGCTGTGGCCCCGCGGCCACTGGGCGGATATCACGAAGCGGGTGTCGTCCACCCGCCGCCAGCCGGTGAGCAGCACTTCGGCCACGGCGGACCTGTGCACCAGTTCGCGCGGGACGGTGCTGGTCAGCGTCGCGGGACGGGGGCGGTCCGGACGGAGTACGGAATCCGCGCAGCACCTTCCCGCCGGTGCGTCGAACGCTCTGAGTTCGTCCTGAAACGTGCTCGCCGGCACTGCTCCCCCTGGAATGGTGCGCGATGTGTCCGAGTGGCGTCCGGTCGAAAGATATCGACCGACCGGGATGTGTACCAGAGCAGTGGATTTCGCCGGACGCGTCCCTTCCGGTTCGCTTGTCCGCCCTGGTGGGGGCAGGTTCCCGAGGCGGTGAATGCGGGGCTTGTGTGGCTCGGCGGCCTCCGTCCTCCAGCGTTTCTCGAGCGGTCCTTGAGAGGCTGGCGCATTCTTCCGCGTTTTCGGCGGCGGGCCGTGAGGAGGTTCGGTCGCGGATGTGCGCGGGGCCGGCCGTTCGGTAGAAACGGCACGTGCGGTTTGTTATGTTGGCTCGCAAGGGGGGCCGCACCGTGGCGGCGGCCGCGGTGGTGGGGTGTGCTCGTACGCCTCGACCCCGGCCCTTTTCGACAAGTGCCGTGGTTCTCCGCCTCTCCACCCTCGCTTCGGCGGACCCGGTACCCCCCCTTGCAGTGATGGAGCGGTCGATGGTCAAACAGGAGCGGGCGGCGCGTACACGAGAAACCCTGATCCGGTCCGCGGCGGAGGTTTTCGGCCGCGAGGGCTTCTCCAGGGCCTCGCTCACCGCGATCTGCGCGCGTGCCGGGGTGAGCGCCGGCGCACTGCACTTCCACTTCGAGAGCAAGGCCGCCCTGGCCGATGTCGTCGAGGCGGAGGCGCTGAGCAGGCTGCGGGCCGTCATCCGCGCCGATTTCCCGGCCGAAGCGAGCCATGTGCAGCTGCTGGTCGACACCACGCACCGGCTCGCCGACGCGCTCTGCCGTGACGTGGTGCTCCGTACGGGATTCTCCCTGGGCTGCGAGCTGCCCCACCCGGCCGGAACCGATCTGCGGGACCACTGGCGGGACTGGGTGGAGCAGGAGCTCGTCCAGGCCGAGGCCGCGGGGGAGCTGCGCCCGGGGGTCGCGGCCCGGGACGTGGCGACCACCGTGACGGCCGCCACCGTGGGGCTCGAAGTGCTCGGTGCGCGGGACGCGGAGTGGCTCTCGGAGGGGACGGTGAGCCGCATCTGGCGGGTGCTGCTGCCGTCCGTCGCGCCCGATCCCCTGCTGGCGCGGCTCGACGCGGGCGGCACCGGGCCCCGGTAGGGCTTCGAGGCCGGGCCCGGTGCCGCGCACGTGCGCGGCACCGGGCCTTCTGCGTGCGCGGACTCTTGCGTGCCCGAACGCGTACCTGCCCGAACGCGTGCCTGCCCGGACTTTTGCGTGCATGGGCCACACAAAGGAGACCCGAGGGTCTGTTTGCGCGGGGTATCGGCCTGCGGTCAATGGATCATGGCCTGATCCCGCGCTTTTCCGGAAGTGTCGAGGTTTAGTAAAGGTGCAGGTGAGGGCAGTAAGGAAGGGGCTGTGGGGAGGTGAGCGCTAACAGGACGGTGCGGTCGGTTTCTTGTTGACAAACCGTTGGCCCTGTTTTTTACTGAGGTCGCTCATCCATGGCCTTGGACAGGGGAAATCTCGTGGACATCGCACTACTGGGCACTCTGGCGGTCAGGGAGCAGGGTTACTCCATCACCCCCACCGCCCCCAAGGCGCGGCAAGTGCTGGCGCTCCTCGCGCTCCACGCCGATCAGGTCGTCCCGGTCCCGGCCCTGATCGAGGAACTGTGGGCGGGCACACCGCCGCGCAGCGCCCGCACCACGCTCCAGACGTACGTACTGCAGTTGCGGTCCCTGATCTCGGCGGCCCTGGAACAGGGGCAGGAGAAGGGGCAGGAGGGCGTGCCGGGCCGGCGCACCGCCAAGGACGTGCTGCTCACGCTGCCCGGCGGCTACCTGCTCCACAGCGGGGGCGGCACCAGTGACGTCCGGGAGTTCGACCGGCTGGTCGTCAGGGGGTCCCAGGCGATGGACGCGGGCGACTTCCCCGGTGCCGCCCGGCTGCTGCGCGAGGCGTTGTCCCGGTGGTCGGGACCGGCCTTCGCCGACGTGGACAGCGGTGTTCAACTGGAGACCGAGGCGCGGCGGTTGGAGGAGACCCGGCTGTGCGCCCTCGATCAGCGCATCGAGGCCGACCTGCGGATCGGGCGGCACCGGGAACTGCTGGCGGAACTGACCGTGCTGGCCGGCCGCTACCGCACCCACGAGAACCTGCACGGCCAGTTCATGCTGGCGCTGCACCGGTCCGGACGCCGGGGCGAGGCCCTCGACGTCTACCAGCGGCTGCACCAGACCCTGGCGCGCGAACTCGGGCTGGAACCCTCGGCCGTCCTGCGCAGGCTGCAGCGGTCGATCCTCATGGCCGGTCCCGACGCCCCGCTCGGCGCTGCGGAGTTCCACGGGGACCGCGTCGGCTGAAACGCGCCTTCCCGCCGGTATTCCTCTCTTCAACTTTCCTTCCCTTCGCCCTCTCTTCGCGTCTCCTTCGCGTTTCTTCGGCGTGGAATTCGACTTCGCCCCTGCGGTGCATCAGCTGCGGCCGGAATTCCACTGGAGCGCACCTTGAGCGGAATTTCACCGAGGGTGATTCCTCGGCATGCCCGAAAAATCCGGGGCGTGAAAGGTGCCGAGCGTGCAGCTCCAGGCCGTGGCGACCTGCTGGGATCATGGATCTCAGCAGTTCAGGAAATCGGCGGACGTGCCTTGTTGGAGACGGACTCGATACGCGCTCAAGGAATTCGAGGGGCCCCCTCGGGTCCCGCTACTGTGCCTCCGTCGCAGGCTTTATCCATGTGAACTCGACAACGAGCTGAGGAAACCGTGCAGATTCAGGTTCTGGGTCCGTTGAGCGCTGAGGTCAACGAGGGTTCGATTGTTCCGACGGCCGGCAAGCCGCGTCAGATTCTGGCGCTGCTCGCGCTCTACCCGGGGCGGGTGATGCCCGTACCGACCCTGATGGAGGAGGTGTGGGGCACCGAGCTGCCGCAGAGCGCGCTGACCACGCTGCAGACCTACATACTCCAGCTGCGCCGCAGGCTCGGCACTGCCATGGGGCCGGGCAACCCGGGCGCGGCCAAGGAGGTGCTCGCCACCCGGCACGGCGGCTACCTGCTGCAGGTCCCCGCGTCCAGCGTGGACGTCCACGAGTACGAGCGGCTGGTCGCCGAGGGGCAGAGCGCCATCGAGGCGGGCGACGACCCGCTGGCCGCGGCCCGGCTGCGGCAGGCGCTCGCGCTCTGGAAGGGCCCGGCCCTCGTCGACGTACGCGTGGGTCCGATCCTGGAGATCGACGTCATGCGGCTCGAAGAGAGCCGGATGGTGACCGTCGAGCGGCGCATCGACGTCGACCTGCGGCTCGGCCGCCACTCCGAACTCCTCGCCGAACTCACCGAACTGGTCGCCCGTCACCCCCAGCACGAGGGCCTGCACTCGCAGGCGATGGTGGCGCTCTACCGGTCCGGCCGCCAGGCCACCGCACTGGACGTCTACCGCAGGCTGCGCACCCGGCTCATCGAGGACCTCGGCATCGAGCCCTCGCCGCAGCTCCAGCGGCTCCACCAGGCGATGCTCGCGGTGGACCCGACACTGGACGTGCTCGGCGGCGCCCGGCGGGGTTCCACGTTCGACCTGTACGCGGCCTGAGGGCCGGTGCCCGGACACAAGAGGCGGAGAGGGAGGACGACGGTGCACGAGCCAGGGCCGGACACGGCAGGAGAGCGGGGCGTACGGCTGGTGTGCTTCGCGCACGCGGGAGCGGGAACCTCGGCGTTCCGCCGCTGGGACACCCTCCTGGCCGGCACGGCCCGCCCCGAGCCGAGGCCGTTGCCCGGCCGCGAAGCACGGCGCCGCGAGCTGCGGGTGACCACCCGTCAGGCCCTCCTCGCCGACCTGCACGACCTGTTCTCGCCGCAGCCGGCGGGCCCGTACGTCCTGTACGGGCACAGCCTGGGCGGACTGATCGCCTACACCCTCACCCGAGCCCTGCACGCGGCCGGGCTGCCGTTGCCGGCCCTGCTGGCCGTCGGCGCCTGCCCGCCGCCGGGCGACGCGGGCGAACTGATCTCCGCCGCCGAGGCCCCCGACCACGAACTGCTGCGGGTGCTGGAGAAGTTCGAGGCGGTGCCCGAGGACACCGTGCCGGGCGACGTGTGGCACCGGCTGGTCCTGCCGGTGCTCCGCGACGACCTGCGGCTGGCCGCCGACCTGCGCGCCGCCGCCCTCGCCCCGGCCACCGGCGGACCCGTACCGCTGCCGCTGCTGGCCGTCGGCGGCAGCACGGACGCGCTGGTGCCCACGGAGACGGTGCGCGGCTGGCGGGCCTTCACCGACGGGCGCTTCGTCCACCGCACCCTGCCCGGCGGCCACTTCTTCGTCCGCGACGACGACCTGCCACGACTGCTGGGCAGGGCCTGCCGGATCGTGGAGCGCTCCGTGCGGCACTAGCCCTGCTCCGGGCACGTCCGCACCGGTGCCGGTCGAGGAAGGTTCGAGGGGTTCTCCGGGCCTCCCGGTGAACCTCGACGCAGACGCCGCAGCGGACGTCGGAAGGAGACGGGGCCGATGGCGGTTGCACGCGTGCAGCACAGAACGTACTCGGTGGACGTGGACGCCCCTGCCGGTGCGGTCTACGCGACTCTCGCCGACAGCCCCCGCTGGCCGCTGTTCCTGCGTTCGAGCATCCACGTCGAACGGCTCGACTTCGACGGGGTCCACGACCGGTTCCAGGCCTGGACCCAGCAGTACGGCACGGTCCGCTCCTGCCTGGTCCGCCGCACCCTCGACGCCGGGGCCCGGCGCATCGACTTCCACCACGAGGCGCCCGCGGACCCGGTCCTGTCCCACACCGGAAGCTGGCGGGTCGAGACCAGGGCGGGCGGACGCTGCCGGCTCGCCCTGGACCACGACATGACCCTCGACCGGGGCGGCCCCGGGGACGCCGATGCGGCGGTGCGGGCCACCGACGCCCGCAGCGCCGCCGAACTGGCCCGCCTTGGGGCCGTCGCCGAGCGCTGGGACCGGCTGGAGCAACTGCTGCTCTCCTTCGAGGAGTCCGTACGCATCAAGGGCCCCGCCGAACTCGTCTACTCCTTCCTGTGCTCCATCGCCGACTGGCCGGGCCGCGTCCCGCACCTGCTGAGCGCCCGGGTCGCCGAGGAGCGGCCCGGAGTGCAGCACGTCCGCGCCGAGACCCGGTGCGGCGCCCGGGTGCGCAGCACCGAGACGGTCCGGGTCTGCTTCCCGCACGCCCTGCGGATCATCGCCAAGGAGACCGCGCCGCAGGAGCCGTTCCAGGCGCACACCACCGAGTGGTCGGTGGTGCCCGGCGAACGGGACGTCACCGCCTTCGCCCACCACCAGGTGCTGCTGCGCGAGGACCCGCACGTCGCCACCGCCGCGGTCCGCGCCCACGCGCGCGACCTGCTCCGGGGGCAGAGCAGGGCCGTGCTGAACGGCGCCAAGCGGCACGCGGAAACAGCGGTCCGCACCCTGTGAACCGGCCACCCCTCACCACCCCCCGGCCGGGGCGCCCCGAAGGCGGCGCACGGCCCCTGGCGGCCGCACGGCAGCGCGCGGCCCGGCTCGAAGCCCTCCTCGGCGACCCCCGCGACCCGGCCAACCCGCACTCGCAGGCCGCCCTCGCCGCCGCGGACACCCGGGGCGTGCCCCCGGAGCCCACCGAGGCCCTGCTCGGCGAGGCGGGCGTCGGAGCCGAGTGCGTACCGGTCGCGTCCGGCGGCCTGTTCACCCGTGCCGACCTGCTCCTGGCCGCGCTGCGCCCGGTCTTCCGCCGCGATCTCGCCCTCGGCCTCGGCGCCGCACCGCTGGCCGCCGCCGCGCCCGTGTGGGCGGTGGGTGACGCCCGGCAACGACGGCGCACCGCACAACTGCTCCTGGGCGGCGGCCGGTTGACCGTCGTGCCCGGCGAACTCGCCCACGCCAACGCCCTGATCCGGGGCGGGCCGAGCGTCCGCCGGGCCCGCGACGGCTGGATCCTCCACGGCCGCAAGGACCTCGTCAGGGACGCCCGCCGGGCGGGCGCCTGGGTCGTCCACGCCCGCACCGCATCCGGCCCCGGCCGTTCCGTATTCCTGCTGGAACCCGGCCTGCTGCCCGTCGACGCCGTGCGTACGCTGCCCAGGGCGCCCGCCTCCGGCCTGCGCGGCATCCCGCTGTCCGCACTGGAGTTCACGCACTGCCCCCTGCCCGCGGACACCCTGCTCGGCCGCCCCGGCGACGGGACCGCGCTCGCCCTGCGCACCTTCCAGCTCGACCGCTGCCTCGTCGCGGGCGCCGCCGTCGCCGCCGCCGAGACCGTACTGCGCCTCGCCGCGCACACCGTGTTCGCCGGCCGTGACGCCCGGACGGTCCGGCGGCGGCACACCGCGCTGGCCCCGCTCTTCGCCGACCTGCTCGCCTGCGACAGCATGGCCACCGTCGCCCTGCGCGCGCTGAGCCTGCCGGCCGGCCGCACCCCCCTGACGGCCGCCGCCCTCAGCCAGGTCGTCCTGGACGTACTGCGGGAGAACCTGGAGGACCTGATCGGCGTCCTGGGCACGCACGGCCACTCACCGGGCAGCGCGCACGCGGCCCGCGACAAGCTGGTCCGCGACCTGCCGCACGCGGGCCTCGGCCACACCGGCACGGCTGCCTGCCACGCCGTCATCGTCCCCCAACTGCGCGCACTGGCCGCGCACTCCTGGTTCCGGGACACCGCACCGCCACCCGCACTCTTCCGCACGGGCGCGGACCTGCCCGCGCTCAAGCACCGGCTGCCGTCGGCCGCCGACGGCGGGGACCTCCTCACCGCCGCTCTGCTCGCCTCGGTCGAACGCCTGTCCCACGCTCCGCGCGCCGACGGCGCCCGTACCGTACTGGCCGCTCTCGCCCAGGCGTTCACCGGCGAACTGCACGAACTGCGCCGTCGCTGCACGGCCCTGCCCGACGTCTTCGACCCGGCTGCCGTGGTGCTCAGCGACCGGTTCGCGCTGCTCCAGGGCGCGGCCGCGGTGCTCGGCGTCTGGGAGGCCCAGGACGGCACCGACGCCTTCCTCGCCGAGCCCGCCTGGGCGGTGCTGGCACTGTCCCGGCTGGCCAGAAGGCTGGGCCTCACCGCGCCCGCACCACCCGAAAGCTGCGTGACGCAGGTCCTGGACGAACTCGCCCGCCGCGGCCGCGGCGACCGCGACTGCGCCCTGGACGGCGGCGCACCCGCGTACTGAGGAGGGAGCGGGACGTGTCCCACCGGAGCGACGTGCACCACCCGACCGAGACGCCCCACCCCAGCCAGACGCCCCACCCCGGCGCGGCCGACAGCACCACCGTGCCCGCGCCGCCCCTGCACATGCCCGGCTCCGCACCCGCCCGGTCCTGGGAGACGGTGCGCGCACGCCTGGAGCGGGAAGGACATGCCGTCGTCACCGCGACCTGGGGCGAGTGGCTGTCCGCCGCGCTCACCGACCCCGCGCTGCGCCCCCTGCTGGGCCGCGACTGGCAGCGCTACCGGCGCACCGGGAACGCGGTGGCCCGCTACCGCTTCGTCACCTCCCGGATGCTCGTCAAGCACACGGCCGCCGCGGTCCTGGACACCGACCCGGCCGCGCTGGAACTCGCGTACCGGATCGGCGGCAGGCCCTTCCTGCGCGGCTTCGACCAGCTCGACGTCAGCCTCAGCCACACCGGCGACCTCCTCGTCGTCGCGGTCAGCCGCACCGGCCGGATCGGCGTGGACGCCGAACCCGTGGGCCGCGAGATCCCCTTCGGCGTACTGGGGCGGCGCATGTGCACCCCCGCCGAGGCGGCCCTGCTGGCCGGGCTGACGCCCGAGCGGCAGGCGCGGGGGCTGCTGCGGCTGTGGACCCTGAAGGAGGCCTACACCAAGGCGCTCGGGCAGGGGATGCGGCTGGGGTTCACCGAGTTCGGCTTCGGCGACGACGGCGCCCCCGTCACCGCCGACGGCTCCCCGGCGCCCGGCGGCGACTGGACCTTCACCACCCACCCGGTGCTGGACGGCCGCTACCTGGTGAGCACGGCCTGCCAGGACACCGGACTGGACCCCGCCCACGACCTCACCGCCCGCACCATGCTCGACCCCGAGTTCACCGGTGCCGTGCGCACCGCCCGGCACCGGGAGCCGGGCGGGCCGCCTCGAAGGGCCCTCTAAGGCCCCTCCACCGGCACGCCGGAAGCTGGGCAGCACTACCGAGCGCCAAGTCCCCGGGACGCCCGGGGCCCAACAGGCTGGAGCAGGCACGTGACAATCTTGGTGACTGGAGCGACGGGAGCCGTGGGCCGGCTCGTGGTCGCCCGGCTCGTCGCGGCGGGTGCGTCGGTGCGCGCGATCAGCCGCACCCCGGCGACCGCCGGTCTGCCCGAACAGGTCGAGGTCTTCGAGGGCGACCTGGAGAAGCCGGAGACCCTGCGCGCCGCCCTCGACGGCGTGGAGCGCCTCTACCTCTTCCCGGTGCCCGAGGCCGCCCGCGAGGTCGTCGCCCTGGCCAAGGAGTCGGGGGTGCGCCGGATCGTCGTCCTCTCCTCCTCCTCGGTCCTGGACACCTCGGGCGACAACCACAGCGGCGAGTACCACCGCGCCGTCGAGCGCGCCGTCGAGCAGTCCGGCCTGGAGTGGACCTTCGTGCGCCCCGACGAGTTCGCCACCAACCTGCTGTGGAAGTGGGGCCACTCCATCCGCACCGAGGGCGTCGTACGGGCCCCCTACGGCAACGCGGCACGCGTGCTCATCCACGAGGACGACGTCGCCGCCGTCGCCGCCACCGCCCTCCTGACGGACGGTCACACCGGGCAGGCGTACGTGCTCACCGGCCCCGAGGCCATCACCCAGGCCGACCAGGTCCGCCAGATCGCCCAGGTGCTCGGCCGCCCCCTCGCCTTCGAGGAGATCACCCCGGCGCAGGCGCGCAAGGCCATGGGCCGGGCCATGCCCCAGCCGGTGGTCGAGATGGTGCTGGGCTACCTCGCCGACGCCGTCGACCACCCGCCCGTGCCCAAGGACACCGTCGAGCGGGTCACCGGCCGCCCGGCGCTGACCTTCGCCCGCTGGGTCGCCGACCACGCCGCCGACTTCGCGGCGGAGCGGGCCGCCGGCCACGCCGCCGACCGCGCCCCGCAGCCGACGGGCGGTGCGGCATGAGCGCGGCACCCGCCGAGCGCCCCGCGACCGGCGGACCCGGCACGTCGGGCACCGCCACCGCCAACCTCCTGGTCCGGATGACCGGCAGCGGAACGCCCGAGGAGCACATCCAGACCGAGACGGGCCCCCGGCCCGCGGCCGCCAAGGGCGGTGTCGTGGTCGCCGTGGAAGCGGCCGGGGTGTCCTTCGCCGAGGTCCAGATGCTCCAGCACCTCCACCCGTTCCCGCCGCGCTTCCCCTTCGTGCCCGGCTACGACCTCGTCGGGCGGATCGTCGAGGTCGGCCCCGGCGTCACCGGCTGGAAGACCGGCGACCGCGTCGCCGCGATGCCCCGCACGGGCTCCTGGCAGCGCTACGTCGCCCTGCCGGCCAAGGACCTGACCGAGGTCCCGGAGGAACTCGACGCGGACGTGGCCGTGGCCCTGGTCGCCAACGGGGTCACCGCCTACCAGATGCTGCACCGGCTCACCCGATTGCGCCCCGGCCAGACCGTTCTGGTGCACGGGGCGAGCGGAGGCGTGGGCGCCCTGCTCACCCAGCTCGCCGTCCACCACGGGCTGCGGGTCGTCGCCACCGCGTCCGCCGCCAAGCACGACGCCGTACGCCAACTGGGCGCGGAGCCGCTCGACTACCGCGCCCCCGACCTCGCCGCCCAGGTGCGCGCGCTGGTCCCCGGCGGCGTCGACGCCGTCTTCGACCACATCGGCGGCCGGGGACTCGACGCAGGCTGGTCGATGCTCGCCCGCGGCGGCACCCTGGTCTCCTTCGACTCCTCGGTGGCCGGATACCGGCCCGGCCAGTGGTTCCGGCCGCACGTCCCGGCCCTGCGCCGCACCGTGGCCCGCTTCTTCGCCCGCCACCTGGGGCTGACCGGCGGCCGCCGGATGAGCATGTACTACGTCAAACCCGGCGCCGCCTTCAGCGCCGACTACACCGAGCTGTGCCGGCTCGCCACGGCGGGCGTCCTGACCCCGCGCATCGCGGGCCGCCACCCGCTGGAGCACACCGCCCGCGCGGTGCGCGCCCTGCTGGACGGCACCAGCATCGGCAAACACGTCCTGACCCCCGGGCCGACGACCGCGCCCTGAGCCACCGACCCGCAGCAGACGACGAGGGGAACAACCCACCATGACCGCACCGGTGAAAGAGCGTCCCGCCGCATCCGGCGTGCAGGAACGCAACAAGGAGATCGCGCTCGCCTGCGCCGCCGCCTGGAACCGCTGGGAACTGGACGGCATCTTCACGCACTGGTCCCCGGACATCCGGCACTACTCCGAGGACCGCCCGGTCGACACCGAGCAGATGGCCGCCGCCATGCGAGGGGGCCTCGCCGCCTTCCCCGACCTGCACCTGGACGTACGGTCCATCGTCGCCGAGGGCGACCGCGTCATCCTCCGCATCACGGTGACCGCCACCCACCTCGGCGAGTTCCTCGGCAAGGCCCCGACGGGCAAGAAGGTGTCCTGGTTCATGCTGGAGGAACTCCAGTTCAACGACGCCGGGCAGATCATCGAGCACCACGACGTCTTCAACTACCTGCCGATGCTCAAGGAGCTGGGGCTCGTCGCCGCCGACGTCCTGTGACCGCAGAAGGGCCCGTGCCGCAACCCCGGGGGTTCGCGGCACGGGCCCTTCCACGCGGCCCCTCGGGAGCCTCAGGCCAGGTCGTCGCGGGCGACCGTACGGGCCGACACCTTGAGTCCACCGTCCGCGTCCCGCACCAGGACGTCCTCGCAGACGCACACCCGGTGCACCCGGGAAGCGCCGCCGATGTCCGAGACGTACACGATCGCGTACGAGCGGACGTCCACCGCGCCGTCGGGGCGCGGCCGCACGTCCAGCATCCCCAGAAAGTGCCGGTGGCGCTGACCGGCCGCGGCGAGCTCGGCGTGACTGCGGGTGGTGGCCGCCACCAGAGCGGCCCGGCCCCGCGCGGGCTCGGGCAGCGTCGGTACGGCGAAGGTCGCGTCCTCGGTGAAGGTGTCGGCCCAGCCCTGTGCCTCGGCGAGGTCGAGGAGCTGCATCTGGTGGGCGTAGAACTGCTGCACCTCGGCGTGGAGCGCGGCACTCCAGGCGGCGGCTGCGGGGGCTGCGGGTGCGAGGTCGGGCGCGGTGGTCATGGGTTCTCCCTCTCGGTCCTTGACTGCCCCCATGCTGTGCGCCGCGGGTCGCACCCCCTTGGAGGATCCCTCGACCGGCGACCGCGCGCACCGGGCGGGGCCCGCCCTCCAGCCGCCTTCCGCCCGGCCTCCAGCGGGTCCGGGGACCGTCGAAGCCGCCAAGCAGAGCAGAGAAGGGTGGAACAGGTGTCCGCTGAGAAGGTGCACCGCACGTCGCACGAAGTGGAGATCGCCGCGCCCGCGGGAGTCGTCTACGGGATCATCGCGGACACGGGGAAGTGGCCGCTGTACTTCCCCCCGAACATTCACGTCGAACGCCTGGAGGGCACGGGCCCCGACGGCGCACAGGGCGGCGGGGGCACGGAGCGGCTGCGGATGTGGGCCACCGCCAACGGCACGGTGAAGACGTGGACCTCGCGCCGCGAACTGGACCCGGGCCGGCGCCGCATCGAGTTCCGCCAGGAGATCCCGGCCGCGCCGCTGACCGGCATGGGCGGCACCTGGATCGTCGAGGAGACCGGCGAGCTCGCCACCCGGCTGACGCTGCTGCACGACTTCACCGTGGCCGACGACCGCGCCGAGGACGTCGAGTGGGTGCAGCGCGCCACCGACACCAACAGCACCTCGGAACTGGGCCGCCTCAAGGCGCTCGCCGAACGCTGGCGCGAACTCGACGACCTGGTGCTGTCCTTCGAGGACTCGGTGCACGTCGAAGGGCCGGCCGAGCGCGTCTACGACTTCCTGTACCGGGTGGGCGACTGGCCCGAGCGCGTACCCCACGTGGACCGCCTGGACCTGGTCGAGGAGACGCCGGGGGTGCAGGTCATGTCGATGGACACCCGCACGGCCGACGGCTCGGTGCACACCACCGAATCGGTGCGCGTCTGCTTCCCCGAGGCAGGGCGCATCGTCTACAAGCAGACCGCGACGCCCGCGCTGATGGCCGCCCACACCGGCGAATGGTCCCTGCGCCCCGAGGGGACCGGTGTGAAGGTCACCTCGCAGCACAGCGTCGTCCTGCGGCCGGAGAACATCGAGCGGATCCTGGGGCCCGAGGCGGACGTCGCCGCCGCCCGCCGCTACGTCCGCGAGGCGCTGGGCCGCAACTCCGGCGCCACCCTCGCGCTCGCCAAGGAGTTCGCGCAGAACGCCACCGCGACGCGTTGAGACGCGGTGCGCGTCGGGCCGTGACCCGGCGGTACGGCTGCTCTGACCCACTGGACCGGGTTCCCCCGCGGCAGCGATCCGCGCTGCCGCCGTGACCTCTGGAGGACAACTGTGAAGGAAAGCCGATGAGGCGGGTCGTGATTACCGGAATCGGCGTGGTCGCACCCGGCGGCGTGGGCACCAAGGAGTTCTGGTCGGTCCTCACCTCCGGCCGCACCGCCACCCGGGGCATCACCTTGTTCGACCCGGCGCAGTTCCGTTCCCGTATCGCCGCGGAGGCGGACTTCGAGCCCGCCGACCACGGATTCACCCCCGCCGAGGCCGAACGACTGGACCGGGCCACCCAGTTCGCCCTGGTCAGCACGGCGGAAGCACTCGCCGACAGCGGGCTGACCGGCGAACTCGACGCACTGCGCACCGGTGTCACCCTGGGCAGCGCGGTCGGCTGCACCACCGGCCTGGACGTGCAGTACGCACAGGTCAGCCGAGGCGGCGCGGACTGGGTCCTGGACCACACCCGGGCCGTACCGCACCTCTTCGACTACTTCGTGCCCAGCTCCATGGCGGCCGAAGTGGCCCGGCTGGCCGGGGCCCAGGGACCGGTGTCCCTGGTGTCCACCGGCTGCACCTCGGGCCTGGACTCCGTCGGCCACGCCGTGGAGCTGATCCGCGAAGGCAGCGCCGACGTCATGATCACCGGCGCCACCGAGGCGCCGATCTCCCCGATCACCGTGGCCTGCTTCGACGCGATCAAGGCCACCAGCCCGCGCAACGACGAACCCGGGACCGCCTCGCGGCCCTTCGACCGCACCCGCAACGGGTTCGTGCTCGGCGAGGGGGCCGCCGTCCTGGTCGTCGAGGAGCTGGAGCACGCCCGCCGCCGCGGGGCACAGGTCTACGCCGAGATATCCGGCTTCGCCAGCCGCAGCAACGCCTACCACATGACCGGACTGCGCACGGACGGCGTGGAGATGGCCGAGGCCATCACCGCGGCCCTGGACGAGGCCCGGCTCGACGCCGGCGCCGTCGACTACATCAACGCCCACGGCTCCGGCACCAAGCAGAACGACCGGCACGAGACGGCCGCCTTCAAACGCGCCCTGGGGCAGCGCGCCCACGAGGTGCCGATCAGCTCCATCAAGTCGATGATCGGCCACTCCCTGGGAGCGATCGGCTCCCTGGAAGTGGCCGCCAGCGCCCTGGCCATCGCCCACGACGTCGTGCCCCCCACCGCCAACCTGCACGAGCCCGACCCCGCGTGCGACCTGGACTACACCCCCTTGGTGGCCCGCGAACAGCCCACCGACACGGTGCTCACCGTGGGCAGCGGCTTCGGCGGATTCCAGAGCGCCATGATCCTGACCCGCCCGCACCTGGGAGTCACCGCATGAGCGACGCCACCACTCTCGACCGCCCCCGCGCGGCCCACCGGGACACCCCCGGGCGCCCGACGGCCGTGGTCACCGGAATCGGCGTCGCCGCCCCCAACGGGCTCGGTGCCCGCGCCTGGTGGGACGCCGTCCTGCGCGGCGAGAGCGGCATCCGGCCGCTGACCCGCTTCGACGCCACGAGCTACCCGGTCCGCCTCGCGGGCGAAGTGCCCGGCTTCGTCGCCGAGGACCACGTACGCAGCAGGCTGCTCGCCCAGACCGACCAGGTGACGCGGCTCAACCTGGCGGTCGCCAAGGAGGCGCTGGACGACGCCGGGGTCGACCCGGCGGACCTGCCCGTGTATGCGGCAGGGGTGGTCACCGCGAGCTCCGCCGGCGGCTTCGAATTCGGCCAGCGCGAACTCCAGGCCCTGTGGAGCCGCGGCGGCCAGCACGTCAGCGCCTACCAGTCCTTCGCCTGGTTCTACGCCGTCAACACCGGCCAGATCTCCATCCTGCACGGGCTGCGCGGCGCCAGCGGCGTCCTGGTCACCGAACAGGCGGGCGGGCTCGACGCCGTGGCGCACGCCCGCCGCCAACTGCGCAAGGGCTCCTCGCTCGTGGTCACCGGCGGCGTCGACTCCGCCCTGTGCCCCTGGGGCTGGGTCGCCCATGTCGCCGAGGGCCGCATGAGCGCCAGCAACGACCCCGACCGTGCCTTCCTGCCCTTCTCCGCCGACGCCGACGGCTACGTACCCGGCGAGGGCGGCGCCCTCCTGGTGCTGGAGGACGCCCGCAGCGCCCGCGACCGGGGCGCCCGGGTGTACGGGTCGGTCGCCGGGTACGCCGCCACCTTCGACCCGCCTCCGGAGACAGGCGGCGCAAGGCTCGGCGCCGCGGCCGAACTCGCCCTGGCCGACGCCGGATTGGCTCCCGAGGAGGTCGACGTGGTCTTCGCCGACGCCGCGGGCGAGCGCGCCGCCGACCGCGCCGAGGCGCAGGCGATCAGCGCGCTGTTCGGCGAGCGGGGCGTACCCGTCACCGCCCCCAAGACCATGACCGGCCGGCTCTCCGCCGGAGGGTCCTCCCTCGACCTGGCGGCAGCCCTGTTCTCGCTGCGCGACCAGGTGATCCCGCCCACCACCGGCACCGACCGCCCGGCCGATGACTGCCCCCTCGACCTGGTCACCGGCGCCCCGCGCACCGGGGTCCGGCTGCGGACGGCACTGGTGCTGGCGCGCGGCCGGGGCGGGTTCAACGCCGCGGCCGTGGTCCGCGCCTGAGACAGCTTCCCCTCACCGTCGTGCACCGCACGGATTCCCGCACCCACAGAAATGAGGCATCACCATGACCCGGTTCGAACTCACCGACCTGACCGCCCTGCTGCGCGAGTCCGCGGGCGCCGACGAAGGCGTGGACCTGGACGGCGACATCACCGACGTCCCCTTCGACGACCTCGGCTACGACTCGCTGGCCCTGCTCCAGACCACGGGCCTGATCGAGCGCCAGTGGGAGGTCGTCCTGGACGAGGAGGCCGTCTCCGAGGCCCGCACGCCGGGCCAGTACCTGGAGGTCGTCAACCAGGCGCTGACCGCGCGCGCCGCCGCCTGACGCACCGGCCCCGGCCCGGGGCCCCGCCCGTGCCGGGGCGCCGGGATGCAGCGGGGCTCCATCCGCTCTCCAGAGCGGATCACCACCATCGAACCCAGACGACCACGCAGACACCTGCGCAGAAGACGCCAACGACGCCAACGACGCCAACGACGCAGACGACGCGTCCGACAAGGACTGGGGAGGGGCTGTGGGCAGCAGTGTGAACACGGCGCGGACCGCGCACACCCGGGTCGCACCCGCAGGGCACGAGTCCGGGCCCGCCGAGGGCTTCCTCGCGCACGCCCGTCGCACCCCGCACGCCACGGCCCTGGTCTGGCGCGGCGAGGAGACGGACTACGGCACCCTGCTGCACCGGGTACGCGAACAGCGCGCCCGGCTGCGCGCGACACCCGGCGACGCCCCGGTCGCGGTCCTGGCCGTGAAGTCGCCCGACACCGTCGCACTGGTCCTGGCCTGCCTGCTGGAGCACCGCACCGTCCTGCTGCCCTCGGCCACCCTCGGTGCCGACGCCCTGGAGAGGCTGTGCGCCGAAGCCGGGGTGGGCGCGGTCCTGGACGCCGCCCCGGACGTACCCCCGTCCGAGCACCCCGCGCCCGCCCGCGCACCGCAGCCCGACGGACGGCCCGCCCTGCTGCTGACCACCTCGGGCTCCACCGGAGCACCCAAGATCGTGCCGCTGCGCGCCGAGGGCATCGCCGCGTTCGTCCACTGGGCCGCCGACGCCTTCGGCATCGGGCCCGGCACCACCGTCCTCAACTACGCCCCGCTCAACTTCGACCTGTGCCTCCTCGATGTCTGGACCACCCTCGCCCACGGCGGCCGCGTCGTCCTCGTCGACGCCGAACAGGCCCTGAACGGCCCCCGCCTGCTGGAGCTGCTCGCCACCCACCGGCCCCAGGTCGTCCAGGGCGTCCCCCTGCTCTACCGGCTGCTCACCGAAGCCGCGCAGGACACCGGGCGGACACTGGCGGGCGTACGCCACGCGATCTTCACCGGCGACACCATGCCGGGCCCGCTGCTGGCCGCACTGCCGGACCTGATGCCAGGCGCCCGGCTCCACAACATCTACGGGTGCACCGAGACCAACGACAGCTTCTGGTACGAGGTGCGCGACGCCCGCGCCGAGAGCCGCGCCCCGCTCCCGCTCGGCCGCCCCCTGACCGGCGTGGAGCACTTCCTCGCCGACGAGCGGGGGAGCGTGGTCGAAGGAGCGGGCACCGGCGAACTCCTGGTCTCCACCCCCTTCCAGACCGACGGCTACCTCGGAGCGGCCGCCGCCGCCCCGGTCTTCGCCCCGCCCCCGCCCGGCAGGGGAGCACACCCGTACTTCCGCACCGGCGACCTGGTGCGCCGGCACCCGGACGGCACCCTCACCCTCGAAGGGCGCACCGACCATCAGGTCAAGGTGCGCGGAGTCCGGGTCAACGCCCAGGAGGTGGAGAGCGTCCTGCTCGCCCACCCCCACGTCACCGAGGCGGCCGTCCTGGCCGTGCCGGACGCCGGCGCCGGACACCTGCTGCACGCCGTCGTGCGGCGCGCCGCCGGCTCCGGCCTCCACAGCCTGACGCTGCGCGGGCACCTGGCCCGTCGGCTGCCGCGCGCGGCCGTTCCCACGGCCCTGCGCATCACCGACGACCCCCTGCCCAGGACCTCGACCGGCAAGGTCGACCGCGCTCTCGCCGTCCGGGCCCCTCTCACCAAGGAGAACTGACCATGTCCCATGCCCAGGCAGTGAAGGCGTTCATCGTCGAGGAGTTCCTGCCCGACGTGCCCGCGGCCGAACTGGCCGACGACTACGACCTCCTGGAGAACGGAGTCGTCGACAGCCTCGGACTGCTCAAGGTGATCGCCTGGCTGGAGGACCGCTACGGCATCGACGCCGACACCGTCGACCTCGACCCGGACTCCTTCACCACCGTCGCGGCGATCACCGCGTTCGTCGAGCGGTTCGCACCCCGCAGCGCGGGGGCCGTGTAGCCATGCACGAGGCCGTCGTCTCGCTCATCGGCCGCGTCCCCGTGGAACTGCCGGTGTGGCGGTCGTTCTGGGACCGGCTGCACAGCGGTGGTCTGCTGCGCGGGGAGGCCGCGGCCCTCCTCGCCTCGCTGTCCACCGAGATGCCCGGCCGGGAGACCCTGCACGCGCTGCTGGCGTCGCTGGACGAGCGCCGGACCCCGGCGCCCGCCGGCGACTTCACCGGAGCCGTCAACATCGTCGGCACCGGCGGCGGCCTTGCCACCTTCAACATCTCCACGGCGGCGGCCCTCGTCGCCGCCGCCACGGGCGTCCCCGTCGTCAAGACCGGCTCCCGGGCGTACACGAGCCGCTGCGGCTCCCTGGATCTGCTCACCCGGCTCGGCATCACACCGACGACCTCCCACGCGCAGACCCACGCGGTCCTTGAGCACTGCGGCATCGCCTTCGCGGGCCTGTTCGTCTACCCGCCGGAGATCGCCCTGCTCGCACGGGCCGTGGCACCGCTCGACCTCCGCGCCCTCGGCCCCTTCGTCAACACCCTCGGGCCCTTCCTCGCGGGCACCCCCACGGGCGCACAGGTCACCGGTGTCGCCCGGCCCCGGCACCTGGAGGGACTCGGGCACGCCGCCGCGTACGCCTCGCGCGCCGGCCGGACCGTATGGCTGGCCGTCAACGACGCCGGTGCCGACGAACTGCTCGCCTTCACCGCCAACACCGTCCACGCCTACGAGGACGGGGCGCACACGGAGTTCACGCTCAGCCCCCGGCCGCTCGGGCTGGGCGGCGGAGACCCGGCCGACCTCGCCGTGCCCGACGGCGGAGTGGAGGGCAGCGCCGCCCTCTTCCTGGAGGTGCTCGCCGGGCGGGGCAACGCGACCGCGCACCGGACGGTCTGCCTCAACGCCGCGGCGCTCGCCGTGGCCGGCCGGCGGACCGGCGACTGGCACCAGGCCCTGGCCGCCGCCGACGACGCCCTGCGGAGCGGCGCCGCCCTCGACCGGCTGGAGCGCCTGCGGTCCCTGGAGGCCGCACATGCCTGACAACCCCGGGACCCCCGTCCTGCCGGTCGCGGCCCGGCCGGGCACCGCCCCGCACACCGCGGCCCCCCACGCCCGGCCCGGATTCTTCGCCGGGCGCGGGCCGGAGCGGCCGGGACTCGCCGTGTTCGCGAACGCGGGCGACCCCCCGCTGGCCCGGCTGCCCGAACTCGTCGCGATGCTCGACGAACAGGGCGTCGACTGCCTGGAACTCGCCGTCCCCTTCCCCCACTCGCCCACCGACGGGCCGGTGATCCGCCGCTCCGCACAGCGGGCACTGGCCGGCGGGGCCACCCTCGCGGCCGTGCTCGACGCCGTCGCCGCCGTCCGGCCCGGCCTGCGCCGCCTGCGCATCGCGCTGCTCGCCGACTGGAGCCACAGCGTCAAGGGCAGCGGCCTCGGGGAGTTCCACCGGGCCGTGGCCGACGCGGGCTGCGACGCGCTGCTGCTGCACGGACTGCCGCCCCGGCTGCGCGCCGCCCACGTCGAGTCCGCACACCACGCGGGGCTGCCGCTCGTCACCACCTGCTACGCCGTCTCCAGCCCGCAGACCGTGTCCGCCGCCGCCCGCGAGGCCTCCGCGTACGTCTACCTGGTCGCCCACTACGGCCGCAGCGGTACGCCCGCCACGGCCGGGCCCGGTCAACTGGCCGCCGCCCTCGCCGCGTTGCGCGCCCAGACCGCCCTGCCGGTCGCCGTCGGCTTCGGCGTGCGCACCGCCGGGGACATCGCCGCGCTCGGCCGCACCGGCGCGGACGCGGCGGTCGTCGGCAGCGCCGGCGTCGCCCGGATCGAACAAGCCACCCATGAGGGGCGCGACCCCGTCGAGGAGTTCGCCTCCTTCGTACGGGACCTGCGCCGCCCGTCCGTCTGACCCGTCCGCGAAAGGAAGCCCGTCATGATCATCCGTAAGCACGACGACGTCCGCAGTGTCGACTGGGGCAACGGCACCAGCCGCCGTTTCCTCACCGCCTCCGACGGTCTCGGCTACACCGTCACCGACACGGTCGTGCGGGCCGGCACCAAGTCCCGCCTGGAGTACCGCCGTCACCTGGAGGCCTGCTACTGCATCGGCGGCAGCGGCGAGGTCGTCGACACCTCGGGCGACTCGCACCCCATCACCCCGGGCACCCTCTACGCCCTCGACAAGCACGACGCGCACTGGCTGATCGCCAGCCCGCACGAGGACCTGCGCCTGGTCTGCGTGTTCACCCCGGCACTGCGGGGCGACGAAGTCCACAACCTCGACGCACCCGAGTTCTCCCAGTACTGATGACGACGTGGAGCCAGGACCAGCAGCGGCTGAGGACGAGCCTCCAGCCGCTGCTGGGCAAGATCAGCGACGGACACGTCGAACGCGACTCCCGGGCGGACTTCCCCCGGGAGCAGTGGGACCTGCTGCGCGCCAGCGGCATCCTCGGCCTGCCCTTCGAGGAGGGCCTCGGCGGACTCGGCCAGGACCTGCTCACCACCGTCTACGTACTGGAGGGGCTGGGCCAGGGCTGCCGCGACGCCGGACTCAACTTCTCCGTGACCAGCCACATGGTCAGCACCGGCGTCCCCCTGCAGCGCTTCGGCTCGCAGGAACTCAAGGAGCGCTACCTGCCGCGGCTGTGCACCGGGGAACTCATCGGCGCCCATGCCATCACCGAGCCGGACAGCGGCTCCGACGCCCTGGCCATGCGCACCAGAGCGGTGCGCGACGGGGACTCTTTCGTCCTGAACGGCAGCAAGGCATTCGTCAGCAACGGGCCCGTCGCCGACCTGATCACCGTCTACGCCCGGACCAGCGACCGTCCGGGCCCGCTCAGCATCACCGCCTTCCTGCTGGACCGCGACACCCCGGGCCTGTCCTTCGGCAGGCCGATCCCCAAGATGGGGCTGCGCACCTCCCCGCTGGGCGAGCTGTTCCTCGACGACTGCCGCGTCCCCGCCTCGCGGGTGCTCGGCCGGACGGGGGGCGGCTTCCTGGTCCTGGACCATGTGATGCGCTGGGAGGTCCTGTGCTCCTTCGCCGTCAACACCGGGGAGATGCGCGACCGGCTGGAGCGCTGCCTCGACTACGCCCGCACCCGTACCCAGTTCGGCCGGCCGATCGGCTCCCACCAGGCCGTCTCGCACCGGCTCGTCGACATGGAGATCGGCCTGGAGAGCGCCCGCCACTGGCTGTTCAGCGCCGCGCGCAAGCTCGCCGCGGGCGAGAACGCCGCCAAGGAGGTGGCCATCGCCAAGCTCGTCGTCAGCGAGGCGAACGTCGCCTCCGCACTCGGCGCCGTACAGATCTTCGGCGGCAACGGCTACATGGCCGAGTACGGCATCGAGAAGGAGCTGCGCAACTCCGTCGCCTCCACCATCTACTCCGGCACCTCCGAGATCCAGCGCAACCGCATCGCCTCGATGCTCGGCCTGTGACACCCGTACGGCTGCACCGCTGATCCGACAGAAACGGATGACGTCCCCCATGAATCCCCCACCGGAACCCGTGGCCCCCGCGGCCCCGGCCGCCGCGGCCCTGGCCGCGACCGAGTTCATCGACCACGAGAGCGCCGAGGTCCGCGCCTTCGTCCGCGACGCGGTCCCGGCGGCCGCCACCCCCGCCGAGCAGGCGGTGGCGCTGTACTACGCGGTGCGCGACGGCATCCGCTACGAGGTGTACGGGGCCGACCTGTCCCGCGAGGGACTGCGCGCCAGCCGGGTGGTGACCGGCGGCTCCGGCATGTGCATGCACAAATCCGTGCTGTACGCCGCGGGCCTGCGCTCCCTCGGCATCCCGGCCCGCCTGGTGCTCACCGACGTACGCAACCACCTCGCCTCCGACCGGCTCAAACAACTGCTCGGCGGCGACGTGTTCCACCAGCACGCCCTGACCTCGATCCACCTGGAGGGCCGCTGGGTGAAGGCCACCCCGGTCTTCAACCGGACCCTGTGCCGGCTCTACCGGATGGCCCCCCTGGAGTTCGACGGAACGGCCGACAGCCACCTGCACCCCTTCGACGAACAGGGCCGCCGGCAGATGGAGTTCCTGCGCGTCCACGGGGAGTACGACGACCTGCCCTACGACTGGATCATCGCCGATCTGCGGGCCCGGCACCCGGGACTCTTCCCCGACGACAGCCCGCGCTTCGCCGGCGGTTCCCTGGTGCGCGACGCCCACGAAACGACGAGGCGGCAGGCCCGCGGCACGGCGGCGACGGCGTAGTGCTCGTCAAGATCTGCGGCGCGAGAACCGAGGGCGAGGTGCGGGCCGTCGCCGGGGCGGGCGCGGACCTGGTGGGCCTGTGGCACGGAGTGCCCGGCGGCCGCGCGGACCTGTCCGCCCCGCGACTGGCCCGGCTGGCCGCCGAGGCCCGCGCCACCGGCCGGCTGCGGTCGGTCCTGGTCACCTTCGCCTCCCAGGCCCACACCCTGGCCCGTGCCGCCGTCGACAGCGGCGTCGACTGGATCCAGCTGCACGGCTACCAGCGCCCCGCCCTGGTCCGCGCCCTGCGCGCCCAGCTCCCGGCGCGGGTGAGCCTGGTCAAGGTGCTGCACGTGCACGGCACCTCCTGCCCGGAGGCGAGCCTGATCCCGGCCTACGAACGCGCCGGCACCGACCTGTTCCTGCTGGACGCGGCCACCGCCGACGGACGGGTGGGCAGCACCGCGCACACCCTGGACGACCGTACGGCGGCCGGCCTCGCCCGGCGCACCACCCGCCCCTTCCTGCTCGCGGGCGGCCTGCGCCCGGACAACCGGCACCTGTTCGACGCCGTCCTCGCCGACCCGCGCCTGTGCGGCATCGACGTGGACTCCGCCGCCCGGGACGACGAAGGCCTGCTCGACGCAGCCCGGACCGCGGACCTGGTCCGTGCCTGGAGGACACCGTGACCCCGACCTTCGCCGACGCGCTCACCTCCGCACACCGCCCGGTGATCATGGAGGTCAAACGCCAGGACGCCGACGGCAACGACCTGCTGGGCGGCCGGACCGTCGCCGAGACCGTCGCCCGCTACGAACGGGCGGGCGCCCCGTGCATCTCGGTGGTCACCGGACACTGGTTCGGCGGCACCGAGGACCTGCTCGCCGAGGTCGTTGCCCTCACCGAACTGCCGCTGCTGCGCAAGGACTTCATCACCAGCCGCAACCAGCTCGTGCGCACCCGTGAACTCGGCGCCTCCGCGGTGCTGCTGACCGCCAAGCTGCTGCCCGCGGGCGTTCTGGCCCGGCTGGCGGGCCACGCCCTGGAGCTCGGGCTGACCCCCTTCGTGGAGATCGCCGACGAGGCCGAGGCGGCCATGGTGGCCCCCGGGCCCGACTGCGTGGTCGCCGTCAACAACAAGGACATCACCACCCGGGAACGCTTCCCCGGGGACCTCGGACGCAGTACGGACCTGCTGCCCGCCGTCCTGGCGACCGGCACCCGCTGCGCGGTGAGCGCAGGCGGCATCACCGACCCCGGCCGCGCCGCCCGGCTGCTGGACGCCGGGTACGCGGGCCTGCTCATCGGCACCGGCCTCCTCGGCGCGCCCAGCCTGACCCGGTGGTGCGCGGAACTGGACGCGGCCCGCGCCTGAACTCCCGTACCCCTGAAGCCCGTACGGCATCGAGCCGGCCTGCACGGACGCTCCAGTGCGCCTTGTGCCGTGCTGTGCACGATGAAGCCCAACACCCCACCTCGACCTCCGGAGTTGCCCGTGGACAGCGCCCTGTACAAGATGAAAGTCACCGACGCCTTCAACGAGGCCGCGGCGACCTACGACCGGCTGGGCGTGGAGTTCTTCACGCCCATGGGCCGCAGGCTGGTGGAGCTGGCCGGCCCGCGGCCGGGCCAGGACCTGCTGGACGTCGGCTGCGGCCTCGGCGCCACCCTGCTGCCCGCCGCCGCGCTGATCGGGCCGCAGGGCTCGGCGCTGGGCATCGACATCGCACCGGCCATGGTCGAGGAGGCCGGCCGGCAGGCCGGGCGCCGGGGGCTGGGCAACGTCGAGGTGCGGGTGATGGACGGCGAGTACCCCGAACTCCCGGACCGCTCCTTCGACCTGGTGCTCGGCAGCTACAGCGTGATCTTCCTGCCGGACGCCCGTGCGGCGCTCGCCCGCTACGCCGCGCTGCTGCGGGACGGCGGCCGGGTCGCCTTCACCAGCCCCGTCTTCACCCGTGACACCTTCCCCTTCCTGCCCCCGATGTTCACCGAGCTGATCCCGATGTCCCTGCTGGAGCACCTGCCGGCGGCCTGGCACCCCGAGCAGCTGCACCGCCAGCTGCACTCCTGGCTGGAGGTCCCCGCGGACCTGGTGGCCGCCCTCGACAAGGCGGGGTTCACCGACGTGGAGATCACCGACGAGAACGTGGCGATGACGGCGGTGTCCGGCGAGGCATGGGTGGACTGGTCGCACACGCAGGGCATGCGGCTGCTGTGGCAGCACCTGCCCGCGCCGGAGGCCGCCGCCCTGCGCACGCGCCTGATCGACGCCCTCGAAGCACTGCGCGAGGACGGCGGCCCCGTCCGCATCGACGTCCCGGTCCGCTATGTGACGGCCACCGTCGCCCGCTGACGGACCACGGCACGCAGGTGCGCCCGGCCGGGACTTCCCGGCCGGGCGCACCTGCGCAAGAGCCTGTTTCAGGTCACCGAGAGCGCCCCGTCCACCGCCAGCACGGTGCCGTTGGCGTACGCCGCCTCGGCCCGTGCCAACTGCACGATCCACCAGGCGATCTCCTCGGGACGGCCCACCCGGCCGGCCGGGATGCGCGCGGCCATCTGCTCCAGGAAGCCCCGGTAGGCGTCCTCGGGCATGCCCGCCCGCACTCCGACGCCGGTGTCCACGACGCCGGGGGCGATGCCCACGCAGCGGATGCCGCGCGGGGCCAGCTCCACCGCCCAGGTACGGGTGAGGAAGTCGAGGGCGACCTTGGCCATGCCGTAGACGGAGTTCTCCGGCCAGGCCCGGCGGCCCAGCGAACCGGCCGAACTGACGTTGACCACCACGCCCTTGGTCTCCTCCAGGGCGTCCAGGGCGGCCTGGGTGAGGAAGACGGGGCCCAGCAGATTGGTGCCGATCTGCTCGCGGACGGTGTCGGGCTCCAGGTCCTGGAGCCCGGCGAAGGAGGTGACGGCCGCGTTGTTGACCAGCACGTCGAGGCGGCCGAACTCCTCCAGCGCCCGGAGTACGACCCGACGGGGCGCGTCCTCGTCGTGGAGGTCCACCGCGAGCGTGCTGATCCGTTCGTGGCCGGCGGCGGTCTCCTTCAGCCGCGCCTCGGTCCGGCCGACGACCAGCACCCGGGCGCCGTTCTCGGCGAACGCCCGCGCGCTCGCCGCGCCGATCCCGGTGCCGCCGCCGGTGACGACGACGGCCTGGGACGTGTCCTGCGCGGCATTCTGTGCCACCGGTGCCATCTCCGGCCCCTCAGGAGCAGAGGGCGACGTTGACGCCGCGGATCACGGCCTCCTCGGCCTCCGGGCCGAAGTCCTTGTCGCCGATGGTGAAGGACAGCTGGCAGCGCGCCGACAGGTCCTGGGTGGTGGCCGCGAGGGTGGCGTAGCCGGGGATGCCGGCGCCGTGGCCCCACAGGTCGAGGTCGTTGTCGTTGGCCAGCTTCATGATGCCCAGGCCGTAGCCGATGCCCATCGGGAGGTTCTCGATCATCTCCGGGGGCAGCGGCGTGGTCATCTCCTTGAACTCCGGCTCGTTCAGCAGCTTTCCGCTGAACAGGGCCGAGAAGAAGGTGTCCAGGTCACGGGTGGTGGAGATGATCTCGCCCGCGCAGCCGGCCTCGGAGGGGTTCATCAGCGTGACGTCGACGGCCTCGCCGCCGATCTGCATGTAGCCGCGCGCGTGCGGGCCGGGGATGTTCGGGTCGTGGCCCGGCAGCACCGTCTCGGTCAGCTTCAGCGGCTCCAGGATCCGCTCGGTGATCTCGGTGCGGTAGGAACGGCCGGTGACCTTGTCGATGAGCAGGCCGATGATGAAGTAATTGGTGTTGCAGTACGCGAACTTGGTGCCCGGCTCGAACTCCAGCGGCTTGGCCGCCGCGATGGCGATCAGGTCGGCGGGGTCGTAGTCCTTGTAGCGGTCGCGCAGGAACCGGTCGCCCGGCTTCTGGAAGGAGTCCGCGTAGTTGTACAGGCCGCTGGTGTGCTGCAGCAGGTTGCGAATGGTGATCTTCTCGCCGTACGGCAGCAGGCCGGGCAGGTAGCTCTCCACCGTGTTGTCGAGGACGATCTTGCCCTCGGCGACGAGCTGGAGCACCACGACCGCCACGAACGGCTTGGTGATGCAGGAGATCCGGAAGCGGCCGTCGGCCGGCACCGGCCGGTCGGTGCCCAGCTCGGCGCGGCCGGAGGTCACCACGAACTGCTCGCTGCCGCGCGCGACGCGGAACTGGACGCCTCCCGCGCCCGCCTCGACCAGGCGGTCCGCCGCCTTCTGCACAGCCTCCTGAAGAGGTGAAACCGTCGGTCGGCCGACCGTTGTCTGCGTCATCTCGCGAAACCCCCATCGGGTAGCAGTCGTTACGTTTCCGGTCGAGCCTCGCGGTGTCCCGTGGAGGTACGCCTGAGCCTCGCCTGAGCGGCTTTCTGGGGGGAGGGGGGGAGGGGCGGCCGGACAGCCGGAATGCTCCACTACGTTTTCATCGCTGAGTGTGTATGATCGGTCACCGTACTAGTCAAACTTGAACAGCGTGAGGGAGATGCCCCCGTGATTCTTCCCGTCGACACCGGATACGCGGCGACCGCCGAGGAACTCGCCGCGCTCGACGCCTGGTTCGCCGCCTACGACGACCACTGCTCGGCCTGCCGCGTCGAGGAGATGGCCGACATGGCCGTCTTCCCGCTCAACCTCGTCAGCGACGACTCCCGGGGCGACGGACGGTCGGCGCAGTGGGAGCGCGGGCAGTTCGTCGAGACCATGCGGCACGTCATGGGGGAGGGCGCGTCCTTCGCCTCCACCCGCACCCCGGTCTTCCTCTCCGCCGCGACGGTGGTGGTCTTCACCGACTGCACCGCGACCGTGGACGACGAGGAGCACCGGATGTGCTACGCGGACGTACTGATCAAGCAGGACGGCCGCTGGGTCTTCCAGACCATGATCCAGGGCGGTTGGGGCGACCACCTCTGAGGCGCCGGGCGCGGACCCCGGTCAGCGGCCCTTCGACCGCGCTGCGAGCGGCCGGGGCCAGACTCGCTGCGCCCGTTGCCCCGTGTGAGGAGTCCCGCCGTGCCGCACCCCGCCCCCGCCGTCGTCCCCGCCCCCGTGACCGACCGCACCACCGAGGTCGCCGACGGCGTCCACGCCTTCGTCCAGCCGCCCGGCGGATGGTGCCTGAACAACGCCGGAGTGATCGTCTCCGAGGGTCGCAGCGCCCTCGTCGACACCGTCGCGACGGAGTCCCGGGCCCGCGCCCTGCGCCGGGCGGCGCTGCGGCTGGCCCCGGCCGCCCCGCAGGCCGTCGTCAACACCCATTTCCACGGCGACCACGCCTTCGGCAACCACTTCTTCCCCGAGGCCCTGGTCGTCGGCCACGAACGCACCCGCACCGAGATGATCGCCTCGGGCCTGCACCTGACCGGGCTGTGGCCCGACGTCGACTGGGGCACCCTCACGCTGGTGCCGCCCGCCCTCACCTTCCGGGACGCGCTGACCCTGCACATCGGCTCCGTCCGTGCGGAGGTGGTGCACGTGGGGCCGCGGGCCCACACCTCCAACGACTCCGTGGTGTGGCTGCCCGAGCAGAAGGTCCTGTTCACCGGGGACCTGGTGATGAAGGGGGTGACCCCGTTCTTCCTGATGGGCTCGCTCGCGGGCTCCCTCGATGCCCTGGAGCGGCTGCGCGCGTTCGGCGCGACCACCGTCGTGCCCGGCCACGGCCCCGTCTGCGGCCCCGAGGTGTTCGACACCGTCGAGGGCTATCTGCGCCGGGTGGCGGAACTCGCCGCGCAGGGCCGGGCCGCGGGCCTCACCCCGGTGCAGACCGCGCGGGAGGCCGATCTCGGCCCGTACGCGGACCTGCTGGACGCCGAGCGCCTGGTGCCCAACCTGCACCGCGCCTACGCGGAACTGGCCGGCACCGAGGCGGCCGAGGCACTGCCGATGCCGGTCATGGAGCAGGCGCTGGGCGAGATGATCGCGTACCACGGACGGCCGCCCCACTGCCTCGCCTGAAGCGGCCCGCCCGGCAGCCCCTCAGCCGCCCGCCGCCCGCCGGATCCGGGTGAGCAGCTCCGCCTGGGCGAGCAGGTCCGCCTCGTTGTCCGCACCGCCCTTGCCTTCGTGCACGGAGTCGGCGAAGGCGGTGAGGGCGGCCACCGCCTGGTCCTCGGCCGGCAGGGTCAGCGTCCGGGTGCCGTCCGCCCGCTCCACCAGGAGCCCGGGGCGGTGGTCGGCGGCCGGGGTGAACGCCCGGTCCACCGTGATCCGCCCCTCGCTGCCCCACAGTTCGTACCGCGACCGGTAGGCGTGCTCCATCCCGAAGGTCAGCTGCGCCGTCACCCCGTCCGCCCGGCGCAGCAGCGCCGCGCCGGAGGTCTCCACCCGCTGCCCCGGCGCCGACGACAGCACCGCGCCGACCACGTCGAGCCCGGTGCCGAGCAGGTGCACGGCCGCCCGCACCGGGTACAGGCCGATGTCGGCCAGGCATCCGCCGCCCAGTTCCGGGTCGTACCGGATGTCTCCCGGCGCGGGCGCGGGCACCGTGAACGCGGCGTGCAGGGCGCGCAGTTCACCGATCGCCCCCTCCGCCAGCAGCCGGCGCACCACCGCGTGCTGGCCGTGGTGGACGAACAGGGTGTTCTCGTGCAGCACCAGGCCGAGCGAGCGGGCCCGCGCCAGCAGCGCGCGGGTCTGCCCGGGGTCCGTGGTCAGCGGCTTCTCGGCCAGTACGTGTTTGCCCGCGGACAGGGCCGCCTCCACCCAGGGGGCGTGCAGCGCGGCCGGCAGCGGCAGATACACGGCGTCCAGTTCGGGGTCGGCGAGCAGTTCTCCGTACCCGACGACGGGCCTGGCCCCGAACGGCGTCGCGGTGGCCGCGGCCCGCTCGGCCGACCGGCTGGCCACGGCGTGGAGGCGTACCCCGGGATGGGCGGCCATCGCGGGCAGCATGCGGCGGCGCGCGAACCCGGAACAGCCGAGCACGCCCAGCCGCAGCGGCCCATCGGCGGCCTCGGAGGCAACAGCCATGGCGGTGAACTCCCGTCGTCCTCGGTCGGGCCCGGAGCCCCGGTCGGTCGCAGGGCCACGTCAACGCGCCCGGCCCGGCGCCCTCCACGGTGGCCGAGGCCGCTCGATCCCGTCTCGATCCCGGATCGAGACGGGGGCGAGCGGCGTCGCCGACGCTGAACGGGCGGTCGTGCGGCGGTCGCGGCCGACCAGACGAGAGGGCCCGCATGTTCTCCAGCACGGCGGAATTCCACCAGTGGTTCGCCCAGGCCTGCGCGGCGCAGGCGCACCAGGTGACGAGGGTCCCCCTGGACCGGCTGGAGGGCTGGTCCCTCCAGGAGGGGACCGGCAATCTGGTCCACCGCAGCGGACGCTTCTTCTCCGTCCAGGGACTCGACGTCCAACGGGCGGGCCGGGACGTGGACGCCTGGCAGCAGCCGATCCTCGTCCAGCCGGAACAGGGCATGCTCGGCATCCTGGTCAAGGAGTTCCACGGCGTCCCGCACTGCCTGCTCCAGGCGAAGATGGAGCCCGGCAACTCCGTCCCCGTACAGCTCTCACCGACCGTGCAGGCCACCCGGAGCAACTACACCGGAGTGCACGGCGGACGGCCGGTGCCCTACCTCGGGCACTTCCTGGACCCCGGCCGCGGCCAGGTCCTCAGCGACGCGCTCCAGTCCGAACAGGCGGCCTGGTTCTTCGCCAAACGCAACCGCAACATGATCGTGCGGACCGACGAGGACGTCCCCCTCCTGGAGGGGTTCTGCTGGCTGACCTTCGACCAGATCGCCGAACTGCTGCAGATCGACGACCTGATCAACATGGACACCCGTACGGTCCTGTCGGGCGCCGTCGGCCTGCGCCCGCCCACCCGGGCCGCGGCGGCCGACCCCGACTCCTTCCACGGCGCGCTGGCCGCCTCCTGGGACCCGCAGGGAAGGCCGCTGCACGGCAGCGCCGCACTGCTGCGGCACCTGGCCCGCGCCAAGGAGCGCTGCACCCTCATCCGCCGGCTCGTCCCCCTCGCGGACACCGCCCGGTGGACGATGCGCGAGGGGGTCGTCACACACGACACGGGCCGTCACTTCACCGTCCTCGGCGTCCGCGTGGAGGCCTCCCACCGGGAGGTGCCCGGCTGGTCCCAGCCCATGCTCATGCCCAACAGCCGGGGCGTGGCCGCCTTCCTGGCCAAGCGGATCAACGGGGCGCTGCACCTGCTGGTGCAGGCCCGCACCGAGACGGCGGCGATGGCCCGCGTCGAGCTCGCCCCCACCGTGCAGTGCCAGCCGGCCGACTACGGGCCGGGCGCGCGGGACGGCCGGGGGCCCGCGCCCCGGCTGGAGTTCCTGGACACCGTGCTCTCCGCCAGGCCCGACCAGATCCGGTTCGACACCGTGCAGTCCGAGGAGGGCGGGCGCTTCTACCACGCCCGCATCCGCTACGCGCTCATCGAGACGGACGACGACTTCCCGCTCGAACTGCCGCCCGCCTACACATGGATGACGGTACGTCAGCTCATCGGGTTCGTCCGGCACGGCGGCCACCTCAACGTGGAGGCGCGCACCCTGCTGGCCCTGCTGGGCTTCCTGCCCGCCACCTCGCCGGCCGAGCCCGTCGGGGCGGCGGCTCACGCGTAACCGGCCGTCACCTCCAGGCAGTCCTCGTACCGCGGCAACATGCCCCGCCCGCGGGCCTCGGCCAGCGAGACCGCGTGCCTGTCCCGCTCGGAGAGCGTCAGCGCGAAGCCCTTCGGCCACGGCAGGGCGAGCTCCGCGTCGAACGGGTCGAGGGACTGCTCCAGGCCGGGACGGTAGGGGGACGACACCAGATAGGACATCACCGTGTCGTCCTCCAGCGCCACGAACGCGTGCCCCACCCCGACCGGGAGGTAGATCGAGCGGAAGGACACGGTGTCCATCGCCACCGTGTCCCACACGCCGAACGTGGGGGAGCCCCACCGCAGATCGACCACGAAGTCCTGCGCCCGGCCCGCGGCGCAGTGCACGTACTTCGCCTGACCGGGCGGCGTGGTCGTGAAGTGGATTCCGCGCAGCACCCCGCGCGCCGACCGGTTGTGGTTCGTCTGCACGACGGGCAGCGGATGGCCCACCGTCCGGGCGAAGTCCTCGCCCTGGAGCGGGGAGGTGAAGATCCCCCGCTCGTCCCTGTGCACCTGGGGCGTGAACACGAAGGCACCCTCGACCGCCAGCGCCCGCGCGGTGATCGGAGCGGCGGCCCGGGAGCCGGGCACGTCCGTCGTGCGGGTCGCGTCGGTCGTGCGGGTCACGTCCGTCGTGTGGGTCGCGTCGGTCTTCATCTGGCCTCCTGGCAAGGACGGGCGGCGGCGCCGCGGACCGCCCCAGCGTGGGCCACCCGGCTGGAGCCGCGGTCGACGCCGACGGCTCCAGCGGCACCCGAGCCGTACTGCGGCCGCTGCCCCGACCATCGGCGGCAGTACGCGGGCGGGGCGCACCCCACCGACAGCCACCCGAGAAAGGTGAACGATGACCGTTCCCAGCCGCCGGAGCTTCGTCGCCGGCACTCTCACGGCGGGCGCAGCCGTGGGGCTCGCCGCCGCGGGCGTCGCCCCCGCCCACGCCCGGAGCACCCCCGCCCCCCACCCCACGCCGGGGGGCGGGGGCACGGTCGTCACCCCCGGGGACCCCCGGTACGCGGCCCTGTCGACGCGCGGCAGCAACAAGCGGTTCACCGCACAGCCCGACGCCTTCCGCCTCATCACCACCACGCAGGAAGCGGTACGGGCCGTCGGCGACGCCGTGCGGACCGGCCGGCGCATCGCGGTCCGCAGCGGCGCCCACTGCTACGAGAACGTCGCGGGCGACCCGGCCGTACGCCTGGTCCTGGACCTCGGCGCGATGGACGCCGTCCGCTACGACGCCCGCCGCCGCGCCTTCATGATCGAGGCCGGCGCCCAGCTGATGGACGTGTACAAGAAGCTCGACGAGGGCTGGGGCGTCACCCTGCCCGGCGGCACCAGCGCGACCGTCGCCCTCGGCGGCCACATCGCCGGCGGCGGCTACGGCGCGCTCTCCCGCTCCCTGGGCCTGGCCGCCGACCACCTCTACGCCGTCGAGGTCGTCGTCGTCGACGCGGCGGGCCGCGCCCGCGCGGTGGTGGCCACCCGCGAACGCACCGACCCGCGCCGCGAGCTGTGGTGGGCGCACACCGGGGGAGGCGGCGGCAACTTCGGCGTCGTCACCCGCTACTGGTTCCGTTCCCCCGACGCCCCCCGCCACTGCACCGACCCGACCCGGCTGCTGCCCCGCCCGCCCCGCACCATCCTGGGCGGCATGGTCAGCTTCCCCCGCGAGGGCATGGACCGCACCTCCTTCCGCCGGGTGATCCGCAACCACGGCCGCTGGCACGAACGCAACAGCGGCGCCGACACCCCGTACGCCGGGCTCTACAGCGGACTGGTCCTCTACGGCCGCCCCGAGAGCGGCGACCCCGGCCCGGCGATCAACTGCTACACCTACATGGACGGCACCCGGCCGGACGCCGAACAACTGCTGCGCGCCTACCTGCGCGACATCGCCGAAGGGGCCGGCGGAACCCCGTACTTCTCCCCGATCAACAGTCAGACCTGGATCGCCGCCGCCGAGTACCTCGCCGGGGCCCAGGACAGCGACATCGGCCGCCACAAGCTGAAGTCGGCGTACCTGCGCCGCGGTCACAACGACGCCCAGGCCGACGTCCTCTACGCGTACCTCAACAGCACCGGCAACCGGCACGACCTGTCCAACGTGACCTTCCACTCCTACGGCGGCCGGATCAACACCGTCCCCGGCGACGCCACCGCCTCCTCGCACCGCGACTCCGTCCTCAAGGCGATCTACATGAACACCTGGCAGGACCCCGCCGCCGACGAGGCCGCCGTGGACTGGCTGCGGCGGCTGTACCGCGACGTGTTCGCCACGACCGGAGGCGTCCCGGTGCCCGGCCGCGACACCGACGGCTGCTACATCAACTACTCCGACATCGACGCCGCCGACCCCCGGTGGAACACCTCCGGGGTGCCCTGGCAGCGCCTCTACTACAAGGACGCCTACCCGCGCCTCCAGCGCGTCAAGGCCGCCTGGGACCCCCGCAACGTCTTCCGCCACGCGCTGGCCGTCACCCCGGAGCGTGTCCGATGAAGGTCCTGTTCGTCTCCTTCCCGCACCACACCCACTACTTCTCGATGGTCCCGCTGGCCTCCGCCCTGCGGACCGCCGGGCACGAGGTACGGGTGGCCACCCACCCCGACGTCACCGACCAGATCACCGCGGCCGGCCTGACCGCCGTACCCGTGGGCACCGGCCCCTGGTACCTGGACGACCCCTGGGCGCCCGACCTGTTCGGCCAGCTCCTGGAGGAGGGTTCCGGGCTCGTCCAGGGCTTCGACTTCACCGGCGAGGACCGCTCCCAGTGGACCCACGAGTCCCTGCTCGCCCTGGAGTCCCTCGCGGTGCCCGCCCTGTACGCCTCGGTCAGCAACGACGCCATGCTCGACGACCTCGTGGACTACGCCCGGCACTGGGGGCCCGACCTGGTCGTCTGGGAGCAGCACACCTTCGCCGGATCGGTCGTCGCCCGCGCAGTGGGAGCGGCGCACGCCCGACTGCTGCACGGCATGGACATCACCGTGCGGGCCCGGCAGGAGTTCCTGCGGCTCAACGCCGAACTGCCGCCGGGCACCGCCCAGGACCCCACCGCGGAGTGGCTCGGCCGGGTGCTGGAGCGGTACGCGCCCGGACTCGGCTTCGCCGAGGAGATGGTCACCGGCCAGTGGACCGTCGACATCACCCCGCCCAGCTCCCGCTACGACCTGGGCCTGCCCACGGCCGGTGTGCGCTACGTCCCGCACAACGGCGCCTCCGTGGTGCCCGACTGGCTGCGGGCCCCGGCCGGCAGACGCCGGGTCTGCCTGACCCTGGGGGTCTCCGGCGAACTCGACACCGCGTTCTCCTTCGGCGAGGCCCTCGCCGCGCTCGCCGACGTGGACGCCGAAATCGTCGCCACCCTCGGCGGGGCGTCCCGCGACGAGCTGGGCACGGTCCCCGACAACGTCCGCCTGGTGGACTTCGTACCGCTCAACGACCTGCTGCCCACCTGCGCGGCCGTCGTCCACCACGGCGGCATCGGCACCCGCTCCACCGCCGAGCTCCACGGCGTGCCGCAGATCCTGCTCCCGTACGGCTGGGACACCGTCGCCAAGGCCCGCCGGGTCGAGGAACTGGGGTACGGGCTGTGCCTGCCCGCCCACGAACTGACCGCGGACGGCCTGCGCGCCGCGGTCCTGCGGCTGCTGGAGGAGCCCTCGTTCGCCGGGGCGGCCGCCAAGGTGCGCTCCGAGATCCTCGCCGAGCCGACACCCAACGACCTCGTCCCGGTCCTGGAACGGATGACGGCCGCCCACCGCCGGACGCCTGCCCCAGCCCCTCAGACCACCGAGGCCGCGCCGTCCACCGCCACCACGGTGCCGCTGGCGTAACCCGCCTCGGGCCGCGCCAACCGTACGATCCACCACGCCACGTCCTCGGGCCTGCCCACCCGGCCCGAGGGCGTGCGGGCGGCCGCCTGCTCCTGATGACGGGCGATCTCCTCGGCACTCCAGCCCATGCGTTCACCGATCCCCGTGTCCGTCTCGCCCGGCGCCACCCCCACCGCCCGGATGCCGCGCGGAGCCAGCTCCACCGCCCAGGTGCGCACCAGGAAGTCCAGCGCCACCTTGGTCGCCCCGTACAGCGACATGCCGGGAAACGCCCGCCGGCCCAGCGTCGCCGCGGTGCCCACGCACACCACCGTGCCGCCCGCTGCCTCCAGCCCGCCCAGCGCCGCCCGGGTCAGGAACAGCGGAGCCAGCAGGTTCGTCTCCACCTGCCGCCGGGCCGCGTCGCGGGTCAGCGACCCGACGGGCTCCGGCAGCACCGCCGCCGCGTTGTGCACCAGTACGTCGATGCGCCCCCACGACTCCATGGCGGCGGCCGCGACGCGCTCCGCGGCCCCCGGCTCCGTGAGGTCCGCCGTCAGGGTCCGCACCCCGGGGTGACCGGCGGCCGTCGCCGCCAGATTCCGCCCGGTGCGCCCCACGACCAGCACCTCCGCGCCCTCGGCGGCGAAGGCCCGCGCGGTCGCCCGCCCGATGCCCGTCCCGCCCCCGGTGACGACGACCGTCCGCCGCATTGCACCCCTGCCGGTGATGTGTGTCATGCCCACGGACGCTAGCCACTCGTACTCGAAGGCCGCTCTAGCGCCCGTTGCGAAGGTGTCCTGGCCGAAAGGCGTCAGAGCCTGTGCCTCCACCTCGCGCGGCCGGCTCTCGCGAGCCCCGACGCCCGCCCCGTCCACGCCCCGCCGCACCGGCGGTCCGCAGTCGAACCCCTCCAGGAGGCCAGGCATGTCCGTGCACACCTCGAAAGTCCCGGTACCCGGGCCGCTGCTCGCGGCCCCCGGGCGCAGCGCGGTGCGCGCGGGCACCGCGCTCGCCCTGCTCGCCGGGTGCAACGCCATGGTGCTGCTCGACGAGTCGATGGTGCAGATCGCCCTGCCCGGCATGAGCCGGGGACTGGGCCTGACCCCCGTCGGCCTCGGCTGGGTCGTCAACGCCTACCTGCTGACCTTCGGCGGACTGCTGCTGCTCGGCGGCCGCATGGGCGACCTGCTGGGCCGCCGCAGGGTCTTCCTCGTCGGGGTCGCCCTGTTCACCGTGGCCGCGGCGCTGCGCGGCGCCGCCACCACGGGCGAGTTCCTGATCGCCGTACGAGCAGTGCAGGGCATCGGCTCCGCCCTCGCCGCCCCCAGCGCGCTGGCCCTCGTACTGAGCATGTTCGGCGACGAAGGCGCACGCAAACGCGCCATCGCCCTCTACATGGCGGTCGGGGCCGCCAGCACCGCGGGCGGGCTGCTGCTCGCGGGCACCTTCTCCTCGCTCGGCTCCTGGCAGTGGGTGCTGCTGCTGAACGTCCCCCTCGGCCTGCTGATCCTGCTGCTGGCACCGCTGGTGATCGAGGAGACCGCACCCAGCCGCGGCCGGTTCGACCTGGCGGGCGCCCTGGTGTCGACCCTGGGCGCGGTGGCTCTCGTGTTCGGGCTGACCCGGGCCGCCGAACACCCCTGGACGGACCCCACGGTCGCCGGCCCGCTCGCCGCGGGAGCGGCCCTGCTGCTCCTCTTCCTGCGCATCGAACAGAAGGCCCGTCAGCCCATCGTGGTGCTGCGCCTGTTCGCCGACCGCAACCGCACCTGGGCGTTCGCCGCCACCTTCGCCGTCCAGGGCTCCCTGATCGGCACCGGCTTCTTCCTCGTCCAGTTCCTCCAGCAGTTCGCCGGCTACAGCCCGCTGCTGTCGGCGGCGGCGCTGACCCCGGTCGCCGCCGCGATGATGTGCATGTCCGCGGCGGCCGTCTGGCTGGAACGGCGGCTCGGGGCGCGCACCCTGCTGCTCGCCGGGTCGCTGCTGCTGATCGCCTCCAACGTGTGGCTGTCCCGGCTGACCCCCGACTTCGGGTACGCCGCGGAGGTCCTGCCGGCGCTGCTGCTGTTCGGCACCGGCATGGCGTGGTGCGTCGTCCCCTCCGTCATCCTCGCCACCTCCGGACTCCACGAGGACGAGGCGGGCGCCGCCTCCAGCGTGCACAACACCCTCCAGACCCTCGGCGCCTCGCTCGGCCTCGCCCTGCTGGTGACCGTCGGCACCCAGGCCGGACAGGACGCCCAGCAGTCCCTCCCGGCCGGGACCCCGCCCGAGGAGGCCATGGGCCAGGTGTTCGTGCACAGCATGTCGGCCAGCTTCCTGGCCGGAGCCGCCTTCGCCGCGGCCGCGTTCGTCATCGCCTGGTTCGTCCGGCCCTCCGGTGCCGCCCGCTCGTAACGGACAGCCCACTCAGGACAGAGAAGGAGAAACAGTCGTGCGGTTTGGCTCCCTGGCGCGTTTCAGCGTCGTCGGGCTGATGTGGGGCATCAGCTACTTCTGGATCAAAATCGTTTTCCAGGGCTTGAACTCGGCGCAGTTCAGCTTCTTCCGGATACTCGTCGGCGCCGTGGCCATGCTCGGCGTGCTGCTGTTCAGCGGCACCCGGCTGCCGCGCCGCCCCAAGATCTGGGGCCAGTTGGTGCTGATCGCCTTCCTGGCCAACGCGCTGCCCGTACTGCTGGTCGAGCTCGTCGACGACGCCCTGGGCGCCGACGCGGGCATGGTCTCGGTGTTCAACGCGAGCGTGCCGCTGTGCGTGGTCGTGCTGTACCTGGTGCGCCGCCGCACCGGGCACCTCCCGGTGACCCTGCTGGCGGGCCTGCTCGTCGGCTTCGCCGGAGTCCTCGTGCTGTACGCGCCCTGGAACGCCGGCGCCCAGTGGCTGTCGGCCGCCGCGGCCGTCAACGCCGTCGCCGCACTGGCCTACGGCTGGTCCATGCTGCTGATGGAGAAGCTGATGAGGCCGGCCGCCGAGGCGGGCCAGGACATGCACCCCCTGGTCCTGGCCACCTCGCAGGCCGTCATCGGAGTGGGCTGGGCCGCGATCAACATGCCGGGCGGCGGCTTCGACCGCGCCCCGCAGTTCTCCCTGGCCGTCGTCGGCGCGCTCCTGGTGCTCGGCGTCCTCAACACCGGCCTGGTGTACATGTGCTTCGCCTGGCTGATCCGCGACGAGGGCGCCGCCAGGGCCTCCAGCGTGCTGTACGTCGTACCCGTGGTGCTCACCCTGGGCATGGTCGTGCTGGAGAACTACCGGCTCTCCGGGCGCGAGGTGGCCGGCATGGCCGTCATCGCCCTCGGCGTGGTGCTCGCCCGGCTCCCGCAGCGCACCCCCGCCACCGACACCCCTGCGGCCCGGCCCCCGGCCGAGCCGGCGACCACGCCCACCGCCCGCTGAGCAGCCGAGACGAGGACCCCGCCGTGATCACCTTCATCAACCGATTCACCGTCACCGGACCGGCCGACCAGTTCGAGCAGGCCTTCGACGAGACGTCCGCGTTCTTCGCCGCCCAGCCCGGCTTCGTACGCCACCGGCTGATGCGGCACACCCAGGATCCCGCCGTATACGTCAACGTCGCCGAATGGCAGGACGAGGAATCCTTCCGTACGGCCCTGGACCGGCCCGAGTTCACCGCCCACCGCGCCGCGCTGAGGGCGCTCAGCACCAGCGACCCGAACCTCTACGTACCCCTGTACGAGCGGACCGCCTGAGCGCCGCCGCGGAACCCGCACCCCACGAAGCCCGGCCGGGCAGCTCCCGGCCGGGCTTCGTGTCACGTACGCGCCAAACCTCAGAGCCGTACGGGAAGCCTCAGCAGCCCGCCCGTCACCGGGGTACGGCGAGAACGCACCGCAGGCCCCGCCGCCCGCAGCCCCGGGCGGGCCGCCGCGAGAGCCACCAGCACCGTCTCGGCGACGGCCGCCCCGAACGGCTCCGGCGCGATTCCGTACGGGGACGGGACCAGCGCCCGCACCCCGTCCGGCAGGACCCGGTCCGCAGCGAAGACGTCCGGGTCCTCGAACACCCGCGGGTCGCGGTTGGCCGCGCCGACGACCACCGCCACCTCGTCCCCGGCCGCGATCCGCTGCCCGGCCACCTCGGCACCGGCCGCCGCCGTGAACGCGTGCACCTTCACCGGCGCGTCGTGCCGCAGCGTCTCCGCCACCACCCGCGCCGCGCGCCCACCACCCTGCTCGACGAGCAGCGCCCACTCCCGCGGAGCGGCGACCAGCGCACCCAGCGCCCCGGCCAGCAACTCCCGCGCGGCACGCACCCGCACCACCGCCTCCCGCACGGCCCCCTCGCCCAGCAGCCCGCGCAGCTCGGCCACGGCGGCCGACAACCGCACGGCCTCCGGGTAGGCGGGCGGAGCCAGCGCCGCGTCGAGCGCACCGGAGGCCGCCGACAGCGCCCCGGCCAGTCGCTCCCGGTCCCCGCCCGTGAGCCCGTGCAGGTCCGCCAGCACCTCGGCGGGAACGCGCGCGGCGACCCCGGCGACGAGATCCGTCTCCCCGCCCAGCCCCGCCCACAGCCGTGCGCACACCTGCCGCGCCAGCTCCCGCACCCGGTCCGCGCCGGGCTCCCGCACCCGGTCCGCGTCGGGCTCCCGCGCGGGCAGCTCCGCGTCCCAGGCCACCGCGGGCGGCGCGGCGCCCGCCGCCGCCGGCAGGGCCAGCAGTTCGGCGGCGACGCCGTACCCGACGCCCACCCAGGTCCCCAGGCTGCTGCGCCACAGCGGCCCGGCCTCCCGGAGCGCGGCATAGTGCTCCTGCGGCCCCGCACCGTCGTACCCGCGCAGCAGCGCGGCGTACCGGTCGCCCTGCACCCCGCGCAACCAGTGGATTCCCTGGACGAGCTGGAGCCGGCGGCCCAGCTCCTTCTCCGCCACGACCATCGTCGAGCTCCCCTTTTCCTTGGCGAACCTTCGCGTTCCCTCGCGGGCACGAGCGCGCCGCGGGCACGGCGCAGGCTAGGCGGCCCCGGCGGAGTATCGGTCGAGCGCGGCGGCCGCCGACCGCTCCGCCCCGCCTCCAGAAGTGCTCGACCGCACCCGGCGACGATCACCACTCGGTCGTTGAGTCGAACCTGGAGGTGGCGTCGGTCGTGCCGATCCCCAACACAACCGAGGACCCGGTGGCGCATCCGGCAGCGCTGCTGCGGGAGATGGTGCGCATCCGCTGCGTCGAGGAGGAACTGGCCGACTTCTACCGCGACGAGCAGGAGATGCGCACCCCGGTGCACTTCTCCGTCGGCCAGGAGGCCGCCGCCGTCGGAGTCTGCGCCGCCCTGCGCACGGACGACCTCGTCTACACCGGGCACCGCAGCCACGCCGCGTACCTCGCCAAGGGCGGGGACCTCACCGGCATGGTCGCCGAGCTGTACGGCAAGGAGACGGGCTGCTCCAACGGGCGCGGCGGGTCGGTGCACCTCACCGACCGGTCCGTCGGCTTCGCCGGATCGGCCGCCATCCTCGGCGAGATGATCTCCGTGGCCACCGGTGCCGCGTGGGCGCTCGCCAAGCAGGGCTCCTCGCGGGTCGTCGTCACCTTCTTCGGCGACGGCGCCTCCGAGGAAGGCGTCTTCCACGAGTCCCTCAACTTCGCCGCCGTGCACCGCGTCCCGGTCGTCTACGTCTGCGAGAACAACGCGTACTCGATCTCCTCGCCGCTCTCGGCCCGCCAGCCGGCCACCTCCGCGGGCACCGGCATCACCGAGCGGGCCCGCGCGTACGGGATCACCGCCGAGCGCCTCGACGGAAACGACGTCGCCCTCGTCCACGAGGCCACCCGGCGGGCCACCGCCCACTGCCGGGCGGGCCGCGGCCCGTACGTCCTGGAACTGGACACCTACCGCTGGCGCGAGCACGTGGGCCCCGGCTACGACACCGGCATCGACCGCCCCGAACCGGAGGTCGAGCAGTGGCTGGAGCGCTGCCCGGTCCGCCGCGGCACGGCAGCCCTGCACGCGTCGGCACCCGACGCCCAGGAACCCACCGCCGAGGAACGCGTCGCCCGCTGGGACGCCCAGTTCCGCGACGAGGCCCGGCGCGCCGTCGCCGCCGCCAAGGCCGCCCCCTACCCCACCGCGGACCGACTGACCGACGGGGCCTACGGGCGCCCGGCCGTCGCGAACTGACAGGAGCCGCACCATGAGCCGCACGCTCACCTACTGGCAGGCGATCGCCGAGGGCACCGTCCAGGCGATGGAGGCCGACCCGAGCATCCTGATCGCCGGACAGAACGTCGACGACCACAAGGGCTCCTACGGCACCACTCGCCCGGCGTTCGAACGCTTCGGCGCCCAGCGCGTCATCGACACCCCCAACAGCGAGAACGCCGTCGCGGGCATCTGCATCGGCGCCGCCGACCAGGGCCTGCGCCCCCTCGTGGTGCACACCCGGGCCGACTTCATGTTCCTGGCCATGGACGCGCTGATCAACCTCGCGTCCAAGTGGCGCTACATGTACGGCGACAAGGGCGGAGTGCCCGTCGTGATGCGCGGCGTCGTCGGCCGCGGCTGGGGGCAGGGCGCCACCCACTCCCAGAGCCTGCACGCGACATTCGGCCACTTCCCCGGCCTGTACGTCGCCGCGCCCGCCTCCCCGGCCGACGCCAAGGGGCTGCTGGCCGCCGCCCTCCAGTCGGACACCCCGGTGGTGCTGATGGAGAACCGCTCGCTCTACCCGATCGAGGGCGAGGTGCCCGAGGAACTCACCCCGGTGCCCTTCGGAGTGGGCCGCCTCGCCCGCCACGGCACCGACGTGACCGTCGTCGCCGCCTCCCTGATGGTCCACGAGGCCGAACGCGCCGCCGACCTCCTCGCCCGGCAGGGCGTCAGCGTCGAGGTGGTGGACGTCCGCAGCATCCGGCCGCTGGACGAGGACCTCATCTGCGAGTCCGTCGCCCGCACCGGCCGCGTCGTCGTCGCCGACACGAGCTGGGCGCGCTACGGCTTCTCCGCCGAGGTCGCCGCCGTGATCGCCGAACGCATCCCCGGCGAACTGCGCGCCCCGGTCCGCCGGATCACGCCCCCCGACTGCCCCGCCCCGGTGTCCTGGCCGCTGGAGGAGGCCTTCCACCCCAGCGCCGCGAAGATCGCCGAGGCCTGCCTCGACCTGGTCGGCTCCGGCGGGGCCACCGTCCCCGTCCTCACCGGGGTCGACGCCGGATTCAGCGGACCCTACTGATCCGCGCCCCGCCCCCCGCACCCCGCACCCCGCCACCCGAGCGAAAGGCACCAGACGTGGAATCGAGCAGGTCGGCCGTGGTCGCCGAAGGGCTCCGCAAGAGCTACGGCACCGCCAAGGTCCTCGACGGGCTCGACCTCGTCGTCCCGCAGGGCACCGTGTGCGGGCTGCTGGGCCCCAACGGCGCGGGCAAGACCACCACCGTCGGCATCCTCTCCACCCTCCTGGCCCCGGACACGGGTCGGGCCGAGGTGGCCGGATACGACGTCGTCCGCCAGGCGGCCCAGGTCCGCCACCGCATCGGACTCGTCGGCCAGTACGCGGCCGTCGACGAAGTCCTCAGCGGGCGCGAGAACCTGGTGATGTTCGGGCGGCTGCACCACCTGCGGCCCGCCGCCGCCCGCCGCCGCGCCGACGAACTGCTGGAGCACTTCCGCCTCGCCGACACCGGCGGCAAACCGGTCAAGACCTACTCCGGCGGCATGCGCCGCCGCCTGGACCTGGCGGCCAGCATGGTGCTGGCCCCGCCGGTGCTCTTCCTGGACGAGCCGACCACCGGCCTCGACCCGCGCAGCCGCAACGAGGTCTGGGCGGCGGTCCGCGACCTGGTCCACGACGGCACCACCGTGCTGCTCACCACGCAGTACCTGGAGGAGGCCGACCAGCTCGCCGACAGCATCTCGGTGATCGACACCGGCAAGGTCGTCGCCGAGGGCACCCCCGAGCAGCTCAAGTCCCGCATCGGCGGGGACCGTATCGACATCGTGGTCCGGCACGCCGGCGAACTGGCGCGGGCCGCGGCCGCCGTGGCCCGCACCGGCGCAAGCGAGCCCGTCGTCGACGAGGACACCCGGCAGGTCGGCGTCCAGGTCCGCGACCGCGCCACCGCCCTCGCGGACGTCGTACGCGCCCTGGACCTCGCCCAGGTCACCGCCGAGGACATCTCCCTGCGCAGGCCCACCCTCGACGAGGTGTTCCTCCACCTCACCGGCACCGACCGGGCCACCGCACCGCAGGACGGACCGACCACGAAGCCGAAGGGCGCCCTCGTATGAGCCTCCTCCTCCCCGAACTGCCCGCCGGCCCCCTGTCCCGGCTGCGCTGGGCGCTCGCCGACGGCTGGACCGTCACCCTGCGCGGCCTGCTGCACCTGCGGCGCGAACCCGGCACGGTCATCAGCGGACTGCTCTTCCCGGTCATGATGGTCCTGATGTTCGGCTACTTCTTCGGCGGCGCCATGCAGGTGCCCGGCGGAGGGGACTACCGCGAATTCCTCATCCCGGGCATGTTCGTGATGACCATGGTCTTCGGCATGGGCGAATCGGTGGCCGCCGTCGCCGCCGACAAGAACCGCGGCGTCACCTCCCGTTTCCGCACCATGCCGATGGCCCCCTCGGCCGTCCTCGTCGGCCGCTGCGTCACCGACATGCTCCACTCGGTGCTCGGCCTCGCCGTGCTGTTCGGCGTGGGCCTCCTGATGGGCTGGCAGGCGCACGGCACCACCGCCGAGACCCTGTCCGCGGTCGGCCTGCTCCTGCTGCTGCGCTTCGCCCTGACCTGGGTCGGCATCTACCTCGGCCTCCTGATGAAGGGCCCCGAGGGCATCACCATGGTGCAGACCCTCGAATTCCCGGTCGGCTTCCTGACCAGCGCCTTCGTCGCACCGGCCACCATGCCGGGCTGGCTGGGCACCCTCGCCGAGTGGAACCCGCTGTCCTCCACCGTCGCCGCCACCCGCGAACTGTTCCAGAACCCCGGCTGGGGCGGCGACTCCTGGATCGCGCAGCACGCGACGACGATGGCCGTGCTCTGGCCCCTCCTGCTGACCGCCGTCTTCTTCCCCCTGGCCGTGAACCGCTACCGCCACCTCACACGCTGAGCAACCGGCCCCCGGCCGCCGACGTCCGTACGAAGGACCGGCCGCCCCGCGCACGACCACCCCGGCACACCCGCACCGACCCCAAGGAGAACCCCGATGGCCCTGCGCCCCCGAGCCCTGGCGGCGGCCGCCGCCGCGGCACTCGTGCTGCCCCTGCTCGTCGGCCCCGCGACCACCGCGACCGCCCACAGGCCGGGCAAGGCGGCCTGCACCCCCTTCACCTCCCGGGTGGCCGTCACCGAAGGTGCCCGCGCCGACCAGCGGATCTCCGGCACGCTCTGCACCCCGCGCGGCGACCGGGCCACCACCGTCCAACTGCTGGTCCACGGCGGCACCTACGACCGCGGCTACTGGACCGTACGCGGCCGGACCGGCGGCCCCTCCTACGTGGAAGCGGCCGCCGCCGCCGGCCACGCCGCGCTCGCCTTCGACCGGCTGGGCAGCGGCACCAGTTCCGCCCCGCACAGTTCCCGCTACACCGACACCACCCACGAACTGGTCACCCTCCAGCTCATCCGCACCCTGCGCGACCGCGGCTACCGCAAAGTCGTCCTGGTCGGCCACTCCTTCGGCGCGACCGTGGCCCGCATGGTCGCCGCCAAACACCCCGACGCCGTCGACGGCCTCATCCTCACCGGCGAGGGCGCCCCGCCCAACCTCGCCTCCTTCGAGGCGATGTTCGGCCTGTACATGCCCGCCGGACAGCACCCGCTGCTGGCCGGACGCCGCCTCGACGACGGCTACCTGGCGCTGCGCACCGGCGGTAAGAGCGACTGGTTCTACCACCGGGCCACCACCGAACCCCGGGTGATGCTCCACGACGAACTCACCACCGAACCCGGCGTCTACCCCGCCGACCCGGCCTACGGCGACATCGCCCTCAACCGCCACATCCGGGTTCCCGTGCTCGTCGTCGTCGGCCAGGAAGACAAACTCATCTGCGGCGGCCAGGGCGCCGACTGCACCAGCACGGCCACCCTCAAGGCCGCTGCCGCCCCGCTGTACGGGCCCCGGGCGAAGCTGGAGGCCCTCACGGTTCCGGCCACCGGACACAGCCTGAATGTGCACCGCACCGCCCCCCTGTGGTACGCCTACGCACAGGACTGGACCAAGCGCCGCGTTGACGGCGGGAGTTGACCGGAAAGCCGGATCGGGAGGCGCAACTGATGGTGTGGATGTCGCGTGAGCAGGCGGTCCTGCTGGCGCAATGCACGGTGATCTACGAGCCGGGCGACCCCGCACGCACCGGCCGACTGGCCTTCCACAGCCCCAAAGGCATGCCGGGGGCAGCTCCTGGGGAGGTGTCCGGTACGGGTTCCGGGGGGTTGTCCGAAACGGGTTCCTACGGTGTGTCGGGCACGGGTCCTGGAGGGTCGTCCGGTACGGGTTCCGGCGGTGCGTCCGGTACGGGTTCCGACGGGCTGTCCGGCACCGGTTCCGGCGGTGTGTCCAGCACCGGGACCGGCGGTCCGCAGGCCACCGGCCACGACAGCCTGCCCGCCCCCGGTGCCGGGCCGGACCTCGGCGAGCGCGGCGAGGCCGACCTGGTCGTCGACGAAGGCGGCACCCTCACCGTGCGCCGCCTCCCGGTGCTGCGGCTGACCGTGGCCGAGGCGCTGCCCGCCCTCCTCCTCGCCCGCCGACTGCACACCCAGGCGGCGGACGCACCTGCTGGCCCCACCGGTCCTGTCGGCCCCGCCGATCCCGCGAATCCCGCCGATCCCGCGAATCCCGCCGGTCCCGCGAATCCCGCCGATCCCGCCGGCCTCGCAGCCCCCGCCACTCCCTCAGCCTCCCCCACCCCCTCCGCCGCCTTCTGGGGCGCCGTCGCCGCCGCAGGCCTGCACCTCGCCGCCCGGGGCCGTCTCCTCGCCGGTGTCTCCGCCACCAACCACGACACCTGGCGGGCCGGCCCGCTCACCGCCGAGGACGTCCAGCACCTGCGTGAACTCGCCGCCGCCGCACCGGCCGAGGCGCTCGCCACCCCGCTGCCGGTGCCCGAGGGCGGCCCCCTGCTGCTGCCGGACACCGCCGACCTGATCCGCTCCTTCGTCGACGCGGTCGCCGACACCCTGCCGCGCACCGCCGCCGCCCCCGCAGCGGCGGGCCGGCCGGCCTTCGCCGCCGTGGAACCTCAGTACGTACCCCAACTGCGCGCCTGGGCCGAGGAGATCTCCCAGGGCCTCGCCTCGGGCATCCGGCTCGCCCTGCGTGTGGACCTGGTGCCCGCGGGCGACGGCGAGCCGCCCGCACTGCGCCTGGTGCCGCAGATCTCCAGCCCCGACGACCCCACCCGCAGCGCCGACGCCGACGAACTGTTCGCCTCGGTCGAGGCCGCCGGATTCGGACGGCGCGCCCAGGACAACACCGTCGCGGCCGTCCGCAGGGCCGCCGAGATCTGGCCACCGCTGTCCCGCCTGCTACCGGTGCCCTCCGCCCTCGACCTCGCCGACCACGAGGTCCGCGACCTGCTCGGCCCCGTCGCCGACCGGCTCGCCGCCCAGGACTTCGAGGTGCTCTGGCCCACCGACACCACCCGCTCCCTCGTGCCCCGGGCCGTCGTCGGCGGCGACCGCACCCCGCCCACCGACCTGCGCTCCTTCTTCGGCGGCGACGGCACGGTCGGGCTGCGCTGGCAGTTCGACCTGGACGGCCAGCCTTTGACCGAGCAGGAGATCGCCGAACTCGCCGACACCGACCAGGCGTTGGTGCGGATGCGCGGCGACTGGGTCCTGATCGGCACCGACACCGCCCGCAAGCTGCGCGAACGCGACCTCAAACCGCTCACCGCCATCGAGGCCCTCGCCGCCGCCCTCACCGGACACACCGAGATCAACGGCACCCCGGTGCGCATCGCCCCCAGCCCCTGGCTGCTCGCCCTGCGCCACCGCCTGGCCGACCCCGACTCCGGCGGCGAGCCCGTCGAGCCGCCCGCCGCGCTGAACGCGACCCTGCGCGACTACCAGTTGCGCGGCCTGCGCTGGCTGGACCGGATGACCTCGCTCGGCCTCGGCGGTTGCCTCGCCGACGACATGGGCCTCGGCAAGACCGTCCAGCTCATCTCCCTGCACCTGCTGCGCCAGGAACACCCGGACAGCGCCGGCCCCACCCTCGTGGTGTGCCCCGCCTCCCTCCTCGGCAACTGGCAGCGCGAGGTCCACAAGTTCGCCCCCGGCACCCCCGTCCGCCGCTACCACGGCCCCGGACGCACCCTGGACGGCGCCGACGCGGGCTTCGTCCTGACCACGTACGGCACCATGCGCCTGGACGCCGAGCAGCTCGGCGCACACCGCTGGAGCGCGGTCGTCGCCGACGAGGCCCAGCACGTCAAGAACCCGCACTCCAGCACCGCCAAGGCCCTGCGGCTCATCCCCGCCGACGCGAAGATCGCCCTCACCGGCACCCCCGTCGAGAACAACCTCTCCGAGCTGTGGGCCGTCCTCGACTGGACCACCCCCGGCCTCCTCGGCGGCCACAGCCACTTCCGCACCCGCTGGGTGGCCGCCATCGAGGCCGAGCGCGCCGAACGCGCCGAATTCGGGCCGCCGCCGGGGGAGGAGGGAGAGTACGGCCCCACCGCCCAGCGCCTCGCCGAACTGGTGCGGCCCTTCCTGCTGCGCCGCAAGAAGTCCGACCCGGGCATCGCCCCCGAACTCCCGCCGAAGACCGAGACGGACCGCCCGGTCGCCCTCAGCGGCGAACAGCGCACCCTGTACGAGAAGTACGTCCGCGAGACCATGGCGCAGATCCAGTCCACCGAGGGCATCGCCCGCAGCGGCCTGGTCCTCAAGCTGCTCACCGGCCTCAAGCAGATCTGCAACCACCCCGCCCACTTCCTCAAGGAGACCGAGGACCCCACGCTGGCCGGCCGCTCCGGGAAGCTGGAGCTGCTCGACGAACTCCTCGACACCATCACCGCCGAGGACGGCTCCGCCCTGGTGTTCACGCAGTACGTCACCATGGCCAAGCTCCTGGAAAGCCATCTGCGCGAGCGCGGCGTGCCCACGCTGCTGCTGCACGGCGGCACCCCGGTGCCGCGCCGCGAGGAGATGGTGCGCCGCTTCCAGGACGGTGAAGTCCCCGTCTTCCTGCTGTCGTTGAAGGCGGCGGGCACCGGCCTCAACCTGACCCGCGCCGACCACGTCGTGCACTACGACCGCTGGTGGAACCCGGCCGTGGAGGCGCAGGCCACCGACCGCGCCTACCGCATCGGGCAGACCCGGCCCGTACAGGTCCACCGCCTGATCACCGAGGGCACGGTCGAGGACCGCATCGCCGCCCTCCTCGAAGCCAAGAAGGGCCTCGCCGACGCGGTCCTCGGCTCCGGCGAGCAGGCCCTGTCGAACCTGACCAACGACGAGCTGGCCAACCTGGTCGAGCTGAGGAGCGAGGGATGAGCGTCAACGACAGGCAAGCACGGGGCTTTCCGGCCTTCGCCGCACGCCGCGGCGGCCGGGTACGCGGCCAGTCCTGGTGGGGCAAGGCCTGGGCGGACGCACTGGAGGACACCTCCCTCGACGAGGACGCCCTCAAGCGGGGCCGCTCCTACGCGCGCACCGGCCAGCTCGGGCCGATCACCGTCAGCCCCGGAGAGCTGTCCACCACCGGATACGAGGACGGCAGCCCCTTCCGTACGGTGCTCACCCTGCACGAACTCGACGACGCCGCCTGGGAGTCGCTCTGGGAGAAGACCGCCGCACTGCCGGAGGTCGCCGACGGCCTGCTCGCCGGCGAACTGCCGCCCGACCTGATGGAGGCCGCCGAGGACGCCCGGGTCAGCCTGCTGCCCGGCTACGGCGACCTGGAGGCGGACTGCGACTGCGACTCCTTCGAATACGTCTGCACGCACGCGGCCGCACTCAGCTACCAGGCGTCCTGGCTGCTGGACGAGGACCCGTTCCTGCTGCTCCTGCTGCGCGGGCGCAGCGAGCAGGAGGCCCAGGAAGAACTGCGGTCCGTCGTACTGATGGCCGCGATCGCGGGCGGCCTCGGCAGCGGCGGTACGCAACCGGAGCCGCAGCCCGCCACCGTGCCGCTGCCCGACGGCATCCCCGCCGCCGACCTCTTCGGGCGCACCCCCGCGGCACTGCCCGAGCTGCCGCCACTGCCCGCACCCCCCGTCGTCGCCGGCGCGTCCTCCGCGCAGATCGGCACCGACCCGCTGGAGCGGCTCATCGACGGCGCCGCCCTGCGCGGCCGCGAACTGCTCGCGTACACGCACGGACTCATCCCCGAGCCGCCCGCGCCGCTCGACCTGTGGCGGGACTGCGTACGGATCGCCGCCACCCGCCCCGACTCCCGGGTCCTGGCCCGGCTGCGGGAGGCCGGCGGCAACGCGCAGAAGCTCGAACGGGCCGCCGAGGCATGGCGGCTGGGCGGCAGCGCCGGCCTCGACGTACTGGAAGAGGCCTGGACACCGTCCCGGCAGGACACCGCCCGTGCCCGCCACGCCCTGACCGCGGGCTGGGAGCAGGACGAGCTTCCCGAGCTCGACGTGCACGACAACCACTGGACGCTGGCCGGCCGCGGACTCCAGCTCCGCTACGGGCGCGACGGCCGCTGGTACCCCTACCGGCAGACGGAGGACGGCCGCTGGTGGCCGGCCGCCGCACCGCACGAGGACCCGGCCGACGCCCTCGCCGACCTCCTCGACGGCTGAGCAGCCCCGTACGCGGGACGGGTGGGAGGCCCCGCACGCGCAGGACGCGAAGCGGCCCGGGACGGATGCGCATTCCGTCCCGGGCCGCACCCGCTACAGATCCACCACGAGCCGCCCGCCGCGCGCCCGCGAGACACACGGATACATCACGTCCGTACGCCCCCGCTCGTTCGGCGGCAGCACATGATCGCGGTGCTCGGGCGTCCCGCGCAGCACCCGCAGCTCACAGCTCCCGCACAGCCCGTCCTCGCAGGACGCCGCGAGACCGGGCGCCTCCTCCCGCAGCGCTTCCAGCGCCGACCGGTCGGCCGCCACCCGCACCACCGCGCCACTGCCGGCGAGTTCGACCTCGAAGGGCAGCTTCTCGCCCCCGGCATCCTCCGCGTCGGCCGCGAACCGCTCCAGATGCAGCTTCCCCGCCGGGCAGGCGCTCTCCATCAGCTCCTCGACGGCCCGCATCAGCCCACCGGGACCGCAGCAGTACACCGCTGTGCCCGCCGGGGCCGCCGACAGGTGCGCGGCCAGGTCGGGGCGGCCCGTCACGTCCCGTGCGTACGTTTGGACGCGCTCGGCCCCGTACCGCTCCACCTGCTCCACGAACGCCATGGAGGCCCGGCTGCGGCCCACGTACACCAACCGCCATTCGGCGCCCCGGCGTTCGGCCTCCTCGATCATCGGCAGGAACGGGACGATCCCGATGCCGCCCGCGACGAAGAGGAACGCGGGCGCGTCGGCCAGCGGGAAGTGGTTGCGCGGACCGCGCACCGCGAGCCGGTCACCCACCGACAGGCCGTGGACCTCGGCCGACCCGCCCCTGCCCGCCGCGTCCCGCAGCACCGCCACCCGGTACGCCGAACCGTCCGCGGGAGCGCCGTACAGCGAGTACTGCCGCACTTTCCCCGACGGCAGGACCAGGTCGATGTGCGCACCTGGCCGCCACGGCGCGGTGGCCGCCCCCGACTCGGGAACCAGCCGCAGGGCCACCACGCCCTCGGCCGGCCTCTCCACGGCCGCGACCCGCACCGCCACGTCCGTGCTCCGGGCGCCGCCCGCACCGGCAGCGGCGGCCTGCACGGGCCCGGCCGCCCGGGTCTGCGCGTACCGGCGACCGCGACGGGTGCGCCCCCACGGCTTGTACACCGAGAGCACACCCGTGAAGACCAGCACGGTGAACACCGGCGGCACGGTCCAGGCGAGCAGCGTGCCCTCCGTGCCCGGCCGGTAGACGCCGCCCTCGGCCGCGCCGGCCTGCTCGGCGGCCGTCAGCACCAGCGGATGGGTGTACACCCAGGCGAACGCAGCGACGGCGAGGGACAGCACCCACTTCACCAGCACCCACCAGTGCCGCATCAGGCCCCACGGCGTGCCCCACCCCAGCAGCACGCCGCTGGCCCCGCAGACCAGGCTCACCAGGGAGACGGTGCTCTCGTCGAAGACGTACATGGCGTAGTACGCGCCCTCGGCGACCCCGGGGTCCGAGGTCAGGTACCCGATGAGCGCGAGCGTGGCCATCGACAGGGACAGGCCCACCCAGCCGACCGACGACAGGATGTGCACGGCGAGCGTCACCTTGCGCCCCCGGGCACCGAGCCGGAACGGTTTGCGCTCCGCCCGCGCCGGGGGAGCGTCCGGCGGACCCTGGCCCCGCGACACCTCCCGCGGGACGTCGGGGGCCGAGGAGGACGGTTGCCGGATCAGGGTGGTCAAAAGGGGGCCTCGCTTTCGTGTGGGGGTGTCGGGCGGTGGTGCGGGTGGGGGGTGGGGGGAGCGGTGGGCGGTCAGGGCGCGGGCACCTCGATTCCCTTGAGGTACGTCGCGAAGGACTGGAGCCCCGGGTGCTCGGCGCGGAGCGCCGCGATGTCGGCCCGGTACCCGTGCTCCTGGAACCACTCGAACATCAGGGCGATGTCCGGGGCGTTGGGGATGTACGGGTTGTGCGCCACCGCGTCCAGCGACAGCTCCTCGAACCGGGCCGGCAGACCCGAACGCGCCGCGAACGCCTCCGCGATCTCCGTCGCGGTCAGGGCGTCACCGGCGATCTCCACCGACCGCCCCACGTACGCCTGCGGCTTCTCGAAGGCCTCCGCCGCGAAGAACCCGATGTCCTGGACCGCGATGAACTGCACCCGCGTATCGGGCTTCAGCGCCAGCCGCACCACCAGCGTGCCGTCCACCAGCTCCGGCCCATGAGCGGCGAAATTGTCCATGAAGAACGTCGGACGCAGCACCGTCAACGGCACCCCGGTGCCCGCGAGATACCGCTCGATGCCCCGCTTGGAGTCGAAGTGCGGCACCCCGCTCTCCCGTTCGGCGCCGCCCACCGACGTGTACACCACATGGCCGATCCCCGCCGCCTTCGCGGCCCGCGCGAGCGCCCGGCCCTGACGGACCTCACCCCCCAGACCGGCCGGGGTCATGAAGTTCTGCACCGCGAACAGACCGTGGAACCCCTCCAGCGCCGCACGCAGCGACGACTCGTCGTCCAGATCGCCGCGGACCAGCTCCACCCCCAGCTCCGCGAGCGCCCGCGCCCGCCCGGCGTCCGGGTCACGGACCAGCGCCGCCACCGCCCGGCCCCGGCCGACCAGTTCACGGGCCACCGCCCCGCCCTGCAGACCGGTTGCGCCGGTCACCAGGATCCTGCTCATCTGACACTCCTTCGGATACGCAGCTGCGGTGCGGCTGCTGCTCAGCGGAACAGGGCCGCGTTCTCCACGGCCCACTGGCGATAGGTGCGCGGCTCGCGCCCGGTCAGCTCACGCACCCAACGCGTCGGCCCGGCCCACGGCACCTCGGGGCTGTGCAGGGCCGCCACATTGGACTCCGCCGCCGTACGGTCCCCGCTGATCCCGGTGAACACCTCCACCACCTCCTCGGGCGGCGCCACCGAGAACTCCAGCTCCCGGCCCAGCACTTCGCCCAGGATCCGGGCCTGCTCCTGCGAGGTCAGCGTCTGCGGACCGGTGAGCAGGTACGACTTCCCCAGATGGCCGTCCTCGGTCAGGGCGACCACCGCGGCGGACGCGATGTCGTACTCGTCGATCGGAGCACCGGGGTTGTTGCCGATCCAGCAGCGCACCGCACCCGCCTCACGGACCGTGGAGATCCACCAGGAGGTGTTGGCGTGGAAGGGCCCCGGCCGCAGGAACGTCCACGGCACCCCGGACTCCTCGATCGCCTTCTCGGCGGCCCGGTGCTCGTGGGCGATGCCGTGCGGCAACGGATGCTCGATACCGCCCGACGACAGCAGCACCAGCCGCTCCGTCCCGGCCGCCCGAGCCGCATCCGCCACGTGTGCGGCCTCACCGCCCACATCACCGGAGAGCACCACCAGCGCCGCCGACACCCCCGCGAAGGCGGCCCGCAGCGAGGCGGGATCGGCAGGACTGCCCGCCACCACCTCAACCCCTGGGGGCAGCCCCGCCTCCTCGGGCGCCCGGCTCAGCGCCCGCACCCGGAGGCCCCGCGCGAGAAGCTGGCCCACCGCCTCCCTGCCGACCTTGCCGGTGGCGCCCGTGACCAGGAACACGCTCATGCCCGCCAGCCCTGCGGCTCCGGCCACGGGGAGCCGAGCTGCCGGTACGTGCCCTGGTAGTCCGGCCAGTCCCGGTGGTCACGGATCTTGCCGTCGACGAAACGGATGAGGTGGATCTGCTCCCCGGAGAACACCCGCCCGGTCGCGGCCATCCCCACGAGCTCGCCGACATGACGGCCGTACAGCACCAGCGAGGCGCGAACCCACTCCCCGCGCTCCTCCAACTGCACCTCTTCGAGGCGGGCCTCCTCGGAGAACGTCATCCGCAGCCACTTCACCGCCATGGCGAAGGAATCGGGACCCCGCAGGTCCATGTGCTCCATCGAAGCGGGATTCAGGTAGTCCGCGTGGATGTATTCCGCCACGTCACCGGTTTCTCCGGTGTTGTACGCCTGGATCATCCGGCGCACGGCGTCTGTCTGACTGCTCATCGCATTCCTTCCGCAGGAAATGTGCTGGGCTTCCGGTCTTTTCTCATCCTGCGCGGAAAGAAGCAGCGCGGACAACCACCCGCAATATCCCGGGAAAGGAATTCGACGCAGCATGCACCGGTAATTGAGCTGAATTCGAGCGAGACTTTTGTGGGACTGCGCGCACCCGCTCCCTCCAGCGCCGCTCGGGCGGCCGTCGAGCGCGCCGGGAAAGGGTCGGGCCCACCCATGCCCTTCACGGAGGTAGACCCATGACGACACAGACCCCCACGGCGGCCCTGGTCACCGGCGGCACCAGCGGCATCGGACTGGCCGTGGCACGCGACCTCGCCGCCCGCGGCCACCAGGTCTTCCTCTGCGCACGCACCGAGCAGCAGGTCAAGGAGACGGTGGCCGACCTGCGCGCCGAGGGCCTCGACGTCGACGGCACCGCCGCCGACGTCCGCGACCCCGCCTCCGTCCAGGCGCTCGTCGCCGCCGCCGTCGCCGCGTTCGGCCCGATCGGCATCCTCGTCAACAACGCCGGGCGCAGCGGCGGCGGTCCCACCTCCGGCCTCACCGACGAACTGTGGGACGACGTCATCGCGACCAACCTCACCAGCGTGTTCCGGCTCACCCGCGAAGTCCTCAAGAACGGCGGAATGGAAGGCTCCGGCCGCGGCCGGATCATCAACATCGCCTCCACCGCGGGCAAGCAGGGCGTCGTGCTCGGCGCCCCGTACTCGGCCTCCAAGCACGGCGTCGTCGGCTTCACCAAGGCCCTGGGCAACGAACTCGCCCCCACCGGCATCACCGTCAACGCCGTCTGCCCCGGATACGTCGAAACCCCCATGGCCCAGCGCGTGCGCTCCGGCTACGCGGCGGCCTACGACACCTCCGAAGAGCAGATCATGCAGAAGTTCACCGCCAAGATCCCCCTCGGCCGCTACTCCACCCCCGAGGAGGTCGCCGGCCTCGTCGGCTACCTGACCACCGACACGGCCGCCTCCATCACCGCACAGGCCCTCAACGTCTGCGGCGGCCTCGGCAACTTCTGATCCCGGAAGACCGGCCCCCGGGCAAGGAGGACGGCCCGAAGCGGCCCACGGCCGCCCCCGGAAGAGGCCCCCGGCGCCGTCCCCGCCGGCCCGTGCCCCCTCCGGGGCCGCAAGTCCGGTGTCCGCCGCAGACCAGGCAAGTCAAGCCGTACGCCCGCCCCCGGTCCTCCCCGGAACCCCACCGGGACCCGAACCGGGAAGACCGGAAGGGTCCCCCGCATGAGCACCACTGGCAGCACCCCGCAACGCGGACCGGCCGCCACCGGCGACGCACCCCGCCCGACCGACGACGTACCGCTCTCGACAGCACTGGCGATGGCCTCGTTCCGCATCTCCCGCGGAAACCCCACCACCGAGGAGACGGCCGCCGTGGCCGCCGTCCTCATGGCAGGACTGCGCAGACTCCACGACACCCGACCGGCCACCGCCACCCCCCGGATCCTCAGACTCCCCCACCCCACCCGGCCCGCCTACCGCGCGCCGGGCTCCTGGGCCTCCTGACCGCACCCCACCGGAAGGGAGCCGTGCGGCGGCCCGCCACCCGCGGTCCCCGGCCCACGGGACCGGCACTCGGCACACCTCCCCACCGTCCCGGAGGAACCCCATGACCATCAGCGACGTCTCCCCCGTCCGCATCCAGGACCGCACCGCGGAACTGGCCGAGATCAAGGCCCACGCCGCCGCCGGACCCGACCCCGGGGCCACCGAACGGCAGCACGCCAAGGGCAAACTGACGGCACGCGAGCGCATCGAGACACTCCTCGACGCGGGCTCGTTCCACGAGATCGAAGCACTGCGCCGCCACCGCGCCACCGGATTCGGCCTGGAGGGCAAGAAGCCCCACACCGACGGAGTCGTCACCGGCTGGGGCACCGTCCACGGCCGGACCGTCTTCGTCTACGCGCACGACTTCCGCATCTTCGGCGGCGCCCTCGGCGAGGCCCACGCCCAGAAGATCCACAAAGTGATGGACCTCGCGCTGGCCGCGGGCGCCCCGCTGGTCTCCCTCAACGACGGCGCGGGCGCACGCATCCAGGAGGGAGTCACCGCCCTGGCCGGCTACGGCGGCATCTTCCGGCGCAACACCCGGGCCTCCGGAGTGATCCCGCAGATCTCCGTGATGCTCGGTCCCTGCGCCGGCGGCGCCGCCTACAGCCCCGCCCTCACCGACTTCGTGTTCATGGTCCGCGACATCTCACAGATGTTCATCACCGGCCCGGACGTCGTCAAAGCCGTCACCGGCGAGGAAATCACCCACAACGGCCTCGGCGGCGCCGACGTCCACACCTCCCTCTCCGGCGTGGCGGCCTTCGCCTACGACGACGAGGAGAGCTGCCTGGAAGACGTACGCTTCCTGCTGTCGCTGCTGCCCTCCAACAACCGCGAGACCGCCCCCCGCGAGGAGGCCGCCGACCCCGCCGACCGCCGCACCGACAACCTCCTCCACCTCGTCCCGGCCCACCCCGGCCAGGCCTACGACATCCGCACCGTCATCGAGGAGATCGCCGACGACGGCGAGTACTTCGAAGTCCAGCGCGCCTGGGCACAGAACGTGGTCTGCGCACTGACCCGCTTCGACGGCCACGTCACCGGAATCGTCGCCAACCAGCCCGTCTCGGCGGCCGGCGTCCTCGACATCCACGCCAGCGAGAAAGCCGCCCGCTTCGTCCAGTTCTGCGACGCCTTCAACATCCCGATCCTCACCCTCGTCGACGTCCCCGGCTTCCTCCCCGGCGTCGACCAGGAACACCACGGCATCATCCGGCACGGAGCCAAACTGCTGTACGCCTACTGCAACGCCACCGTCCCCCGCATCCAGCTGATCCTGCGCAAGGCCTACGGCGGCGCGTACATCGTCATGGACTCACGCTCCATCGGCACCGACATCTCCCTCGCCTGGCCCACCAACGAAATCGCCGTCATGGGAGCCGAAGGTGCCGCCAACGTCATCTTCCGCCGCGAGATCGCGGCAGCCGAGGACCCGGACACCGAACGCGCACAGAAGATCAAGGAGTACAAGACCGAGCTGATGCACCCCTACTACGCGGCCGAACGCGGCCTCGTGGACGACGTCATCGATCCCGCCGAGACCCGCTCCGCGATCATCGCCGCCCTCACGATGCTACGGACCAAACACGCCGACACCCCCTCCCGCAAACACGGCAACCCGCCCCTGTGAGCCCCTCCGGGCCGGGCCCTGTACGACACCGCGCAGGGTCGTCCCACGTCCCAGCAAGGCTTGAGCGGACCCGCCTAACGTGAAACGCATGAAGGCTCTCGTCCTCTCCGGAGGGTCAGGCACCCGTCTGCGCCCCATCACCCACACCTCGCCCAAACAACTGGTGCCGGTGGCCAACAAGCCGGTCCTCTACTACGTGCTGGAGGACATCGCCGCCGCCGGCCTCACCGAAGTCGGGATCGTGGTGGGAGAGACCGCCGACGAGATCCAGGACGCGGTCGGCGACGGCTCGAAATTCGGCCTGCGCGTGACCTACCTGCCCCAGCAACTCCCGCTCGGCCTCGCGCACGCCGTGCTGATCGCCCGGGAATTCCTCGGCGACGACGACTTCGTGATGTACCTCGGTGACAACTTCATCGTCGGAGGCATCACCGAACTCGTCGAGGAGTTCCGCGCCGAGCGGCCCGACGCCCGCATTCTCCTGACCCGCGTACCCAACCCCGTCGCCTTCGGAGTCGCCGAACTCGACGCCGAAGGCCGTGTGGTGGGCCTCGAAGAGAAACCCCGGCAACCCAAGAGCGACCTCGCCCTCGTCGGCGTCTACCTCTTCAGCGCCGCCGTACACGAAGCGGTACGGGCCATCGAACCCTCCTGGCGCGGCGAACTGGAGATCACCCACGCCATCCAATGGCTGATCGACCACCAGCACGACGTCCGCTCCACCACCATCCAGGGCTACTGGAAGGACACCGGCAACGTCACCGACATGCTGGAGGTCAACAGGCTCGTCCTGGAGGGCATCGAGGAACGCGTCGAAGGAGACGTCGACGCGGCCAGCGAAGTGATCGGCCGCGTCCGCATAGAAGCCGGCGCCCAGGTCCGTAGATCCCGCATCGTGGGCCCCGCCGTCATCGGCGCGGGAACCCTGATCAGCGACTCCTACATCGGCCCCTACACCTCCATCTCCGAGGACTGCCGAATCGAGGACACCGAAATCGAGTTCTCCATCGTGCTGCGCGACGCCCGCCTCGAAGGCATCCGCCGGGTCAGCGCCTCCCTCGTCGGCCGCAGCGCATCCGTCACCTCGGCCCCCCGCATGCCCTCCGGCAACACACTCGTACTCGGCGACCACAGCGAGGTGCAGATCGCGTCATGAGCGCCACATCCCTCCTGGTGACCGGCGGCGCCGGATTCATCGGCTCGCACTACGTCCGCACCCTGCTCGGCCCCCACAGCACCGACGACGTGACCATCACCGTCCTCGACAAGCTCACCTACGCCGGACACCTCAGCAACCTCGCCGCCGTGGCCGACGACAGACGCTTCACCTTCGTCCACGGAGACATCTGCGACGCCCCCCTGGTCCACCAACTGGTCGCCGACCACGACCAGATCGTGCACTTCGCCGCCGAATCCCACGTCGACCGCTCCATCACCGGCGCCACCGACTTCATCCGTACGAACGTCTCCGGAACCCAGACACTCCTCGACGCCGCACTCCACCACGGCATCGACACCTTCGTCCACGTCTCCACCGACGAGGTCTACGGCTCCATCGACCACGGCTCCTGGCCGGAGACCTCCCCCGTCAGCCCCAACTCCCCCTACTCCGCCACCAAGGCGTCCAGCGACCTCATAGCCCTCGCCTACCACCGCACCCACGGCCTCGACCTGCGCGTGACCCGGTGCTCCAACAACTACGGCCTCCACCAGTTCCCCGAGAAAATCATCCCGCTGTTCGTCACCACGCTCCTGAACGGCGGATCAGTACCGCTCTACGGCGACGGCGGCAACATCCGCGACTGGCTGCACGTCGACGACCACGTACGCGGCATCGAACTGGTACGCAAAGGCGGCCGCGCCGGCGAGATCTACAACATCGGCGGCGGCACCGAACTGACCAACAAGGAACTGACCGGTCTGATCCTGGAAGCCTGCCGGGCCGACTGGAGCAACGTCCACCACGTCACCGACCGCAAGGGCCACGACCGCCGCTACTCCGTGGACTGCACAAAGATCACCCAAGAACTCGGCTACCACCCGACGAAGGACTTCCGGACCGGCCTCGCCGAAACCGTCGACTGGTACCGCACCAACCGTTCCTGGTGGCAACGCGCGGCATCGCCGCACGGAAACCTCCGCCCTCGTCCGGTGCGCGAACCGCACCCGAGCAAGCGCGGAGCAGAAGTGAGTTAAAGGAACCATGGAAAGGGCCCCCTGATCAAAGATTCATGCGTTGCACGCATGAATCACTCGTACGATGGGCCCGTGGCACTGGGCTTGGAGGAATCGCTGCGGCTGACGGTCGCGGCGTTGATGCAGGCGACGGGGGAGTCGCAGCGGATGGTGGCTGAGGCGCTGGGTCTGACCCAGACGCAGGTCTCGCGCCGTCAGTCCGGTGCTGCTGCATGGCAGTTGGACGACGTCGACGCGCTCGCCGCCCACTACGGGGTGCGCCCCCTCGATCTCCTCGACGGGCCGACGAAGGCGTGCGAGGCGCTGCCCGCCGACCGGTTGCGGGCGACCGTCCAGAGGAAGGGGGCCGGCCGATGACCGGCCACGGCTTCGACGCGATCGACTCGCTGCTGTCCTCCGTCACCGAACAGGCCGCCCTCCCCGGCCCGGGAGTACGCCGCGAACTGCGCGAGCGCGGGCGTCTGTCCCGGGCGCAGGTCGCGAAGGCGCTCGGGGTGAGCCCGTCCACGGTGTCCGGCTGGGAGTCCGGCCGCGACCCGAGCGGGGAAGTTCGTACCCGGTACGCGTACCTCCTGGACGGCCTCGCCGCGAAGTTCGCCGACCAGGCCCCGGCCGCGGAGGACGACGAGGACCAGGCCGACACCGACCCGTCCCCCGAGGACGCCTCCACCGAGGCCGCGCCCGAGGATGACGACCTGGCGGACGACGTCGACGTCCTGGCGGTGCCCGAGCCGTGCGTGCTGTGCGGCACCCCGGCCGGTCACCGGATCGACGGCTTCGCGCAGCACCTCGACCCCACCGACTGCCGGACCGCTCCCGCTGCTCCGGTCCCGGCTCCCGCTCCGGCGGAACCGGCCACCGACGCCGACGTCGTTACCGCCGCGTCCCGTACGGCGGCTGCCCCGACGTCGGCACCGCCGGTCCCGGCGCGTGCGGCTCGTACGAGCCGTCCGGCCTTCCGGTCGACGGCACAGCAGAAGCCGCGGGGGCGGGCGTTCCAGGAGGAGTCCGGCCCCGGCGACCTCATCGTCCAGGCCGTCCAGGCCGCCTTGTCCGAGCACGGCGGCGACGTCGAAGAAGCCACTGCAGCGCTGGTCAAGCGGGCGATCCCGGACGCGATGGCGCTGCTGGACGAGACCCGTAGGGGAGGCCGGTACGACGTCGTCGCCCACCCGGCTTTGCCGAAGATCCTGCGCAAGCAGACCTCCAAGGGCGCCGACCAGGTCTGGGAGGCCCGTCCGAAGTGGACCCGGCGCGCACTGCCCGAGGGGGCGCACGAGGTGGTCGCGCTCGACATGAACGCCGCCTACCTCTCCGCCCTCAAAACCCACCTCCCCATCGGGCAACTGGAGCACTCCACCGGGTTCGACTTCGACCGCCGCCGGGCCGGGGTCCACCTGATCACCCCGCCGGTCTGGGAGCACGAGGACGTCCTGCCCAACCCGATCGGCAACCGCGACGAACCCGGCCCGCTGTGGGTGACCGAGCCGACCCTGCGGCTGCTGCTGCGCCTGTCCGGCCCCAAGCACCGGCTGTGCGACCCGCCGGAGATCCACGAGTCCTACACCTCCGGCTCGACCGAGGGGCTGCTGGAGAAGTTCCGCGTGACGCTCACCGAGGCCCGCGCCCAGGCGCTGGCCGAGGGGGACGAGGTGACGCTGGAGTACGTGAAGGCGATGTACTCGAAGTTCGTCTCCACGCTGGGGGAGTCGAACTACAACCGGGAGATCTACCGCCAGGACTGGATGCACCTCATCCGCTCCCAGGCGTTCGCGAACCTGTGGATGAAGGCGTGGAAGGCTCATGAGGGCGGCCTGCACGTGGTGCGGGCCATGGGCACCGACGAGCTCCATGTCATCGGCGACTGGCACCAGGTGTTCCCCGAAGGGCGGGGCGTCACCGAGGTCAAGGTGAAGGACGCGTACACCGTCGGCACAGAGCCCGGCGATCAGACCGGGGAGGGAAAGTAAGTGCCGCAGAAGAATCTCCGGTTCGGCCTGTTCGGCGCGCGCGGCATCAAGGGCGGTGACGCGGTCGCCGCCCAGCTCGACCGCCTCGCCGGAGGCATCGCGACGCCGGTCACCTCCAAGCGCGGCTGGACGGCCCGCCTGAACTACCTCACCCGCACCGACCACGCGCGGGCGGCAGCGAAGGCCGCCGGCCTCACCGTCACCGACCGCACCCTCAAAGCCTGGCGCGGGGGCAAACGCACCCCGTCGAAAGCGAGCCTTCAGAAGATCGAGCGCGCGTACACCGCCGTGCGCCGTCAGAACGTCGCCAAACACCTCCTCAAGCGCCTCAACCGCGACGGCCGCGGCACCCGCATCGAGATCCACCCGCTGAACCAGTCCCAGGTCCCCCAGCGCAACAAGCGCGTCCTGACCCACCGCACCATGAACGTCCGCAAGTGGGACCGCCTCGTCGGCGCGTGGGCGGCTGGCGACAGCCGCGAGCTGGAAGCCGGGTGGGACGACGCGATCGGTGACCTCGGTTCGGACTGGGGCGGCTACGAGTACGTGACCAACGTGGGGTTCGCCGCGTAACGCACCTCGGAACGCGCCGGAAGGGAAACGCGACCATGGAAGAGCACCCGCCACCCCGGCCGAGGACTTCGCCGCGCGCCGGGCCGCGCAGCCGGCCGCCTCGAAGCGGCGCCGCCGGTACGCGTACAGCGCGGACCCGTTCAGCGCGACCTGCCGGGCCTGCCACCAGTCCCAGACGGACCTGACGCCTGAACAGGCCGGACCCTGGCACGCCCAGCACCAGCGCACCTGCACCGGCCACCCCGGGCCCGCCGCCCGGCCCGGAGGGCAAGACCCTGCCCTCCCACCGCCGTAGCTGGGCCGCTTCTCATCAGCGGGTGCGGGTGCAGCAGCCCGGGGTCACGGTCCGTTGCCGCCGGGCCCCGGACCCACCGGCGGCCCTGCAACACGGCGACCGCGGAGACACCCTCCGAGCAGACGCTCGATCGGGCGCCGGTGCCCGAACTCCAGCCCCTCCAGCCCCTGCCCGGCGGCCCGGCAGGCCCGGGAGGGGCTGGAGGGGCTGGGGCTCCGCCACGACAGCGAACCCGGCTCCCACCGCGCGCCCGGGGTCGCAGCGTCACCCACCGGCTGCGTTAGGCTCGCTGCACCGACCGCGAACTCCAGCCCCTCCAGCCCCTTTTCGACGTGCCGACCGCTGTTGAACTGCACGTATCGCCACCACCGGCACGTCACTTCCGCACCCCGAGCAAGGACCTGAGTGTGACCATGCACCAAGAGCCTCCTCCCGAGGCGGCGGGAACTCGCCCGGCGGTCACGACGGCACGGTGTGCACACAGGGCCCGGCCGGCCCCCTTCGCCCCACTGCTGCTGCACCGCGCGCCCGCCGCCCCCGAAGGACTCTCATGAGCCCCAGTGACCCCACCGGTGCGGCCTTCGACGCGCACCACGTCGCTCAGCAGATGCTCCAACTGGACGTGCGGGACGGGCAGGACGGCGAGAGCGCGGACTGCGTGCTGCCCGTGCAGAAGGCCATCACCAAGCCCGTCGACGCTCCCGCGGGCACTGACGCGGCGCCGGTGGGGCGACTGCCGGAGGACCTCACCGACCGGGCGAACGCAGAGCTGTTCGCCCAGTTGTACGGGGGACGGTTCCGTTACGTCGCCGGAAACGGCTGGTACGTGTGGAAGGCGGGCCGGTGGAAGCTGCGCGGCGGCGAGGGCGAGGCGATCTGGGCGGCGGGGGACATGGCCGGGCAGATGCCCCGCTCCGACCCCCAGGGCCGCTTCTCCGCACAGGAGGTCGTCAGGCACCGCCGGTACTCGTCCTCGACGAGCGGCGTGAAGGCCATGCTGCTGCAGGCGAAGGCGTCCCCGGCGCTGTCCCTGGACGCCGAGCAGCTCGACGGCAACCCCTACACCCTGTGCACGCCCTCGGGGGTGGTCGACCTGAAGACCGGGGTGCTGCGCGCCGCGGACCCGCTGCACGACTTCAACTCCCGCTGCACCCGCGTCTCTCCCGTCGCGATGCCCACGCCGCGGTTCTTCGCGTTCCTCACGGACATCTTCGGCGACGACGCGGACGGCAAGGAGATGATCGAGTACCTGCATCTGCTGCTCGGCTACTCGATCACCGGGGACGTGGGCGCCCAGGTGCTGCCGTTCTGCCACGGCGACGGGGCGAACGGCAAGTCCGTCCTGCTGGACACCACGGTGCAGATCCTCGGCGACTACGCGCACTCCGCGCCCCCGGGATTCCTGATGGACCGCGGGGCCTACACCGAGCACTCGACCGAACTGACCGAGCTCTACGGGCGCCGCCTGGTGGTGTGCAGCGAACTCAAGCCGAACGACAAGTTCAACGAGGTGCGCATGAAGCTCCTCACCGGCGGCGACATGGTCACCGCCCGCAGGATGCGCCAGGACTTCTTCACCTTCACGCCCACCCACCACCTGTGGCTGCTGGGCAATCACCACCCCGAGGTCGCCACCGGCGGACACGCCTTCTGGCGACGCCTGCGCCTGATCCCCTTCGAGCGGAAGATCGCCGACCACAAGAAGATCGACAACCTGGCCCGGATCCTCGTCGAGGAGGAGGGGCCGGGCATCCTGGCCTGGCTCATCGAGGGGGCCCGCCGCTTCCTGGCGACCCGGGACCCCAGCAGGGAGCGCGACAACCTCGCGGGCCCGGCGCGGGTCCGCACCGCGACGGCCTCCTACGCCGCGACCGAGGACCACATCGGGCGCTTCCTCGGCGACCTGTGCCGCCGGCACGAGAAGATGCAGGTGCGCCAGACCCTGCTGTACCAGGTCTACTCCCACTGGTGCCACGAGGAAGGGACACGCCCGGCCGGCTCCCGGTCCTTCGCCACCCGGGTGCGCAGCGAGCTCGGCCTCAAGTCCCCCGACGAGATGATCAAAAGCAACGGCGTCCGTTACTACCCGGGCCTCGGCCTGGCCGACGGCGAACAGTGACCATGGACACCACCCGACACCCGGCAGAGCTGCACCGGAGGACCGCCACCCCCGTGGGCTCCTGCCCGGCTCGGACCGCACTCTTTACACTCCAGAGGGAACACGTGCACGGGTACGGAGCGGAGCCTGGGCTTCTGTCCCAGCCACACCGAGAGGAAGGGGTGCGGACATGAGCTCGCTGCTCACCGACGCGGACGTCGCGGGGGAGGCCCGGATCGTCTGGCTGGAGGACATCTCCACACTGGAGTACGTACGCCAGGCCGTCCACGGCACCCCCTACCGGATCGGCAAACCGCCCTTCGACGGCCTGGGCCGCCTCGTGGGCTACGCCGAGCTCGGCCCGCGGGTGGAACGGGACCCCGAGACGAGCCTCTTCCACCGCCGCGTCTTCTACCTCGTTCCGCACGACCGCGACAGCGCCCCCGACGGCGACTACAAGACCGGGTCCCCCGGAGAGGCCGTCGACCCCCAGACCGTGGACATCTGCCGGGCCGGAGAGAAGACGAAGCGCTCCCAGGCACGCGCCATAACGTCCGTCGGCTGACGACCCGCCCCGGCACGCCGATGCCCAGGGACCTCTCCAGAGGCCCGTGGGCATCTCCGCGTTCACGCCCGACGCCTCGCCCGTGCTCCCGAAAACCCTGCGGGCAGGGTCACAGGGGCTGAACGCCTGCGGACAGGGTCGGAGGGGCTGAACGCCGACCCCACCCTCTCCTGGATGTTTCCGCAGTTCAAAGCAGTTCCTGCGCCCCACAGCAGGGGCTGGAGGGGCTGAACTCCCCAGTTATCAGCACGCAGGATTTCCATACCTGTGAGATGTCCTCCTCGCGCGCGCCCGCATACGCCCGCACGCAAGCAGCGCGTTAACCTGGAAGTTCAGCCCCTCCAGCCCCTTGCAGGAATCTTTTAACGCTCTGACCTGCACTTTTCATCAGGGGTCGAGGGTGTGAGCAGGGGCGGAGCTTCCGCCCCTGCCCCCGGTGAGCCCCTGCCCCCAGCACTGACAGCCCCTTCCGGCACTGAAAAAACGCCCCGGGGGTCAGTCGTTGCGGTCGCCGTTGCCCGACAGGACGGGGAAGCCGTTGCCGAGGTGGGAGAGCGGCTCGTCGCCCTTGGCCTGGGTGGAGTTGTCGGCGCACTGCTGGTTCTGCGGCGCGGACAGGACCGGGATGTCCTGCACGCCGACCGGCACGAGGAGACCGACCAGGGAGGTGGCGTTCGCCTCCGTCGGGAGGCCCACGCACAGCCTGTTGAGCGTGCCCTGCACCGGAGTGAGCTGGGGGCTCATCTTCCCCGTGGTGGCCGCGTCGCCGTAGTGGTCCTCCGCGCCGAGACCGCTCTGCGAGACCGTGCCGCCGTCGTCGGCGAGCGCAAGGGCCGGCGAGGCGCCCACGGTGCCCAGACCCAGCGAGGCCGCTGCGAGGGCGGCGTACGTGATGACCTGCTTCATGAAGATTCCGCTTTCGTCCGCGTGATGCGTCCCGGACCGGGAGCGCCCTGCAGAACTCCCGCCGATCCCACCGGTTATCACCCTTCGCCCGAACGGCCGCGCCAACGTCACCGTCGGGCAGCCCCGCTGCGCCCCGGGGGAGTGGCCGGAGCCCGCCCGTACGGCGCCAGGGACACACGTACGGACCATCCGCCGATTCTTCTTAGCCTGAGTGGGTGACATGCGCGGCGGACGGAACACGCAACACAACTACTGTCCTGTCGCATGACCTCAACCCAGACCGGTGTCCCCCTCAACCGCGCCCACTTGGGCACCATCGCCGTCCTCCCCTGGGCGGGAGAACACGCCGACGACGGCCACGACGCGGCCTTCCTCCTCGCCTACCCCCTGGGCGACGGCGCGGGCACCGCGGAGGAAGGCGACGCGGCGGTCCGGGCCGTACTCGCCGGATCCGGCCTCTCCGTGGGCGGGCCCATCGCCAACGGCGCCCTCTCCACGGTTCCCGTGACCCTCATGGTGGACGGCGCCAACGTCGTCCTGACCCTGCCCCACCTCAACGTCACCTGCACCGTCCCGCCGCAGTGGACCGCTGCCGCCGAGAAGCGCGGCCAGGTGCACCTGATGTTCACCACGCGCCCCTGGCCCGACCACCGGCCCGGCCTGCCGGTCACCGAGGACCAGCTCCAGGCCTTCGTGGGCGACGAGGACACCATCCGCACCGCCGCCCACTGCCGCCTCCCGGCCGCGCGCCTGCGCAAGTAGCCGCGTACGCCGCGCACATGCGTGTGGCCCCGCGAAGGGAATCCTTCGCGGGGCCACACGCAGCTCACCTCGTCCCCATGCGCGCGAGCGGCTGTTCGCGCGCGGGTACCGCAACTACCAGCCCAGGGCGTTCAACCCCGGTGTCAGCGGTTGTTGGCACCGTTGCCGGAGAGGACCGGGAAGTCCTCCAGGATGTGCGAGAGCGGCTCGTCGCCCTTGGCCTGGGTGGAGTTCTCGACGCACTGCTGGTTCTGCGGGGCGGACAGGATCGGGATGTCCTGGACGCCGACCGGGACGACGCCCACGAGGGAGGTCAGGTTGGCCTTGGCCGGCAGGCCGACACAGGGCTTGTTGAGCGAGCCCTGGACCAGGGACATCTGCGGGCTCATGTCGCCCTCGGTCTCCGCGTTGCCGTAGTGCTGCTCGGCACCGTTGCCGCTCATCGACGTCGTACCGTCGTCGTTCGCGATCGCCATGGCCTGGGGGGCGGCGATGACGCCGAGGGACAGGGCGGCTGCGGCGGCCGCAGACGAAACCATCATCTTGTTGCGCATGGAGGAAACCTCTTCGTTCCAGGGGCTGGCTGCTTACTGGCTGCACAACCACCCGGCGACGAGTTTGGTTCTTTCTGTTCACCCGTACGGCATAAAAGATATTCAGCCGACGACCCCGTCAGTATCTCCGGTAAATAGGCTCGTCGCTCAAAAGTCCGACCGTAGGCCCAGCCTGCCGCCATTGGAGTGAATGCGGATAACCAAACCCTCAGTGCGAAGTTCTGCAGGGGGCTCCGAAAACAGGGGTACTCCACGGGAAAGAAGGACTGAGAGATGCAGAAGATCATGGCGACCGCCATGCTTGCCGCCGCCACGCTGGGCATGGCCGCCCCGCAGGCCGGCGCGCTCGCTGACGATCACGGTACGACGTCGATGAGCGGCAACGGTGCCGAGCAGCACTACGGCAACGCGGAGACCGAGGGCGACATGAGCCCGCAGATGTCCCTGGTCCAGGGCTCGCTCAACAAGCCCTGTGTCGGCCTGCCGGCCAAGGCCAACCTGACCTCCCTCGTGGGCGTCGTCCCGGTCGGCGTCCAGGACATCCCGATCCTGTCCGCCCCGCAGAACCAGCAGTGCGTCGAGAACTCCACCCAGGCCAAGGGCGACGAGCCGCTCTCCCACCTCCTGAACGACTTCCCGGTCCTCTCCGGCAACGGCGCCAACAACCGCTGATTCTCGGCGTGTGTGCAGCTTGCGGGGCTGCACACACCCTTTCCGGTCTTTCCACACGGCGTTGAGCCCCCCGAAATCCAGACCGGGGGGCTCAACGCCGTGCTCTTCTGCTGTGCGGAGGAATCGAAACCCGAACGACACTTCGGGGCGGTATTCGACGGCATTCGAGCCGACGGCTGTGAATCCCGCCCGAACGGGTTCAAGCGCCACCTTAGCGCACGCCCGCAGCACCCCGGACGAAAATCACCCCTTTGCTTCACCCGTCGCCATCGCCCCGGCGACGGAGAGCCGTATGCGCCGGGCAAGGCATGGGCCACGCCCCGTCAAGGCCGGGCGCACCGCATTCCCCGCTGACCGAGTAATAAGAATGAAAGGATGACCAATAAGCCATCGGTGGGAACCTTTACCCAGCGTTCCATTCTGTTTTACGGGCGGTGCTGCGGGTGTGCAAGGATTCTCGAAACACCCCAACTCCTCCAGGAGGTGCACAAAAATGAAGGCTGCCAAGAAGGCCGCATTCGTCCTTGCCACTGCCGGACTCGCTGCTGGTGCCGCCGCCGGCACCGCCGCCGCCGACGCCGAGGCCGAGGGCGTCGCGGCCCAGTCCCCGGGCGTCATCTCCGGCAACCAGGTGCAGGTTCCCGTGCACGTCCCGGTCAACGTCGTCGGCAACACGGTCAACGTGGTGGGCCTGCTCAACCCGGCGTTCGGCAACGAGGGCGAGAACGACTGAGCGCAAGCCGCGCAGGAAAGTGGGGCCCCACACAGTAGCTGTGGGGCCCCACCTTCGTGTACGCGCCGTGCCGCTCGGAGCATCCCCCTGCAGGCCCGGGGGAGATGGAGACGCAGGAAGGCACACCGCCGCCCTCCTGGCCCGGCGGGTCGTGTCAGCCGAGGGGAAGCCCGCCGAGCATCGACGAGGCGCCCTGGCCGGCCACCGCGCCCTCGATCAGCTCCATCGGGTTCGCATCCTTGACGTCGGTCACCGTCTTGGCCGCGCTCTTGGCCTCATCGACCACCGGGAGCGGGCCGTTGAGGGGCTTGGTGTGCGTGTTGTACGCCTCGACCAACTGCGCCACACCCGAGTTCAGGCTCATCGAAGGGCTGGTCGGCATGCCGCCGGACTGAGCGGTCGCCGCCGAGGACCCCGCAGCGACGGCAACCATCGACACAGCCAGAACCGAAGCCGCCTTCGTGTACTTCATGGAAATTTCCTCATTCTCTGTCGTGTCTGCTCAGGAATTCGACGCTGCGGAATTTCCTTCACGTGGCGCCGGCACCATGACTAACGCGTACGCGACCTCCAGAGAAACTGAATCCATTCACAAATCTCCGGGCTTCACTCGCATGCCGGGAGACCGTGGACACGAAGATGGGGCAGGCCGTTGAGGCCTGCCCCACCGGAGCAGCGTGTGCCGCCCGACCGGATCAGCGCTGGGCAGCGCGTCCGCGACGGGTCAGCAGAACACCACCGGCAAGAAGCGCCGCGCTCAGCGCCGCAGCGCCGCCGAGCTCACCGGCACCGGTGTGCGCCAGGTGCGACATGCCGTGGCCGGGCTTGTGACCCGTGGGCTTGCCGGGCTTCGTCGGGACGTGCGGGGGAGTGACGGGCGGCTCGTTCGAGGCCGGGGGCTCGTGGGCGGGCGGCTCGTCGGCCGGAGGCTCGTCCGAGGCGGGCGGCTCGTCGGCGGGAGGCTGGTCCGCCGGGGGTTCGTCCGAAGCCGGGGGCTCGTCGGCCGGAGGCTCATTCGTGGGCGGTTCGTCCGAGGCCGGCGGCTCATCGGCCGGAGGCTCGTCCGCGGGAGGCTGGTCCGCCGGGGGCTCGTCGGTCGGGGGCTCGTCCGAAGCCGGCGGCTCGTCGGCCGGCGGCTCATCCGCCGGGGGCTGGTCCGCCGGGGGCTCGTCCGAGGCGGGCGGCTCATAGGCGGGCGGCTCGTCCGCGGGAGGCTCATTGGCCGGCGGCTCATCGGCCGGCGGCTCATTCGCGGGGGGCTCGTCCGCGGGAGGCTGGTCGGCCGGGGGCTCGTCCACCGGGGGAGTCGTCTTGGTGGGCCCGTTGGCGCACTTGTTGCCGAACGCCGGGTTCAGCGCAGCCACCACGTTCACCGTGTTGCCGCAGGCGTTGACCGGAACGTGCACGGGGGCCTGCACGTTGTTGCCCGACACGACACCGGGCGACCTGGCGACCGTCGAGGACGCGGCCGCACCGCTGCTCCTGCCCGGCTGCGCCGAGGAGCCGTTGGCGCACTTGTTGCCGAACGCCGGGTTCAGCAGGCCGATCACGGTGACGGTGTTGCCGCAGAGGTTCACCGGGACATGCACCGGAGCCTGAACGTTGTTGCCGGAGACGACCCCCGGCGAGTTCGCGACCGTGCTGTCGCCCACCGCATCCGCGTGGGCATAGCCAGAGGTCACGGAGAGCACACCCGAGACGGCTGCAGTTACCAGCACGCCTTTACTCAATACCTGTCGCACTTCGCCGTTCCCTGTCTTTCATGCTTGCGGGGCGAGCCGATTGCCCACCCACACATGAGGAGGCGCTGATTGGGCAGCCCCCGAACACAAGGCATGCGTTCAGGGGCTGGCCAGGTCCGAACACATGAGGGTTCGGATGTGGAATTACTTGTTGACGCAGGTGTTGCCGAACGCCGGGTTCAGCAGAGCGATCACGTTGATGCTGTTACCGCAGAAGTTCACGGGAATGTGAATCGGAGCCTGGACGACGTTGCCGGAGAGGACGCCGGGCGAGTTCGTGGCCGCGGCCTCGGCCTCGGCGTCCGCCATCGCGGGGGAGGCCGCACCCAGGACCATCAGCGAGCCGGCGAGAACGGCGGCAACCTTCATGCGCTTCATGTTATGACCTTTCTTTCGACGGCGCTGTACGCAGCACGTATTTCGTGTCGCGCGAACAATTGGGAAATCCCGCAGCGCCGCCGTCGCTATTCCTAACGAGCCGACAGCGGCAAGGAAACTGAATTAATTCCACGGACTTACGCGGTCACCCGAAAGAAGCAGGGCCTCACGAGAAAGGCGAGTGGAGATTCCGGCCCCCGGGCAGGCGTTCAATTCCATGAATACTGGCCGCCGTGAGGAGCCGCCCGCCTGTCTGTCCGACGGTGGACGCCCCTTCTGGCCACGCCCACCGCACACCGGGGCGGGGTCAGCCGCCGAGCGGAAGACCGCCGAGAAGCCCGCTGGCCGCAGGCGCGGCGGGCATCCCGCCCTTGGTCAGCCCGCCCACCACGGGAAGCCCGCTGAGCAGGTCGTTGGCCGGCGCCGCAGCGGCGGGACGCGGCTTCGGCGCCGCCTCGGGCGCAGCGGCCTGAGCGGTGCCTGCGGCAGCCAGTGCGGAACCCGAAACCAGAACGGTGAGTGCGGCGGCGGAGACCTTGCGGTGGCTCATTGTTTTCTCCTGTGTGTGGTGTGGCTGGTCGCAGTCGCAACGAGCCGTGCCACTCAGAAGTAACGCGGCCCCGTCTCCTCCACGGTGCGCCGTGAGGTGCGGACCCCCTTCGCCGCCGGGACTTGTGGCCGCGTCCACCCCCCCGTTCAGCGGCAGCCGGCGGAAACGGACGATCACTCAACTCCGGCCTCTTCCGGTCGAGTCGATTGGGTGAGATCCACGCACTGCACGTCTCCAATGGCCCTCCCTCGCGTTCTCCAGAGGTGACACGACAAGTGCCGGCCCGGCAGTTGTCGTCCCCGACGCACCTCACGGACAGGACCCCCCATGAAGTACACCCACGCCACCGCGGCCCTCGCCGGAACACTCGCCGTCTTCGGGTCCGCCGCACCGGCGTTCGCACACCACGACGCCGGCCGCGACCTGCCCCAGGCCGTTCAGATCGCCGAGGCGCAGGCGCAGCTCGACGCCGTGCAGGCCGACCAGATGAAGCAGCTCACGGATGTCGCCACGCCCCAGAAGTTCCTCGGTGACGTCAAGTCCAACGTCGACGGGCTGCAGCTCAAGGAAGAGACGACCGCGCGCCGGGTGCACCCGGGCGGCCCCAACGCCGTGCCCGCCCCCGGCGCCCTGCTCGGAGGGCTCACCGCCGGCGGTGGACCGGTCGGCGTTCCGCTCGACGCGCTGAGCTGACCTTCGCCCCCGCGCCGTTGCTGGTGCGCTCCGCGCTCCCGCTGCTCCGTCCCCGCCCGCCCGGCCGCCTGCCGTCCCGGCTCCGCGGGGAAACGCCGACGCGGCCAGGGGCAGCCGGCCGCCCGGCTCCGGGCCGACGCGGAGCCAGGACGCACCGCGGAGAAACGGGCCTGCCTCCGCGCGCGTCCGCGGAGGCAGCCGGTTCCCCGTGCCCGCCACGAGGATGTACGTTCGCCAGCCTGTCCGGCCGGCCCCCGACCCGGTGCCGCACCCGGGGGACGGTGGTCCAGCACCGTACCGCTGAAAGCTCGGCCTGCTACCTGTCGGCGAGCCAGAACGCGAGGGCCCCCAGAGCCAGCGCGGTGCCGAACGCCGCCTGCGCGATCCGTACGAGAGATTCCTCCGGCCTCTGATCCGACCACCGCCGCACCCGTGTGCGCGATACGTCCTGGCACGGCCCCACGTGCTCGCGGGCCGGGCCGGTGGGAAGGGCATGGGCGTTCAGGAGGGAGTTCATGTCCACGAGAACAACCTCGGCACGCCAGGAGAAACGCCCGGGCCCCCGACGGCACCCGAACGCCACCCCGCTGCCCGGTCAGTTGACTTCCCCGGGCCCCCGGCCGGGCGGGGCCGGACCGCCAGACGTGTTCAGAGGGTGTGAATTGTGAAGATTGCCCGTCGGGGACAGTCCCAGCAGCAACGTTTCGGCTGCCTCTTCGTTCACCAGGTGTACGACCGCTGGCCCGTTCCCTGGCTGCCGTACGCGAAAGGGGGCCCGAAACCCATTGCGGCCCCCTTTCGCAGGTCCGGGACCACGCGCGGGCGGCCACCGGTCCCGCACAGGGCCGGGGCGGAAGCGCCCATCGGCCCGTTTGGCCGTCCACCCCGAGCCGGGCGCGAAACCCGGTGTTAGACAGGGCACATGCCCGCAATGTTCTCGCCGGTGGCGGCCAGTGCCGCCACGGGGCTCCTGCTCTCCGTCCTCGCCCTTGGCGCCGCTGTGCCGGGGGCCGATACGAACGCGCACACGTCCCCCACGACGGGGAAGGCGCCGTCACCCGTGGCGGCCGCCGTCCGAGCGCCGTGCCCCAGGGTCGACGTGCTCGGGATCTACACGGTGAAGGCCGCGCGGGCCGTCGGGGGCAAGCACCGGACCGCGCTCACGTCCCGGACGATCGCCAAGCGCATGAACCATTCCCTCAAGAGCAGCGGCGTGTGCGGGAGGGTACGGTTCCTCACCTCCTACACGGCCACGTCCTACACCGGGCCTGAGACCTTCGCCGAGACCTACCGCCACCTGAAGGACCCTCACGACCCGTCCCTGGGCGCGCAGGCCCACCGCCTGCGCGACCGGTACGGGGCGGACCTCGTCGTACTCCTGACCGATCAGGAACAGCGCGGCGGCGGCAAGGGCGACTACACCGCCGACCTGACCCGGGCGTCCGACGAGTTCGCCTACTCCGTCGCCGACGTGCAGGGCATCGACCAGGATTCGGTGAGCCACGAGTGGGGCCACAACCTCGGTCTCGCGCACGACCGGCACACCATCGCCGCCGACCCGGAGGGCAGTATGCGGATCAGCACCACGCGCCCCTACAACACCGGGTGGATCACCCCGGACGGCAAGTACCGCACGATCATGGCGTACCAGAGATCCTGCGGCCCCTCGTGCAAACCGATCAGCCGGTTCGCCAATCCCCGGCAGACCTACCAGGGCCAGCCTCTCGGCGACTCCCTGAGCGACAACGCGCGGGTCCTGCGGGAGACCCTGCCGATCGTCGCCCGCTACCGGGACCGCCCCTCACGTCCGCAGCGCTCGCGCGTACCGCACGTACCGCACGAGTGCCTTGCGCACCCGTGGCGGCTCGCGTGCTGGCTGCGCCTGCCGGACACGCGGCTCCCGTGACGACGGGGCCCCGGACGGCGGCGGGGGCCCGTCCACGCCGGGGTGAACGACCTCCCGAGTACGGGCCCACCCCAATCCCCTCTCCCCGACCCGGCCCCGGGGCGCCTGCGATGCCATCCTCCCCTCATATGCCCATAGGGCGAAGCGGACGAACGAGTGGCACCGTCCTCCCGGCCGCTTCCCCTCGCCGCGGAGTCGAGTTGGCTCCGGCATGGAAGCCCCCGAGGTACCAGAGCCGGGCCCCCGCCTTTCCCTCCTGGGCGACTACTGGATCGAGCACGCACCGGCCCACCCGCCCGGCAACCACGTGTACGGGCAGCGCGCCTGCCTTGCCCGCAAGCCCCCGGGCATGCTGAAACTCTGCGTCGCCGCGACCGCCGTGGGCGCCGGCGCCGTCCTGGTCGCCACCGCCCTCGCGCTCTGGGGGCGCTGACCGGGGACGGCGTCTGCGGCTCGGACACGTCCCACACCGGCCGGAACCCCTCAACTACACTGTGTGCGCCCGCGACTACGCACGCGCATGTGCGAGGGCGGGCTGTTCCCCTCATGACCTCCACGCAGACGGGTAGTCCCATGGCACGCCACGCAGCTTCCAGTTCCCCGCGTCACCACCTCCTCCGCGCGGGCCTCACCCTGACGGCCGTCGGCGCCGTGCTCTCGGCGGGTACGGCCGCCGCCCAGGCCGCCCCGTCGGCCCTGCCTCTCCCTCTGCCGCTGCCCGGTGCCGACCAGGCGCTCGGCGGTGTGGACACTTCCTCGGGATCGGTGATCACCGGCACTCTCACGCAGGCGACGGCGAGCGGGCTCGGGCCCATGAAGAACGCCCGGCTCAACCCGCTCGCGGGCACGGAGGCCAATCCGCTGGACAACACCGTCGGGACGCAGGTCGCGGACTTCCAGCCGGTGGATTCCGGGGCGGTGACGGCCCCTCTGTCGGACGGAGGCGCGGTGAAGGACCTGCCGGTGGTGGGAACGCTGATGTCGGTCCTGCCCGGCTGAGACACTGCCCCTACCTGCCGGGAGTCACCCGCAGCAGCACAGTGCCGTGCGCGGGCACTGTGGCAGCCAGGTCGCCCCCCGTGTGCCCCGTCGTCCTCCGCCACAGGTCGCGCACCCGGTAACGAGGGGCGGAAGGCAGGCCGACCGCCCTCGCCGTGGAGGCGATGCGGCGCGGGGTGTCGGTCTCGTTGAAGAGGGCGACGGCGCGGCTGCCGTCCGCCAACTCCTTGGCCACCACCCACCGGCCGTCCTCGGACGAGACCACGGCGCCCTGCTTCCCGAGCCGGTCCTGGTCCACGGCGATCACCTCCCGGTTGGTCAGGATGCGGAAGGTCTCCGGAGACGCCGTGCGCAAGTCGGTGCTGATGAGGAGGGGCGCGGCCATGATCGACCACATCGAGAAGTGGGTGCGGTACTCCGTGTCGGTCATGCCGCCGTTTCCCACCTCCAGCATGTCCGGGTCGTTCCAGCCGCCCGGCCCCGCGTACTGCGCCAGCGGCAGGTTCTGCTTCATGTTGCGCAGCATCGTGGCCCAGTTGTCCTTGATGTCGAAGGTGGTGCGCCACATGTGCCCGACGTCCCTGCCCCACTTCCAGGGCTTGTACGAGCCCCACTCGCAGATGCTGAACAGGATCGGGCGACCGGTCGCGGCCGAGGCTGCCTTCAGCGCGTCGCGCATGGTGGTGTAGCGGACCATGAAGTCCACGCCCTGGTCGTTGCAGTTGTCGTACTTGAGGTAGTCGACGCCCCACGCGGCGAACTGCCGGGCGTCCTGGTACTCGTGCCCCAGCCCGCCCGGCATCCCGACGCTGTCACAGGTCCTGGTGCCCGCACTGCTGTAGAGCCCGAACTTGAGCCCCTTGGAGTGGACGTAATCGGCGACCGCCTTGATGCCGCGGGGGAACCGCACCGGGTCGGGCACCAGCCGCCCCGCCTGGTCGCGCTCCGGCTTCGCCCAGCAGTCGTCCAGATTGACGTACTCGTACCCGGCACGCTTGAGGCCCTTCGCGACGAAGACGTCGGCGATCGCCTTGACCATCGCTTCGTTGAACTCGGCCCGGCAGTGCGTGGAGTTCCAGTTGTTGAAGCCCATGGGCGGCGTGAGAGCGAGCCCGTCAGGGAGCTGCGGCTCCTCCGCCGAGACGGCGGGTGACCCGGCAAGGCCCGTCACACACACCAGCGCCGTGACGACGAGGGCGCGCAATCCCCTGCGAGTGCCTGATGACCTGTGGGCGGCTGCCTGATGCATGGCGGGTCTTCCTCTGCAGTCGATGGCGTTCGGCGTGAGCGCGCGTGCCGACGTGGGTTTCATGCCCACTGCCGTCGCGTGCGGCCCGGACTGCGGGAAAACTTCACTAGTTCACCGGAACACACGAGCCACCCGCCGAGACGCCGCCGCAACGGCATGGGCACCCCCACGGCACACCGGCCGGCACGTATGACCGGCTGCAGAAGGGTGCGCGACACCGCAGAGGTCGCCGCCCTTCGGAGTTCCGGCCCGCACCCTGGACTGCCCTGAACGGACAAGGGGAGCAACGCTCTACGGCCGGGCCCTGCACCACCGGACGGAACCGGCTGTTGACAGTCCTACTCATGCGGACCGCGGCGGATGCTGCCTCCCGGGTGACTGTGCGGTGGGGTGGCGATGTTTGGTCCGTGTTCTGCCGGTCGCTGAGAAGTCCGGCGACGGCCTGGATGGTGACGCTCATGTGTTCGCGGCGGCCGAGGTGACGGGCCAGCGCCCGCCAGTTCTTGAGGTGGGCGATGCTGTGCTCGACCGGGATGCGCCGTGAGGAGTGTGCCTTGCGTTGCCGCTCGTGCATCTCCTCGTACCAGTCCAGGGTGTGCTTCTTGAACGTGCGGTGCGGGGGCGTCACCGCCTGGCCGCCGGTCTGGGCGCCCAGGCCCTGGTAGCCGGCGTCCGCGAGGACCGCCACTCCGGGTTCGTCTGCAAGGAGTCGGACCAGGCCCAACTGGCGGGCGTGGGTGATGTCCGGGCAGCTTGCGGACAGGGCCGGGCTGCACCACAGCACGTGCCCTTCGCCGTCCGTGACCGCCATTGACTTCACGGCGTTCTGCTTGTTCTTGCCGGAGATGAATTTCTCCCGGCACTTGTTCCCGGCCGCGGGATGTCGGACACGGATCTGCGTGCCGTCGATGATCCCCGTCTTTCCGCTGGTGCCGAGGTGATGGACGACCTCGGCGAGGGTTCGCAGGCGGAGGCCGGGGCTGACGGTGCAGCCCCGCCCGGCGAGCAAGGGCCGCACCTCGTTGACGGCGCGGGTGACAGTGGAGCGGTCCCCATCGAACCAGCAGGCCAGCGCGTCATGGGCGGCACCATGACGCAGGTGGACCAGGGTGGCCGGCAGCCGGTCGACGAACACCAACTGGTGCTTCGCACCGGCCCCCACGGCTCGCTCCGCGGTCGTGAGACAAACCTGGCCTGATGGCGGCATGCCACAACGGACCGATCTCAACGACGAGTTCACCGATCACGTCGGCCGTCAGACCGGTGATCCGACGGTTGCTGCCCGAACCACGTTCCCCACCACACCTCCATGGCGCGGCATGAACAGCCCCGACGTCTCATCGCTTACCGCGCACGAGCTCGTTAGAGGTCGCCGTGGCAGACGCCATGGTGCTTGACGCGCACGCCTTCCCGTGCGGCCCAGCACTTGTTCGTGTAGGTCACGCCGTTCTCGCCGCAGACGGGGTCGTAGACGGACGGGCAGTACCGGGGCTCTCCGGCCGACGCGGCGGCCACGGGCACGGTCTGCGGGGCGGCGGATGCCGGTACGGCTGCGGCAGCGGTCGCGGGGAGGAACGCGGCGAAGGCGAGCGCGCCCGCTGCGGCGGCGAGGTGGAGTCGTCTGGTCATACGGCATCACTTTCCACCGTCCCCGTCACCGGTGGCGGGGATGCCCGGGATTCAGGCGAACGGAGCAAACAGAGCAAGAGGACACACAGCCGAAACCGGGTCCGGTTGACGGGGAGCGCCGACGCCTCGTCCGCGGAAAGCGACCGAGCCGGCGACGAGTACGGCGTACGCCTCTTCCGGCGAGCCCGCAGGGAGGCGAACTCACGCAGCCTGAGGCCCCGCGAGGCGGACCGTGCAGGAGAAGTCGCCGATATCCCCCGTTCCGGAACTCCAGGCCGCCGAGATACGGTCCATTGAGATCAGGAAGGCCACACCCGCGATTTCGGCTGCGGCTCTCCGCCGCTCCCTCGGGCGTACGTCGACCAACATGACGGCCCGGCTATCCGTACAGCGAGCGGGTGAACAGCGAGAGCTCCCGTGCCAGTACCGCAACGCCCCATCACCCCAGCGGCACCCCGAGCGGCCCGGGACCTGGGCGGTGGAGTCCCACCGCCACCACCACCGTCGCCACGAGAACAGCGGTCCCTCCTTCCAGCCTCGACCACCGAGCCTCACCTGGACCGGTCCGGCGGCCCCGCCCTCCCCGGCTCCCGCACGTTCTACCGGCGGTAGAATCAGAGGTATGAGCAAGCCAACGAGTATCAAGACCAGCGAGGAAGTCCGCGACCGGCTGCGTGTCCTGGCAGCCGAGCGCGGCACTACGATCACCGAACTGCTCGAGGAGATGGCGTCCCGCGAGCTGACGGAGAGCGAGCGGGAACAGCGTGCCGCCGAGGCGGCCCGCGAGCTCGGTGTGCAGTACAGCGCGGACATCCAGCGCGCAGGGCAGGACGCGTGGGCGAAGGTACGGGCACACCAGAGCGGCACCGCTGCGTGAATCTCCTGGCAGTCCTGGACCACACCGCCCTGATCGCCCTGTACCGCGCGGACCCGTTCTTCACCGGCCTCTACATCGAGGCCTCCCGCGGCACGGGACGTGTCCTGGTGCCGTCGTTGTCCGTGGTCGCGGCCGAGCACCGGCTTCCGGGAGCGGGCAAGCACGCAACCTCGCTGCGGTTCGCGGAGAGCGTCCCCTTCACCGCCGCCCACGCGTCGGACGCGATGGGCTGGCAGCAGGCCCAGCTCCCGGTGGCGCACGCAGCGGCCATCGCCTGGCACGCCCTACGCGCGGGGGAACCGCTCACGGTCCTCTCGCTGGAGCCCGAGCTGTACGCAGGCACCGGCATCACCCCGCTGAGTCCTGCCTGACCCCTCACCGCCCCGAGCCGGACCCGGCCACCGGGCCGGGTCAGGGGCGGCGGCCGTCGAGCAGACCGTACAGCGTCCGGTCGGTGTGTCGCGGGCCCCGGGGCGCGACGGACGGCCGTTCACCGGAGCCGACGGGCCGGTCCGACCTTTCTTCCGGTGAGGTCGCAACCCCGCGGCTGTCCGCGCGTCGTACGGAGGTGAGGGGCCGGGTGGCGGATTCCGCTGCCCGGCCCTGCCGACGACGCCACCACGGAAGGCCACCATGTCACCCACGTCCCCCGTCCTCCTGCGCCGTGCCGCCACAGCGGGAGCCCTCCTGCTGTGCGCGGCCGCCGCAGTGGTGCTGCCGCCGACGGCGGCCCGGGCCTCGGCCCCGGACACCCCCGCCACGCGTTCCGCACCGGACTTCCCCTCGACGGGCACGGGAGCCACGACCCCGCAGGAGCGCGACCGGATCGACGCCTACTGGACTCCCGTACGGATGAAGCTGGCGGGCGCGCTGATCCCCGAAATCACGCCCGTGCCCGAGGACGACCTCACGCCCGACGATCCGCGCCCGCTCCCCGCCGGCACACCCGACCCGGGAGGCACGTGGCGGCACGGCGGTGCGGTGAACCAGAGCGTCGGCCGCCTCTTCTTCACCTTCTCCGACGGCTACGACGGCAGCTGCACCGCCACCGTCGTCCAGAGCTCGAACCGCAGCACCCTCGTGACGGCCGCCCACTGCCTGCGGGGCGTCGGCTCCCCCGCCGCCGACGACACCTGGAACGACAACCTCTACTTCGTGCCCGGCTACCGCAACGGCACCAAACCGCTCGGCGGCTTCAGCGTGCGGGCCATGGCCACCTCCTCCCGCTGGGACACCGCACCGAGCGGCGCGTCCTCGGAGGACCTCGCGGTCGCCGGATTCGACACGGCAGTGGCCGTGGTGAACCCCGCCCCCGGGGGGCGACCGGTGGCGGACATCACGGGAAGCCAGCGGATCGCCTTCCCGAAGCCCGTCGAGGGCGAGTTCCTCCACGCCTTCGGCTATCCGAAGGGCCGGCTCAACGACTCCTCCGCCAAGTACGCCGGATCACGCATGATCCACTGCGCCGGGCCCGCCCGGCCGGGCCCCAAGGCCCCCCTCCTGTGGGGTACGGACTGCGACATGTCGAGCGGAGCGAGCGGCGGCCCCCACCTCAAGGGGTTCGACACCCGGACGGGCACGGGCACCGTCGTCGGCGTCACCACCACGAGCGACGACCTCGCGGGAGGGCCGACGCCCTCGCTGTACGCCACGCGCTTCGGCGACAGCGCCCGGAAGCTCTACAACTGGGCGCGTAACCACAACTCCTGACGACGCATCAGGTCAGTTCGGTTCCGGTCGACGCCACCGCCGACCGGAACCGGGCGGACAACCGGGGACGCACGGCACCGCCCTCCCCGGCGTCTCCGGTTCGTCACGCCCGCCCCTCGGATGCTGGACGTTCGTGGGGGAGTGGTGCGGTGAGCTGCGGTTTTTCGGTGAGAGCGTCAGACGTGGGCGAGGTGGCCGCCGGGGGAGCGGACCTGCCAGGCGCGGGGCGGGCCGGCGGCCCCCGTCGCGGAGACCTGCCGGCCGCTGGAGGTCCGTGCTGACGGGGCGGACGCAGCCGGTGCACGCGTAGAGGCCCGTGATGGCGGCCGGTGGCAGACGCGGGGCCCCGGTCGGTTCCACCGTGCCTCCCGCGAGGACCGCGGCCCCGGGGCCGCCGGACGCTTCTCCACCGCACCGCGGCCGGCACCGGCGGGGAGGGTGCCCCGGGTGCGACGGGACCGTCCACCCCCGCCCCCTCGCGCCGGAGGCCAATCCCTCCCGCACGACTGTTCCGCGACTGTTCACCTGGGCATAGCCCTCTTCTCCCTCAGTCCGGAGGCGAAGCCTGTCGGATGAGAGCGGCGAGTGGTCTGGACCACTTGAGACACGCCAATTCCGCGGCTCATTCCTTGCGTTGCTCCCCAGAGACAGAATTGGTCTATACCTCTGGCGGTAGAGTGAGCGGCAGAAACGCACACATACACAGCCGTGGGGGGCTTTATGACTGTGCATCACCTTCCGCAACCTCCGTCCGACGAGGAGCTGTACTGGTACTTCGGTCCGCAGCACCGCTGGGTGCTGGTGAGCACTTCGCTCGCCTTCGTCTTCACCGCGGCCACCATGTTCACCTTCGCCCTGCGCACCCCGGCCCTGTGGGTGTTCCTTGCGGTCCTGAGCCTCAACGTCGCGGCCCTCGCGCTCTCCTCCGTCAACGGCCTGCGCCGCCGTCGGCTCACCCGCAGGTCGCACGAGCTCCTCGTGCACGCCTGGCAGCCCGCCCGGACTCCCGGGGTCGACCTCTATCTGCCGACCTGCGGCGAACCGCTCGACGTACTGGCCAACGCCTATCGCGCGGTCCGCGCCCTCGACTGGTCCGGCGAGCTGACCGTCTGGGTCCTGGACGACGGCGACCGGCCCGAAGTCGCCGCGCTGGCGGCCTCGTTCGGCTACGAATATGTCGTACGGCCCGATCGCGGACACCTGAAGAAGGCCGGCAACCTCAATCACGCCCTGACCCTGAGCAGCGCCGAGATCGTCGCCATCCTGGACGCCGACTTCGCTCCCCGCCCGGACTTCCTGCGGCACCTGGTGCCCTATCTGGCCGACCCCGGCGTGGGCATCGTGCAGAGCCCGCAGTGGTTCGACACGGACGAGTCCATGAACTGGATCCAGCGGGCCGCGGGTTCGGCCCAGGAGTGGTTCTTCCGCTGGGTGCAGCCCTCCCGTGACGTGAGCGACGCCGCCATCTGCTGCGGCAGCAACGCCGTCTACCGGCGCGAGGCCCTCGACCTGGCCGGCGGGTTCGCCCGGCTCGACCACAGCGAGGACCTCTACACCGGACTCGCCCTGCACGCCCGGGGCTTCCGCACGCTGTACGTCCCGGTGCTCGTCGCCAAGGGCACGTCCCCGGAGTCCGTCACCTCCTTCGTCAACCAGCAGTACCGCTGGGCGATGGGCAACCTCCACCTGCTGAGCAAGCCCGTGCTCAAGGAGATGGGCGCGCCCTGGCGGATGCGGCTGTGCTTCGCCGAGGGCGTCGTCGGCTACCTGACCACGGCGGTGAACACCTTCGTCGCCCCGCTGCCGCCGCTGGTGATGATGTTCTGGTACCCCGACCACGTACGGCCCTGGCACGTGCTGCCGCTGCTGGCTCCGCTGTGGCTCTGGCACGTGCTGCTGCCCCGCGTCAGCCGCACCCGCTGGCGGGTGGAGGTGATCCGGGCGAACGTCCTGACGAGCGTGGCCGCCGCCGCGGCGTTCGTGCACACGCTCCGGGGCCGCAGCGCCGCCTGGGTGCCCACCGGCACACGGGGCCCGGCCGCTTCGGGCGGCATGGCACGCCGGGTGGTGGCCGTCTCGCTGGGCTGGCTGGCCGTCTCGCACGCGGCGGCCGCGGCGGGCCTGGCGCTGGTCGTGGCACGCAACGGCTGGGAGCCCGCCTGGGGGCTGCTGCTCTACGTGCTGGTGCAGTGCCAGCTCAACGTGCCGCTGATGCGGCACCTCCTCCGGGAACTGCGCCCGCCGGCCACCCACCGCACCGACACCGCCACCGACACCAGGGTCGCCACCCTCGCCGGGACCGGCACGGTGTCCGGCCCCGCCACCGGAGTACGGGCCCTGCTCCTGCGCACCGCCCGGACGCTTCCCGGCTCCCGCGCCGCCATGCTGCCCCGCCGATGGCCCGAGACCCTGGCCGCCACCGCTCTCCTGCTGCTGATCGGCCTCGTGGCATCCGGCTGGGTCAACCCCATGCTGCCCTGGGCGAGTTGAACGTACCGAAAGGCTCATCTTCCATGTCGTCCTCCGCGGCTGCCGGCCGGCCCCAGCCGACCGGGCTCGCTTCTCCGCCGACCGGATCCGAAAGTCCACCGCCCGGGCCCCCCGGTGCCTCCGGCACCGAATCGGGGCCCAGTCCGCACCGCTCCGCCTTCCGGCCCGACATCGAGGGGCTGCGCGCCGTCGCCGTGGTCGCGGTCCTCGCCTTCCACGCCCAGATACCCGGCCTCCAGGGCGGCTTCGTCGGCGTGGACGTCTTCTTCGTCATCTCCGGCTACCTGATCACCGGCCTCCTCGTGCGCGAGGCCGTCACCACCGGCCGCATCGGGCTCGTGGACTTCTTCTCCCGGCGGGCCCGCCGTCTGCTGCCCTCCGCCGCCGTGGTCCTGGTCGCGGTGGCCGGGATCGGCGCCTGGCTGACCGTACCCCTGCGACGTGCGGATCTGGAGCACGACGTGCTCTCGGCGGCACTGTCGGTCGCCAACTGGCGGTTCGTGGCGCAGCAGACCGACTACCTGGCGGCCGGGCACGACCAGAGCCCGCTGCTGCACTTCTGGTCCCTGGCGGTCGAGGAACAGTTCTACTTCTTCTGGGCCCCGCTGCTGGCGGTCGCCGGAATGTGCGTCGCACGGGCGGTGCGCAGGGGACGCGCGGTGCGAGCCGCCGTGGCGGTCGCCGTCGTGCCGCTGGTCCTCGGGTCGTTCGCGCTGTCCCTGTACTGGACGCAGGGGCCGGCCTCCCTCGCCTACCTGGCCACTCCCTCGCGGGTCTGGCAGTTCGGGGCGGGCGCGGTGCTCGCGCTGCTGCCCTGGCACCTGATGCGGGGCCCGCGGCCGCTGCGGCTGCTCTGCGGGTGGGCGGGGGCCGCGGCCATCGGCTGGTGCGTCCTGGCGTACGACCACACCACGCCCTATCCCGGATTCGCGGCGCTGGTGCCGACCCTGGCCACCGCCGCCGTCATCCTGGCCGCGATACCCGGCCGCGGCGAGCGCGACGCCCAGGGGGCGTTCGGCGTGGGGCGGTTGCTGGCGATGCGGGCTCCGCGGGCGGTGGGCAGGCTGTCGTACACGCTATACCTGTGGCACTGGCCGGTGCTGGTGCTCGCCGAGGCCCGGCTCGGGACGCTCGGCTGGCCCGCGAAGACCGCGCTGACGCTGGCCGCCGTCCTGCCCGCGCTCGCCACGATGTACGGGGTGGAGCGCCCGCTGCGCCGCAGCCGCACGGTCTCCGCGCACACCCGGCGCGGCCTCTCAGTAGGGATCACGGCGATCGCACTGCCGGTGGCGCTCGCCCTGACCGTGGGCACGACCACCCTGCAACGGCTGGGCGACACCCGGCCGTTGGACCCGCGTGGGCTGCCTGCCGGGGCGGCCTCGGGGCCGCATCTGCTGGTACGTCAGCCAGGCGTCCCCCTTCCCGCCGGGCCGGTGCTGCCCGGTCCCGCCCAGGCGCGCAAGGACTTCCCGCCGGACGGCGCCTGCCAGGTCGCTCCGGCGACGACCCGCAGCCCGGACTGTCTGTTCGGTGCGGTGGACAGCCCCGACCGGATCGTGCTGCTCGGCGACTCGCACGCCGGGCAGTGGTTCTCGCCGCTGTTCGGCATCGCCGCCGAACGGGGCTGGGCGCTCCAGGAGTTCGTCAAGCAGGGCTGCCCGCTGCCGCGGATCGCGGTGCACAGCCCCCAGCTCGGCCGCGCCTACCGGGAGTGCGACACCTGGCGGGCGGACACCCTGGAGCGGCTGCGGCAGCAGCCCCGGCCGCGGGCCGTGGTGGTGTCCTCGCTGAACCGGTACACCGCCGACGAGGAACTGCTGGCCAAGGGATGGGACGAAACCCTGCGCCCCTTGCGGGAGTTGGGTGTGCCGATCGTCTACCTGGAGGACACCCCGGTGCCCGGCAAGGACGTTCCGGCCTGTGTGTCCGGCCACCTGGAGTCGCCGGACGCCTGCGCGTTCGACCGCCGGGAGGGCCTGCCGCCCGACCCGCTGGCCCGGCGGGTCGCGTCGGGCGACCTGCCCGGCGTACGGAGCATCGGCGTGAACGAGGTGCTGTGCCCGGGTGCCGGGCCGACCTGCCCGGCCGTACTGGACCGGGTGCTGCTCTACCGCGACGACGCCCACCTGACGAACGCGGCGGCCGTCGTCCTCACCGACCGGCTCGAACGGCTGCTGACCGAGGCGGGCGCGCTGCCCGCCGCCGGGAAGGCCCACCCGGCCGGGACCCCGGCGGACCGGCGATCCGGAGCCGGTGACTGGGTCCGGCTGCTGCGTGACGACTTCGACGGCCCCGCCGGCAGCCCGCCTTCGCCCGCCAACTGGCAGCACGACATCGGCACGTGCTACCCCGGCTGCCCCGCCCCGCAGTGGGGCACCGGGGAGATCGAGACGATGACCGACTCGACCGACAACGCCCGCCTCGACGGCAAGGGGGTGCTGGAGATCGTGTCCACCCGCAAGGACGGACGGTGGAGTTCGGCGCGGATCGAGACCAGGCGCTCGGACTTCGCCGCACCGGCCGGCGGCACCCTGCGCATCGAGGCGTCGATCGCCCTGCCGGACGTGACGGGCCCCGCGGCGGCGGGCTACTGGCCGGCGTTCTGGACCCTGGGCGCGCCACTGCGCGACGGCTACACCGGCTGGCCGGGCATCGGGGAGCTGGACGTCATGGAGTCGGTCAACGGACGGGACACCGTCTTCGGCACCATGCACTGCGGCACCCTCCAGGGCGGCCCCTGCCGGGAACCGGCCGGCCTGAGCTCCGCCCCGCAGAAATGCCCCGGGTGCCGCACGGCCTTCCACGCGTACGCCGTGGAGATCGACCGCACGGCCGGCGCGGAGGAGGTGCGCTGGTACCTGGACGGGCGGGTCTACCACCGGGTGCCCGCGAGCCGGATGGACGCCGGGACGTGGAACCGGGCCGTGGACCACGGGCTGTTCCTCATCCTCAACGTGGCGATCGGCGGTGAACTCCCGCGCCAGGACGGCTCGGTGCCGGGGCCCGGCACCGAGCCGGGGCACGCGATGCGGGTCGACCACGTCACGGTGTCGGCCCGCACGGCCGACAGGGGGGATCCGCGCACGCCGGGGCATGACTGACGGGACCGGGACTGACGGGCGGGAACTGTGACACGGCCCCGGCGGCCGGAACCTCGTGCCGGCCGCCGGGCCCGGAGCCGCCCGTCAGCCCCGGGACCGCCCGCCGAGCCCGCTGACGGCCGACGAACCTGCGCCGGCTGACGACCCCCAGGATCGGCGATGAGCACTGGCGAGCGGGTCGGTGCGACCGTCGGCGGGGACGCCGATCCCTTCGGAGGCGAACACCTCCTCGAACGACTCCGTCTCCGTCTCGCTCATGCCGGCATTCCTCCGAACAGAACATCGAAGACCTCTGCGCGCTAGCCCGGGACCGACCGGGGCGTCGGACGCTCGGGCGAGCGGGCGGCCGCGCGGTGGGCCGGCACCTCGGCCACCACGTCCTCCTAGCGGGGTGCTCCTGGTGGGCTCGGGTACGGGAACTCCCGGAATGCCTGCCTCACGCCTGCGTCATTGAAGTTGAAGCGTTGCCACGGAAGGCTGGTGATCAATAGGTTTGCGCCATCATGAGGATGCGAAATCTGAGGCTCGGCTTGTATGCAGACGAGCAGGGGCTGGCATGGGTCAGGGACATCGTCGACCGGACCGCAGGTTCCCGGAGTGCCCGGATCGTCAAGTTGGACGTTGCACGGACCTACCCCGACAGCGGCCTGACGACCGCTGAGATGTACGACTTTCTGGCAGAACAGTGGGCCCTCGAACACCCTGGTCAGAACAGTGGCGGCCGGGAAGCGGTTGAGCTGCGGGTCCGCCTGGGGTGTTCTCTGCGGACATGGCGAGCGATCCGCAAGACAGTGATCAAGACTCTGTGCCCGGAAGGCATGGCACCCCACACTTGTCGTGTTCCATGGTGTGCCTGAGCTGGTGCATGGTTCCCGGTGAAGCACCACGATGCCGAGGGTGCGGGCGAGAACCGCGGCGGCCAGCTCGGGGGCGAGCTGGAACAGCGCGGTCGAACGGGTCTGCGCGAGCCGGATGCCGAGTGCGCGGAGTCGTTCGCCCATGCCTCAGGCACCGATCGGGCAGTCGGGCTGGCCTCCGGGGAAGAGCCAGGGCACCCAGCGGTCTGCCAGTGCCTCCGGAGCTGGTGACACCCCCCGGGCCATGCCTTCGGCAAGGGGAGGGAGCCATGTCGACTCCGAAGGCCGGCCGCCCCGTTGCGGGACTACGAAAAAAGGGGGAGAAGGAGCGACCACGCGACGGCCCCGGAGCCACTGCCGCCCACCGCCCACGCCCCCCACCACCGCCCATCGGGAATGCAGCGTTCAGGAGTTCAGCTTCTTGAGCCAGCCGTCGACGTTGACGACGTCCGCCCACTGCGGGAACAGCCGCTCCACGAGCACCCGGTGCACCTCCGGGTCGGGATCCAGACAGCCGTCGGCCAGGACGGTCAGGCCGAAGTCCAGGTCGTTCGCCTGGCACACGGTGGACAGGACGACGGCGCTGGTGGCGATGCCGGCCAGTACGAGACTGTCGATGCCGCGCGCCCTGAGCACCACGTCGAGATCGCTGCCACAGAACGCGCTCGCCCGCTTCTTGGTCACCACCGCTTCTCCCGGCAGCGGCGCCACCGCCGGGTGGATCTCGGTCCCCGGCTCGCCCTCGACGTAGAGCCCCGCGTCGGCGATGGCGGTCAGCGGTCTGTTGCGCGTGCCGACTTCCGGGTGGCCGGGGCGGAAGGCGATGACGACGTGGATCACGGGCAGGTCCGCCGTGCGGGCCCCCTCGACGGCCCTGCCCAGGCGGGACAGGTACGCGGAATCGGCGCCGACGGCGTCCACGATGGACTGCTGGACATCCATGACGAGCAGGGCGCTGCTCATGTCTCCTCCAGGGGTACGACGGGGTGCGGGCCGGAAGGCCGACTCCCGGGGGCGCGCCCGAAAGGGGTGCGGGAGCGAGTCCGAGGCGCACCCGGGAGCGGGTGGAGGAGCGCGCCCGGAAGGCCGGTTGGCGGGCGCGCCCGGGGTGACCTCACCCCTGTCTCCGCCCCCGCCGCAACAGCCTCTCCTTTCACGCCATTCGGACCGCCCCCCATTGACATCGACTTGACCATCTCTTTACCTTCGAATGGGCGGGACGATCGGAAAAAACCCGCCCTTCTCTTTACGAACCATGCCCAGATCCCCCAGCGGGGAAGAACCGGAGGTTTCACCATGGAGCAGCTCATCAAGCGCATGACCGAGGAGACCGTCTGGCAGAAGTGGGTCGCCGCGAACTCCGCGACCGGCTCCGGCGAGCGCGCCAAGGAAGGCTGCATCAGTGCGGCGCCGAAGAGCGGCTGCATCAGCGCCACCGGGAAGTCCGGCTGCATTTCCTGACCCCGGCCCTCCCGCGGTCCTAACCGCCGCGGACCGGAGGAAGCGGGGGTCGCTGCCTGCGCCCCGCGCCCGGCGGCGCCCCCGTACCCCCGTCATTGGCCGGTCCGTACTCTCGCCCGTCACTGGCGCCCCGGCAGCCGCCCGCGCCCCGCCTGCCCCGGAGGTTCCCATCCGCCACCTGCCGAACGCCGAAGTCCTCGACCGGGTCCGCGACATCCCCCTGTACCGCAGCTCCCTCGAAGAGGGCCACTTCCCGGTGCTGGAGAAGGCCGAGATCGCCCGCGACTTTCCCGCCAACTGGACCACCCCGGAACTGGAAAGGGCGCTGGAGTCCGGCGAGGCCGAATTCGTGCTGTCCACCGGCACCAATCACGCCCGGATGCAGCTCATCCGGCCCCCGTACTTCCTGCTCCGCTCGTACTACCGGCTGTGGGCCGCACACCCGGAACTGGGGTCGAGCTGGCACGACGGCGCCCGGCGGGTTTCGCTGACCACCGTCCTGGCCACCGAGCACGTCGCCCGCGTCAACGCGGCGAAGCCGGGGGCGACGCCGGGCGAACGATGGCTGGACGACCGGACGCTGTACCTCAACAGGCAGCTGGACCCGGCCGACTGGGACGAGGACGAGGTGAGGCGCATGCTCGCGGAGATCCGCGAGGTCGCCGACGCGCACCCGAAGGGCGCGTACCTGCTGGACTGCTCGGGGTACCACCTGGCACACCTGGTGCGGAAGGTGAACGAGTGGAATCTGTGGGAGGACTTCCCGCCACCGGTCGGCATCGTGCACGCCTACGAGTACACGCCGCTCAGCGTCCGTACGTACCTGCGCGCCCACTTCGACTGTCCGGTGGTCGACCTGTTCGGCAGCACGGAACTCGGCTACCTCTTCTACAGCGACGCCGACGGCCGTTACCGGCCGTATCTGCACGACATGAGCGTGGAGCTCCTTCCGGTGGAGCCCGGGAGCGGCATCCACAGCCTCATCGTCACCAGCATCCGCAACCCGTACATGCCACTGGTCCGCTACCGGTCGGGCGACTGCGTGCGCACCCGGGACGGCAGCACCGATCCCGCACAGATCGAGTCCTTCTGCGGCAGGGAGAAGGAACTCCTGCCGACGCCGCGGGGGCCCGTCGCACAGGCCGACCTGGATGCGGTGATCGCCGGCGTCTCGCCCCGGATCTTCCTGCACCAGTTGGAGACGGCGGGCCCCGCAGGTGCCCTGCTGCGGTACACGACCTTCGACGGCTCCCGACTCGACGAGCAGCAAGAGACCGAACTCGCCACAGCAGTCAAAGAGTTGACGACACGACAGATACGTGTCGAGCACCGCACGCGGGTGCCGATCGGGAAGTCCGGCAAATACGCCTGGCTGGCGGCTGCCGCGGCCCGGAGCCCCGAGAACACCGCCACCGACGCCGGCGCCGAGCTCACCGTCACCGACGTCGGCACCGAGCTCACCACCGCACGGATTCTCGGCCCGGAACTGCACGCCGAGGTCGTCCGGCACTTCTCGCAGAAGCCCGACGCACCGGACCCCGCAGTGGTGGCACACCAGGTACGCGAATGCGCCCGCTACCTCTACCTGGTCTCCCGCCACCCCGACCGGCTGGCCGGCCTCTTCCTCCCCGTCGAACAGGACATCGACGAAATCTGGCACTTCCTCATCCTCCAGACCCGCGAGTACCGCGAGCTGTGTGAACAGCGCCTGCCCGGCGGCCACTTCATCCACCACCGCAGCATTTCGTACGACGCCTACCGGACGACGGAACCCGTCGCTCCGCAGCGTACGGCGGCCGCCGAAGAGGCCCTGCGCTGGATTCCGTTCTACCGGCAGGCCTTCGGGGGCTACGACGAGGAGGCCCTCCCGCACTGGACCGTCGTGCGTTTTCTGCACCAGGAACTCGGTCTGTCACTGGAGGAGATCAACGCCCTCGACGGCTGAAAAACCCGAGGACGTCCGCGCAGCCGCCCGGAAACGGACGCTCCCTTTCCATACGCGCGTCTCGCGTACGGAAAGGGGGCGGCATGCTGAAACCCAGAGCTGTGCGGAGCCCCCGCCGGAGGCACAGGTCAGTCGCCGGGTTCTTGTTGATACTCCTACTCGCACGCCGCTGCGCGCCCCCCAGGAGCAAGCCGGAGTCCCGGCCGGTCGCTGAATGGGCCGCGGCCTGGCCGTAGGCACACAAGCATCGCGTAGGTGATCTTCTTCATGCCGGCAGCATGACCACTGCGCAGGGCGCCTGTACTCCTGCCTGGTGGGCTGGATGTGGGGCTGCAAGGTCGGGATCGGACCCTTCATCATCACGGCGGCGGCCTCCGTTGATGGGGTCGCGTTGGTCATCGCCTGGATTCACCAGTTGTGAGGCATGATGCCGACAAAGGCGAGTACGCCTTCTGGTAGTTCCTGCTGAGGCCTGCCGACGACGACCAGGACGACGTCCCGCCCCCGGCCACGGCACCCACGGTGACCGTCTCGGCCGCCGCCGACGCCACCCGCATCGAGGACGTCCGGCCGGTCGGCACCGAGACGGACCTGTTCGACGACTTCGCAGCTGCCTGCGCGAAAGCGTCTGGACGTTTATCCCTCGTCTGATGATGGGCCTCCGGTATGACGAGCAGCAGTCGAGGAACGCACGCGG
>NZ_JBIVLB010000018.1:0-131534 GCF_044751045.1 Streptomyces sp. NPDC088745
GGTGCGTGGTTGAATTCCGGGACGGCCTTACGGCCGAAACAACGGGCCCCGAATTCCCTCCCTCCGCTGCACGGAGACCCGTTCCGATATCCCTGACCCACCTCACCGGCGGACCGTCAAACCCGCCGAAACTGATGACACATCAGAGAACGGGTGGGGGAAATACAGAACGCCCGGGAATCGAATAGGACACCACTGCCGGAAAAGAAGAAGAGGCCCTTTCGGGCCTCTCCCACACAGCTATCACAGCGTCAAACCCCCCACCCCCGGCCCGCTTCGGGCCCGACTCACCCCCAGGCCACGCGCAACCTCCGCGCACATGCGTCCTCGGCCAGCTCTCGCAGCTCCTCCAGTCGCGTCTGCGTGTAGCCCGCCGGACGCCCGCAGTCGATGACGTTGCCGTCGACCGTGGCCGGACGCCCCGCGTCCGCAGGAGCTACCGCGAGCGCCACCAACACCCGGCCCAGGAAGTCTTCCGCCTCAGCATCCCCACACAGCTCGTCGTAACCGTAACCAAGCACATCAAGCACGCGGGCAGCGTTGGCGTTGGCCATGTTCACCGGCTCATCCGTGAAGTCGGCGAAGAACGTGACAGACATACGGGTTCCCATCTCTCGCGGGTGCGGATTTCTGGTGTCGGCGCTGGGGAGGGGCCTGGGGGAGCAGCCTTCCGGCTGCTCCCCCAGGAGCTCCGTCAGAGGTCCGTGAGGCTCGCCAGCAGGGCAAGCACCTTGTCCTTGCTGAGCGGCACGGTCTCCCCCTCCTCGTCCGCTCCACCGGTCAGCAGGACGGGGCCGTGGTAGCTCTGGTAGGTCCGGCCGAAGCGCCGCGCGAGCGCCGTTGCCACCGGATTCACCGGCTGGGTGTAGAGGCCCTTGTCGTCCAACCACATGTCCAGCCGGTCGGTCAGCGCCACCACGTCCACGTTCCGGCAACGGATCACGGAGTACATGACGGTCAGTCGGTCCCCACTGTTGTTGGGCAGGTCGACGGGGATGATGTCGGCCTCGGGGGTGATGAGCAGGGCGGACGGCGTGATGGTCATAGCGACTCCATCTCTCGCGGGTGTGGGTTCTCGGTGTCAGCCGGTTGCCACCCCGACCAACAAGAAAACTATACCACAGACTCATCACTTATGGGGGGGGCCGCGCTGTCCCGGAGCAGCCAGACCTAACGCGCAGCCAGGTACGGAGGTGCCGGAAGGAGTCCGTTGGTGGGATCGGTGAAATCGGCCGTGACGACTTCGACCGTGGGCGACACCCCGCGCCACCGGTAGCCGTCGTAACTCGTGTCGATGCCGATGTTCTCACCCAGCGTCAGACCGGTCTCACGGTAGAAACGGGTGTACTGCGCGCTGGGGCGGTGCCGGAAGCAGGGCCGACCGCTGTACTCGAAGGGGGCGGACTGCTGGGGGATGACGAACGCGCCATGCCGGGCGAGGGTGGACGCACAGTCGATGACGTGGAATTCGAACCGGTCCCCCCGATAGCGGGGCCCCGACCCGTGGCGCTCGACTCGGGGGCCGAAGGGCGGGTTCGCGATGGCGGTGTCGAACTCGCCCAAACCCAGTTCTTCGGCGTCCATGGTCAGCACGTCGGCAACGATCCACCGAGCCTCGGGCATGAGCTTGCGGCCTACGGCGACGTAATCAGGGTTCTTCTCCACACACACGCTCTCACGGGGCGGGAGGCCCTCACGCCTGCGGTTGTAGAGCTCACGGGCGGCGTAGGCGAGTCGGCCCACACCGGCGCACAGGTCGATAATCCGGGTGCCGACCACGTGGAACCGGAGGTCGGACGCGAGGGACAGCGGTGTGAAGTGGGCGCCGTCGAGCTTGTTCGTGACGCTACTGGACTCCTGCCAGTGCTCGGCGACGGTGTCCTTCTCGTCCTCGGTGAGGTCGCGGGCGAGGGCGACGAGTCGGCCGGCCTCTCGGTGCGCCTTCTGCTCTTCACGGGTCATGGTCACGAGGGAGCTCCTCAAAGTCTGTGTGAATTCGGTTCGCGGTCGGCTGCCACCACCGACCAACGAGATAACTATAGCACAGACTCATCACTCTTGGTTGTGTTTGTCCCTCCCGTTCCGGCACTGCGGCCGACTCCTTAAGGTGCCGGCCGCTGTGCCCTGATCAGCTCTTGGCAGCCAGGCGGGCAGCCATGTCCTCGGCGCTCATGCGGCCCTTGATGTCGTCGTACGAGATGCGGTCGTCCCAGGAGTACGCCCGGGTGTTCCGGTCGATGACGGGCTGGATGTCCGGGCCGCCGGGAACGGTGAGCGAGGAACCGTTGACCCGGAGCACCTCGTACCAGTGGCCGCGGGAGCGGGCGTAGTCGCCCTTGGTGAAGTCGGCGCGGGACCAGAGCTTGACCCCGTCGGCCTCCGCCTTCGCGACGATCTCCCGCCAGTGGGCCATCTCCTCGGCGGTCTCGGCGTGGCGGCGGGTGAGCTCGGCGACGTTCTCCGGCTTGCTGATGTCCCGCGACGAGCCGAACGCGGACTCCCCGGCCAGCAGCTTTTCTAGGCCCCGGAGGGTGGCCTCAAGCTCCTTGAGGCGGCGCAGGGTACGGCCCGGGTCCTTGCGGTGCTGCTCGTAGTGGGCGGCGGCGTCGGCCCGGCTCGCCCAGTGCTCTGCTCGGTTTCCCTCGTCGATGCCCTTTCGCCTGTTGCTGTCGATGCGGTCGAGGGCGGCGCGGTGGCGCTTCTCGGAGTGGTGGCCGACCAGGACCGGCTGTCCGAAGGGGATGCTGGAGCCGATACGGCGGGCCTCCGCGAACGCGGCCGTAGAAGCGCCGGCTGCCCGGTCGGCTCGGTCGCTGAACCGTGCGGACCGGTCGGCGGCGCGCTCCTCCCGCTCGGCCTCAGCTTCGGTGAAGCTGCGGGCGATGTCCTCGCGCACGGTGACGTGTACGGCGTGCCCGGCCTCGCGGAGGGCCTCGGCAAGCGCGTTGAGGGTGAAGTGGTCGGCGGCCTTGTCGCGGGAGAGCGGGAGGTACCAGCAGCCGAGGTTGCGGGACCAGCGGAAGCGGTGGCCCCTGAGGATCTCGGCGGAACCGTCGCCGCGGGCGGTGCCTTCGGCGAGGGTGCCGCCCGCGCGGGTGTGGCGCAGGACAATCCCGGCGAAGTCCTCCGGGACGTCGTCGTCTTCCTCGACGTCCTCGGCCGGGGCCGGGGCGGCGGGGAGAACGGTGTCGGCGGGGAGTTCGGGCAGTTCGGCCGTGACCGTGATTCCTGCGGTGCGCAGGGCCTGGGCGGCGGTGTGCGCGGCGATCAGCGCAGCGATGGACTGGTCGCCCCGGGTGCCCTTGACGTACCAGTGCGCGGCCTTGCGGCTCCAGTCGAAGCCGTGGGTACGGAGAACAGGGGCGGCACCGTCGCCGAACGTCGTACCGGTCACGGTGACGCCCGTCTCGGCGGTGTAGTTGACAGTGATCCCGGCGGCGGGGTCGGCCTTGGCGGGGGCCTTTCGGCGAGGCTTGGCGGTCGTCTTGGCCGAGCACTTCGGGGCGTCCTGAGCGGCCTTCCAGCGCTTGGGGGCCACGATCTCCCGTGCGATGAAGTGGACCTGCTGCGGGGCCCAGGTGTCGGGGAGGTACTTTCCGCAGACGTAGGCCGTGTCGCGGATCGCGCCGGGTGCGTCCGGGTCGGCTCCGTCGAAGGCGGCGGACCAGAGGGCCTTCGCCTCGGCGAGGACGTCGTCAGAGAAGTCGCGGTGCGTGTTGATGCCGTCCACGAGCGGCCTGCCCGTGACCTTCTTGCCGTCCACGGTGACGGTGACCTCGTTGTTCGTCTGCACGTAGCTGTCGGTGGACCCGTCCCAGTGGGCGCCGTGGAGGGGGGCCGCGATCCGGTCGACGGCCTGCGTGTCCGGGCCGTCGGTCCAGCTGACGGAGATCCAGGCGGATGCGGTGCCAGTGCCGGTGCGGACGGAGAACTTGGCCCCCGGGAACTCGGCCTTCAGTCGGCTGCGGAGCTCGGCGGACACGTACTTGGTCGCGATGTACTGGGTCATGCGGGCATCTCCTTGAAGGCTGAGAATGTGGATCCGGTTTGCGGCCGACTGCCACCGTCGACCACGAGATAACTATAACTGCAACATCTCACTCTGTCTACTGCGCCACCCTTCGCAGGGCACCGCCCGCAACGGCCGGCCGAGCGAGGTAAACGCCGACCTCCCCCTGCGCGCAGACCGCGCGGAGGTGGCCGGACAGGACGGGGCGGACAGGGTTAGGCCGGAGAGGCCCCGGGGGCCGGGCGAAGCGCCCGCACCCCCGGGGCCCCCGATTCAGACCGTCAGACGGGGTGCGGCCACGTACTCCACCCCCCACTCCGGCGGGATCAGTTCACCGGTTGCCGCATCCGTGCAGTAGGCGTTGAAGATCTGCGCGGCGCTGAGCGGCTTGGCGTAGAACTCCACCAGCTTCCAACCCCGCGCCTCGGTGGTGTGGTCGGCGAGGTTCGTGCGCAGCACCGCGCCGCCGCCCACCATGGCGGCGAGGGTGAGGATTTCCATCGCCTCAAGGGCGTCGTCCGGGTCCAGGTCGGTCGTGTCGCCGTCGTTGTGGAACGGCACGGTGATTGAGAGGCCGTCGCCGTTCGCCGATGCCGCGATGATGAGGACGTGACAGCCGTCCCCTGCCGCGTCGAGGAAGCCCATCAACAGTGCAGCGGCGCGCTCAATCTCGTACGGGGTCCGGTCGTGCGACGTGATTGTCATGCTGATTCCTCTCGGTCTGTTTCCGGTTTGCCGGTCGGCTGCCACCACCGACCAACGAGACAACTATACCTCATATTCACCATTTTCGGAGGGGCTGCGTGGATCTTTCCCGGGGTGTTTCCGCACGTGGGACAGGCCGCGAACGCACAGCGCCCCACCCCTTGAATTCGCCTGAGGGGTGGGGCGCTTGCTTCCGGCGGTCAGCCCTCGCCGGGCAGGGAGATGGTGATCACGGGCTCCTCGTCGTCGCCAGGCCCACATGTGACGAACAGCCAGGTCTGCTCGCTTTCGTGGCTCTCTCCGTCGCGCGGGACGCGGCAGAGCTCGACGGTGCAGGACGGCCCGCCGCCGGAACGCCGGATGGCGCGGCGGGTCATCCAGAGCACGTCCCAGAGGCGGCCCGACTCGTCCTGGTAGGTCTGCCGGTTGTCCTCGTCCGTCCATGCCACGCAGTCGGCCCACGCGGCCGCGGTGAGCGCCACGGGGAACCGGAACCCGGCTTCGCGGGCGATGTCTTCGCCGACGGCGACGAGGGCCCCGTCGGCGAGGGCGCGGGCCCGGCTGTAACTGTCAATGACCTCCCCGAAGATGTCGGCCCCGGAAGCATCCGGCTGCTCCGGCCCGGGGGTCCAGCGCATCGCGTCGGGGCCCAGGCTGTCCCGGTTCGCTGTGCCGTCGATGAGGGTTTTGTCCGTCATGGTCTGCCCTTTCGTGAGCGGGTGTTCTCGGCGGCGGCGGGGTGCCACTCCCCGCCGCCCGGGGCGGGGGGGGGCCCGCGGGGGGGGGGCCCCCCGGGGGGGGGGGGGGCGGGGGGGGGGGCGGGGGGGCGGGCCCCCCCCCCCCGCCCGGGGGGGGGGGGGGCGGGGGGGGGGGGGGGGGGGGGGGGGGGGGGGCCCCCCCCCCCCCCCCGGGGGGGGGGCGCCCCCTGGGGGCGGCCCCCCGGGGGAGGGTCAGGCGTTGGCGGTGGACCGGGTGATGGACTCACGGCGCACGCGGCGCAGCGTGGGAGCGTCCGGGTCCTCTGCGAAGGGGTCGCTCAGCTGGTAGCGGGTGTCGGTGCTCCCGAGGCGGTCCGCGAGGCCGCAGTCGAAGCATTCGCACGGCCGGGCCAGGTAGAGGCCGTGGAGCGACGGGATGCTGCCGTGGTAGAGGACCAGGTCGCCGGGCTCGATGAGGTCGAGGGCGCGAAGCAGGGTGTCGGACATGATGTCTCCTCGCGGCTGTGCATGGATTCGGTTTGTGATCGACTGCCACCGCCGACCAACAAGAAAACTATAACACACGCGAATCACTTTCGGGGCTCTCGTTAGCTCACCCACCTGGGTGAATTGCCGCGCGACCGTCCTTCACCGGCCGTGCGTGCACCGCCGGCGTCCCCCTCCGCGGCCGGCACGAGGGAGCGAGCGACGGAGGTTTCGGCGCTGCCTGAGAGGCGGGTCGGCCCGGCACCCTGTCGAGCACAACTGCGCCCCCACCGTGCGGCAGCGGCACGGTGGGGGCGCAGGGCGGGTTGGTGTCTATCCGGCCGCGACGCTGGCGCGTACGGCCGCGACGGCTGCAGCGGTGTCGGCGGCAAAGTCGGGATTCTGGGAGTCGTACAGGACGGTGAACTCGGCGCCGTCCTCGTCGTAGGCGCAGGCGCGCCAACCGGCGTGATCGGTCAGCGGGTAGTCCGTTTCGGCCTCGTGCCTGCCCTGGCCGGTGAGCAGGATCTCGCCGCCGTCGGGGGTGGCCACGGCGATCCAGGAGCAGCCTGAGGCCGTGTGCTCTCTTCCGGTGGATTCGATGCCCGTCTCCGCCAGGACCTGTTGGAGGTGTTCCCCGGCGGTCGTCTCCTCTGCGTAGCCGAAGTCCCGGCAGTACGCGTAGGCCAGGTCCGCGGCGGTGTCCGGGTCGGGGGCGTTGAACTCCTCAGCCCACCGGGTGAAGTCCTCCTCGCTAGTGGCCAGCAGCTCGACCTGGTCCGCGACGGGGCCCGTCAGGACGGCCGCGATGAGCAGTTCGGTGCGGTCAACGTCGAGGGTCAGGCCGATGACGGTGTACGTCTGCATCGCGGCGGTCATGCGATCAGCTCGAATTCCACTGCGTCGACCGCCTGAGCGCCGAGGTCTCCGAGGAAGGCCGCGACGACGTAGGCGCCGTGGTCTCCGCCCCAGAGGGTCTCGGGCGTCTCCCCGTACTCCTCGGCGCGCCACGGGAAGGCCTCCAGCACCGCAACGGCTGCGTTCGCCTTGGCATTCTCGAAATCCTCTCCCTCGGCAACGACCACGAATGTGGAGGCGAGATCCCAGAGTTCGTACCAGTCTCCGATGATGGTGAATTTCACGGGTTTTCCTTTCATCGAATTCGAGGGCCCCGGAATTCGGTTCCGGGGCCGGGGCGACCTGTGTTTAGCGGCGTGACCGGGGGATGTCCCGGTGCCGGTTGACGTAGCGGTCGACGAGTACGAGCGCCTGGTCCTCGGTGAGGCCGAGCACGCTGCCGTCGGACGTGGTGGTGCCGGTGAACACGGCGAGTCCGCTGACCTTGCAGGGCTTGGCCTGGTAGGTGTGCAGGAGCTGGCTGGCGGGTCCGTTGTCGGGGCGGCCGAGCGGGAAGGCCCACTCGTCGGTCCACATGATCAACCGGGTAGTCAGGTCGACGCATCGGACCTGGTCAGCGTCCAGCGCGTCCTGCGGGCGCATCGCAGGATCCCAGTCGAGCAGGCTGAATCCGCCGGTGGGCTCGACCCGGAGGGCGTAGCCGTCCTGAAGGAGGGTGGGCATGAGGGTCCCCTTTCCTGGGAGTTGGTTTTCGGTGCGGGTCGGCTGCCACCACCAACCCACAAAATAACTATACCCACTACTAGTCACATTGGGAACGCTTTAAGCGGCTGTTTCCCCTGTTCAGCGGCATGCCGAAGGCACGCCGGCGGAACGCAGAAACGCGCCGCCGGCCTTCCAGGGCGCCGGCGCCAGGGTCGAGGTGGCCGGCTGCGGGAGCGAGCGGCCGCGGTGGTCGAGGAGCGCAGCCCGAATCGGCGGCGCGCAGCCCTCAACCGCGGCCGCAGGCCCCCTATGCACCGCGCGGCGCCGTCCTGCTGCTCGCGGCCTGGCGGTGCATCCCCGGTAGGACGGGCGCGAAGGCGCCCCGGCGCAGCTGGTGGGCCGTGCCGGGGCGCGAGGGTGTGCAGGCTATGCCGTCAGGGTCCAGGGGCCGCTCAGGGACGGCGGACCCGGCTGGCGGGGGTTGAGGTCGACAACCACGTCACCGTCGTCCGTGTGGACGGTGAAGACCGTGGCCCAGGACGCGGGGTCGCGTTGTACGGCCAGCGCTTCGTAGGCGGCGTGCACGGGCGTGTCGGCGCCGATCTCGATGGTCCAGGTGACGCTGTACTCCGGCATGCGTTCTTGTCCTTCCTGGGTGCCCTGGGCACCCGCGTGTCAGCTCTTGGGGGTCTAGGCGGCGAGGGTGAGCTCGACGTCGTCCAGGCTGCGCTCGTTGATGCTGACGCCGCTGAGGGCGTCCAGGTGATCGAGCCAGATGTCCTCGTTGTCGGCGAGGTAGTCGCGAACGGCGTTCGGATTGTTGGCGATGTACGCCGGGAGCTCGACCTCAGCGGTGAACTCGTAGGTGACCTCCTCGGTCACGGTCAGGGCGAGGCGCACGGCCACTTCCCGGTCATGACCCTCCGGCTCGGGCGCGCCGGCGTTGACCAGGAGGCACAGCAGGGACGCGGTGTCCTCGTACGGATTGCCCTGCTCCCACGCGGAGTCGGGGAGCCGTCCGAACGGAGTCCCGAGGCGGTCGAGGTCACGAAGGACCTGGAGCAGGGCCTGGGGGTCACGCGGGTTGACCTGCCCCCAGGCCGCGCACAGCTCGGCGTCCGTGAGCTCGGGGAGCAGGTCCCAATCGGCGAAGACGCACTGGATACCGCCGCTGGCGGTCCGGAGGCTGTCCAGGTGGAGGTCGCCGGAGCGCGGGTCGCGGCGCAGCACCAGGTAGGCGGCGTGCGGGTACATGTGGGCCAGGGTGGCGGCGAGGGTGTGGGTCATGCCCTGCGCCTGGGCCCGGGCGGTTTGGAGGGCGTCCTGGCAGCCCTGAAGGGTGGTGTGCATCGTTCCTCCTGAAGCGTGTTGGGAGGGCCGGCGGTGCGGCCGACCGCCGTGGGGCCCTCCCCCCGGCGCCTGGCCGGGGGGGAGGGGCGGGGTCAGGCGCTGAGGAGCTGGTGGCCGGTGCGCTGCCAGTACCCGGCCGGTGCGCGGTCCGCGCGGCACTGGTAGGTGCCGTAGGCGATGAACGTCTCCTCGTCGTCGCAGACCAGGTAGCGGGCGTCCGGGATGAACTCCAGCGTCTTGCTGTCGGCAGGGAGGTCCTTGAAGCACTGGAAACGGTGGGGGCTGTTCAGGAACCAGTAGACGTCGCCGCGTTCGAGGTCGTCGAAGCGGACGTTCACGGTGTCGCCGGGGCGGAGCTTGCACCAGGTACGGACGCCGAGGGCGGCGCAGATGTCCTGGACCCGTCCATACATGATGTCGAAGGCGTCAGGTGCGAGGCCCAGGGCGCGGTCGGTCTCGCCGCTCGGGCCGGTGAAGTGGACGGGGCCCCGGATGTCGAGGTCGTCGAAGCCGTAGCGGGCGGCGAGGTGCTGCGCCACGGTGTGGGTGGCGCCCGAGGCTCCGGGGAGGTAGTGCATGTCCGTCTCGGCGTCGAGCGGGACGGTGGCGTAGGTCCCGGAGAAGAGGCCGGTGAGGTCCCACTCGACGTGGGCGTCTCCGAAGGACCAGTCCACGAGGTGGTCGGGGTGGAGCGTGCCGAAGCAGCTGAATTCGTGCGGGTTGGTGAAGTCCAGGGGCATGCGGGTCTCCAGGGTGTTCGCGTGTGTTTCCGGTCGTGGCCGACTGCCACCGTCGACCACAAGACAACTATACCACCTACTAATCACTGTCGGGAGAGTTCTGGTCCTGTTTCCGCTGCTCAGGGACTCACCTCCGGCCGCACCCATCACGCAGCACTGGCCTCGCCCCGTACGGGGCGAGGCCAGTGCTGGATTGCCGGCGTTCAGGCCGTTGGTGCGGCCGCGGTGGTGAGCTGATGGAGGACGCCGAGCGGCTGCTCGGCTCGGATCAGCCGGAAGAGACGGGCGCGCTGTTCCCCGATGCCGCGGCAGCCGGCGAGCGGCTGCAGGGTGTCCGGGCGCAGCTGCGTGACGGCCTGGACGTAGGCGCGGCCGCCGAGGGCGACGACCGGGCGCGGCCCCGGGAGGATGCCGAGCTGCGCAGCCTGGGCGGCCAGCATCTCGGGTGTGGCCGAGCCGGGCTGGCCCATGCGCAGCTCGTACGGGAAGAGCGGTTCGTCGAGGGTGACGAAGCCGTGCTTGGCGGAGAGGACGACGACGTCGCCGGTGGCGCCGGCGAGGCGCTCGGCCGCCTGCCGGCACAGGAGGTGATAGCTACCGGTGTAGAGCTGGCGGGCGGTCAGGGCCGTCCTGGTGACCGCTTTGGAGGCGCTGCACGATACGACGACGACGGGCCCGAGCGGGCCGGGCGTCGTCGACTGGGCGGTCTCGCGGACGTCGAGGGCGGCACCGGCGCTGCGGCTGCTGTTCACCGGGACGAGCCCCTCGTACTGGGCCGGCTGCCAGGGGTAGGGGTCGCCGACGTGGCGGCGGGCCCAGGCCATCGTGCACCCGGTGGCGGGGTCGACGACGTCCCATCCCGCGGCGGCGTACGCACGCAGGGTGTCGTCCGTGTGGTCGGGCGCCGGGACAGCCCGGCGGTCGAGCCGTACAACCGCCTGGGCCACGGCCTCGGCGAGGGCAGGGGCGCAGCGCACGACGGCTTCCCGCGGCACGGGGGCGTTGTGGGGCATCAGTTGGTCGACGTGCCACTGCCGGCCGGTGCGGAAGGCCTCCAGGCGGGCGGTGGCGTAGCAGAAGCGGTAGACGGTGCTGTAGTCGCCGTCGCGGTAGACGACTCGGCGGCGCGTACGGGGCGACGGCGCGGGGATGGGGCCAGTGGACACGTGAGGCGCTCCTGAAGTCGGGCGGTGCCGCGGCGCGCGACGGCGCAGGCCGGTCGCGGACAGGGCGGCGGGGAGGGGGACGGCCGTCCTGTCGGCCGCCCCCCTGTTGCTGGTCGGTGTTCAGGCGTTGGGCGGGAGGAACTTGCGGTCCGGCTCGACGCTCCAGGTCAGGTTCGGGAACAGGCGGCGGACCTGCCGTTCGGCCCAGGGGCGGACGGTGTCCCAGGCCTCTTGCGTCGGTTCGTTGGCCCAGTGGTGCCAGCCTTCGGCGCAGGCGGCTGTCTGCGCGCCGAGGTGGCCGAGGAGGGTCTCGGTAGTGATCTCGGCGGGCAGTTCCTCGCCGTCCTCGGTGGTCATCGCGTAGGCGTCGTAGAGGCGCTCGGCGAGGGTCTCGCCGTCGAGGTGGTGCACGGAGGTGACCTGCAGTACGAAGCCACGTCCGTCCGGGTCGACGACGAGACAGGTGGAGGGCCGGGGCGCGGTGTTGATGGGCATGGCGTCAGGCCGCCAGCTCGTACTCGGCGGGGCGTTCGCCGCCGCAGTTCGGGCAGGGGGCGGTCTCGTGGTAGTACCAACTGCCGCATGCGCAGTCCCAGGTAGAGATGGACCACGTCCATTCCCAGCCGCCGATGCAGTAGAGGCCGTCCTCCTCTCGGGGGTCGATGATGGAGGTGACCTGGGCCGGGCCCTCGTCTTCGAGGTAAATCCAGCGGATGTGGAGGACGACCGCGCGAGGCGCGCCGTCCCTGGTGGTTCCGCCGTCGATGACGTGGATGGTGTCGGCGCAGTCGTAGCCGTACCGGGTGGCGACGTCGAGAGTTTCGGCGGCGAGCTGACGGACGGTGTCGAGGGTGAAGAACGGGCAGACGAAGCCGTTCCAGCGGACGGCCGGATCAAGGACGGCCGGGTAGTCGGGGGTGCCGTCGATCGTGACGCGGGTGCGGACGGAACCGGTTCTCGGGGGGGACTGTCGGGTCATGACTCTCCTTGGTGTGTGTTCGGTTGGGTTGGTCGGCTGCCACCACCGACCATGAAACAACTATACCATCCACACACCACTAATGCGGGCGGGAACGCACACCCGATCCCAGACACCAGCAGCTCAGCGCGCCCCAGTGGGGGCGCTGCCACCGCATCCGGGGCCGCCCTCGGCGGTGGCGGTCCGGCCGCCGAGGGTGCTGCTCCGCCGAGGCTGGACTACGCGGCCAGCGCCAGCAGGTCCGCCGGGGCGCGCTGGCCGCGCTGCTGTGGCACGTCGACCGGCGCCGGACGTTCGGCGCGCCCGTAGACCCGGTCGAGGTAGTCCGCGACCGGCCGGTGCCAGGGGCGCCCGGTCAGGGCTCCCAGGACGACCGCGCCGACGGGCGGGCACACCACGTCCCCGATCCGCTGGAACGCGCTCGTGCGCGAGTCCTTGCGGGCCGTCGGTTCCGAGGCCCGCCAGGGGTAGGTCGGCAGGAACCCGACCAGCTGTCCGGCCTCGGCCTCGGTCAGCCGGTAGCCGTCCGACTCCCGATACCAGGTCCGGGCCTTGCCTGTGAGGCACCAGCCGGCCTTGTCCGCGGAGAAGGTGTTCCCGCCCTTGGGGCGCCCCTTCGCGTCGACTCCCCGGACGCCGCGGGTGTTGACGCGCTCCCCTGCGGCCCACCCGAGGGCGGCGGCCAGGGTCTGTTCGGCGAAGGGCATGTCGGGCCGGACGGATCCAGGGATGCGGCCGTAGCGCACCGCCATGAAGAACACGCGGCGCCGGTGCGTGGCCACTCCGTAGGCGGCGGCGTCCAGCTCGACCCACTGCTGCTGGGACCAGCCGGCCAGGGCCAGCTCGAACGAGACGGCCTCCCGCACGTCTTCGGGCAGGTTCGCGGACTGCTCCATGGCGACCCAGCGCAGGGCCTCACCATGGAGTTGGAGGCCCAGCGCCCAGATCAGCACCTCGCTGACGAGTCCGGCTTCCGGGTCCGGCATGGCGGCCGCCATGGCGCGCACCTCGGCCCAGGTCGCCCCGGAGCGCTCGGCCCGGCCGCCGTGCCCGGAGGCCTCCCCGGCGGCGCGCAGCATGGCAGTGAGGACCTGGAGGGACCGAGTGGTGAGTCCGGCCCGCTTGCCTGCGGTCGACCAGGCTGGGCAGGGCGGGGAGAGGATGACGCCAACGGTCCAGCGCAGCGCGGGGTGTTCGGGGTCGAGCAGGGTGATGTCGGTGACGACGCGGCGATGCCCGGCGCGCTCGGCGGTGGCGCAGGCGTCGCCGGAGAGGTCAAGGCCGACGGCGTCGTACCGGGCGCCGAGGGCGCCGAGTCCTTCGTCCCAGCCGCCGGGGCCGGCGAAGGCGCCGACGACGCGCTCGCGGTCGCCCTCGCGGGGGCGCAGGAGCCAGCGGCCGGGCCAGGGCCCGGCCATCTTGTCCAGTTCGGCGAGGACGTCCTCGGGGATCTCGGCGCCGAGGTCGAGCGCGAGCTCAGCCAGGCAGACCGGGCAGGTGCGCTCCTCGAACCAGTCGACGCAGACGACGTAGCTGTGCCAGTCCGTGAAGCCGCAGCGTGCGGTGGTGTCGTCGTGGTCGGGCAGGAGGTGCACCAGGCCCTCGGCGTCGGTGCCGAAGCCGGTTACTCGGATGGGTTCGGCGCTGCGTTCGGCGGTGTGGGCGTCCGTCATGGGCTGCTCCCCTCGGGTCGGCCGGTTCGGCGGCCGCGTGCTGTGCCTTCGGTCGCTGGTCGGGTGCCACCCCCAACCAGCGTGATAACTATAACCTCCATGCATCACTTTCGGTAGTAAGGGTGCTCCCCTTTCCCTTCACGTGTCGTCTCGCCAGGTCAAGCAGCCAGGACCAGGGCCAGCCGGCGGAGGTAGTTGGCCGCAGCCTCCTCGCCGACGTGGCGCCGCAGCGCGTCTCCGCGCGCCCAGACCAGCGGACCTTCCTCCGCTTCGATGCGTGCCGCCTCGGCGACGATCTCGGCGACGCTGAGCTTCTCCCTGAAGCGGTGGCCGATCTGCTCTTCCAGCGCGACGTACCGGGCGGGCAGGTCCAGGCCCAAGGCCCAGCACAGTCGTACGGCACGCACCAGGACGTCCCGGCCGGCCAACACGCAGATCACGCAGGACAGGCGGGGAATGACCGCGTCGTAGACGGGGTGGTACTCCAGGGCAGCGTCGGCGATCTCCTGCCAGACGTCGGTCTCGGAGAGCTCCAGGATCGGATGCCAGGTCAGGACCATGCGCTGCCCAGTGCTCGCGCGCATGTCGATGGCGAGCGGCAGCTTCCGGGCCCGGGCGGGGGATTCGGCTGCCCGGATGCCGAGGGCCGAGAGGATCAACGCCTGCTTGTCCAGGCCGAGCGCGTCGGTGATCCGCTTGAACAGCGGGGCGATCTTGTCCCGCTTCAGAGTAGAAGTGCACAGCCGGCGGGCCGCGTCAGGCCACATGCCGCGCTTCTCGACGAGGCCGAGCAGGCCGCGGTCGGCCTGGACTACGAGGAACTCGACGCCCCAGCGCTCGGCCTGGCGCTGCGCGAGCTCGCGCACCCCCGGCCATTCGGACTCCTCCCCCAGATCTGCGTGAACCAGGATCACCTTGTCCAGGCAGCCGACTTCGGCGGCCAGGGTGACCACGCGGTGCGCGCAGACGAGCGAGTCCTTGCCGGCACTGGTGGAGACGAGGATTTTGTCCGCGGCCAGGATGAGCTCGCGCGGCGCCTGGGCGAGCTCGCCGAGGAGGGCGGCCGCGATGTCGGACCGGCGCCCGCCGCCGGTTCCGCGGCCCGGGGCGTGCGGGGTGTAGAGCGCCGCGAGGGTGCGGTTCGCCGCGCGGGCTGCGGTGAAGGTCCGGCGGACCTTGGCGCGGGCCTCCTGTTCGCGGCGGACGAGGCCGGCGTGCGCGGCCTGCGCGGCCTCCAGCCCCTCGGCGTCGGCCTGCAGCTGCGGGTGGCGGGTGATGCGGGCGTGTGCGGCAGCGGCGGCCTTGGCCGCCCGGGCGTGGGCGCGGTCAGCGGCGGTGCGCGCGGCGTCGGCCTGGTGGGCGCGCCGGATCCCTTCCAGCAACCGACGGCGGGTGCTCATGTCCATGGATCTGTCTCCTCAGGGGTGCGGGGTGGTGAGTTCGGCGCCGGGCGGCTGCCACTGCCGCCCGGCTGGGGGATCAGAAGGATGTGACCGGGAAACCGGCGGTCAGACGGTCAGGCCGAAGGTGGTACGCAGGTGCTCCAGGCGGTGCCTTCGGGATTCGCCCGGTCGTCGAAGCGCGACGGCGAGCGGTCAAAACCGGGCACCGGGGCGCGCGACGTGGTCGCACCCGGCGCGGTGTTACGGAGCGACGGTCGGCCGGTTGCAGGGGCGGGCATTGTCCACGGCGATGGCGGCGGCGAGTCGGGACCAGTTCAGGTGGATCTTGAATGCGGCTTCCAGGTAGAGCGCCGCCGCCTCCGGCGGCTCACCGGCTCCCGTCAGGTGGCGCTCGTGGAGCATCTGGAGGGCAGCGCGCAGGCGGTTCTCCTGTGTAGCGAGCTGGGGGCTGACGGGGTGCAGGCTCCGGGGCAGTTTGAGGGTTCCGAACACGGCGCTGGTGACGTACTGGCTGAGGGATTCGGGGAGCCCAGTCGCCTTGTTCTGGGCGATGACGTCTTCGGCACTGTCGAGGAGCAGGGAGGCGCGGAGAGGGATGGTGTCGGTGATGACGACACCGTTCAGGACCGGGGGGAGGGTGGTCTCGAAGCGCAGCGCGGCGTCGTCGAGGAGTTCGGCGACCGTGGTCAAGGTCTCCTGGGCCGGGTGGTTGAGCACGCTCCTGCGTCGGGCGATACCAGCGATGGCGCGGGCACGGGCAGCTGCGTGCAGTGCGTTGGGGAGCGGCGCGCTGATGATCATGTCTCTCCGAAGGGTTCGAGGATGTGTGTCCGGTGTGGCCGACTGCCACCGTCGACCACAAGACAACTATACCAACAACTCATCACTTTGCAAGGGTTCGCCGCTGCTTCCCCAGCAGACATCCGCAGACGGCACCGGTGGTGTGCGGGCGCCGCCGGAGAGGTCGAGGCCGACGGCGTCGTAGCGAGCTCCGAGGACTTCGAGTCCTTCGCCCCAGCCGTCGGGGCCAGCGCAGACGCCGACGGCGCGCCCGCGGTTACCCTTGCGGGGGCGAAGGAGCCAGCGGGCCGACCAGGGTCCAGCCATCTCGTCGAGCTCGGCGAGGACGTCCGCGGGGATTTCGGCACCGAGGCCGGGCGCGAGGTCGGCGAGACGGACAGGGCCGGTGTGCCCCTCGAACCAGTCGCTGCAGATGACGTGACTGCGCCAGGCGGTGAAGCCGCAGCGGGTGGTGGTGCCGTCGTGGTCAGGCAGGAGGTGCGCGAAGCCTCCAGCCGCGGCACCGAGGGCGGTGACGCGGCTGGGTTCGGCGACGCGCTCGGCAGCCTGAGCCTCCGTCACGAGCGCCTCCCTCAGGCCGGCCGGTGCAGCGGCCGCGCGGCGTGCTGTCGGCCGCCGGCCGGGTGCCACTGACGTGCGGGCAGCACACAGCCGGCCGTGAGGCAGAGGGGAGGGCGGGAGCAGCGGGGCCGCATGCTCCCGCCGCGGTCAGGCGGTGAGTTCGCAGGCCACGCAGTCGGCGCGCCGAGCGGTTTGGTGCGCTTCGTCGTCATGGGAGGCGCGGACGTCCGCGCAGTTCCCGCACTCGCCGTCCCAGCCCTCTCCGTCATCGGTGCGCCCGGCACAGCCGTCGTTGACGCACTGGTCGGGGCAGGATGTCCGGCGGGTGCACTGGCCGTTGACGACGTAGCCGCGCTCATCCTCGGTGGCGCATCCCTCGCAGGGGACGGCATCCCATCCGTTGATCTGGTCGACAACGAGCGGGGCCGTGTCGTCGACTGCGAGGTATTCGACCCTGGGCCCGGCGTGGCTGGCGTAGCCGATCTCCAACGTGTCGCCGTCGATCAACGCATACTGCTCCTCGGCGGCGGCGATATCGGGGGCCGTGACCGACACCATCACCCGTACGACGCGCAGGAAGGTGAAGGTGTGGTCGGGCGGAGTTTCAGGCATGGGGGTCTCCAGACAGAGTGCTGTTCGTGCAGCGGGGGAAGGGCGGGGTGGGAGAGGCGGGAGCAGGCCGGGACGGGCACCGCTCCCATGTGCAGCGGCCAGCGACGATGCGGCCGCGCTCGCCGTAGGCGGGGCACACCGGGCAGCGCGGGGGCTCCACCTCGTCAACCTGCTCCAGCACGGGGTTGCTGTCGTCAATCGCGATGTGCGCGAGGACCGGGCCGTACTCCGTGGCGAAGTTCAGGGTGTACGTCGCGCCGTCGATGTCGGCGTACATCTGGCGGGCGCTCTCGTAGTCCGGGGCGTCACAGACGACCATCACGGGGAGCATGGCGCGGAACATGAAGGAGGGCATGAGGGTCTCCAGGCAGGACGCCGCTCGGGCGGCGGGGGAAGTCAGGGTGGGGGGCCGGGCACGGACAGATGCGTGCAGGGCGTCAGGGAGTGGCGTGCGGATGATCATGTTTCTCTGAAGGGTTCGAGGATGTGTGTCCGGTGTGGCCGACTGCCACCGTCGACCACAAGACAACTATACCAACGGCTCACCACTTTGCAAGGATTCGCCGCTGCTTCCCCAGCAGACATCCGCAGACGGCACCGGTGGTGGTGCGGGTGGCTCTCGGCAGCGCGCGGCCTGGGCGCGGCACTCCGGACGCGCGACGGCAACGGAGGGAAAAGGGGAGCCGCCCGGCCCCGTGGGGCCGGGCGGGGGCCGTCAGCAGGCAGCCTCGGGGTCCTCGGCCGCCAGCAGGGGCTCCCACTCCAGGGAGCGCGCGGTCTTGCGGGACCGGCCGTCAACGGCGACGGTCACGCCGTCCCGGTACGCCCGAGCGCCGGCCATTCGCACGTTCACCGCCTCGACGGTGCCGGTCTGGCCGCTGGCCACGTGCCGGACCCGCTCGCCGACAATGCGGTCCAGGTCCGCTTCCCTCAGGCACCACGCGCTGAGCCGATGCCCTGCCTGCTGGGCCAGGCGGCCGCTGCGGGCGGCCATGGCGGCCGCGAAGGCCGCGTCGGAGTCGGGAGCCTCAACCCTCAGGAAGGAGCGGCTTTCGGGCAGTCCGGTGTGGGTGATGGTCCAGGTGTCGGTGATCGCGCCCCGGTCCTGCTCGGCGGTGGCACCCTGTGCGGCTGCGGACTCCAGAGTCGGCACGTGCCAGACGACCAGGGGCGGGTGGTCGCCGGGCTCGACGAGCCAGCCTTCGGTGCGCTCGAACAGCTCCTTCGCGACGCGCAGCGCGGCCAGGGGCGGCCGCCCGTCGGCGCCGGTGGTCAGCTTGCCGTTCTCGACGACCCAGCCGACGGTCAGGCGGCCGCTGGTGCCGTCCGGCCGGACCCAGTAGCCGGCCACCTCGCCGAGGTCGTCGGGGCTGGTGACGTCGGCGAGCGGCTGTCCGGACAGGGCGGTCACCGCGGCGGCGGCGGCCGGGTGTTCGGCGTCCTCGGGCAGTACGCCCGTACCGGCGGCCGGGGCGGCCTCGGCCGGGCCGGCGGGCTGCGGAACGTGGACGGCGTTCCAGGAGCCGGGGCCGTACTCGGTGAGCTTGACGAGGCCTGCGGCGTGCAGGCTCCGGACGGCGGTGAGGCTGTGCCCGTATCCGGCGCCGATCGCGCCGTCGCGCTTGACGACGGCGTATACCCGCCGCTGCGGTCCGGTCAGCGCGTCCTCGGCGCGCTTGCGGTTCTCCTGGAGGTTCAGGAACTCGGCGCGCTCCTGGGCGCCGACCTCGGTCTGCCAGTCGCCCGGCATGAAGATGCCCGAGCTGTTGACGACGACGAAGCGGTCACCGGCGGCCGGGCGTACGGAGTACAGGGCGAGCGGCGTGCGCTTCTCGGCCGGGGCCGGCCGCGCCTCGGCGGGCGCCTGGGCGGGGGTCGTCTTGCGGGTGCGGACCGGCTTGGCCTGGACGGTGACTTCCTCGATCGCGGTGTTCTTCCAGCCCGCGCGCTCGGCGGCCCGGGCCGCCTTGGCGACGTTGGCCGCGGACATCGACCAGGTGTGCACGATGCGGCCCTCGCCCTCGCGTCGGTCGACGGTGACCGCGTGGGTGTAGTGGCGGGTTTCGCTGGTGCGGGTGCAGCCGGTGGAGGCGACGAAGGTGGTTCGGGCCATGACGGGGCTCCTTGGTGTGGGGTGTGTTGTCGGTGCCGGTCGGCTGCCACGGCCGACCAGCTGGGGGGGGAGGGCCGGGGGGGGGGGGGGCCCCCCCCCCGGCGGGGGGGCCCCCCCCCGCGGCGGGCCCCCCCCCCCACGCCCCCCCACTGGGTACCGGAACCCCCCGTGGGGTACATGTCGAGGTGCCCCACCCCCCCGGGGGGGGCCCCCGCGGGGGGGGGGGGCGGGGCGGGGGCCCGGGGGGGGGGGGTGTGGGGGGGGGGGGGGGGGCCGCCCCGGCCCCCCCGGGGGGGGGGGGGGGGCGGGGGGCGGCGGGGCCGCCCCCGGCGTCGGGCCTACTGGCCCAGGCGGATCGCGCGCTTGCGAAGGCCCGCCTTCTGGATCCGGTACCGCGCCTTGGAGAACTGGTCGAGGTCCCGCAGCCACCGGTAGAGGCGGATCAGCGTGCGCTCGGACATGTCGTCGACCGTGCCCACCACGGTGGGCTCGCAGGCGAACGCGAACCCGAGGGTCCTCGGCGCGAACGAGGGGGCACCGAGCGTGTAGAACCACACCTTGTATCCGGCCTTCGGGTCGTCCTCCTTCCAGAGGCCGACAACGATGGCCCGGCGCTCGCCGGTGTTCTTGCCCTCGTGGTAGTGGGGGGTGCGCACGACCGTGCCCGGCTCCAGAACGGCCTGGGCGGTGGAGGCGGTGGCGACGGTCATGTGGACTCCTTTGGAGAGGGGTGGGGGTGTCGGCGGGAACCCCCACCGACAAGACAACTATACCCACTACTCATCACTTTCGCAAGGGTGCCCCGCCCCCCGGCGCGCCGATCGCCGTCAGAAGAGGGCGCACTGCGCTCCGTCACCGGTCGCACGACGGCCCCCACCCCGACGGCCCCCCGGTGCGGCTTCACCTGGCGGAGCGGCAGCCTCCTCTCCCGGTGCGGGCCCGCTCTCGACCGCAGCCGCGGGCCCCGCCGTGGGCACGTCGCTCTTGGGGCAGGCGCACCGGCACCACCACACGCACGGCTCGCCCCCGGGCCGCAGGATCAGCCTGGCGACGCACCGGCCGCGCCCATCTCGCACCCAGTCGGTGTTGTCGTCCACGTGCGGGCCGCCTTCCTGCCGGTGGACGCACAGGTCGCAGCGGCCGGCCAGGCAGTTCCAGCAGGTGCCCCGCTCGCACATGGCCCACCGGGCGAAGCCGAAGGGGTACTTGCGCTCGATCCCCTGGAGGTAGGCGGGCCACACCTGTTCGCGCACCCAGGCGCCCTCCAGCTCGCCCATCGGCGAGGGGTTGGGGACCGGATCCACGATGCCCATGATCAGGGCGCCCTGGAAGTTCAGATGGGAGATCCCCCGTACGATCTCGCGCTCCTCCGGCGTGAAGGTGCGCTGCGGACGGCGGATGACCGGGTGAGCGATGTGCTGCTCGGCCGGCTGCCGACCGGCCACGCCGCGGCTCTCGTTCATGCGAATCCCTTCGGTGCTGTGAGGTCGGCAGGCAGGCGCGCACGACAGGGGACGGGGCCCGCCCCCTGTCGTGCGCGGCGTAGGTCAGCGCTCGGTTCGGGCGTAGTTGTGACGGTCGTCGGTGGCGGCGAACTCGACCAGTTCGGGGACGTGTGTGCCCATCCAGGTCTCCAGCGGGCCGGGGGTGTCCTGCTGGCCGGTGAGCCAGTGGTAGATGTCCGGCTTGAGTTCGAAGAGCATGCCCTCCTCGTCCTCGGCGTAGAACTCGGAGTTGCCGCCGAACCCGTACTCGTCGGCGATGTCCCACACGCAGACCAGGTACGGCCCGCCCGCGTCGTAGATCCGGCCGAAGACGTTGCGGATGTCGGTGGCGCCGTAGCCGCACTCGAACGCCCCGCGCAGGTCGGCGATCTCGGCCGACAGGTCCGGTCCGGCCTGCTCGGCGTTGGCGGTCTCGGTCACGACGGCGTCGAGTCGGGACGTGCTGAGGGTCTGCGTGCTCATGAAGTGCCTCCAAGTTGCGTGGTTCCGGGGGGAGGTCGGCTGCCACCGCCGACCCATAAGATAACTATACACACCACTCATCACTTTGCAAGGAGTGCGGTCACGCGATCAGGCACACGTCCCCGATGACCTTGGCCCGGTGCAGCGGCGCCGGGCCCCCGGCCGACCGACGGCGCGGCGCCGGTTCGGGCAGCTCGCGCAGCGGCCGGAAGACCGGCTTGGCCCCGGTGTGCGCCGTCCAGCGCTCCTCGAACCCCGGGCGCTGCTTGTCGGCGACACCCGCGGGTGCCGCGACGATGAACGCTTCGGCGTGCGGCAGGCCTTCGGAGTCGGGCAGGTAGTGGGCGCGCCGGATCCCGGACGCCTCTCCCACGACCAGGCGGGCGCGGCGGGGAAACCGCTCCGCGAAGCGGGTGACCAGCAGCTCGGCCCGCTGGCGGGGCCCTTCGTACACGGTGCGCACCGATCGCCAGGTCGGCCCTTTCTGCTGCGCGCCGCGGCATCGCTCGTCGTCGCCGAGGCACTGCGGTTCGGCGTCGACCGGCGCGCCGTCCTGGTCGACGACCGTATGGATGCGACGGCAGCGGGGCTTGCGCTGCTGGGTGCACCACCACTTCGGCTCCGTGCAGTTCTTGCCGTGCCAGCGCCGGCAGTCCTTCGTACGGCCGAGGCCGGTGAGGCGGCGCACCTCGTACACCGCGTACGGGGCCTGTTCCAGGTCGGCCTGGAAGGCGTCCAGGACGGGCATGTTGCGGCCGTCCTCGGCCAGGCGCCGGTGGAGGGATCCGGCGGGTCCGTAGAGCGACATCCGCTCGTTCAGGGCGAGCGAGATGTACTCCATGCGCAGGACCTGCGCGGCCTCGGCCGGGTGGGCGCGCAGCCGCTCCTCGTAGAGGTCGCGGGAGGAACAGACCCCGGTGAAGGGGCACATGGTGCAGTGACTCTTCAAGATCATTTCGCCGAGGTTGTCGAGGACGTACTGCTCGACGGCGGCCCTGGCCATGCCCGCGCGGATCAGGGGGTAGTCCGGCTCGCAGATGATCCGGCCGGCGGCGGTGTTCAGCTGGTCCTGGATGGCGGAGTCCTTCAGCGCGCGGCCGGTCTCGTCAGCGTGGTAGCCGATCACACGGCGGAAGGTCTCGGTGCCGAACTCGTGGGCGGCCCAGGTGTCCAGTACCCAGCCCTTGAACCGGATGCTGCAGCGTCGCTGGCCGGAGGCGAGCATCGGGACGGTGCCGGCGGTGCGCAGTTCGTCGGACAGGCGCCAGGGGCCGGCCGCGTGGATGCGGAGGGGCGTGCGGGAGTCGTCGAGGACCAGGACGCCGTCGGCGTCGCGCGGGCCGCCGCGGCAGACCTGGACCAGGCGGACCCGCCATGCACGCAAGAGCGGCAGAACCAGGCGGTCGGCGAAGGCCAGGGAGTCGCTGAACTCGTCGCCCGTGACGGCATGCACGATCACGAGGTCGGACAGGTCCGGCTCCAGGCCGTGGGCGACCGGGTCGTTGAGGAACATGAGGATCTCGGCCGTCGAATCCGCGCCCAGGCCCCAGGTGAGGACGGTCGGACGCTTACGTCGGACGGCGGAGCGTGCGGGTCGGGCGGTGTGGACGGCTGTCCGGGTACGGGCAGGCAGGGGCATGGGTCTCCTCGGGCGGGGTGCGTGTTCGGGGTGCGCGGCTGCCACTGCCGCAGGGGCGGGTCTGATGTGTCTCGTCGGTTGCGTCGGCGCGCGTGGGCGCGTCGCTTCCGGCGGTTCGCCATAACCGGCCGTGGGGGGGCCCCCCCCCCCCCCGCCGGGGGCGCCCCCGGGGGGGGGGCCCCCCCCCCCCCCGCCCCCGGGGCCCCCCCCCCCCCCCCCCCCCCCGGCCGGGGGTCAGTCCCCCAGACTCGTGCGCCAGGAGGCGCCGCAGACCGCGCACGTCCGGGAGTCGGCCCAGGAGCCGGAGGTGTCCAGCAGTACGCCCCCGTCGGCGGCGCAGACCCTGCGCGGCTGGGGGTTGGTTACGGGGTAGGTCGTGGGGAGGTCGGGGAAGAGGCTGGAGCGGGGGCGCCTGAGGGTGCAGGGAGCTCCCTCGTGCTCGTAGCGCGGCGGGGCGTAGGCGCTGGACGGCGGGAGCTCGCGGAGCGGCTCGGAGCAGCGGTCGCATTCGAGGATCACGCGGGTGATGAGGGTGGTGGTCATTGCACTCTCCTGGTCTCGGGCTGCATGCGGCAGTCCGTCGGTTTCTGCGCTTTCGGTGCTGGCCGGGTGCCACCCCCAACCAGCAAGACAACTATACACGCTAAAGGTCACTTTCAACAGAGGCGCGGCCCTGTCACTCTCGAATCTGACTACTCGTCAGATTTCTGGCCCGGGACGCCGGTGACCACCCTCCGCCGAACCGCCCACCACGGGTGCCGGCGCCGGCCGAGACGGGCCGCAGGGACGCGGCGGCCATGCCCGAGCAGGTAGTTCGGGGCCGCAGAAAAGGCGAAGACCAAAGGACTGGCCAGCGGCCGACGGGCGGCGCGCGCCCCGGTGCCTCGGCCCCAGGGCGTATCACGCCCGTACAGGTGGACCGTGGCGCTCAGGTTCGCCCCCGGCGGGCACCCACCTTCACACACCCGCCCGCACCCTCGGCGCGACCGCGCGCCAGGAGTCTCTCGCTGGCTCCGGACGGAGGAGCCCGGCGCGGGACGCATCTCCACGTTCCGGGGTCAGACCCTGTGCACACGGTCAGGCCGTACACGCAACTCCCCCGATATGCCCGTTGACTAGATCAGCGCCAGCTGCTGCGCCGCCTCGGGCGTGGCGTAGTGGTCGGCCCCGATTTCCACGAGGTAGGCAGGAATCTCGCCCGTGAAACGGAACTTCGGCAGCGGGCGCAGGTCAGCCGCCCACGGGGACGCGTGGGACACGACCGTTCCGCGTTCGGCCCGCCGGAGGATGGCCCGTGCGCGGACCGCGTCCTGCTCCTCCAGCCACCGATTCCCCATGCGCTCCGAGGTGGCTTCGGCGGCGACAACCGCAGCCCGATACGCAGGGATGTTGGCTCCTCGCAGCTCCGCGATTTTCGCCTTGACGGCCTTCGCGTGCGCGGATTCGAGCTGCGCCACGGTCCGGACCCGGCCCTCAATCTCCGTGCGGACCTGGTGGTCAACCCCGGCGACGCGAACCGTCGTCTCGCGGAATTGGTCTGCCATGGCTCCTCCTTCATGAACGCTGGTCAGTTCGTGCGCCCGGGCCGGAACTGGTCTGTCCCGGGGCGTGGCGGGCACCCGCTGTCGCCCGGCCGGTCCCGGTCTCAGGCAGGGCACGCCGGGGGGTGGGGGCCCACCCTGCGGGTGGGCCCCCGCTCGCCTACGCGACGAGCGACACCTTGGGGAGCGGGTAGTCACGCTCCAGCTCCAGATCAATCATTCGCTCGACATCAGACACAAAGTGCGCGACGGGGAACGCCTCCCCCGCCTTCTCCTCCGGCACGTCGAGAACAAAGCGGATGCGGTGGACGGTGTACGCCTTGATCTGCTCCAGAGTGAAGGTGCGCATCTCGCCCCGGGTGCGGCACATCGCGCGGACGATGATGCCGCCCTTGCTGGTGGTGAGGATGTTGTGGATCTCGATGGTGCGCACCGACTCTTCACCCTTGCTGTCGACGTAGGTGATGGTCGTGGCGCGCTGCCCGTCCATGGCGCGGATCAGGGCGGTCAGGGTGCGGGTGGTGGTCTGACCGGCGGTGATCTTCATGGAGTTCGACACGGGGTTTCTCCCTGGAGCGTGTGATTTCGGGGGGTGTTGGCCGGGTGCCACTCCCGACCAACAAGACAACTATAACCCACACTCATCACTTCAGGGAAGCCGGAACGGCCTTTTCCTCGACTCGATTTCGCATTCACCCATTCGGTCGCCGCACCCGACACGCGGCGACTTCCCGAGCACCCCCACTTGACGAAAGTGACGTGTAGGGGTTATTGTTGTCTCAGTTGATCGGCGGTGGCAGCCGGTCAGCGACCGCAAAACACGCACTACGACAAATCCACAGCGAGGAGCCCCGAGATGGCCCGTACTTTCCATGACCGCCCCACGCACATGCAGCTTCAGGAGCGGCCCTGGATCTCCCACCCGAAGGATGGGAGCCGGAAGCCTTACCAGCAGGCGGCACACAAGCGGGACCGCGCAGCGGTCCGGCTGGCACTGCGCCTCGGCGCTGAGCCGCCGCTCCCCCAGCGCCGCTGCGTTGACTGGGAGATCCACTGAATCAGCTCCACCCCAAGCGGCCCCGCCTTCCCGGCGGGGCCGCTTCGGCATGTCCGGGCGCAGCCTTCGAGCGGGGGCGCACGCGGCGTCCGGGGCCGGGGCCGCACGTCGGACGGCACCGGATCCGGAGCGGGGAGCAGGGAGCGGGCCGAGGCACGGACCGGACTGCGGGGGCCGGTCCGAGCCGGCCTGATCGGAGCTGGGCTGGACCGTGGTGGTGAAGGCCGGCCCGGCCCTGAGAAGAAGCAGGCCTCTTCCTCCGGCTATCGCGGAGAAAGAGGTGTCGTCGTGGCGAAGGGGCTTGCCCACCGGGCCTGAACAGGCACGATGCTCAAGATCGAAAAAGTGGGGGTCCCACTCCCGGTCACACCTCCGGTACAACTCCTAGGGCACCTCTGCAGGCAACCCTCCAGCCCCCTTCCGGTGCAACTGCCGCGGGGGCGCGCCGGCATGGGCTTGCCCACCTCCGCAGCGCTCCGGACGGGCCGGTTCCCGCCTACCGCTGACGGTGGTACCGAAGGTTGTGGCGGCCGGGTTCGCCTGACATCACGTCGTAGCAGTCCGGGCAGGAGAAGCCGAGCGGGGCGATCGTCCAGCCCTCGATCGCGACGGTCGTCCCACAGTTCCCGCAGTGGTCGACGTAGGGCGTGGGGCAGGTTGCCGGGAGCAGCTCGGGGGCCCTGCTGCTGGGGCAGGTCGGGAGGTCCACGGTCCAGGTGTGCTGCTGGTACTCGGCGTGGGCGTCCTCCAGGAGGTAGAACCGTTCGGAGACGTCGGCGAATTCGTCGGCCTGACCAGGTGGAGGGCGACGGCGGCGTCCATAACCGGGTAGGGCGGCCGAAGCGGGTCTCGGCCCGGCCGGTACGGCGTTCGTCGACGACGAGCAGAAGGGTGCCGGTGGACGCCTCGGCCACGGCGCCGTGGCCCACATCAGGGCCGGCCAGGGCCGAGGGGCGGTCGACATGGCGGGAGCTCAGCCCGACCATTCGCCCAGCCCTGGCCCTGCTCCCTGACGGGTGATCGGCGAACCGGCGCAGGTGCCAGAGCACGTCAGCTGTGGACAAGTCGTCTGAGCTGGCCTTTTGTGACCTGGGCAAGCCTCGCTACCCCATGGGCAAGCCCTGTGCGCACCAGCCTGGGCAAGCCTCGGTACAGCGTGGGCAAGCCGTGCCTGTGGGCTGAGCTGGCCTTCTCGTACATCCTGGGATGCTGGCGGTGACCGTGGAGGCTGGCCTGGAGCGCCTCGGCCTGCTCAATCATCGCGTCCAGCAGCGGCGGTGCCGGGGCGCTGCACATCCGGTCGACCACCGCCGCCCCCAAAAACCGTCTGCCGCAAACCGCCGGTCCGCTCGCCATACGTCAGCCTCGGTCTCGTTGACCCGGTCGGCCGCGGCCCGGGCCGCGAGACCCTATGCGTGCAGCTCGGTGATTACACGCTCCCAACTCGCGCTCATCCGTTCCGCTCTTGAGGCCGGCGTCAGCGTCATCGTGCCGCGGCCTTCCCCGGACTGACTACATTCCGAGGGAAGGCTGCGGCGGCTTGGTCGGATGCTTATCGCGCTATGGGGCCGTACGGCAGGTTTCGGCGTAGGTGGAGAAGAAATTGGCGCCCGTCAGCTTGTTCTGCACGAGCTGCTCCGCGACGGCCTGTTCCTCGCCCCAATTGCCAAGATCGCTGGCGAGTGCGGTGGTGTACTTCATGATGGCCGTGCGCAGCAGCTCGTACTTCGCCGGGGTGACTACCCGCATGCCGGGTACCGGGGTGCCGTACTGGTCGGCGGTGCGGCTCCGGTGCAACATCACCGGCAAGGTTCTGGCCTCTGGGTTCTTCTCGGCGCACCAGTCGACGCTGACGCCGAGCTGTCCCAGGTCCTTCTTGGCGATGGTATCCGTGACGCAGCCCGTCTTGAGTTCCGTCACGGCGAACAGGTCCGAGGTCAGAGCCCAGAGGTTGTCCGGGCCCCTGCCCTCCTGCTTCTCGGGCCGAGTGCTGACGAATCCGAGGTGGAGGCCCAGGCGGTGCCAGGCGTGCTCGGCGTCGTCCGATCGCTCTTCGTCCTCCCAGACCACGTCTTCGAGGAGCTTCTTGATGCCGAGCACCAGGGTGACGCCGTCGGCGTACTCGTTGGCGAGGAACGCGGCTGCGGCGCGCGCCTGCACGGCGGCCGGTTTGATCTGGGCGGAGGCTACGCCGGCGAGGGGGCGCAGGACGAATTGGTTCTCGCCGACGGCGGTGACGAGGCTCTGCTGGGCCGCCTTGGCGTTAATCGGGTGGAGATAGGCGGCCTTTTGCTCGCGTAGCCACCCGCGCAGCGGCTTATCGTCGAGGTTGTTCATCGTCTTCTGGAGGCGGTCGGCCGCCTTTTCCGGGAGACCGGTGGCAGCCAGGTCGAAGGCTTCTCGTAGGGCCACCGCCTCCGGGCGCACGGTGCCGAGCTGGGTGTAACGGACCTCGGCGAGGGCGCGGCGGCTGCGTCCGGTCCACCGGGGGTCTCGGGCCAGGCACGCTTCGAGGGCGTGGCGAACGTCGTTCAGGCCGCCACCGTGGATCTGTTCGGCGATTTCCCGGCTGAGGGCGAGTTGGGCCTGGGTCGCGGGCGAGAACAGCTGGAGGTGCCGGGGCTCGTGGAGGGCGAGTGCGAGGTTCGCACCGAGGAGGAGGACCGCACAGTAGTCCTCGCTGTCCCGGACGCCGCGGCCCATGCCCTGTTCGATCCGTTGGATTTCCCGGGCAAGGCGGACGGGGCTGTCCGCCAGGGCCACGGACTCGCGGCGTTCCACGGCGTCGAGGGGCCGGGGGATGCCGTCGAGGATGAGTAGGCGGCAGGCGTCGGCGGGCAGGTCGACTCCGTCGTACTTATTGACCAGGACGACCAGGCCCACGTGGCCGTCCTGGAGTTCCTTCACTCCGGCCGCGAGATCCTGCACGTGGTGGGTGCGGTCGGCGTAGGGCTTCCAGGCGGCCGCGGCCTGGGCGCTGGGTACGAGGACGACGACGTTGATCGGGTCGGCGTCGCGCACGCCGTCGCCGTCCCGGTCTCCATCGGCGTATTCGCGGGCCAGTTGGCGCACGGCGTCGTTGTCGAGGTCGGTGTTGAGGGCGATGGGTGCGAGGATCATGCGTTCGCCGAGGTCGGCTGCGCTGCCGGGTGTGATCGGCAGGGCGACTAGCGCGGGGTCGGCCTGGAAGTCGGTGATCAGGGCGCTGTCGTCGGCCAGGGTGGCGGTGAGGTAGACGCGGCGGATGGCTCGGGCGAAGGAGGGGATGCGGTCGATGGGCGGGCACGAGGGCCGGATCTCGATCGCCGCGGACGTCGCCGTCGCGGAGCACAGGGGCAGGACGTGCGCGATCAGCGGCCATGCGAACTTGAAGGCATCGTCGCCGCGGTGCGGGTGCAGGATCTTCAGGACCTGCTCGTTCTTGTCCGACCACGCCCAGAAGGGGATGGTGGCGAGCGCACTGAAGTCCCGCGCTTCAAGGTCGGCCAAGGCGTTCGGAGCCTGGTGGCGCAGGTCCTCGCGGAAGAGGTCCAGCAGGGCCTGGTAGGCGTCGTGGCCAAAGGGTACGCGGAGCCGGAACTGGTCCTCGGTCCGCGAGAGTGCGGCGTGGGCGTCGTCGATCACGACGACGCCGAGGTCGACCGGCTGCTTGCCGTCGCCGACAACGCCGAACTGAGACTTGCCGTTGATCAGCTTCTGGTAGTTCGTCACCAAGACCGTCCGCGCCGTGAGGAACCCCGGGTCTTGGGGGTCTTCGGTCGTGGTGATCGCGAGCTTGCTCGCTTCCGCGCGGACCTGCTTGACGAGGTAGTTGTCCGGCGCCAGGTACACAGCCTTGCCGATGCCCTCGTTGAGGGTGCTCTGGGCAATCAACAAGCCGACCGCAGTCTTGCCGCCTCCTGTGTTCTGCTTGATCACCACGTCGCGGTCGTCACGCCGGTCGAACCATGCGTCGAGGACTTCACCTTGCTCGTGGCGCAGGTAGGGCCACGGGCGGTCGGCCAGTCCGGAATAGATGTCCCGAGGCCTCAAAAGGGCCTCGCTGCCCCCCGTGCCGATCCGATTCCAGTCCAGCGGCATCCTGGCCTCCCCGCCCCGGTTGACGGGTGGGCTGATGCTCACCCGGAATGGGTCATTCTTCCCCGGATTCGGGATCAAGGTGACCCGAATTTCAGTAGGTGTGCCGTACAGCGATGGGCCGCACGGATAGCTCCGTACGGCCCATCGGCGTCTGCCTCGCCGGTTCACCTGCTCAAGCGGGTGCGCGGCCCCCACGCAAACTCAAGGTCGTCCAGGAGAACCGCCTCCAACGCCTCGTCCCATCGGCTCCGCAGTAGGAGCGGCACGACTTCCATCCGCTCACAGATGATCAGGCTTTCGGGCCGACCGGCCAGCATGTAGCGCCCGTGCGACGCCGGCGCACTACCCGGCCCGTACGCGCGCAGCAGCTGTTCCAGGCGCGCGCGGTGCTGCTCCGCGAACGCCTCCAGGCGCTCCGCGTATCCGGCCCTCTCGTCCTCGCGCACGGCGCCGAGCGCCGCGGCCAGGATCTCGTCCGACGCCTCGGGGCCGAGGAAGTCGCTCGGGTCGGCCAAGGCCCACGTGCACCGTCGGGCTGCGGCCAGGACCTTCTTCGTGTCCAGCGTCGGAGCCGGTTTCTGAGCCAGGGGTGTTGAGGCAGGGGAGGCCGACTGCCGAAGGTGCGCGAGCAGCAGGGCGCTGGAGGCGGCGAGCCCGCGCTGGGTGGTGGCGGTGGTGTCGGCGATGCGCAGCAGGTAGCTGGCGACGTCGCGGACGCCGGCGAACCAGCCGTCCTCGAACTGCGGGTCCGACCCGTACGGGGGGCTGCTCTCGGAGATCCAGGTGTGGGCTCCGGCCACGGCCCCGGCTTCCAGCTTCGACACGATCTCGTCCGCCTGCTCTGGAGAGACCCCGGCAGCGGCCAGGGCCTGGAAGACGGTGAACCGCGCACCCGTTGCTTCGCTCTGGTGATGGCGGATGCGGGCCAGCTCCTGCCCGTATGGGTCGGAGGCGTGCTGCTCGATGCTCACGCTGTGTCTCCCTCGTCTGCGTGTAGTCGACGGCCCGGTGCGGACTGCGTGCAGGCGCCGATGCCCGCGTCTTGGTTGCCGGTGCGCCGTTCAGGGCTTGGTGTGAGGGCGCTTGGTGCCCTTGCGGCCGTCGCGCAGGGCGGCGAGAAGCTCTTCGGGCTCGGGCTGGAGTCCGCTACCCAGGTAGCGGATCCCCTCGCCCTCGGGCGCACGGTCGGTTTCCTTGCCGATGGGGTGTCGGCGGCTGGTCGAGGTCCGCCATCCGTAGCGGGAGTCCCACACTGCGGCTGCGGCCGGCTGGTCGGTGTCGAGCATCACGGCTGCGGCCACGGCGCCTCCGTCGAGCTGGCGCATCTCCACCTGGGCCTGCTGGGCGATGCCGGCCGCGGCCAGGACGTCGGCGGTGTGCTGCAGGTAGGGCTGGGCACTGCGGGCGCGGAGCTCGCGCTCGGCGAACACGACGGCGGCGCGGTGGGTGATGGCGGGGTAGCCCAGCTGAAGGGCGGCGTCCTTCAGGTCGAGGCCGGGCTGCTTCTCGACGAGGTCGGCGATGCGCCGGCCGCGCAGGGTGGCCAGGCCGGACTGAGCGGTGGGGAACTTGGTGATGCCGAGAGTGTCGGAGACGGTCTCGACGGTGACGGCTGGATCGGCGTCCAGGAGCTCGGCGATCCGCGGCAGGATCTCATCGCGGGGGATCATGTCGCCGCTGCCCTCGCGGCGGCCGCCGCCGGCACCGCGGCCCGGCCGGCTGTCCTTAAAGGCGAGGACCAGGCGCCGCGGCCAGTGCTCGGTGCCCTTGGGGCCCGCGGGCACAAGGACGACACCGGCAGCCAGGGCCGGGTCCTTCTTGTAGGTGTTCCAGGTGATGGGGGCGATGCCGAGCAGTTCGGCGGCCTCGTGGCGGTCCAGGAGGTCTTCGTCGTCGTCGACTTGGGGCAGCTCGGGGATGGGCTCGCCGGCGTAGTACGCCGCAGTCTGCTCGGAGTCCCACAGCTGGTTGCGGGCGTCGGGTGAGCTGATCGGTGCCGGGTGGCCCTCCGCAGCGTAGGGCTTCTGGTTGCGGATCGTGGTGAGCTTCTTGCCGAGGGCGTCGGCCAGGTCGGACATGGTCTGGACGTACTGCAGGCGTCCGGCGCGGATCACGTGCTTCTCCTTTGTCAGGGGGCGGGACGCACGGAGCGCCCCGCCGTCAGGGGTGTCAGTCGGTCGTGGGATCGGGCAGGCAGAACGGGTTGCACGGCTCGTAGGCCTCGGCGCCGCATCCGTCGCAGGGGCGGGCAGCCGCCTCGATGAGCGGGCGGAGGTGGGCGAAGGCGCTGTCGGCTCCGGCGTGCGGGGTGATGCGGCCGGCGGCGATGACGTACAGGGCGTGCGGCGGGTTGCTGGTGGTGCGCACCCGGATGCCGGTGGTGTCACCCGGGCCGGCGGCGAGGCCGGGGACGGCCAGGACGCCCGCGCCGGGGAGGGCGGTGACGCCGGCCTCGGCCAGGAGCTCGGTGAGGCGGGCGAGTTCGGCCTCGGCGGCCGCGGTGGTGGCCGGCCACGCGGATGCGGCGGTCTCGGCCTGCGTCGCAGTGCCGGCGGGGTGGATGAGGGAGAGAGACATGGGGCCTCCAGGGTGTCGGTGTGTGTTCGGTACCGCGGGCTGCCACCGCCCGCAAGCAAGACAACATTACCTAGCTTACATCACCGTTGGCAAGTGGAGTGTTCGCAACGCCGCGGCGTGTGGATACACTCGACGGTGAGATGCGCCTCTCGGGTTTCCCGGAGTGTGTGTTTTCGGTTGGCCGGCGCCCTTGCCACCCGCCTCGGCGGAAGTGGGCGCCGGCCGCTTTCGTCTCCGCCGACCGCAGGGCGCCTCGCGCGGCGGACGGTCTCCGTATCTCTTCGCCTTCCGGGTTCCGGTGGGGCGCGCCTGCGCTAGCCTCGTTGCAGCATCTACGACTTGGAGGCCGCGATGCGGATCGTCTTCGACCCGGCCGAGCAGGAGGCCCTGCGGGCCGACGCGCGGGAGCTGGCTGACGGCGACCCGCAGATCGCCTACGTCCTGGAGCGCCTGGCCGGTGAGGGGGTCGACTTGGACGCCGTCACCTCCTGGGAGGAGCTGCGCGAAAAGCTCGGACAGCCCTCGCTCGACGACTCCGCTCCCACCTCGCACGTCGCCTGATGGGCCGACACGCGCCCAGGCGCGCGCGCATCGTCTTCTACGACGTGGCGCAGGAGCAGATCGAGAAGATGACGGAAGCCGAGCGGCTCCGCCTCGACCCGGTGCTGGTGGCCGTCTCGAAGGATCCGGAGATCGGCGTGCTGTCGAAGCACGGTTCGATCCGTGAGCACCGCGAGGACGGCGTCCGGATTTTGTACGTGCCGACTGCCCTGGGCACGCTCGTCCTGGTCGCCTACATCGAGACCGACTGACTCCCCGGCCGGCCCCGAGCACCTGGTCGAGAGCCCCGGACTTCATGTCCGGGGCTCTGCTCGTCGGGCCGGGACCGGCCCGAAGCTCTGTCGGACTCGGGTTACCGGTTGAGGTAGTCGAGGGCGCGCTGCAGAAGCGGCCGGTGCGCGGCGTAGAGGGTGCGTCCGGCTGCCGTGATCTTCGCTTCGAGCTGGTCGAGGGAGCCGAACGGCCACCAGTTTGCGTCAAGGGCGTCATCAGCGGCGATGGCCGTCACGGTGGCGGGCAGCAGGTAGATCGCGCTGGTGGAGGCAACCCAGGCGTGGTCCGAAGCTCGCCAGTCGTCGACCAGGCTCCGGCTGAGGATGACCGGCTGATGACCGGCCAGGTCGACACCGGTCTCCTCGCGCAGCTCACGGACAAGGGCCGCCGGGACGGTTTCGCCCGGGTCGACCATGCCTCCCGGGATGGCCTCCACCTTGATGTCGTCCCGCGTGATCAGGAAAACCCGGCGGTCTGTGCCGTTCCCCGCCACCACGATGGGGTCCGCAGCCGCGTTCTCGCCCCACCGGCCCAGGTTCCTGCCACTGCGGCCGGTGCGGCCCGTCGGGTGCAGAGGCCAGCCTCGCGCGTTCCGCTCGAAGGGCACCAGCGCGGCGGCCTGTCGGGCGTCCCAGTCGGTTACCTCGGCCGGCGTCGGGGCTCCTTCGGCCCAGCCGGGTACGTGCTGGGCCAGGGCCTCGGGTAGCAGCTCGGCCGGCGTGATGTCCGTGGGCGTGTACTCCTGCCAGGGCACGTCCCAGCTCCGGAGTCCGGCGGGGACGGTTTCGGTGATGCGCTCAGGTGCGCCGTGGCCGAAGCGCCGGTGTGCGGCGTCCAGGATCTCGGTCAGCTGGCGGAGGGCGGGGGTCGTCGGTTCACCGAGTTCGGCGAGCAGTTCGGCGATCTCCGGCTCGTCGATCTCGACGTGGATGCGGCGCTCACCGCTGCGCTGGTTGAGGTAGACGCGTTCCATCAGGGGTTCCTTCCGTGGTGACTGGTCGGTGCGGCGGGATCAGTGGTTGCCGGGGACGAGTGCGAGGGCGGCGGCGGCCGTGGCGGTCAGGGTGGTGCACACCGGCACGCCGTGGCGGCGGGCCACGTAGATCAGGTACCTGTTCCTCTCGGCGTTGGGGCAGTCGGGCGGGCAACCCAGCACCGCCCTGCCCGTCGACACGTCCAGGCCGAACTCGACGTTGGTGGTCATGGCCGGCATGGTCTTGAGGTCGCGGGGGATCCAGAAGAGAATCGCGCTCGCCGCGGCGCGGGCGTCGGTCTCCCAGTCGACTTGGGTCTCGTAGCGGTCGGCGCGCTGGCCGTGCCGGGACTCGGGGCTCAGGACGGTCAGCGGCTGGGCGCCGGTCCACTGAGCGGCCAAGGTTTCAGCGGCGGCGGGCCGCCAGGACGGGACGGATGCCTTGTCCGGAGTGGGGCCGGCGAGGAAGACGGACGGGCCGACGGGGATGGGCTCGCGGGCCATGACGAGGTTGATGCCGGTCACGAGGAGGCTCCGTTCTGCGCGGCGGCGCGGGCGGCGTGCTGCGGGGTCCAGGGCAGGGGCAGGCCGTCGCCCTCCTGGCGGCGCAGGACGTGGACGTGAAGGTGGAAGACCGTCTGGGTCGCCGCGGCGCCCTTCGAGGTGATCAGGTTCGCGGCGGGGTGCTCGGCCATCAGCTCGGCGGCCCGGCGCATCACGGTGGCGGTCACCTCGGGGTCGGTGCCGGCGTCCTCGACGTGGACGCGCGGCAGGACCAGGAGGTGGCTGGCGTTGACGCCTCCGGAGCGGGGGCGGATCGCGAGGACGTCGGGCCACTCGCGGACGATGACGGCCGGGGCTTCCCCGGCGGCGATGGAGCAAAAAACGCAGTTCTTCACGGTGGGCCTCTCCCAATGTGCGGTGTTGAGTCGATCGGGTCCCGTGCGGGGCGGGTTGGTCAGATCCAGTGGAAGATGCCGCGGACCTGGCTGGCCGCTCCGCTGAGGTTGTCGGCGGTGAGGCTGTAATCGATGTCGTAGGGGTCCTCGGTCTCGTCCATCACGGCGCTGGAGGCGGCCGTCAGGACGTCGGCGAAGGCCTCGTGGACATTGGCGTCCTTCAGGGCCTGGACGATGTCGTCCTGGTTGGCGTGTCCGCGGGTGATGGCGTCGGCGAGGAGGCGGAGCGCGGCGGCGGCGGCCGGGGCGAGGTCGGCGAGGTCTCCCCCGTCGGCAGTCAGGCTGGTACGGGCCGGGGTCTCGATGCCGGTGATCGTGGCGAGGTGCTTCGGGGCCTGGATCTCGCTGGTCACTGCGGCTCCTCGGAGTGGGGGCGGGGCTGAGCTGCGGGGTGCCGGGATGGGCGGTCCAACCCTTCAAGGATGCCAACTCAAACTTGGCATGTCAATACAGAATTGGCCAACTAGGATTTGGCTATCTGTGCTTTGGGGACGGCGACGCCCCCGACCTGCGGCAATGAGGTCGAGGCGTCAGGAGGATCTGCCAGGACGGCCGTTGCCGGCCAGGGCCCAACACAGCGAGGATCCCCGCCTCAGCCGCGAGGTCCAGGACCAGCTCGCCGCCCTCCGGACGACGCCGACCGCCAGCTGAATACCACCGCACCGCCAGTGGAGGAATTCGGCTACACCCGCGGCGCCGGGCCCAACTCGTCCTCGACCTCTACGCGGACCTCTTGGGCAAGCAGAGGCGGTACGAACCCAGACGCGGTGGCCGAGGCGAGGAAAGCCGTCGAGCGGGCCGGGTCCGAAAGGTGCGGTGCGGGTCTCCCCCGGCCGCCCCCAGGGGTGTTCGTCGCGCGCCTCCCGGGCAGCCGGGCTGCATGACGACCTGGTGGAAGTGGATCGCGGCCGCGCTCGTCTACGGCATCGTGATGGGGGTGGGCCGGGGCTTCCTCAAGGACTGGGACTGTGGCTGGGATGCGGTGGCCTACGGCGGCACTGCAGCGGGTGCGTACCTGGCGGTCGCTGCGCTGCTGGAGTGGTGGAGGCGGCGCCGTACCGCTGTGCAGATACCGACGGACGACCAGCCAACGCCGCCTCGACATTGATGTAACTGGGCACCGGCATCGTCGTTTACCAGCCATGGGATCTCAACGAGCAGTCACAGTATTCGCGCTGACCGTTGCATCCGTGGGTGCAGCAATCTCTACCGCAAACCCTGCTGCCGCAGGAGGCGTTGGTGTCATCGGAAGCCCTGCATTCGACAACACTTGTCGCACCGAGTCCGTAGGCAGCCACACGCGCGGTACGACCACCCACGGAAGCGGAGAACTTGGCAGCAACCTCGCCCAACTGCCGCTTGACAACCCTCAGAACCGTTGCGGTGGCGCGGACCTAACACCGAAGGCCCCCGCCATCCAGATCTATGTGGTTTGACTTCTGCTTTCGCACTTGACCTGGGGTGCGGGATGCGGGACAGGGCTGGGGCCGGGGCTACTGCGTGAGGTCGCCGAAGACCAGCGGCTCGGTGTGCAGGCCGCCGGTGATGCTGTTGCTGGTGTCGCCCATGACCACGGCGTCGCTGGAGCTCGGAGTGGTGTCCTGCTGGTCCTGCTGGCTGTTGGTGTTGTCCGGCACGGTGTGCTCCTCGGCTCTCGGTGGTACTGCGGGGGTACGGGGGTGGAGGTGCGTGTGCTTCGGGCTGCTGCCGGCTGCCACGTTCGGCTTCGGAAGTCAGCAGCCGCCGTCGCGCCGGGCGGCCTCGGCGATCGCTTCGGCCTGCCGCCGGGTGCCCTCTTCCAGGTCTTCGGCCGCCTTGCGGAGGGCGTCCATGAGTTCTTCGGGGGTCTGCTCGCTCATGAGTCGTGATCCTTTCCCTTGGTGGGGTTGCCTGCCTTGAGGCGTCCGGAGTCGTACGCGCGCCGGGCGTGGGAGTGCATGCCCGGTTCGTCTCCCGGCTCCCGGGTGATCTCCGCGCTGTGCGGGGTGGTCTTGGTGACGTTGACGGACACGTTGCTGTTCATCTCTTCGGTGCGGTCCGCGGGGTGCGGGCCCGTGCCCCGGCCGGGAGTCGGACCCGGCCTGCGACCATCGGGGCGGTAGGGTGTGCGGTGCTGTGCTCAGCTGAGGCCGGCCAGGGTGAGGGCCGTGATCGTGAGGGCGATGATGTGCGCGGCCTGGTGGCCGGTCTGGAACGGGTTTGTCGCTGCCTTCTCGCCGTGTCTCACCTGCGTGTGGCGAGCCAGGTAGTGACGGCCGCGGCGCCGACGCCGATGAATCGGTGCAGTGCGGCATCCAGCTCGATCCAGGCGGTGCCGGGACCGTTGATCTCGGCGTGAGCCGTGCCTTCCTCGTCCAGGCGCACCGCCTGGCAGTGCTCGACGTAGCCGCGTTTCCTCGCCTTGTCGGCGAGCCACAGGAACAGCGCGCCGCGGTCGATCGCCGCATGCGTCAGACCGTTGACGGCTGCGCCGGCGAGAAGCGCGGAGGCCGGCACGCGGTAGCCGAAGGCCCTGGTGAGACCGACGGCCGCGCCGGTCTGAATCGCGGTGTAGGTGGCGACGTGCAGCGTGACGGCACGGCGGCCGCGGGCGCTGGCCGTTGTGGTCGGCTCATTGCTGCGGTCGTCCGTCTCCTCCCCTACGTGCACGCCGTCTCGGTAGACGCGGTGCGTGCCGTAGAGGCGCTTGCACTTCGCCGTGGTTGACCCCTGGGCCCAGTGGTCGCAGAAAGGGTGGATCTCGCCGAAGGCGGCCAGCAGGCCGCCGAACAGCGCGAGGCGCTCGATGGAACGGTGGTTCATGCTGTATCTCTCCTCAGTTTCTGTTCTGGGACGGGGAGCCGGGGGCGGCCGGTCGCTTGGCCGTGACGGCCGCCCCCGGGTCACGGCCCTCAGTTGGCGTCGACGTAGCGCTTGATCTGCTTGCGGACGTGCTCGCGGGAGAAGTCCAGGTGCGCGGCGGTGGCAATCTGGGTGAGGTTCTTCGCCTCGATCTCGGCGGCGACGGCGCTCCAGTAGGTGCGGTGCGCGGCCTCGATGGCCTTGTCCCGGGCGGTGGCCGCGTCGTCGAGGCGCTTCTTCGCGGCGGTGGCCTGGGGGGTGTCGGGTCGGGTGGGGGTCATGGTGGTCGGGCTCCGTATCGGTGTGAGGGACGATGTATCTGCCCCTTGCTCCGTACTTGGAGCGGGTCGGGCGGCCCGGGACGGGCGGCGCATGGTGGGTAGCCGGCGGCCGCCCGTCCCGGGTGTCGGGGTGGAGGTCAGTCCAGGAAGCGGACCTCGACCTCCAGGTCTCGCGGGTCCTTCGCGGCGGCGGACTGGCGCTCCTTCAGCTCCTGGTCGCTGTAGATCGCCTTCTGGTCGCTGGGCCCGCCGGTGATCATGTTGACCTTCTGGCCGGTGCGGGAGGTGACGGTCGCGACGTACTTGGCCATGGGAAGTCTCCTGAGGAGTTGAGGGAGGGGCGGGGGGTCAGCTGAGGGCGAGGGCGGCGGCCAGGGCGAGGGCCAGCAGGACCAGGGCTCCGGCGGTGATGTCGATGGCGAGGCGCAGCCTGCGGTACTTCGCGGCGGCGATCCTGGACAGCTTGACGATCTGTTCGGCGTTGTTGTCGGCAGCGACATCGGCGCGCAGCTGTTCGGGCGTGCAGGTGGCCCAGTGCAGGTAGGAGCCGCGGGTGGTGCCGCCGATGCGGGGGCGGACGGCGAGGAGGACGACGAGCATCGCGGCGACGAGGCCGGCCGCCCCGAGTCCGATGAGGACCGTGGCCGCCGTGGTGATTTCCTTGCCGGGGACGACGGCGACGAGCACGGCCAGCGGGAGGCCGAAGGCGGCGAGCAGGGCGGCGGCCTTGCTGTCGGTGCGGCCGATCTCGGCGATGACCTCGGTGCGGGCCTGCTGGAGGCGGGTGGCGGCGGGCGTGCTGGTGGGCGGTTCGCCGCGGTCGGGGGCCTGCGGCGAGCGCTGCGTCTGCTGCTCCATCGTGCGACTCCTTTGTCCGGGTCGGTGCGGGCCGCTGCCCATACCTAGATAATGCCAACTAAAAGTTGGCATGTCAATACAGATTTGGCCAACTTGAAATTGCCACTTCGAGGATGCCGGGACTACTCGTCGACGGGGCCGGCGTGCAGGTAGTCGCATGCGGAGCAAGCCCCCCCACAGGAAGCGCCACTGCGCTCGCCCGGCCGGGCGAGCGCAGTGGTGGGGTGGCCTACAGGCCGGACCTGCACCGGTGGAGTTCGCGAGCGAACTAGCCGCGGGCCCGCAGGTGTCGAATCTGCGCGCACGGGCCGTTGGCGGCGCAGCAGGACCCCCATCTGGCGGTCCGCGCCTTCGTCGTCCACTTCATCGCGCGTCGTCGATCTTGCGGATCTCGCGGGTTTCGCACAGGACCGGGGCGATCAGCCAGCTGATGCCCGCCACCGTCCACCGGTGGTTCGTGAGGGGCCCCGGGGGCACCTCGTCCAGGACCACGCCGGTACGCCCGGCCGCACGCGGGTCGTCCGCGCAGCTCATGATCTGGACCTTGTCTCCGCCGTTGAAGGTCACCGCGCACCCCCGTCGGTCTTGTGAGGGGGGATGAGCGCCTTGAGCTGGTCCGTGCGGCACGCGGCGGGACCGAGGTAGGAGCCGACGCCGATCACGGTCCAGCGGCCGTCGATCGGGGCGTCGCCCACGATCATGCCGACCCGGCCGACCGCGTCCGGGTCGCCGTCACACCCCTTGATGAGGACTTTGTCGCCGTCGCGGTAGGTCATCACTGGCCCCCGCCCTGCGCGGAGCGGCGGATCGCGGCGGCGGCCTGGCGGGCGGCCTCGGCGGCACGGGCGGCCTCGGCGGCACGGGCAATCGCGGCTTGCGCCGCGTTGTCGGGGTCCTGGTGGGCGCACATGATCGCGCCGTAGATACGATCCATCACAGGATCGCCCTCCTAGGTGTCATAGGTGGGTGGTCTCAGGCCCCGGCGTGGTGTGTCCAGCACCCGCCGGGACCGACCTGAATGGGTTGTTGATCAGATGGGGCGGTGGGCTACTCGCCCTGCGACGCCCGGAGCTGCGCGGCCATCAGTTCGGCCTGCACGTCCATCCCGGGCTCGCCGAGCCGGGCGTAAACCGCCTCCGACTCCTGGCGCATCCGCTCCTGGAACGCCGCCGTCTCCTGCTCCGACTGCTGCGACATGCCGATTCTCCTTCAGTGGGTCGGGCGAGCCTTGGAGGCGTCGAGGATGTCGTGCGTGTCCAGACCGATCTCCTCGGCCTTGTCGACGGCGCGGTGGGCGTCGGCGACGGCGGTACGCCAGGTGGGGTCGGTGTAGTGGTCGCGGCCCTGGGCGTGAAGGTCGGTGGCGGTCTGGCGGGCGTTGGCGGTCGCGATGGCGGCGTCGGCCCGTACGCGGCTGGTGAGCCAGTTGGGGTGAGCCATGAAGTGCTCCTTGGTTCGTTTGCCGGATCCGGTTGACCCGACCCCTTAAGAATGCCAACTAAAAGTTGGCTTGTCAATACAGACTTGGCCAACTAAAAATTGTCATCTTGGGGGCGCCGGGGACTACTCGTCGACGGGGTCGGCGTGCAGGTAGTCGTATGCGGAGCAGGCCCTCCTCCACAGGTTGCTCGCGTACTCGGCGGGCTCCTGGGCGCACAGGCGGGCGTAGAGGTCGGGGAAGTTGTGGCCGGTACCGTCGCCGCCGGGGTCGTTGTCCATGGCCTCGGCCAGCGCGTACGGGTCCCTCGGGACCTGCGGGGCGAGGTGGTCGAGGTCGGGGCGGAAGGCGCCGACGGTGATGACGGTGCCCTCCACGTGCGAGGTGTAGTGCAGCTGCCTGCGCAGGCCCGCGGCGATCTCCTCGGCACGCCCTTCGTGCTCGTACGGGCCGATCCGTACCGGGTCCAGGCCGGGCCGGTCGAGGATGACGGCGTGCCCGACCGGCTCGGTGTAGCGGACGGGCCGGCCGAGCTGGTGGGCGTAGGCGATTTCAGCGCGGGTGGAGTCGCCGACGTAGCCATCGACGTTGACGATCAGGACCTCGTCGCAGGCACGGATCTTCCAGCGGTGCAGTGCGTCCAGTGCGAGCTTGAGCTGTTCCGCGGCCGCGGGTTCCGCCCACAGCGGGTGAGCCTTCTTCATGTCGATGCCGGGCGCGAGGACCACGCGGCCGGCGGCCGTCTCGCGGAAGTTGGCCTCGGCAAGCTCGTTCCAGAAGGCGGTGGATCCGCAGAGGGTGACGACCGTGGGCCGGCCGGTGGAGGTGTCGGACGGGTTGAGCAGTTGCTCGGAGGGGGCGGCTGCCGCGATGAGGCCGACGGCCTGGAGGTTGCGGTGGTGGTGTTCGGGGTTCATCGGCATGTCTGTTCCTTCGGGAGGGGCGGGCGCGGTCGGCGCGGGGTGTGCTGGGCGCCGAACTCTGTGGTGCGCGCCCGGGGTTCGTGGGCTCGGTCCGGAAGTGGCTGGGGCTCGGTCAGGGCCCGGGCGGTGTCGGTGACGGCGGCCGCGAGCGGGGCGAGGTCCGTTCGGAGCTGCATCGGTGCTCCCTTCCGAGCGTGCAGGCGGCTGTCCGGCCAGGGCTGGGGTACGCCCGGGTGTGCGGGCGGGAACGGAGGCCGTCCGTCCGGTACGGGGGTGGGCCCCTGTACCGGACGGACGGGTGAGCGGGCGGGTGTCAGGTCGCGGTGGCGTCGCGGCGCTCGGCGCGCAGGCGGCGGCGGTCGCTGAAAGTGGTGCCGGCCCAGATCGCGGATCCGGCGCGGCTCGGGTGGTCGAGGGCCCAGGCCAGGCACTGCTCGCGGACGGCCGCGGGGCATGCGCTGAGGCAGGCCAGCTGTCCGTTCACCCGTTGCTTCGGGGTCCCGGTCCAGTCCGCGGGGTCGGCGTCGGGTGCCCGGCACGGTTCGTTGCCGGTCAGCCGCGGCCAGGGTGCGAGTCCGGTGGTGGTCACTCCCCCACCCCCGTGGTGCCGGCTGCCGGGACGCCGGCGGTGGGCAGCAGGTGCTCGAAGGGCTCCCAGGCCGTGAGGTCGTACAGATTCAGCAGATCGACGTCGACCACAGCGCCCTGCTCCTCGTTTCCGAGGTGCGAGCACTGCGGTTCCAGGCCGCCGATCCGGCTGGCGTGGGGGTCCTCGTCAAGGTCGAGGTCGGCGACCACGACGGTGTCTCCGGTGCGCTCCAGGACGTAGAGGCGCCGGATCGGGGCGTCGTCCTCGTCGGTGTCCGGTCGGCGCACCCAGGTCTGGCGGGTGGCGGCGGTGGCCCAGGCCTCGCCCGCGTCGGCGGCGTCGGTGACCGCGGTGCAGGCCTGCGCGTACTCGGTGCCTGCCTCGACGAGTTCGTTGACGCGGGCCACGATGTGGTCGCTGAGGGCCTGGGCGCCGATCAGCCAGGTCAGGGAGGTCAGTCCGGTCACGACGCCGCTCCCGTCGGGGCGAGGGTGCGGGGGGTCTTGGTGGAGGCGAGGAGGTGGTGAAGCGCGGAGCCGTGGTGGTGGGAGCCGAAGGTGGCGGGCATGCCGCAGTTCCAGCAGTCGGCCTCGTCGCCCTGCCAGGAGACGGCGCAGCGGCTGCACACGAACGCGCGGTCGGCGAGCAGGGGGTTGGCCTTGGCCAGGGTCTTCAGGAACCGGCCGGCGGTGCTCAGCCGGCGGGTGGTGGAGGTGTGGTGCTGCTTGTGTCGGGTGGCATGCATGATGGTGGTCTCTCTCCTGTTTTTGGGCGGGTGAGGGGCCCGGGGCGGCCGGCGGTTTCTCAGGCCTTGACGGCCGTCCCGGGGCGGATCTATAGGTCGAGGTCGATGCACTTGTGCGTGGCCTGGTCCCAGCGCAGGTCCCATCCGGGGCGCAGTCCGCGGGCGGACCAGTCGGCGCGGCGGGCGGCGGCGGGGATGTCCTGGTCGGCCATGGTGTGGAGGAGTGCCGTCTCCCAGGCGCGCTGTGCGGCCTGGCGGGCCTGGCGGCCGTTCTCGGCGAGGCCGGTGAAGACGTGCACACCGCGCTCGCCGGTGCCGACGCGCTCTATCGGAACGTCGACTTCCCACATGGAGTGCATCGTCAGTCCTCGGATTCCGAGTCGTGGGCGACGAGGACGGGCTGCACGGTGATCCGGGGGCTGGTGGCGTATTCGTCGTTCCGGCCGGAGCCGAACGTCACGAGGTCCTCGGGGACGGTTTCGTCGCCGTTGTCCGGCACCGGCCCGATGAGGGCGCCCTCCGGAAGGGGGCACCGCTTCAGGCAGGCCTCGCCCTTGGCCCGGGCCGCCTCCCGGGCGGCGTAGGCGCTGAGGGAGAGGCGGTTGCGCGTGACGGGGTAGACGGCCAGGGCGGTCGGCTTGTCGTCGGTGAGGGGGGTGTTGCCGGGGAAGACGGCCTCGGCGGCGGCCGGGTGGGTCTCGGTCCGCGCGGTAATACCGAGCCGCTGGAGGGCGCCGTTGGCCAGCGGCAGCGTGGCGGCGGCAGCGCGGTGCAGGTTGGGGGTGAGGACGGCGTCGAAGTCGGTGTCGGAGTGCGGGACGGTGGTGGTGGGCATCAGGTTCTCCGTTTCGGCGAGCCGGTCTGTCTGGTCCTCGGGAGGTGGGGGGCGGGTACCGCGGGGGCTGTCAGCGGCCGGGCGTGCTCGGCAGGCGCAGGGCTTCGTCCAGGACGGTCCAGAGGATGCCGCTGGGCTCGAAGACGGTGTCGGCGATGGTGAGCTGGGTGGCACGGGCGACGGCGTCGAAGGCGGTGTCGCCGACGAGGCGGCTGTGCCAGGCGTGGCGGAGCTCGGAGCGGGTGAGGGTTCGGCCGAACCGGGTGTAGTCCAGGCCGTTGATGCGGGAGACGACCAGTCCCGGGTGGTGGACGTCGTCCTGGAACCGGACGAGCAGGTCGAGGCCGGCCTGCTCGGCGGAGTCGACGAGGCGGGTGAGGAGCTCGGGGTCGGCGACGAAGCCGGTGACGGCGGCGCGCTGCTGCCACAGGTTGCCGGCGTAGTCCGCGGCGGCGTGGCCGGGCTGGGAGTCGTCGGTGAGGAATCCGGCGCGGTTCGCGGCGGCCAGGCAGGGGATGAGGGACAGGGTCTCCTCGTCGGGCCCGTAGTTCGGCATGTTTCCGGCGCAGGAGCGGATGTCGCCTTCGAGCCAGCGGGCGGTCAGCTCGGCGAGGTCGGAGAAGGTGGTGGCGGCGCGCCAGAGGCGGCGGTCCGCACGGCTCGGCCAGGGAAGTCGGATCTTCATGGCGGTCCTCCTCGGGTTCAGAGCTGGGCGGCCAGGTTCTCGGCGCCGTAGGCCTCGGCCTCGCGCTGGTCGATCAGCAGCTCGTAGGCGCTGAGGGTGTTGGGCTTCATGGGCTGCTGGCCCCAGACGTGCTTGAGGTACTTGAGGTGGAGGTCGCGGGCGGAGCGGTCGCCGAGCTGGTGGGCGTGGACGAGCTCGTGCACGAGGGTTTCGCGGACGTCGTGCTCGCTGCGCATGTTGGGGAGCTGAAGGACGATCAGCACGCCGTCACGGTCGATGGACGTCCGGCCGAAGGAGTGGCGGGAGTGGCGGTCGGGGCGGCTGACGGTGTTGACCTGCGTGGGGTTGATGCCGGACAGGAGCTGGGTCTCGCCGGTGTTCACCAGGTGGTCCATCTGGCTGGTGTCGCCGTTGAGGACCAGGTGGACGGCCGGCAGGGAGCCGAACGTGTCGCGGACGAGCTTCTCGGCGTCGGGGGCGATGGTCCTGGCGTACTTGCTGATGCGGCCGCTTCCGAAGAGGAAGTGCTCAGTGGAGATGCGCATGCGGGGTGCCTTCCGGGGTGATTGGGGCGGGTGGGATGGAGTGAGGGGGGATCCAGAACGGACCCCTACAAGAAAACTATACCTATTAATCATCACTCTCTCTAGGGGGCATCCTCCTTCTTTTCGGCCGCTGTCAGTCCCCCGCGCGCTCAGCGAGCTCGGCGGCGCGCTGCAGGAGATTGAGGACGGCGCCGACGGTCGGGACGGCGACGTTGTTGTGCACGGCGATGTCGAACTGGCGGCTCAGGGCCCGGGGGTCGCGGCCCTCCCGGCGCCACTGCGCCTCCATACGGGCGCGGTAGTCGGGCGCCGGCTGGGTGCACGCGGCCGGTTCGGCCATCGCGGAGCGGATGTAGATGTGGGAGCGGCCAGTGGTGTCGGAGTCGGCCGGGGCGGCCATGAGGGCGCCGAGGATGCAGTGCCGGCCGGTGGCGTCGCGGAGTTCCCCGCGGCACCAGCCGCCGGTGGCCAGCGCGGCGGCGGCGCGCCGGATGTGCACGCTGGCCCGGGTGGCCGGGCGTTGGTGGCGGCGGGTGATCCGGTCGAGGAGGGAAGGGCGGGCGGCGGCCTGGGCGGCGGCGGCGGCCTGTTCGCTGCGCTCGACCTCGGCGAGGCCGGCGGCCACCAAGGCGGGGATGTCGAACCCGGCCGCGGGCGCGGGCTGTTCGGCGGCCGGGGCGGGCGCGGCGGCCGGTGTGATCTTCCTGAGCCAGGCTTCGACCTCGTCGGCCAGGAGGCGCGTGCTCGCGTCGGGAGCCTGGGTGCCGAAGGCGGCGGGTGCTGCGGATGCGGGCATGGCGAAGCCTTCCTGCCTGCTGCGGGACGGTGAGGCTGGGAGCTCCGGGGGCGGCCGGCTGAGTGGTTGGCGACCTGGCGGCCGGCCCCGGAGGCGGTGGATCAGGCGGTGTACTTCCTCACGTTCTTGTAGACGTAGTCGCGCCTGCGGCCCATGGCGTCGGCGACGTCCTGCTGGGCGCCGTGGTAGCTCTTGCTGAGCTCGCCCATCCGCTGCCAGAACTCCTTCTGGGCGGCGAGTACGGCGTTGTCGCGTACGGTCTGGGCGATCTGCACGGCGGCCTTGATGTCTTCGGCGGTGGTGGGCTCGGTGTCGGGGCGGGGGGTCATGTGGGGCTCCTCGCGGTCGTGAGGGACGATGGGTCCGGCCCTCCTGCTCCGGTTGGAGCTGGTTGGGAGGCCCGGGGACGGCGGGCTGAGTTTGGCGACCTGGCCGCCGTCCCCGGGGCGCCTCTACTGCAGATCCTTGCGGGCGTCGTCGGCCGCCTCGGCACCGGCCTGGTCGTGCCCGAGGGCCTGGTCGGCCTTACGCAGGTGGAGGGTGGAGGCGTACAGGCGCTGGGCCTGGTCCTCCTTGTCCTGCTCGGCGAAGGCCGCGGCGAGCCTGCGCGTGAGCGCGCCGGCCGTCTCCAGCAGTCCGCTGGTGTGCAGGCTGTGCTGGATCTCCTCCGGGTCGGCGCCGAAGTCGATGTCTTTGCGGATCTGGTCGAGCTCCTCCGCCAGGGCGTAGGCGCTGTCGCCGTCCCAGCGGTCCGGGTTGATCCGGTGGATGAGCTCGTGGGCGGCGGCGTCGATGACGGAGAGGGTGCCGATGATGATGAGCGACATGACGACGGCTTCGGGGAAGGTCAGGTTCGCGAGCGGGCCCTCGTTGTTGACGATCGCGTGGAGTTGGAGGGCGCCGGTGCCAGCGATGATCACGCTGCTGTCGTAGCGGATGACGGCGGACAGGGCCCTGACGCTGGCACGCCGGGCGCGCGCGGCCCGGACCGGGCGGTTCTCCAGGGACTTGGGGCGGGCGGTCTCGGCGGGGTGGACCAGGACGTGGGTCACGATGGGCTCCTTCGGGCTGGTGGTGCTGGGCGGTTGGGAGGCCCGGGGCGGCCGGCTGAGTGGTTGGCGACCTGGCGGCCGCCCCGGGGCGCCGTCAGCTGACGTTGCGGCGGCGGCTGACGGCGCGGGCGAGGTCGCCCGCGACGTCGGCGGCGATCCCGTAGACGGCCTGGAGGGCGGCGATCGGGTCGGTGCTGGCCTTCGTGGCGCTCTCGCAGACCAGGGCGGCGTTCGGGTACATGATGTTGATGGTCGCCTCCATCCACTCCTTGGCCCACGGCTCCCCGTTCTCCAGGGCCTGGGTGACGAGGCGGTTGGCCTCGGCCTCGGCTTCCTCCTGGGTGTCGTAGAGGGCGCTGGTCATCGCGAAGATGCCGATGAAGTGGGCGGCGGCCGCGCGGCTGACGTCGCGGTGCTCCTGGAAGTCGCGGGCGAGCTCGCGGAAGAATTCGTGCGTGTTGGGGTCGGTCATGGTCACTCCTGGGTCGGTGTGTGGCAGGGGACGGGGTGGTCAGCGGCTGCGGTGCTTGCCGGAGACGGTACGTACGCGCTCGTGCAGGTCGTCGCGGCCGCTGGTGCCGCGCGTGGTGACGTCGCCGGAGACCGTGGTGGCGTCGATCGTGCCGGTGGCGGCCGGGGTCGCGTAGACGTGGACGTCGCCGGAGACGGTGCTGGCGCGGAACTCGGTGCCGTTGTACGCGCCGATCTCGATGTCGCCGGAGACGGAGTGGACGTCGACGCGGGCGTCGACCCGGCCCACCTGGACGTCGCCGCTGGTGAGGTTGCCGCGCAGGGTGTGCACGCCACGGGCCTGGAGGTCGCCGGAGACCGAGTTGACGTCCAGGTCCTGAAGGTCGCCGTGCACGGTGAGGTTGGCGCTGGTGGTCTCCAGCCGGACCGAGGACTGGTCGCTGGGCAGCTGCACGTCGACGGCAATGGTGCCCATGACGCCGCCGGAGACGACGGTGCCCTGCTCCGCGACGACGCGCCCGTTCGAGACGACCTTGCGGCCGCCGATGCTGATGTCGCCGCCTGACATGTGGATGCCGGTCACCGGGCCGGTGATGACGCCGAAGTTCTGCCCGATGCCGCCGTTGAAGTTGAACGTGGAGTTGCCCATCGTCATGGTGTTGCCGTTGACCTCGGGGACGCGGACGGTGAGGCAGCTGAGGTTCTGGTAGGTGCTCTCCTGCTTCGTGGCACCGCGCACCGCATCGGCGAGGGGGCCGTCGTCGTCGCTCGTGCTCACCGTGATGACCGCGTGCGTGAGGGTCGGGTCGACGGTGACGGTGACCGTGCCGACGTGGCTGATGATGTCGGTCCCCACGGCGCCAGCGGCGGTGGCGGTGAAGGTCTTCGAGGTGGTCAAGGCGTACTCCTTGGTCGGAGAGGGTGCGGGTGTGGATGCTCGGGACTTGCTGTCCCCGGGGCCTTGCTGACTCAAGTATGCATCTTCACTGAATGCATTTCAAGTGAATGCATTCAGTGTTTTGCGGGCTCTCCCCCGACTACGCGTCGGCGCAGGTCATGCCACCGGAACGGGAGTTGCCCGCTGCAGGCTGACCGGCGCCCGCGGGCGCCTTCTCACCGCGGGACCCTGCCTTCGGACCAGCAGGTGCGCGGCCACCGGCGCGCGCCCGGGCGGCCTTGCGCTCGGCAGCGGCCAGGGCCGCCGCGGCGGGGCCCTCGCACTCGGTGCACGTGATGTCCAGGCCCGGCGCGACGATCCGCCCCCTGTCCTCGCAGACCAGGCACGCCGGCCCCTTGACCGGCGCAGCCATGCCGTACGCGGCGCGGTACTTGGCGACGGAAGGGATCTTCGGCCCCGGGGCCTGCTTGCCCTTCTTCTGCACCGGGGCGGGCGCCTCCTGCGGAATGCCGGCCTGCATGGCCCAGGCAGTACGGATGAGCGCCGCGACCGGGGAGTAGGCGACGTTGAGGGCCTTCTTCTTCACCTTGCGCACGCGGCGGCGGGCGTGGCGGCGCACGCGCGTCTTCGCCTCCCGCACGAGGACCCCGGTCATGATCCGCGCGGCCTTGGGGACCTCTTCGACCAGGTCGATGGGCGGGGGCGGCTCCTCGCCGAACCCGGCCTCCAGGATCCAGTACATGTCCCAGTTCGGGGTGGTCCAGCGCATGTCCGCCCAGGCGGTGAAGTGGCCGGGGTCGATGAGGTGCTCGGACCACTCGTGCCGGGCCGGGCAGAGCACTTCAACCAGCGGCTGCGCGGCGCGCTCCATGACGAAGGTCAGGCCGGTGTCGGCGCCGCACATCGGGCAGATGACGGGCAGGGCCTGCCAGACGACGCGGACGGTGTGATCGGGGTCGAGCCGAAGGTAGTTGAAGCGGCGCTCGGCGGTGATGCGGTAGTAGCCGGCGCCCGGGTCGTGGGGGCGGGACGGGTCGATCATTACGGACTCCTGGGGATCTTTCAGGCGGGGAACAGCCGGGAACGGGGAGGAACGTGCAGGTCAGGGGGCCGGAACACGGTGGGAACAGGTACTGGGAGGGGAACACCGCCACCGGTCGTGTGCGGTGTTCCCTCCCTGTTCTCGACCTGTTCCGGCGCGCTGACCTGCGTGTTCCTGGAGTGTTCCTGCGCTCAGGAGGCGCTGGCGTCCTCGCCGGTGATCTTCTTGAGGTGGCGCAGGCAGTAGCCCTTGACCGTGCTCTTCTCGCCCGGGCGCCGGTAGCTGTCGGTCGTCCAGGACTTGTCGCCGGGGGCGAGCACCGCCTTGATCGCCGCCTTCAGCGCGACGGCACGGGCGGCCTCCTGGTCTGCCGCGTCCTCCCCGTCGAACGCCTCCAGGGCCCAGCGGTCGGCGTCGTCCTGGGCGAGGCCGGCCGCGATCTCCTCCAGCTGGAGGCCGCTCGGGTCCCCGGCCGCCCGGAAGACCTCGCGGATCGAGGCGATCAACTGCGGGACGGCGCCCTCCTGGTCCCCGGCGGCGTAGTTCCGGGCGCTCCTCTCCATCAGGCTCCGCAGTGAGATGCGGCTGAGCTTCGCGGACTCGGGGTCGATGTCGACCAACCCGGCCTGGGCCCGGGCCCGGCCGCGGCGCAGCAGCTCCTCGGGGCCGGCGTAGCAGCCGCGGTACGGGATGGGCTCGCAGTAGGCGCCGCCCGCCATCACGTACACCACAGAAGCGTCGTAGATCTGGTCGCCCATGGCAGGCACGAGCCGGTCGGCGCGCCACCCCTGGGCGAGCATGCCGTCACCGAGGATCTGCACGACGTCGTCCTTGTCGCACGCCGCCAGCACCTGGACGGCCAGCTCCGTGAGCCAGGTGTTGTCCTTCACCTTCTCCTTCGTGACGCCCTGTCCGGCGATGACCATGGTGACGTCGCTCTTGAGGCAGGTGATCGCCATCTCGGCGAGCATGCCGTCCAGGTCCCAGGAAACCTGCCGCTTGAGGTCCTCGTCGTAGTAGCCCTTCCGACTCTCGCGGACCAGCGCGGGGAACTCGTCCACGATGAACTTGACGCCGGGCCGTCGACTGGAGGTGACCCAGTTCTCGCCCATGCCCAGGCGGTTCAAGAGGCCGGCGCGGCCCTGGCCGAGATCCAGCCCCCACTGGAGCACGGCCTTGGCCTCCGCGGGGGTGGTGGCCACCACGTGCATGGCATGCCGGAGCCCGCCGAAGCCGCTGCCGGCGCCGCCCAGGTCGATGCCGATGATGATCTGGTCCTCGGACGCGGTGAGCACGTCCAGAATGGCCCGCAGGATCGTGGACTTCCCCGACCGGCTCTTGCCGACGACGTTGACGTTGGTCCGGCACATCGGCAGGGCCAGGGGCCGCCCCGCCATGTCGCCGCCGATCTGCTCCTTGTGGAGGTCGGCGGTGGAAACGGACTTCGGTTCCCGGACGGGCAGTTCGGGAACGGCCTGCCAGGGGTTGCGGCCCGGCACGCGGATCACGCAGTAGTTGCGGGATTCCGCGGACTGCTGGAGCAGCACGCTGCCGGTGCGCACGCCGGGAAGGCATGCCTCCAGCGTGGCCAGCCCGTTGGAAATCTTCTCCGGGGACATCCGCTCCAGCCAGACGTGGATCTCGAACCCCCAGGCGTAGGGGTCGACCCGCAGTGCCGAGAGGGTGAGCTTCAGATCCTCGGTGAGGGCCTGGCGCATCATCTGCTCGAACATGCGCGGGGTCATGCCCACGCTGACCTGCTGCGGGGAACCGGCCTCGATCCGCTCCAGCCGCTCCTGCTCCTCCTCGCTGACCTCGACATCGCGGCCCAGCATGGAGACACCGGCGAGGTTGAACACCACGGCGCCGAGGAAGCCCCAGACGTCGGCGAAGCCGTAGGCAGCCGCGTCGGCCAGGACCAGCGGACCGTAGGTGACGCCGGCGCGAAACGCGATGGCCCGCTTCGCGCTCTTGCGGGCGCTCTGTGCGACGACCAACTGCTTGCCGGCCTCCAGCTGGAGCTTGGCCGCCGCGGCCTGCTTCTGTTCGCGCTGCAGGAGCGCGAGCTGCGCGCGGCGGGCGCTGCGCTTGGCCGTTTCGACGGCGGCGAGCGCCAAGCGCTCGTCGGCCGCGGCCTTGTAGCCCTCCATGCCGATGACCCAGGAGCGCACCCGGCGCTCCCCGCGCCGGGCCCTCGGGACGATCCCGTGCACGGTGCGCTGGCGGGCCGCGGCCTTCCGAATCCGGCGGCGGAGCTGCCGGCGCAGATAGGCGTAGCGGGCCTTGCGGCCGTTCTTGGTGCGCAGCTGCGGGTTGATCCAGGGGCGGTCGCCCTCCGGGTCCTGGCGCAGCTCCCACTCCTCGGGGGTGTAGACGGTGCCTTCCAACGGCCGGCTGTGCTCCGGCGCCGGCTCGTTGTCCTCGTCCCGGCCTTCGTCGTCCGAGGGGTCCGTCGGCTGGGCCGGGATGGCAGCCGGCGTCTCGCGGTCCGTGTGCAGCAACGCTGTGAAGGCGGTGCCGCCGTCGCCGTAGAGGCTCTCGAAGACGGGCTCCAGGTCCTCGACGAGCTTGATCTTCACCTCGCGGGCCTGGGTTCCCTGTTCGGGGCCGACGACGCCGAGGGCCTCCAGCGCGTCCATCATCCGCTCCGTCAGCTCCCAGCCGATGCGCAGCTTGCTCTGGAGCATGGACGGGGAGCCGAACTGGGTGGAGACGACCAGCTCGGCGGCCTCCCAGAGCACCTTGCGGTCCATGGCCTGGCCGACCTTGGCCCACAGATGCGGGTCGCTGACTTTCGGGTGGGTGTCGATCTCGGTCATGCTGGTCACGCCTCCTGTCGGGGGTGAGCGCGGGGTGGGGAAGCCGGGCATCGCTTTGGTCGGTTGAGACCGGCGGGCCCCGCCCTGCGCTCTGGGGGAAGGTTCGGGTCAGGCGGTGTTCGCGCCGCCGGGGCAGTCGTTGCAGACCCCGTAACGCTTGGGGATCTCGTAGTCCTTCTCGGTGTGGCACTCGGGGCAGACCCGGCGGGCCGCCACCGCCTTGCGGACCGCGGCCCATCGCGCCTCCGTCATCGGCCGCTTCGCCTTGGCCAGCTCGACCAGGTAGAGGGCGGCGAACATCGGGTTGCCCTGGCGAGTCCACCCGAGCTGGCCGGCCACGGGCTGGCCGCCCGGACGCAGCCCGCGGGCCCGCAGCTGTCGGTAGGTGGCCATGACCTCGGGGTCGGGGCCGAGCTTCCAGGGCCAGGTCGGTAGGCCGAACTCCTCACCCTTCGGGTCGTCGTAGCGGGGGCTGGTTCGCGGCATCACCGGCTCCCGGGGCCGGCCGAGTTGCTGAGAACCGACTTGGCCTTGGCGAGGCGTTCGTAGACCCAGGACTTGCCCGGCTCGATGGCCTGGTCTCCGCGGACTTCCGCGCGGCGCCGCTTCGTCTCCGCGGCGACCCCCTTGGCGGTGGGGATCCGGCCGTCACGGATCTCGTCGCGGATCCACTCCTCAATCACGGTCTTCTCGGTCGCGTCGTAGTTCTTCGCGGTTTCCGCAGCAGCCCGCCGAGCGGCCGGCGAGAGCCTCCGCACGGGCGCCGTCACGGACTGCCGCTTCGAACCCGCGGCCGCGGGCTCGCGCTTCCGTGCGGGCGCGTTCCTGGGTGGACGAGCGGGCGGGGGGACGGACGCGTTTACCTGCGAAGATCCATTCCACCGGAAAGCGTTCGCCGGGCCCTCTACGAGCCCGTCACGGGTTCCGGCAAAGACCCGTGTGGGGAGGGTTGCAAGCTCTTTCGTGGACGGCTTTACGGGCCCCTCAGAGACGTTCTCGGCCGCCACTGCGGACACCTTCGCGGAAGCGGTGAGGCGCATGCGGCGCGCGTCCGCGAGCTCCTCCAGGACCTCCGCCAGACGGCCCTCCGCGTCCACCCGCAGCCCGAGCATGTCAGCCGACAGATGCCGCAGCAGTTCCTCGGGCAGCTCGGCGCCGGTGCCTTCGTGCACGCCGTACGCAGCGTGCCAGGCCTCGTCCTCGGAGAGCAGTTCGTGCCCGGCAATCGCACGCAGCATCTTCGCCGTCGCCCACACCTCCGGCAGCAGATCCTCGCGCTGCCTGCGAGTGGCCTTCATGTCCTTGCGCCGGGCCCGCTCGGCCTTCAGCCGCGCCCGGGCTTCCTGGTGCCGGCCGAGCTGGACCAGCTGCCAGACGGCGATAGGGATGATCGAGGACGCTGCCAGGACGGCGCCCAGGATGGTCCCGTACTTCTCGCCACCGACCTGCTGGCCGTGCAGCCAGTTGATCAATGCAGCCAGGCCCGCGAAAATGTAGATCGCGATCCGGTACGGCCAGGGCGAGCGGCCCTGCTGCATCGCCTTGGCCTCGCCGGCCGTGGCCGCCCAGGCGGAGCACTCCAGCATCACCGGCAGCAGAGCGACCAGAAGGAAGCCCACCCAGCGCATCTCGGTGAGCAGACCCGTGACGCTCAGCGAAGCAGCCTGGGAGATGAGAGCCGGGACGATACTGCAGGCCATGACGGCCAGTGCGGCGGCCAGGTCGAGGTGTTCGGCCAGCCACGCCGGGGCGACGTTGAGCCGGGCGGCGACCCGCTCGCGGAACTCCTTGCGGCGCCGGGCCTTCTCCCGCCTCCGCTCCTTCTCGGCCGCCGCCTTCGCGGCCTGGTCCGCCTTCGCCTTCGCAAGGTTGGCGGCGGCCTCGGCCTCCTTGGCCTTGCGGACGCGCTCGGCCTCGCGGTCCTTGGCTTCCTGCTCATCGGCGGCGCGCGCCCGCTCCTGATCGAAGGCCTGCTGCCGCCGCTCACGGTCGAGACGGGCACGCAGTTCTTCGGCCAGGCGGGTCTGTTCGGCCTCGGCGGCGTTGTCCTCGCGCCGGGCGGTACGGAAGTCAGCGAGGCTCACGGCGTACCTCCGGCGGTCGGGGTGACCGCGTGCGGGGCGTAGCGGTACAGGGCGGCGACGAGGGCGACGACCAGGCAGACGCCGAGGCGCTCGGCGACGCCGGGGGTGAGGCCGAGGAGCCAGGCGCCGCCGGCCACAGCCAGAGGAAGCTGGATCGCGCCGAGTTCGGCGAGGAGCCGGGTCAGGCGCGCCCGGATCTCGACGATGGGCGTGTGGCCGCGGCTGTCGAGGTAGCCGAGGCCGGCGACCGGGAGCGCGATCAGTACGCGCTGCCACCAGGTCGCCTCCAGGCCCAGGAGCCAGCCGGCACCGAAGAGGATGAACGCGGTGATGGACCACGTCGTCACCAGGGCCTGGACCTTCAAGGGCAGGCCGTACGAGGTGCTGGTGCTCATGCGACCTTCACCTCCCGCGCGATGAAGAAGGTCGCCGGGGCCGACTTGCCCCGCCGGAAGCCCGCCACGAGCGCGACGGTAAGCGGAAAGGAGATGGAGCCGGGGCGGTTCGGGTGGGAGTCCGCGGGGACCGGACCGAAGACGCGGTCGGTCTGCTTCGACTCGGGCTCGCCCGTCAACCGGCGGAGCAGCTCGGCGACATGGGCGGCGGTCTTCGGGTCGTGCTCGGCGATGCCGAGGATCACGTCGGCCTGAAACTCCAGGCGCTCCGCCTGCTGTTCGGCCGACTCGTCCAGCGGGGCCAGCCAGTCGACCGGCCTCACGCCGGTCAGCAGCTGCAGCTGGTGCAGGACCTCGATCTGTTCCAGCCCCTGCGGGCGGGTCGTACGGCTCCTGGCTGCGATGATGGTGTTCACGGGTCGGTCTCCACTTCGGATGGATACAAGACGGCCTGTGCGGCGGTTCCCCCGGTGTTTCTTGGCAGAGGCCCGGGGGAGCCGCTTTTTTCGTGTCTAGGCATGCAAGGATCACTCGAAGTGCATTGAGTATCCAATGGCTCGACGTGAATGATGTTGACATCACTCCGCGCGTCCGGTCAAGCGCGGATCGCCGAATCGGGTACATTGACTACTCAATACGAAACGAGGTATAGATCTTCCATGTCGATCAGCCGTAAGCCCCGCGCTCTCTACCTACGGATCGCCGATCAGATCCGGGCGGAGATCAGCGATGGCACGCTCGCTCCCGGTGCGCGCCTGCCTACCGAAACTGAACTCGCACAGCGCTGGGACACCACCCGGTCCACTGCTGTGAAAGGGCTTGGGGTGCTGATCAACGAGGGGCTGGTCGTCGCCGACCGTCCCCGCGGACACTTCGTCCGCGACCGCCGGCCGATGGCTTACAGCCCGCAGGCCGAGTTCCGGCGGCGCCCGCTCAGCCCGGCCATGGACGCCTTCATGGCGCAGCTGAGCAACGAGGGCCGGAGCGCGAGCCAGAAGATCGAAGTCGCAATCGTCCAGCCCACCCGGGAAATCCGCGAGCACCTCCAGCTGAAGGAGGGCCAGCTCACAGCAGTACGCCGCCGCGTCCGGTTCGTGGATGGCGAGCCCTTCAACACCAACGACTCTTACTTCCCCCTCGACCTCGTGCAGGGCACCGAGATCATGGACCCGAAAGACATCGCGCGCGGCGCCAACGTCGTGCTCGGCGAACTCGGCTATGAGCAGGTTCGGGCCCAGAACGAGGTCCACGTCCGGATGCCGTCGCCCGAGGAGGTGGACCGCCTCCATCTCGGCCCGGGCACACCAGTAGCCATCCACGTCCTCACCGGCTTCACCGCCGCCGACAAGCCTGTCCGGGTGGTCGTCAACTGCCTCCCTGGCGACCGCCACGTCATCACCTGGGAGCATTGCAAGCCCAGCCTGGGCGGGCCTCTCATCATCCGACCCGCGACCGAGGGCGAACTCGGCACCGTCACCGCGCTCTGGGAGCAGGCCGCCGAATGGCTCAACAACCGCGGCATCAACCAGTGGCAGTACGCCCCGCGTGAAGAACGCATCGCGGCCAACATCGCCGCGGGCGAGTGCTACCTGGTCGAGGACGGTGGGGTCGCCCTCGCCACCATCACCCTGGACCGGTTCGCCGACTCCGACTTCTGGACGGAGGAGGAGGCAGCCCAGCCCGCCCTGTACGTGCATCGCATGGTCGTCCGGCGCGACGTGAGCGGCGGCGAACTCGGAAGTGCCATGCTCGACTGGGCCAGCGAGCAGGCCAAGGCCGCGGGCCTGGAGTGGCTGCGCCTGGACGCCTGGCGCGACAACAACGCGCTCCAGGAGTACTACCTCGGCCGGGGCTTCGAGCACGTCCGCACCGTCGAGGCGGAAGGCCGCGGCAGCGGCGCCCTCTTCCAGCGCACCGCTGGCCAGGTCCGCCGCATCGGCCCCGAGCTCCAGACCGCGCCGGCAAGCGCGGCACCCGTCAGCACCGAAGCAAAGTGAGGAGAATGTCCGCCATGAACATCGACTCCGTCTAGAAACGAGGACGGCCGCCCTGGTTGGACAGGACGGCCGTCAAGCGACTCCCCAGCCGGCAAGCATCCGGAGTCGTGGTTCAGCGCGGTGACCGCGCTGGGTGCCTGGACCACCAGGGGCCCGCTGGTCACCTACCCGACAGAATAGACAACGATCCGTGGGCAAGCACAGCACACCCTTGCCCAGGTGGCCCGCGTCACAGTTGATCAGCTGATCCATGGCTCCCTCATGAAGGGAACCTTGCGTGTCAAACCAGCACAATGCCGCCAGGGCCGTACAGACCCCGAGCCCGCCCCGCGGGCCAGGCTTGCCCGGTGGCGCCCCGCCGGGACCACGCCGAGATGGGCAAGCCCCGCACCTGGGCCTTTCGGGCCGCGGGCAAGCTTTCGGGCAAGCCCGGATGTGGAGAGTTCACGGCACAACTTCCGCCAGGAGGAGTGCCGTGCACCCGAACTACCCTCTGACCGCCACCACGTGGGTGGCGGGCCGCCCCCGTACCGCTCTGCCCGTAGCCAGCCGCCGCAAGTCGGTGTCGGCATGAGTCAGCGCCACGAATTCGACCTCAGCGCTGCCATCGTCCGGGGCCAGGCTCCGGCTCGCGCCGTCACGGTCCAGCGCGCCGTGGCTTTCAGCGGCCGCCTGACACACCAGCTCGACTACGTCGTCTATCTCCATGTCCTCTTCGCGATCAACTCCGGCCACCAGGTCACCGTGCCCGGAGTGGTCGCCTCGGTCCGCGAAGCGGGCGTGCGGTCGGCGAAGAGCGGTACCGAGCTCGTGGGCCGGGATGCCGTCTACGAGTCCTTCGCCCGGCTCATCGAGGCCCGCTTCATCCGCCGTACGACCATCCCTAACCCGAAGGGCAAGGGGTACCGCGGGCTGACCTCGTACGAGGTGTACGAGCACTTCGAGGACAACCCCGACTACTCGCCCGAGGACGCCGCCGAGGAGTCCGACACCAAACTTCCGGTGTTCGCGGAAACTGCTGTTTCTGCAGGTCAGGCCTCTTCCGGTGTTCGCGGAAATAAGGGTGCTTCCGGTGTTCGCGGAAGCGGTGTTCGCGGACGTGGAGGATCGTTCGTTTCCGCAGGTCAGCCCACGTCCGCGAACACCGGAAGTGGAAAGGGCTCCCCCCCACACCCCCCGGAGGAGGTAAATACCTCCTCCCCCTACCCCCTCGGGACAGGTGCGGAAGGTGTGGCGCCTGCGGCGCGGGAGGAGGAGGGGGAGACCCCCACCAACCACACGCCCTCGGCTGAGCAGGTGGAAGCCGCGTCGCAGTTCCTGCAGACGCTGCCCCGCCCCTGGACCGCAGGGCGCGTAACCGCGAAGGCCCTCGCTCCTCTGCTGGCAGAAGTCGCTGCCGATCAGGGATGGGAGCTGGACGACTCCCTGGTTGCAGAGCTCACCCAGAACCCCGAAGGCGTGAAGCGTCCGACGAAGGTGCTCAAGGGCCGCATCGAGGACCTCCCTCGTCGGCTGGCCCGCAAGGACGTACCCAGGCCCCGTCCGGCCGTGGCCGACGCCCCCGACTTCACACCGGTCCCGATGCCGGAGAAGGTCGCCACGATTCTTTCCGGCCTGCGACGGCCGGCTGTCTGACCCAGCCGCGCACATGATGGCGGCGGCCGCTCCCGCGAAGAACCGGCCGCCGCTCCAGACCACTACCTGACAGGAAGAGATCCATGACCAGTGTTCCACCCCCCGCGGTGCCGACGGAGGACGGCCTGCATATCGAGCCCACCTTCCGGGCCGCACGCGACCAGCCCGAGCGTCAGGCCTTCGACCGAATCCCGCCCCAGGATCTTGACGCGGAGGCGTCGGTCCTCGGCAGCATGATCCTGTCGAAGGCAGCCATCACCGACGTGTCCAACCTGCTGGCCGCCGACGACTTCTACCGACCCGCCCACCAGACGATCTACCGGGCGATCCTGGAACTGGCGGCCAAGGGTCCGGTCGACCCGCTTACCCTCAGCGGCGCCCTCCTGAAGGCCGGCGACCTCGCGAAGGTCGGCGGGGCTCCGTACCTGCACGTCCTCGTGCAGTCCGTCCCGACTTCCGCGAACGCCGAGTACTACGCCGAGATCGTGCGCGAGCGGGCCGTTTTGCGGCGTCTGGTGGAGGCGGGCACGAAGATCGTTCAGATGGGCTACGAGGGCATCGGCGAACTCGACGAGATCACCGCGAGCGCCGCCGCTGAGATCGCCGCGGTCACCGAAGGACGCGACCGTCAGGACGACTTCTTCACCCCGAGCAACACCCTCGAAGGCACCCTGGACATGGTCCAGGCGGCCGAGTCGGGCGCCGAGCTCACCGGTGTGCCGACAGGCTTCACCGACCTCGACTCGCTGACAAACGGCTTCCAGCCGGGACAGATCATCGTGGTGGCCGCCCGACCCGGAATGGGTAAGTCCACGATCGCCATGGACTTCGCGCGCGCCTGCACGATGCCGCGAGGAAAGAACCGGCAGCCCATCCCCGATGCAGGCCGCCCGGCGGCGTTCATCACACTGGAAATGAGCATCGACGAACTCAACATGCGTGCTCTGTCCGCCGAAGGAGACGTCGCCCTTCATCACCTGCGCTCGGGCACACTCGATGAGGAGGGGTGGAAGAGGCTCGCCATCGCTGCCACGCGGTACAGCGAGGCGCCGCTCTACATCAACGAGAGCGCGCGGTCCCTGGCCGAGATTCAGGCGAAGTGCCGCCGCCTCAAGACCCGCATCCCCGACCTCGCCGAGATCATCATCGACTACGCGCAGCTGGTCACCAGCGGCTCGAAGCGGTACGAGTCCCGCGAGCAGGAGGTCAGCAACATCTCCCGGAGCCTCAAGCTGCTGGCCAAGGAGCTCCAGCTGCCGATCATTCTGCTCTCGCAGCTCAACCGAGGGCCGGAAATGCGGGCGGACAAGCGGCCGCAGGTCTCGGACCTTCGGGAGTCCGGCTCGATTGAGCAGGACGCGGACATGGTCATCCTCCTGTACCGCGACGACGCCTACGAGAAGGAAAGCCCGCGGGCCGGCGAGGTCGACATCATTGTCGGCAAGCACCGCAACGGGCCGACCGCAACGATCACAGTGGCGCAGCAGCTCTACATGTCGCGGTTCGTCGACATGGCCAACACCTGAGGGGGACCAGATGGACAGCAAGGAATTCTCCACCGGCCTCACCGAGTTGCGGGCCGTACGCGACGAACTCAAGCCCCTGGAACGTGAGCTGACGCAGCTCCAGGCCAAGATCGGCAAGCTGCACGCCAACCGGGCCGAGAAGATCCGTCGGCTCGGGGCGTATACGAAGGCGACCTCGGACCGGATCGCGACTGCCGCCGGTCTCTCCGTGATCGACATCGTGGCCCTGGTGCCTTCTCTGGCCCCTCAGAGCGCCCCTGAGGGGCCTGTGAAGCCTTCCGTGACCGGAACCGCCACCGTTGATCAGTTGGCCCCTCAGGCGCCCGCTGAGCCGATCAAGGAAATGGCCGCGCCGCCGACGGCGGATGAACTGCGGCCCGCAGAGCCGGCCGGTACCGTAGCCCGCCTCGGCGCCACGTCCACCGACGCCGCCTCAGGCCCGGCAGCGCCCGCCGTATCCGAGCAGGCCGCAGCCGCACCGGCTCCCGCTGCCACCGGGGCAGAGGAGGACGTGCGAGTCCTGCCCTCGATCCCCGACGGTGCCGACGGCGACGCCTGGTTCCGTGCCGAGCCCGGCCTCACGTCGAAGCGGCCGAACTTCAAGCAGGCCACCAGAGGAATGGCGTTCCTCGACGCTGCGACCGGTGTCCTGGTGTGGCAGGGCGGCACCGTCCGCCTGGACCTCGGCCGGGCCTCGGTGGCGGAGATCCTCACCGCCGTTTACGCACAGGTCCCGGCCACCGTCGAACGGATCTACGTCACCGCAGGCGACCCGTGGCACCAGGACAGCGAGCGGCACGAGTTCCTGAAGGACGCCGTCGCCGCCTGGCTGAACGGCCCGCTCCCGGAGGGCTGGACGGTGGAGTCCTCCCGCGGAAAGGACCGCCAGGCCGGCCACCTGGTCCACCCCCGCAACCCCGTGGGACGCTGGCAGCGCGGTGACCAGCACACCGAAATCCGCTCGGTCGGCGAATGGTTCGACCCCGAGGGCGCTGACCCGGCGACGGTGCGCGCCGCGTTCGTCGAGCTGTGGAAGGCGCTGCGGCCGCACTTCGAGGACGTCGTCCTCATGGGCTCGCCGTCGCAGACCGGCCGGGACCTGTGGTCGCGGACGATCCCGGCCAAGGCCGGCGCGAAGTGGGCAGAGGGCTTCCCCGTCATGTCGCAGGAGATCCGCGGCCTGCTCCACGCCACCGCCGGACAGGGCCGGACCGAGCTGATCACGCCGCCGCGCGTACCGGAGCGGGTACCTGGCTGGTACGAGGTCGACCGCACCTTCGCCTACGCCAAGCACACCTGGGCATCCGGGGTCGGCGTACCGAAGCGGATCACCGCCGCAGCCTTCGCGGCCATGACCGAGAAGGAGCAGAACGACGCACTGTTCGCGCCGTCGCACTGGCAGGTGCGGGTGACGATCCCGAAGGGCTGGAGCCACGTCGGGCTGCTCCCTGCCCCAGCACCGGGTGAGCGGTCCTGGCACTACCCGTACGAGGGCGGGCAGACATTCACCACCTGGGCGGGCGGCGCCGAGGTCAACCTCGCGCTGCGCAACCCGATCGCACCGTGGCGGATCGAGATCCTCGACGGCCTGCTGTGGGAGACCGGCAACCCGCTCAAGAGCTGGAGCACCAAGCTCCGCGAGGCCTGGCAGGCTCTGCGGGCCACCGCCGAGCTGCACGGCGACGAGCAGCAGAAGCAGGCATGCCACCTGGCCTCCCGCGCGGTGCGCAGCATCCTGCTGTACGGGATCGGCACGTTCGCGCAGCGCCCCCGGATCACGACCGGTTCCCTGGAGCTGGGCGGCGGCGGCGCGGTGCCCGACCTGCCGGACGGTGCGCGGCTGACCGGCATCACGGACACCCACGTCACCTGGGAGCGCAACCAGGGGTTCGCGCGGGACCAGTACGCTCACCCGGAGTGGGCGGCCGGGGTGTGGTCGGCGGCCCGGGCGGCGCTGCTGTCGGTGAGCACCAGCTCGAAGGACCCGGCGACCGGGAAGCCGTTGAAGGCTGGTGCGCTGCACCTCCCGCCCGGGAGCATCCTGGCGTTCCGGACCGACGCCATCTACACCTCGGCGCCGGTCAGCTGGGAGTACGGCGGTGAGCCGGGCGACTACCTGCTCAAGGGACGCATGCCCTGGGAGCAGACGACCCCGCGCACGGACGAGGAGTTCTACTACCTGCAAGGCCTGGGCCGTCAGGCGCTGGAAGCGGAGGGCATGTGAGCAGCGTCGACGTGGCCTGGGGTGGGCAGTGGGAGCACCCGGCCTGTGGTGCCTCGGGCGAGGCCATGTGGGAGGACGAGGCGACCGTCGACTCCGGGCACGACTGCGGCCGGGAGGGAGCGGTGGTGTGGAGCGCGGAGTGGCGGTGCCACGGCTGCGGTGACGAGGGCGACGACCACTTCGAGGACAGCAGCCTGGTGTACGCCGACCACGAGTGTGACGACGAGAACGAGGAGGCGGCCGCGTGACGCCGCGCAGGAGGAGGCCGGCGGGCGGCCGGAGCGCACAGCGCGGCGAGGCCGCCCGGCTCACCTCGGAGCTGGAGCGGGCCGGGTTCAGCCGGAAGCAGGTAGGCGAGATCCTCGGCCGCAATCCGTCGCTGGTCTCGCAGTTCTTCACGAAGAACAAGGGCGCCTCGATGGTGGAGGCGCTGCGGGCCGTGGTCCAGGAGGTGCAGGCTGGCGGCCCGCGGGACGTCGCGAGCCTGAAGGCCCTGGCCGCCGGGCACGTCCAGCCCCGGCTGAACCGGGAGGGCTACAAGGCCCGTGTGCGCGGGAAGACGCGGGTGCGGGCGGAACGGACGGTCAAGGACGCCAAAGGCAAGCCGGTCATCGGCGCCGACGGGAAGCCGGTCAGGGCCTGGTCCTCGTCCCTGGCCAAGGCCGGCAGGCAGCACATCTCCTCCGGCGCAGGCCGGCTGAGGCCCGTGGTCGACGACGCGGCCGCCAACGGCGGGAAGATCGCCTTCACCGTCCGGGCCCGCAAGGGCTCCTTCAAGCACGACGCCGGCCGCCGGGCCGATTCCCCCGGTGTCCGGCGCAACGTCGTCCAGCGCCGTGATGGGACCGAGGAGCGGGCCTACGCCGACAACCGCGGCGGCCCGGGATCCGGCGAGGAGGGGTTCGACGGCGCCGAGTTCAAGGCCCTGGTCGACGCAGCCGGCGGAGACGTCGCGGCTGCCGTGCAGAAGTGGCTCGTCGACAACGACCGCATCGAGCCCGGTACACCGATCGTCGGCCTGGAGATCCGTGCCTGGAAGCCCTAGCTAGGGTGTCCGCATGGTGAAGTGGCGGGACGGGCGCGGGCAGTTGCGGAGCGGCCCGGTGGAGGTCGAGCTAGAGGTGGCCGCCTCCTACCGGGCCCGGACGCGAGGGCTGCTCGGACGGGACGGGATCAAGGGAGCCCTGCTGCTCACGCCGGCCGGCAGCGTGCACACCTTCCGCATGCGGTTCGCCATCGACGTCGCCTTCCTGGACCGGCGTCACCGCGTCATCGCGATGACCACCATGCCTCCCAACCGCCTGGGCCGTCCGCGATTCCGCTCCCGTCACGTCCTGGAGGCCGAGGCCGGCGCCATGGACGCCTGGGGTCTGCGCGTCGGCAGCGTGGTGGAGCTGCAGCAGGGTCCTGTGCTGGTGGGCACCCCCTAGCCAGGCGTTTAGGTGCGGCGGCCCTGGGGCGATTGCCTCGGGGTCCCTTCACCCACACGTATGCATTCACTTGAAATGCATTCCAAATGAATGCATACTCGTGTTGGCGGTGCACTCGCATCGCCCAGACCACCGAGACCGGCATGACCGACGGACTCCCGGACTGCCCCCCAACTCCCCCGCGAACCAAGAGAAACGGAGCAGCCGATGACCGACTTCCCGCCTTCCTTCGACACCACCTACATCAACGCCCCCCACGTCCAGGAGGAGACCGAGGAGCTCCTGCGCCTGCGACGTGCGGGCCGGATCAGCGACCGGGACTGGCTGCTGCGCCACGCGGCCCTCACCGACCGGCAGACCCGGGGCGCCGGTCCCGCCGACGGCAAGGTGCAGACCGCGCTCCAGAGGAGCGTCGACAAGCTCATCGCCTTCGACACCGCGAACGCCACGACGGCCGGCCCCCTCACCGCCGACGACCCCGCCTGGGCGGCCGACCCCTGCGGCTACGTCCGCCAGGAGTACGCGATCTGGGCCACGCGGAACACGCGGCCGTGACCGCCGGAAGCATCCCGACCATCAGGTGCGACTACACCGGCGTAGGCGATGCCGAGTGCGACCGCGAATGGTTCGCTCCGGTCCCGATGCCCCACCACCGGGCCCTCCGTGCCTGGCTGCGCGCACGCGGATGGCGCAGGCTGCGCGACGGCCGCGACCTCTGCCCCGACCACGCCCACCGCTCCTCCAACCCGTCCGCCTCCCGGCCTCAGAGCCCGGAACCCGAGAGCAAGGCGAGCTCATGACCGATACCCGCACCGCTCCCCCGCCGCTGCGACCGCACCAGAGCGAGGCCTTGGCCTGCGCGGTGGAGGAACTCACCCCCCGCTCCCTCGCCGAACCCCCGGCCGCCGGCCTGCGCACCCAGGTCATCATGGCCACGGGCAGCGGCAAGACCCTCGTCGCCGTACACGCCGCAGAACAGGTCGGCGGAGACCGCGTCCTGGTCCTGGTCCCCTCCCTGGACCTTCTCGACCAGACGGCCCGCGCCTGGCGGGACGGCGGCCGCACCGGAGCCTTCGTCGGCGTTTCCTCCCTCGACGACCACGAAACCGGGTTCCCGCACACCACCGACCCGCACACCCTGGTACAGCTCACCGCCCACGACCGCCGTGTCACCGTCTTCGCGACATACGCCTCCCTCGGCAACGGAATCCTGGAGGCCGCGCACGAATCGGGCCTGACCCCCTGGGGGTTGATCGTGGTGGATGAGGCACACCGCACCAGCGGACGGGCGGGCAAGCCGTGGGCCATGGTCCACGACAACGCCCGGATCCCGGCCGCCGCGCGCCTCTACATGACCGCCACTCCCCGCATCTGGGCCGCCGGCGACGGTGACGAGGAGGACGGCCAGCTCGTCGCGTCCATGACCGACGACCCCGACGGCCTCTTCGGTCGCGTCGCCTATCACCTGCCGCTGGAGACCGCGATCGAGCGGGGCATCGTCGCGCCGTACCAGGTCGTGGTCATGGACGTGCAGGACCACCAGCTCAACGCCGCGATGCTGGCCGCCGGTGATGGCTCCGACGCGGTACGCGGTCTGAGGCTCGGCGCGCTCCAGACGGCCACCCTCAAGGCCGCCGAGGAAGAGGGCCTGCGCCGCGTGCTCTCCTTCCACCAGCGGGTCTCCGAGGCGGAGGCCTTCGCCGCCGGCCTGCCCGACAAAGCCCGCGAACTCCACCGCCAGGGCGGAACGCCCCTCTCCGAAGACGCTGCCGTGTGGGCGCAGTGGCTGCACGGCGAGCACAAGCCGGCCCACCGGCGCCGTGTCCTCACCCAGTTCGCGGCCGGCCTGACCAACAGCGGCCAGGACGCGCGGCTCTCCCTCATCGCCAGCGTGAAGGTCCTCGGCGAAGGCGTCGACACCCGGGAATGCGACGGTGTCGTCTTCTGCGACGTCCGCGGCTCCATGCCGGACCTGGTCCAGGCCGTCGGCCGCGCGCTGCGCATGCACCCCGGCGAAGGAAAGATCGCCACCCTCGTCGTTCCGGCTTTCCTCGCCACCGGCGAGACCCCCGAGACCATGCTCACTTCCCCCGCGTACGCGGGCCTGGCCAAGCTCCTCGCCGCGCTGCGCGCCCACGACACCCGCATCGAGCAGCTGACCGACCCGGGCGCATCGACCCCCGCACGCACCGGCGACCCCGGCCCCGTTCCCGCCGACCAGGACGGTACCCGGGACGACGAACAGGCCACGGTGAGCGTGCCGGCCCGCGAGCTCCTGCGGTTCTCGCAGCCGCGCGACGCAAACCAGCTGGCCAGCTTCGTGCAGCTGCGGGTCCTCAACCCTGAGCGGGTCCAGTGGCGCCGAGGTATCCAGGCCGCCCAGCGCTACCTCTCCGAGCACGGCAACCTCCGCGTCGCGTACGCCTTTCACACCCCCGACCACTGGTCCCCCGCCAACTTCCCGCTCGGTGTCTGGATCGCCGACTGCCGCCGCCATCACAAGGCAGGCTCCCTCGACGCCGAGCGGATCGTGCAGCTGGAGAAACTCGGCATGCTCTGGAACGCCTTCGACGCCAGCTTCGACGAAGGCCTTGCCGCGGCCGCCGCCTGGGCTGCCGCCTCGGGCGTCGGCCTGGCCGCCCCCGTGGACGCGGAATTCGACGGGTACCCCGTGGGCCGCTGGCTGAAGAACCAGCGCGCAGCCGCCCGCCGGACGAAGGCCCCGCTCTCCCCCGAGCGCCACAACGCCCTCGCGGAGATCGACCCGGGCTGGTGCCCCGAGTGGACCATCGACTGGCAGCGGGCCTTCCGCCTCGCCCAGCGCCATGTGGGAGCCGGGGGCACACTCCCTGACGGTCCCGGTCTCCTCGTCGAGGACGACGAGGACCTCGGCCGCTGGGCCGCCGCGCAGCGCCAGGGGTTCGGGAAGTTGACGGGGGAACAGCAGGCGATGCTCGCCGCGCTCGGCGTCACGCCCGCCCCCGCGCCCGTCAAGCGGACCCGAGCGGAGATGTGGGCGCACAACCTGAGGGCCGCTGCCCAGTACCGCGCTCGCGTCGGCGACCTTGAGGTGCCGCGCAGCCACAGCGAGGAAGTCGACGGCGAGACCGTACGGCTCGGGGCGTGGATCAGCCAGCAGCGGGCCAAGGCCGGGAAGCTGTCCGCCCAACGCGTCGAGGATTTGTCGGCTCTGGGCATGCGCTGGTCGTAGAAGAGCGGCCGCGGGTCGGTCGCACGGGCATACCCCGGTGCTGCTCCTTGCTGGGGACTTCCTCACGGGTTGCGCACTGGGCAAGCCTTTGTGCTCGCCCCTTCGAGTGCTGGGCAAGCCTTCGGGCAAGCCCGGCTGAGCAGTGTAGGCGGAGACCTCACCACCCGGTGGGAGACCGGCCCCACCACCAGCGCTTCGGCTGCGGGTGGGCGCCACTACCTGCTCCAGGAAGGCCGGCCATGACCCGCCGTCGGTACCCGACCCACTCCGCTCCACGACGACCAGGACGGGCACGTCGCCCCGTCCACCGCCGGAAGAAAGGGCAGGGCGTGGACACTGCCGGCCTCCTGGTGGTGGCCGCGCTCGCGTCCGTCCTCATTCCGCAGGCCAGGCAGTGGCTTGCACTCCACGGCTCCCGTGCCGGCGCTGTCGCCATCGCTGCCCTGGCCGCTGGAGCGCTGATTCTGGTCCTCGTGAAAGCCGGACGGCGCGGGGCCTCTGCCTGGGCTGCACGGCGCCGCCGGCCGGAGGGCTGGGACATCCACTTCCTGGACACCCTGCACCACACCGAATTCGAGGAAGCCGTACGGGACCTGATGCGCCGCGACGGGGCCTACGACGCCATCCGGGTGGGCGGCGCCGGCGACAACGGCGCCGACGTCAAGGGGACCGACCCGGCAGGCCGTCGCTGGGTAATCCAGTGCAAGCACCGCCGCGACGGTGCTGCCGGGGCCGCGGTCGGCACGCCGGACCTGCACGTCCTCAACGGAACAGGCCGCCCCGTCCACGGCGGCGATGTCGTCGTCCTTGTCACCAACGGCAGGATTACCGCTCCCGCGGTGAAGTTCGCTCAAAGCCAACGGCTGCACCTGGTGGACCGGACCACTCTCAACACGTGGGCCAGCGGTTCGCTGCCGTTGTGGGAGATCCTGGCCGACCTGCCGGCGCCGCGGCGCAGCCATCCGGTAGGAAGGGTGCGTCGCCCCCCGTTCTGACCGTGCGGACGTAACTCGACGACGTGCCTCCGAGTTGAGAAGGGCCAACTGGGCCTGCCGTGAGCCTGGCATGCCGACCCCTTGCCATAGCGCCTGACGAAGGGGGGCCCACAGGGTGTTGCAGCGCGGAGGGATGAAGATGCGCTCGCGCCCGCAGATGGTGCCGAACTTGCTTCCGCTGCACCGGAGTCCAGGGTGGCGCCCCCGCGGCTCGGGGCTCACGGGGGCGCTCACCGGAGTACCGTCCTGAGTGTCGAGGTCAGCACGGAGTACTGGAGAGCAGTATGCCTACATCTTCCGACGAGCACATTGGCACGCGCGTGCGCATCGCCCGAAATGCCGCAGGACTGACGCAAGTTGAGATGGCGGACTTTCTCGGTCGGGCCGAGTCCTGGGTCGCGAACGTCGAGAGCGGCCGGCAGCCTCTCGACCGGTACAGCGTCATCACCAGCATCGCCGAGCTGTGTGATGTCGACGTGGTGTGGCTGCTGGGGCAGCCCTACCGCCTGGAGCGCGGGGGCGGCCTCGCGCACGCCCACGTCCCTGCCCTGCGTACCGGGCTGCGGCGCTCCGGGCTCATCCTGACCGGTCACCCTGGTCTCGCTCCGCAGGGAGCGCCGGTTGATCTGGCGATGTTGATGAGGCAGACGTCCGAAGCCGCTGCTGCTCGGCAGGCTGCGAATCTGCTGCAGGTCGCGAAGCTCCTCCCGCCCCTGATCGAGGACCTGAACACGGCCGTCCTGACCGCGGCCGGCGCAGCGAAGGACCAGGCGTTGAGGCTCCTGGCGAGCGCGGCCCGCACGGCGAGGATGGCCCTCAACCAGTTTGGCTACCCGGATCTGGCGTGGTCGGCGGCCGAGGTGGCAGCCGGCGCCGCAGCGATCCTGGATGACCCGGTGGAGAAGGCCGCTGTGGCCTGGGACAGGTGTGGAGCGCTCCTCCACCAGGCGTCGCTGCGGGAAACGATCGCGGTCGCAGACGCGGCCCTGCACGACCTCGAACCGCACGTCACCGGCCGCCAGGTGAACAAGGAAGCGTTGTCGCTGAGGGGGGCCCTTCACCTGCGGTGCTCGATCGCTCACGCCCGGGGGGTGGGGTCGCCGGATGACGCGTGGTCGCGGCTGGGCCTGGCGCTGGAGGACTCCGACCGGCTCGGGCGGTCCTGGTACGACCTGGACCGGCACACCGTGTTCGGCCGTGGCACGGTCGCAGTGCACGCGGCGGAGATCGGCGTGGAAGTGGACCAGCCCGGCGACGGGCTGGCCCGGGTCCCCGAGGTGAACATCGCCGAGGTGCCGAGCAAGGAGCGCCGGACCCATTTCCGGATTGACGAGGCCCGTGCGCTGCACCGGATGGGGCAGAGTTCGTCGGCGGTCGTGAAGCTGCGACAGGCGGCGGCGGACGCGCCGTACTACGTCTACGCCGACCCGATGAGCAGGGCATTGGTGTCCGATCTCAGCCGAGTAGGGGTGCCGACCCAGGCAGCGGCGTTGTCCGGTCTCATCAGGAACATGGAACTCGTCCGGTAGCGAACTGCCGCCCGAAGTCGAACAGTTGACGCCCCCTAGTTTTTCTAGGGGGCGCGCTTGTGTGCTGCTGCCACGCTCGTTTGGTCACTGCCCGTTGATGCGTGATCACTGAGGAGTCGCGGCAATGAGGCCGATCGATACTCGACAACCGGGCGACGCGGTGCGCGCCTACTCCACCATCCTGAACTGGCCCCTGTCCGTCGGGCACAGGTACCGGCCCCGGCAGGGCTGCACCTGCGGGGAAGCGAATTGCCCCACCCCTGGCGCCCACCCGCTGCCGTGCACGCCGCCCTCCCGCGACGAGGCCCAGTTGGAGCAGGACCTGAAGGAGTCGCCGGGCGCGGCTCTGCTGGCCTGGACGCAGCAGTTCGACGCCGTCGCCGTGCGGCGCCCGGTGGGCATGGCCGCGATGGCCACCCTGGAGAGCATCGCGCCCGTGCCCTGCCTCCTCGCCGGGAACACCGCCATCCTCCTCGTCCAGCCGGCCACCGGCCAGTACGCACTGCGCGAAGGGCTTCCGGGGCGGGTGCGCTCCGGGCCTGAACGGTGGATCGCCGTCCCGCCCGCCCACGGAATGCGGTGGGACACCCGCCCGTGGGTGGACGAGACGTCGGCCCCGGTGGACCTCCTGCACGGGGCCTTCGTGGGCCAGCACCTGCTGAGGGCGTACGCCGGTACGGAAAACCTGGAGGCGCGGCTGTGAGCGCACAGGTCACGACCGGGCGAGAGCGGCGGCTCGCCGCCGCGCACTGGCTCCTGGCGGCCTCACCCGATGCCGAGCGCGAAGTGCTGCGGTGGAAGCGGTGGCCCGTTCTGGCGCTCCCCTGCGGGGGTCTGTTCGCGGCGGTGCGCCTCAGTGCCGACATTGTGGAGCTGTGCGCGAACAGCACCGACCAGGAGGTCATCGACGTCTACCTGGAGGGCGCGCTGGTCGGCGGGCCGGTCATCTGCGACCGGGCCGCCCGTTGGTACTACGTCCTGGTGCCGGTCAGTGCCTCGCGCTACTGGCAGGACAGGGACGCGCCGTGCCTGGGGAAGGGCTCGATCCTCGGCGTGCCGCGCCCTGGTCTGACCCGTGCGGATGAGACGCGGGTGTTCTGGTCTGTGCCGATGGATTCACCGGGCTGCCTCGTGTCACCGGGTGCCGTATCCCAACTCCTTTTCCATTACCGGTACTTGGCGGTGTTCCATGGGTGACTGGGTGAAGGGCGGTCCTGGCCCCGGCTGCGGGTGCACGAAGGATGCCGAGGGCCCGACGCGATACCCCTGCGTGTGCACCCCCGCCTACTCCGCGACGCTGGAGCGCGTGCCGGAGTCGGCGGCAACGGCCCGGTACCTGGTGCGGTCCGCGCTCGACGCGTGGCACCTGCCCGGTCTGCGCGACTCCGCGGCGCACATCATGTCCGAGCTCGTGGCGAACGCCGTCCGGCACGCCCGAGGCCGATTGATCCGGGTGACGGTCACCCGCACCCGGCGGTGCAGGGTCCGGCTGGCGGTCGTGGACTTCGACGCCGCGCGCTTCCCCAGGGCAGTCGCCGCCTCACCGGACGACGAGCGGGGCCGCGGCCTGGGCATCGTCGCGGAACTGGCGGAGAGCTGGGGAGTGCGCTCGATGTCCAACCGCAAACAGGTCTGGGCCGACGTGGAACAGACGAAAGGAGCGACATGAACGAGCGCGCCCGGCAGGTGCTCTTCACCCTGATCGTCCTTGGGCTACTCGTCGCACTCGCCTTCGGAATTCGGAATGCCGATACGCCCCGCCCCCGGCCGGGCGCTGTCATGGAACTTGCGAGGTAGACGTGGAAGAACCCGAGCCCACCGGCACTGAACACGGCCCGGTGCAGTACGTATCGCTGGAGGTCCGGTTCTTCGGCCTCCGGCTGGCAGCGGACGGGCGTACCGGGCTGGCCGCGTGCCGGCATCTCTGGGCCCGGTATCCGTCCCTCCGGTGGATGGCGGTGACGTACGCCGTGTCCCTGACGCTCCTCGTCCTCGCCGTGGTATTTCTCGCCATCTCCGCGTGATTCTCGCGAACCCGTGCACCGCCGGCCGAGACGATCAGGCCGCCAGCGAGGCTGACGTCTTCCCTCCGGGCACGTCCGAAACCCCTACGACCAAGGAGTATCCCGGTGACCTCCCTGAAGCCCACGACCACCGCAGACCCGCAGACGGAGCCTATCGACCTGGTGGCGACCCGGGCCCTGTACCAGTCGATCCTGGGCCTGCGGTACTTCCCCGACCGTGACGTCCTCTTCCGGGCCATCGCGGACCTGGAGACGACTTTCACGGCCATGCTGGCGGAGATCGACGGGGCCCCTCACGGAAAGCTCCGCGGCCGGTACCACCAGGCCGCCCACGGCGGGAGCATCCTCATCGAGCGATGGAGCACCGCGGCAAGGGAGTTCGAGAGCAGGCAGGCGGACAGAAGCGCGATCCGGCGCCACCACGATGCCGCCTTCAAGTACGCCGAGGCCCTGGCCGGACACGTACGGACCCTTACCGACGTCCTGGTGGTGCAGCGCCGGCTCGCGCCCGCCCAAAAGACCGACGCCGCTACGTGAACGGCCCGACGGGCGCAGGAAGTCACGACCAGCAGAGACTTTGGCTTGAGAGGGCGAATTCGTCGCGTCTTTACAACTGGCTGCTCGGCGATGTCTGGAACATGAGGCCGGACCGTGTTGCCGCGCACGCCATCACCCAGGTCGCCCCGTGGGCACGGACGGCCGCCCTCATCAACCGCGAGTTCGCCGAACGGTCCGTCGGCGTCGCAGCAGCCCGCGGCATCCGCCAGTTCCTCGACCTGGGATGCGGCTACCCCGTCCGGCACGGCCAGAACACCCACGAGCTCGCGGAGGGCGACTACCGCGTGGTCTACGCCGATCACGACTGGTGCGTCCTCGCGCACGCTCGTACCGCTCTGGAGCAGAGTCCCCGCGAGCGCGTGGTGCGGGCCGACGTGAGGGCCATGAACGCCTTCCTGACATCGCCGGAAGTGCGCGAGGTAATCGACCTGAGCCAGCCAGTCGCCGTAGGACTCCATGACGTGCTGCCGTGGATCGAGAGCGACGCCGTCAGCCGATCCCTCCGGGTTCTGCGGGAGTGGATGCCACCGGGCAGCCTTCTGTCGTGCACCCACTTCACCGGTCACTGGCACCCCGGCACCGTCGACGCCGTCGTGAAGGCCTACGCCAATCACCTGCTCGACATCTACCCCCGCAGCAGGGACGAGATCGCCGCCCTGTTCGGGGGCCTCGTTCACCTCGGCCCGGGACTGACCGCCCCGCACCACTGGCACCCCAGCAGCAAGTTCCGCCGCCGTCCGCCCGAGGAGGCCGCCGCCTTCGCCGGTATCGCCTTCAAGCCCCTCTAGGCTGTGTGTCGAAAGTGGATCTTGGACGGTGAATGATCACGGTTGGTGATCGGGCATCACCTCCCGTACCAGCCGATCATCATCTCGGGGCAGACCGGCGCCGGTCCTGCGCCGCACACACGAAAAGCCCCCCGCCGACGGGTCGACGGGGGGTCATGGCAGCATTCGGGCCCGGGTTCTCCGCCGCGGCACTGCGCGGCACCTGGCGATGACCGCTCCGCCCAGTCAGCGCCGCCACACGTTGACCTTCTCCGTCGACAGCAGCGGCGCCCCGTCAGGACCCTTCACATAGGCGGGTACATACGTCTTGCGGCGCAGGGACTGCCCAGGCCCGTAAGCCTGGTTCCGCCAGTGCCCGGACACCACCCACCGGTGCCGGTACGTGCGCCCGTCACCGCCGGCGTCCGGGTCGCGGTCCTGCGGGGTGTACTGGCGGCGCAGGTCCACCACCGTGATATCCGGTGACGGCAGGTTCTGGCGGGCGTGGGCGCGCCGGGTGGGCCCGTCCGCGCGTTCGCGGGTGCGGTCGACGAGCTGGGGCTGCTGCATCAGCAGCCACGCCGCCGCCAACGCGCCGAACAGTACGGCGGGTTCGTCGTCGAGTTCCGCCATCGGGTGCGGCTCGGTGGTGACCGGGGCGGCGAAGGACACCATCGGCACCAGCGGCGGCACGTCCTCCTTGACCAACGTCATGCCGGTACTGCGCAGACGTTCGTCCACGCGGCGGCGGTCCATGTAGAAGCCGACCTCGCAGCCTGAGCTGCTCGGCCCCCACGTCATGGCGTCCACAGGCATCTCCACACCTTGCGCGTCGAGCATGCCGATGCCGCCGTCGAAGTAGATCAGCCCGCACGCGGACGGCCGGTCCGCGGTCGCCCACCGCGCCGCGGCGAGCTGACCGCCGGCGGACACGGCGAGCGCGGCCATGTCCTTGGTCACCCAGTACAGGTCGGCCGCCCGCACGTGCGTGGTCGCTACTTCAAGGCCGGGCCGTTGCGCCTCGCTGGTCGTGCTCCGCAGCGCTGACGCAGGGTCTTCCAGGTGCCGCAGAAGCTGGGCGCGCGCCTTGGGCAGGCCGCTGGGGCGAAGGCTCACCGGGACTCCGCCGGAAGGGCCTCGATGTTCCCCTGCTTACAGACAGGTGACAGGCGGGCTGTTTCGTGGCGCACGGTTCATCCCTTCCGCAGGTAGACATTGGCCGCGTGCGACGCGGGGCGGGAGGGGCTGGGAGTGGGTGCATACCAGGCCGGGTCGTAGTCGGGGTGGAGCAGTTCGTCGGCGTAGTCCCGCTCCGCCTCCTCCAGGCTCATCACGTTCGCCCAGCTTTGCCCTGGGCCCCGCAGTTGACGCAGCCAACTGCGCCGACTACGCAGGAGGCGAAAGGCCCAGCCGTCCTGAGGCAGCGACAGCCGCGATGCGGTTTCTTCCAGATTCGTGATCTCGTTGGACGGCTTCCCGGTCATCCATACGAGGACGGCTACGAGCGCGGCCAGGGGCTGCATGCCCTGGCTCATCGACAGGTACTGGCAGGCACTGCGAACAAGCGCGTCGAGCACCGCGCGAACCTGCTCCGCCTCCTCCTGGGAAGTCCCCGCCTCGCGCCGGGCGTTCGCTGCCTCCTGCTGTGCGGCGAGAACAGCCTGGCCGGCCAGCTTGCCGGCCTCCGCGATGTGTGTCCGGGTGAGCTGGTCGATCTGTTCCTGCAGGCTTGCGGTCTCTGCTGCGTGCTGCTCGTGCAGCCTGGCCAGCTCGTCACGTAGCCGTTCGGCTTCCGCCTCTGCCTGGCGCTGGCGACGCGCGGCCGCTTGCGCTGCTTCCTTGCCCTTCACGGATTCCCCCTTGGTGGTTGTGATTGCTTCTGCACGCAGTGTCCCCGTGCGTCTCATCCCTGTGTGGGCAGTTCGGCGAGGCTGCCCTGCTGGCAGGCGTCGATGACGGCCAGCGTCTGCCCCGCCGACCAGCCCCGTACCGCCTTGGCCAGTGCCGTGGTGTCGATGCCGCCGAGGTCGTCGCCCGCCTCGGCGATGTCGTCGGCGAGGAGGCCGGCCGGGTCGTGCAGCCACGTGCTGTCGATGACGGTGCCGCGCACGACGTGGGCCACAGCCTGCCAGTGGGTGGCGGGCAGCGGGGGAAGTGAGGCGCGCAGGTCGTCGAGGATGCGGTCCATGGCGCCCACGGGCAGGGTGCGCGCGGGGCTTCCCTGCCGGGCCCGGCGCAGCGCGACGTCGACCTGCAGGACGTTGCGTCCCAGCCACTCCGCCACGCGAGGGCGGCCCTCTCCGCGGGGCAGTGCTTCGACGGCCGCGAGGATGGCGTGTGCGCGCTCGTCGGCGGCCAGCTCCACCCCGGAGCGTGCCTCTTCGGCGCGGAGGTCGGCAGCTCTCACGGCGGCGAGGAAGTGGGTGCGGAGGCTGTCGTGGTCGGAGGTCATCAGCGGGAATGCCTTCCTGGGCAGGGGTGTGCGGGGCTGCCGGTGAGGGGCGGCCCCGCGTGGTGGGATGTAGGTCAGGCGTCGATGTCGTGCTTCCGCACGATCGGCTCCAGGTCGATGTCTTCGATCGCGGCCTTGATGTCGAACTCGGCGATCTCGTCGGTGTAGTTCGGGTCGGTCTGGTGGAGGCCGAGGAACTCGTCACCGCTCAGGTAGATCCCCTCGGGGAGGGCGGCGTCGACGGCGGCACGGTAGTCGTCCGCGATGGCCTTGGTCGCGCCCGCCTCATCCATGCGCTCGCACCAGTCGGAGCCGCCGCCGTTCATGTAGTCGGCGATGTCGCCCTCGGGGCTGAGGTTGCTCCCGGTGTGGTTGTACCAGCTGCCGTATCCGGTGGTGATCATGGTGGGCTCCTTGCGGGGTTGAGGGTTCAGAGGGTTGCGAGGGCCGGTGCGGATGCCGGTGACGACGGCCTCCCACATCTCCTGGCGGGTGGCGACGCGGGACTCGCCATAGCCGTAGCGGACGGTACGAATGGCCGCGAGTTCAGAACGCGGCGTTCCAGGTCTCCGTCATCTGGGAGTGCAGCTTTTCGGGGATCTCGTCCCCCAGCGTGGCCGCCATGAGCACAGCCAGATAGGCCATGCGGTTCTGCCAGTAGGTGTCACCCTTTGTCCACATGGGGTCCGTGGCTTCGTCGCCCGCTTCCCCGACGACATCCCACAAGGGGTCGGTGTCGAGGTCCCGTCCGGTTGCCTCCTCCACCTTCTCGATGTACCAGTCCAGCTCGTGCTCGGCCATGGGGGCAGGGGTGGCCATCCTCTCCGCCTGCTCCCGGGTGAGGGCGGCCGCCTGGCGGATGACGGTCACCACCGGCAGCCAGTTCTTCCCGAACCTTCGCTTGAGGTCTTCGTCCGTGCAGTTCTCCGGGTCGTCCCAGCGCCCGTACTTCCGGATGATCTCGTAGGCATCACCCTCCGAGTCGTCGTACCGGTAGTACTCACCGGCCATCAGGGAGGCGTGGTGTTCCCGCATGGTGTCGTCCCACATGGCGTTGGAACCCCTTCGATTGGCCGGCATGTTCTCGACGTTGGGCTGGACGCAGGTGATATTGCGGGCCCGGCGGCGGGCGCCGATCTCCAGGCGACGGGCGAGGGAGACGGTGTCGATGACCCAGCGGCCGGCCGTCTTGGTGGCGGCGACGACGCCGTTGCGGCACCAGGCACGGATGGTGGCGACGGTGACGTGGGCCTCGGTCGCGGCGGCGGTGGCGGTGAGTGCGGTCATCGTGTCCCCCTCGGGTTCGGCGGGGTCTGTGCTCCCCGACACACATCACTATGCCCCACCCCATAGCTTCTTGTCTATGGGGTGGGGCATAGGAAATGGGATGGTTCACGAACGCCGCCGTCGAAAGCCTCCCGGCGGCCGTTGTGTGCTGCACGGCAGGCCGGACAGCGACCTCCATACCTCCTGCTCATGGAGGCCGTCGACGCTACAACGGGTCCCCGCCCGCGTGGGGAGAGCCAGCCAAATTCCAGTCATCGAGCGCTACTTCCGGGTGGGTCTGTCGGTGTATGGCTGGTCACGGGCGCCGAAGGCTCCGTGAGGGCCGTCGAGTCATCTGGTGAGGCAGCCCGGTAGCGTACGTGGCAGCCGGGTCCCGGAGACACTGAGACTGTCTCCGGGACCCGGCGCTGCGTCGTACGTCGGCCGATGCCTAGTCGGGCGGCGGCGGGAGCGTGTTGTCGAGGAGCTGCGCGGCGGCTTCGTGGCCGTGGGCGCGCAGCAGCTTGACCAGGCCCCATGTGATCTCGTTACGTACCTCGGTCATCAGTGCACGGGCATGGGCGTCATCCATCTCGCCCATGCCCATCTCCACCCAGAACTTGGCTTCTTCAGCGCTGGTCGCGAAGTCGGGGGTGGCGGTCACTGCGGCTCCCCGTCGACGGAACGGTCGCCGGTCGGCAGCGGTTGGGCGATGATGCGGTCCCGGCGCGGGTCCCAGCCGGTGCAGTGCGTGCGCACCCGCCCGTCGGTCCCGCGGACCGTGATGTCCCACGTCGGCCACTGGCCGAGCGGGCGCGGCCCGTGCTCGATGCCGAGGACCTCGTACCGGCTGCCGTCGTACCCGGCCTCGTAGGTGCCGCCGACGCGGCGGGGGCCGACCTGGAGGGCGCACCACTCCGCGTACGTCGGCTCGCCCTCGTCGCCGAGGAGTTCGGCGGGGGTCTCCCCGCCGCACTCGGTGCACGTCGAACGCTGCGGGTTGACGGTGCCGCAGGCCGCACACGTCCAGGACGGCCGCTGGCATCCGGTGCACGCGTCGTAGTGCCGCGGGTTGTCGGTACCGCAGGTGCAGCCCCATACCCCGTGGCGGGCCCGTTTCCCAGCAGCAAGTTCCTCTTCGTACATTCCCATGGTCGTTCTTCCCTTCTTGGAGATCGATTTCAGGACGCGGGGACCGGCGGCCGGGGGCTGTCAAGGTTCCAGTTGACCCACCGGCCGTCTTCGACCGAGCCGACCATCACGGTCGAGAGGCGTCCGCTTTCCTGCCGCGTACGGGCGATCCATGCCTGCGTCTCGGCGACGAGTTCGGGGTCGGTGAACTCGAACGGCGCGGCGGTGATGTCCTCCTCCCGGTTCCAGACGGTGAGCAGCTGGTCGAAGGACTCGGCGGGGGCCGCCCAGTAGAAGGCATGCCGCCGGTCGGAGGTGGTGAGGACGGCGAAGCGGACCTCGGGGAGATGGCGGATCGTGTAGACCGCGGTGAAGCCTTCCGCGTAGAGGACTTCCGGGGTGACCGCGAGGGCCGTGCGGTGCTGCCAGCGCAAGGTGTCTTCCGGCACGCACCGATCAGCCGGGCGGAGCTCGTTACGGGCCCGGCAGGTGTCGAGGTCGGTCAAGAAGCGCAGGGCGACGGCGGGGCGCTTGTGCCGGCGGGCCCGCTCGACAAGCCCGGCCCGCACACGCTCCTCCAGGTTCGTGGAGTCCACGAACACCGATGTCCCGGCGCTCAGGTACTGCTCCAGCAGAGAGTCCTGACGGGCGACGGCAGCCGGGGTCGCCGTCTGGTCGCCCGGCCCCCCGCCGAGCTCGCCTCGCAGGACGTCGAGGCACACCACCACGTCGACGGGCGCGGTATCCGCGAACGTCGACTTGCCCGAGGCGGCGGGACCGACAGCGACCAGGAGCGCGCCGGGCGGCAGGGCGGCGGAGCCCGTAGGTTCCTGGTGGGTGGGGTCGAGGTCGGTCACGGGGTCTCTCCTTCTCCGTCGGTGTCGTCGAGGACGGCCGTCCAGCGGGTGGGAGCCGCCGTGAAGGGCCAGGTGGAGTTGGGGGCCCAGAGGCGGACGATTTCGTCGTGGAAGTCGTTGAGGTAACCGGTGGCCCAGCCCTGCGCTTGCTCCCGGTCGTCGTATCTGAACGCGGTGGTCGCGTGGGCCTCTTCGGCGGCACCGCCCACGCCGTAACGCAGCACCCAGGCGGGGCCGTGGCTGCTGTCGGACTCGAAGGCGAGCTGCCACTCGGGCTGGGGCGAAGGGTCGATGGTGATCCTCGGAGGCTTGTCGACGCGGCGCAGCGCCTCCCGGAAGAGGGGCACGTTGGCGGCGTCCATGGTGTAGGCGACGGCGCGCTGCCAGCTGGGGTTCTCCGGGTCGTACTCGACGCGGATCGGGGCTGGGGTCCCCTCGGGCCACCAGCCTTCCCGGACGCCGCGTGGCATGGCGCGGGACAGGGCGACGGTGGGGCCGCGCAGCCCCCGGTCGAACTCCTCTCGCAACTGGTTGGCGTCGGCGCGGCCGCCGCCGGCGACGACGAGGCGGGCGAAGTGCCGGGCGCCGCCGGTCAGGGCCCGCAGGTAGCGCTCGGCCCGCTCGGCGGTCCAGTCGGTGTCGGCGGTGACGGTCAGTTCGGCGCGGTGCTCGGCGACGAGCGCGAGGAGTTTCTCGGCGAACTGCTCCGATGCGCCCTCGATGGTGATCTTCATGAGTCCTTCCGGTGCATTCTTGCCGGGTTCTGCTTGTTCTACATGGCCAGACTGACGGGCCGAATCGGGCCCGTCTAGCCTCCGGGGAAAATGGCAAGAATTCTGCACTCGTGTGGGTGACGGACCGGGACTGCCGCCCCGGCCCGCCGGTTGCTACAGGCACTCCGCCGGGTCGGCGATGTACGAGCCGTCGAAGAGTGGGGAGTCGGGTACGCGTGGCGGGAGCGATCCGGCCGGCTTCGTGGGGACGGGGGTCAGCGGTAGTCGTCCGGGTGTCCCTGCATCCAGGTGTTGATCCTGTCGCGGGTACTGATCAGCAGCTTCTGGTTCTTCTTGAGGTTCTCGAATCCGAGGTCGCCACCCAGCTTCGCGTCGAGCTTCCTGATCCAGGCGAGCGGCTCGGGGAAGTGGCCGGGGCCCTTCGGGTCCGCCTTCATGGCCTCGTCCAGGCCGTGCAGTTCCTCGTAGGTGCGGCTGAGGACGTACGAGCAGTTGCCCGGGTCTGCGCACGAGTCGTCGAGGGTCGCCTGAAGCCCGGCGAAGGCGTCTCGAACGGCCTCGGGGGCGGGAGTCGCCGTACCGGAGGATCCCGACGACTCGTCGGACGAGTCGTCAGGGTCGGAAGGTCCGTCCTTCCCGGACGTCTCGGACGGGGTGGCAGCGCCCTGCGCGCCGGCGTGGGACGCGGCGGCCTGCGGACGGTCGGGCTTGGCGTCGGCGCCGCAGGAAACGGTGAGCACGGACAGCGTCACGGCCGCGACGGCTGCACGGCGCAGCGAGGACTTGAGCATGAAATCTCCCAGGGACATCGAACAAGTGCGCTGACCTTATCCAGCGCACCGCGAGCGGCCGTCCACGAGGAAGGCGGTGTACGTGCCTGGCGGCTGGGCGCTGACGTGCTGGACGGGGTAGCCGTCGGGTCCGGTGGTCGAGAGCAGGGTGTAGAGGCGGGGCGGGGCAGGGGCGTTCCTTCCGGCAGGAAAGTGGTCACCTCTTCGGGTAGTTACCCATACGACCTCGCGGGGAGTTGGTGCAGCAGTTGGTGCCGATGACGATCATGGTCGGCTAGCGCACCGGCTGGTGGCCCCGTCGGGGTTCACGGAAGGATCGCCGGACGGGCCCCGGGGCTGTGAACTGCAGAAGACGGACTTGCCACCCACGGTTCGGCGCGCCAAGGCCGAACTCGGCGCGAAGTTAGTATGCTTCCCCCATGGTCACTCCAATCCCCTCCGGTGACAGAGAGAAGGTAGTCTCCAAACTGCCGCTCTGGCTCCGCCAGGACCTGAAGGTCCGGACAGCCGAACTCGGCATCGACATCCAGGACGCTGTCAGCGAGGGCGTCAACAGATGGCGCACCGCAAACGATGAGCCTGAAATCATCGACACCGCCGGCGCTGAAAACTTCTCCACCTACCTGCCGCCCGGGCAATGGGACTTGCTCAAGGAAACCTGCAAGTCCCGAGGCATCCCGTTCGTCCAGGGACTCTCACAGTCGGTGTCCACGTGGCTGTCCGCGCACCCCTCCCCCCGCGTCTTTCCGACACCGAACGCCGCTCTTCCGAACCGGATGGTGCAGCGGATTGTCGTATGCAACCAAAAGGGCGGCGTCGGCAAGACTGCGGTGGCGGCAGGTCTCGCCCAGGCTCTCGCGGAATCCCCGGAGAACGGCGGGCCGGGCAAACGGGTCCTCCTTGTTGACTACGACCCGCAGGGACACCTGACAAAGCAACTGGGCCTGCCGAAGATCCACCGAGACGAGCCGAGTCTCGCCAAGTTCATGGCCCCCGGCTTCCGCCTCCCACCGGAGGAGATCAAGAATCTGATCACCACGGTGGAGGACCCCCGGTTCGGAGGACGCCTCGACGTGCTTCCCGCCTGTGCCGACGCGTTCCTGCTGGGCATCATGATCGCGCCCTCCCGTAACCGGCAGGGCACCCTCGAACTCGCCCTGGAGCCGTTGGAAGAGGACTACGACGCCTTCGTCATCGACTCACCGCCCAGTCTCGGTGTCGAAATGGACGCGGCGATCTACCTCGCACGACGCCGGGAGGGCGAAGAAGAGGGCCGATCCGGAGTGATCGTGCCGGTCCTCGCCGAAGATTCTTCCGCCGACGCCTACGAAATGCTCATCGAGCAAATCGAATCGGGGAAACTCGACTGGCGCATCGCTGTCGACTACCTCGGCCTGGTCGTCAACATGTACGACTCCCGAGACGGCTACGTCGTCACCTCCTCGCTGGAGGCATGGAAGCAGCTCAAGGAGCCTCGCGTGCTCGCCACCATCGGCCGACTTAAGGAACAACGCGAAGCCGTGCGGCGCAAGCAACCTCTCCTGGCGTACGCGCCGGACTGCGAACAGTCCCAGGTCATGCGCACCATCGCGAAGGAGCTGCTGTGAGCAACCGTTCCAGCGCCGCCGACCGTGTCGGGGCCTCGGCATCATTCGGCGCGGTGAACCGCGCAACCAGCGGCCGCGGGCAGCTCGTCGACGCGCTGATGGGAACCGCCGCCGAGGGACCGCCGGTCGAACTCCCCCTCAGCGCGATCAGCCACAACCCGGACAACCCTCGTGAAGACGTAGGCGACGTCAGCGATCTTGCGGCCAGCTTCCTGGAGATCGGTCAAGTCCAGGCGATCACCGTTGCGACGGTTGAGGCCTGGCTCAAGGACCGGTCAGGGCGCGAGAGCGAGCTGGCCGACGGGGCGCAGTACGTCGTCGTCGACGGCCACAGGCGGCTGGCGGGCGCGCACGAAGCGCAGCTGGCGACCATAAAGGTCACCCTCAATGACGACTTCGCCTCCACGGACACCGCGATGCTGGAGGCGGCCTATATCGCCAATGCCCAGCGCGAGCCGCTCAATGAGATCGACGACGCCCATGCCTTGCAGAAGCTCGTAGCCTTCTACGGCTCCCAGCACCAGGCGGCCAAGCGTCTCGGCATGACCCAGGCGAACATCTCGCAGAAGCTCTCCCTGCTCGCGCTCGCCCCCGACTTGCAGGCCGACCTGACCGCCGGCTCCGTCCAGGTGAACCAGGTTCGCGGGCTCTCCAAGCTCGACCACGAGCAACAGCGAACCGCAGTCGCGCAGCGCATCGAAGCGGAGCGGCGGAAGAAGGAGCAGCGCAAGGCAGCAGCCCGGCCCCGGCAGCGCACTGATAACTCAGTTATCGCCCCGCCCGCCGAGCCGCCGCCCGCCGAACACCCTCCGGCCGACAGCTCAGTTACCGCCCGCGAGCCGGAGGTCGTTGCGGAAAGCCCCCGAGCGACGGCTGATAACTCAGTTATCACTTCACCCCCCGCGCCCGGCGGGCAAGCTACGCCGCCCCACGAGCAGACTCCCCGGACGGGGGAGGACAGCGGAACTCTGCGGCTGCCCTGGCACAACCCGCAAGCGCTCAACAGCCTGCTGCGTGAGCACATGTCCGCCGAGGACCGGCACACCCTGGCCAAGCTGCTGACCCAGTAGTCGAAACCGATAGCGACTGCGCCCTCATCCCCATCCCCGGGGATGGGGGCGCACCCCATGACAGGGTGAATGGATCTTTGAGACGGCAGTACCCCGAACCGTATACAGATGAGGAGAAATCAGTGAGTGCCCCGCAGCTGACCGGTACCCACCGGATTCTGATCGGTGTGGTGGTCGCCGGCGCGGTGATCATCGCGGGGATCGGTTTCGCCGGTTCGTACGCGGCGGTGCGCGAGCTCGCCGAGGAGAAGGGCTTCGGGAACTTCTCCCTGGTCTTCCCGATCGGGATCGACGCGGGCATCTGCGTGCTGCTCGCGCTGGACCTGCTGCTGACCTGGATGCGGATTCCGTTCCCGCTGCTGCGGCAGACCGCGTGGCTGCTGACGGCGGCGACGATCGCGTTCAACGGCGCGGCGTCGTGGCCGGACCCGCTGGGTGTCGGCATGCACGCGGTCATTCCGGTGCTGTTCGTGGTGTCGGTCGAGGCGGCCCGCCACGCGGTGGGCCGGATCGCGGACATCACCGCCGACAAGCACATGGAGGGCGTGCAGCTGACGCGCTGGCTGCTGTCGCCGTTGCCGACGTTCCGGCTGTGGCGGCGGATGAAGCTGTGGGAGCTGCGGAGTTACGAGCAGGTCATCAAGCTGGAGCAGGACCGGCTGATCTACCAGGCCCGCCTCCAGGCCCGGTTCGGGCGCTCCTGGAAGCGCAAGGCGCCGGTCGAGTCGCTGATGCCGCTGCGCCTCGCGAAGATCGGCGTCCCGCTCGCGCAGACCGCAGCCGCCGGACTGACTGCAGCCGGCCTGAGCCCGGTCCTGCTCTCGCGCCCCGAGACCACGCCCTCGCCCGTGCCGGCTGCTGAGCCGGAGTTGGTGACATCGGCAGATGCGCCCGAGCTGCCCCCGGCCGCCCAGCCACCCGTTGAGGAAATCCCCGTCCCGGAAGCGGAATCTCCGGCCGACGTCGAGGATGCCGCTCCGGATGCCTGGGACACGGCGCCCGAACCTGTCCTCGTCGACCTGGTACTAGCCGGACGGGACTTCATGGGGCAGTACGGCGCGGTTCCGTCTGCGGAGCAGTTCGCGGCGTTCCTCGCACGGGACTACGGCCTGACCGACCAGGACACCGATGGCCTTCTGTCCGATGCCCTGATGGAACCGGTGCTCGCTGAGCTCCGGGCCGCAGCGGCAGAAGCGGCCGCGCTCCCAGCTCCCGTACCGGCGGCCGAGGAGCCGATGACCGACGCGCCGGCGGCTGCGGCTCCGGCGCACGGCATCCACAGCCTGACGCAACCGTCGGCCGAGCCCGTACGACTGCCCGCCGGAGCGGTCCCCGCGCCGACGGCCTCGGTGGCCGACGCAGGCCCGGCCGTACCCGCGGGCCGTTCCTTCGAGCAGCCCGTGCTCGCGGCGCCGACCGTGACGGAGGGCCAGGACTGGGTAGCCGAGGTGACCGCGTCCGGTGAAGCGACCGCCCGGGTGCCTCGCCAGCAGGCCGACGAGGTGCCGACCGAAGCAGACCCGATTCAGCGTGAGGTCGAGCTGGTGGCCTACTGGCTGATGGAGGCCCAGGAGGCCGGGAAGAAGCTGTCTGGAGCTGAGGCTGCCCGGCGCCTGGGGGTCTCACCCAAGACGGGCCAGCGCCGTGTGCTCGATGCCCAGAAGCACTTGGAGGGACAGCGCCGGCAGCAGAGCCGGGCGCACCTCCGCTCCGTCGGCAGCAGCTGACCGATTCCAGGTCGGGAGCGGTGACCGGTCACCGGCCACCGCTCCCGGCCAGCCCGCGCAGCCGCCCCGCTGTGACTGATAGGCACGTGACCGGTCGCGCGACCGGCGCCGTGACCGATGGACGAACCCGCCCGCGGCCGAACCCGTGACCGATGCCCGGCCCCGCCCGTGACCGATCCCGGGCCCGGCGACCGGTGACCGATCGAGACCCCATCGGTCACCGGTCATGACCGATCCGCGGCCGCCGGGCGCCCGCCCGCAGTGTCCTCGCGCCCGCCCCTGGGCGAGCCTCCACTCTGGAATTCCAGGGCTTGCCCACCACCCAGGGAGGCTTGCCCGCAGTTGCATGGACCGGTCACGAGGAGGCTTGCCCAGCCCCCACCAGGCTTGCCCAATCGGTCACGGGAGGCTTGCCCAGCTAGAGGGCAAGCCTCCCATCTGCGCTTTTAGGGTTGCGGGCAAGCCTTCGGGCAAGCCGGTCTGAGGAGTGTGTACGGCACGAGATCCGAAAGGAGACGTGCCGTGCACGACGCTTCGCACCCCGCCGACGGCGGCGGGTACTTCGACCGGCTGGACGCCGACTGGGCCGCGCTGTGCGCGGACCCCGCCGTGCGCCAGGCGGTGACCGACTGGGTGACCGATGGCCACCTGACCGACGGCATCGCCGCCGTGACCGATTCCTGGTCCGGCTCCCTGACGCCCGAGCAGCTCCTGGCCGCGCTCCGCCCGACGGCCGGCGGCGTGACCGATGAACTGACCGATGCCGTCCTGAGGGTCCTCCTCCAGCTCGCTGCCGGCCGTGACCGATCGGCGGTACTCGCCGGTCGCGTCATCGTCCAGGCGATGCTCCCCGCCGTCATCCGCATCACCCGCGGACAGATCCACGCGACCGGCGGCCGCACTCGCGACGCGGTCGGTCACGTGACCGTGGCCGCCCTCTACGAGGTGGCCCGCGCCGGCCGCATCCACCTCCGCCCCGGACGGCCCGCCGCCAACCTCACCCTCGACACCCTGCGCCGGGTCCTGGCCGAGCTCGCCGCCGAGCAGGGGCCGGCGGGGGAGGACCTCGCGGCCGCGGAGCAGCTCGCCGACCGGTCACCCGGCCCCTACGAGATCGCCCGCGCCCGCACCGTGCGCGCGGCCGCCACGGAAGCCGGCCTCCACGCCGGACCGGCCGACGATGCCGCGACCGCCCCGGCCCGGCTGGAGCTCCTGGAGCTCCTCCTCGACGCGATGCGCGACGGCGCGCTGTCGACGGCGGACGCGCAGGCACTGGCCTGGCACCACATCAGCGGCGGCATCCCGGACGTCGAGGCCGCCGCCCGCGCCGAAACCACGGCCGGCGCCTGGCAGCGCCGCCGCTCGCGGGCCCTGGCCCGCCTCACAGCATCCCTCCAGCCCGAGGCCGCGGCATGAAGGGGACCACCGCCGAGGCCACCGTCCGCTCCCCCCTTTGGAGATGCGTCTTGACCACACCCGCCGCAGCGACGCCGCTGGACGCGGACGAGGAGCGCGTCACCCGCGCCCAGCGTCTGCTGATCCACCTCGGCGCCGCCCTCGTCGCCCGCCCCTTCGACCCCGGCACCCACGAGAAACTCCGCGCCTTCCTCGACGAGGACGCCGAGCCGGTCCTCGCCTCGCTCGCCGCGCTGAGCCGCCGGCCCGAAGCAGAACTCCGCAGCCGGATCGCGGAGCTGGCCGGCCACACCCTGCGCTCGGCCGGAGAGACGGCATGAGCCCCGTCCTCACCGGCCGCCAGAAGCCGGCCGCGCTGGCCGCACCGCAGGCGCCGGATGCCCAGGAGGCCGAGGCCGTTCATGACGCCAGCTGGGTCGGTGGTTGGTCGACCGGCGCCCAGGCCAACTCGGCCGCGCTGATCCGCTGGATCGTCTGGGGCCTGATCGTGCTCGGCCCGCTGCTGGGCGCGCTGGCCTACCTGTCGGTGCCCACCACGTCCGCGTCTCCGGCGCCGAAGACCGCACCGCCCGCACCGCCCGCGAGCGGCGGCCAGGGCGCGGCCGGATTCGCGAGCCTCTTCGTCGCCGCCTACCTCTCCGCCGGGCGCGGCGACGAGCCCAAGCTCGCCGCCTACTACCCGCCGGCCAGCAATCTTCAGCTCGACGGAGTCTCCGGCCAGCGCTGGGGCGAGCAGCTGACCGTCGTCCGGCTGCGACAGACCGACACCTCGGTCTGGGCGGTCACGGTCGCGGCCCGCGTCACCGGCGCGACGCCGACGGCCACGCCGTCCACGCAGCCGGGCGCCTCTTCGAGCCCGACAGCCGCGACCGACGCGGTGCGCTACTTCCAGGTGCCCGTGGCCACCGCGCCCGGCGCCGGGGGAGCGACCGCGTACACCGCGCTCGCGCTGCCGGCCGAGGTCGCCGCCCCCGAGCGGGCCAAGACACCGGAGCTGGTCTACGGTGCGATGCGCCCAGCGCTGCCGACCGACCCGCGCACCCAGGCGGTCACCAGCTTCCTGACCGCCTACCTCACGAAGGCCGGCGCCGAACTCGACCGCTACCTCGCGCCGGGCACCCGCCTGGCCGCGCCGTCCCCGGCGCCGTACTCGGGCGTTGCGGTGGACCAGTTCGCCGTCGAGGGCGAGACCGGCGGCGAGCCGGTCGTCTCGGTCCCCGGTGACGGCACGACCCTGCGCCTGCTCGTCACCCTCCGGGCGACCGGTCAGGACAAAGTGCGGCTCCCGCTCACCTACGCCCTCACCCTCAAGGCGCGCGCGGGCCGCTGGGAGATCGCCAGCCTCGACGGCGCCCCCGCCGTCACCTCACCGACTCCGGGGCCGGCCGCCTCCGGCGCCCCGGGCTCGGCACCCGCCCCCACCGCATAAGAGGAGCACGGCATGAACGAGACCATCACGCTGGCCGCGGGCTGGATCCAGACCGGCACGGGCCTGGGCACCGCCATCAAGGCCCTCATTTTCGACGTGGCCATCCCGGCACTGTGCGGGATCTTCATCGTGATCGTGGGCTGGAAGACGAAGGCACCTGGCCCGACGATCATGGCCGTCATCTTCGCGGCGATCGTCTGGGGCCTGTCCGCGAACATGGGCGCCCTCAAGAACAAGACCACCGAGGACATCGTCCAGTACCAGGGCGGCTCCAACGGCGTCCAGGGCGACCAGTGACCGAGGCCGCCGCCGGGGGCGGCGAGCCGGACTTCGAGCTGATCGGCCGCTGCTACACCAAAGCCCGGCGCGCGCCCCTGGTCCACGGAGTGATCCGGGACGTCAACGGCGGCCGCGGGATCCGGCTGCCCGGCGGCCCCTACACCCTCACCCAGCTCGCCGGGATCGTCGCCACCGTCGCCGCCCTGATCCTGACCCGCCCCGTCTGGGGCGGCAACGGCTGGCTCGACATCATCGTCCTCCTGGTCCTGCCCGCCGCAGTGGCGTTCGTGCTGCGACACCTCCACATCGACGGCCGCAACCCCGCGGCCGCCCTGCTGAGCATCGCCCTGATGCTGGCCGCACCCCGGCGCGGCCAGCTCCGCGGCCGCACCTACCGGCCGGCCCGCCCTACCCGCGGCGACACCCGCATCCACCTGCCCGCCGACGAACGGGCCGCCGAGGCCACCAGGCCGACGAGCGATGCCGCTCCCGCACCGGAGCCCAGGCCGGTCCAGCCCCGCCCTGCGGCACCCGCCGCCGAGCCACCGGCAGCCGCCCAGCCTTCGGCGCCCGGCGCACCGGTGGCCTCGGGGGTGCAAGCCCTCCTCGCCCGCCGCGCCCCCACGAACCGCACCTGACCGGAGACCTGACGATGCGCCTGCCGATCCGACACGTCCAGAACAACCTGATCTTCACCACCCACGGCACCGTCTGGGCCGTCTGGCGCGTCGCCGCTACCAACTACTCTCACGCCCCGGCCGTCGTGAAGCGCCGCCGCCTCCAGGCCCTGGAGGGGCTGTTCAAGGCGATGACCGGCGAGCCGATGCTCATGAGCCTGTGCCCGCAAATCGACCCGACCGCCGTGGTGCGCGCCATGGTCGACGACATCGACCTGGAGCGCGCGCCCCGCTACGAGCAGCTCGGGCACGCGGTCCTAGACCAGTTGGAGGACCTGGAGCTGACCGGCCGCACCGACTGGCTCGCGCTCCCGCTGCCCCCGCTCTCGCAGAAGGACGCGGTGCTGTCCGCGTTCCGGGCGGCGACGGCGGAAGTCTCCCTCCAGCTCGGCCTGATGCCCGCGATCGTCACCGACACAGAGGTACGCCGGCGCCTGGAGCAGGCCCAGCGGATCCAGGCCCAGTGGCCCATGGGTGTGTCGATGCGGCCGGCGTCCGAGGCAGAGATCCTGTGGATCTACGGACACTCCGCCCGCCGCGGGCTCGCCGAGCCGTTCCTCCCGGACGGCACCGAGGCCCCGGTCCGCGGCCGCGGCCGGAACACCGCGGCCCTGGGAGAGATCCTCGTCGGCGAGGGCGGCGCCGACTTCAACACCGGCCCCGCCCTGCCGGCCAACCCCTTCACGCGACGCTTCCTCCAGGTCTCCTCCGAGTGGGGCGACTCCTACCAGGCCCTCCTGGCCCTCAGCGAGATGCCCGAGGCCTTCGCCCTCCCCGGCGCGGCCTACCTCCAGCAGCTCGACGACCTGGCCTACCCCGTCGACTGGACCGCCCGCCTGGTCATCGTCCCCGGCTCGAAGGCCGAACCGAAGGTCCGCAAGCGCGCCCGCCATCTGAAAGCCCAGGCCGCCGAGTACGAAGGCGACCCGGCCGGCCCGCCCACCGCCGTCGCCCGCAACCAGGCCGACAACGAGGAGTACCACGAGAGGCTCACCGCCAACCGGCGCGAGGTCGAGATCCGCGCCATGGTCACCCTCGCCGTCTGGGGTAACAGCCCCGACGACGCCATGGACCGCGCCGCCGCCCTCGCGGGTGACTTCGGCTCCACCGACTACACCTTCTCCAGGCCCGTCGGCGAGCAGACCAGCCTGTGGCAGGCGATGTTGCCCGGCTGCCGTACCCCCCGGGTCATGGTCGGCTACGCGCAGGTCCTCCTCGCACGGGACTTCTCGATGGCCATGCCCTGGTGCGGCTCCCAGCTCGGCGACGAGCGCGGAGGCCTCTACGGCCTCCAGGTCGCCTCCGGCGGCGCCCGCCCCGTCCTGATCGACCCCGCCCGCGGCCCCCGCGAGAACGCGAGCGCGTCGATGGCCTGGCTCGGCGAGCTCGGCGCCGGCAAGTCGGTCGGCATGAAGGGCGCCGTCTACAACGTCCTTGCCCGCGGCCACCAGCTCGGCCGCCCGGGCTCCCGCGGCCGCGCCGTCATCGTCGACCGCACCACCGACCAGGAATGGGCGCGGTTCGCAAAGGCCTGCCCCGGAACCACCCAGCTGATCCGCATCGACCACACCGCAGAGGTCTCCCTCGACCCGCTGCGCCTCTACAAGGAGAACAGCCCCGAGGTCGCGGCCCGCTTCACCGAGTCCTTCCTCACCCTGCTCCTCGGCGTCCGCCCGATGGACCTCGAAGGCGTCGCCCTGTCCGAGGCCGTCCAGGCCGTACTGGCCAGGCCCAAGCCGTCGATGCGCGCCCTGATGGAGGAGCTCACCGCGCGCGGCGTCACCGACGCGGCCGCCCAGGGCCTGGCCCGCAAGCTGGCCTCGGTGGCCCGCAAGGACCTGGCCCGGGTGGTGTTCGACGAGACGCTGCCGGTCGTCGATACCCACCGGGCCGACAGCGTGGTCTTCCTGGTCAGCGCGCTGCAGCTGCCGAAGAAGTCCGAGCTCGCGAGCGAGCACCGCATCCAGCGCCTCGAATTCGAGAAGGTCTTGGGCAGGGCGCTCATGTACCTGATCGCCGCGGTCTCCCGCGAGACCGCGATGCGCTCCCGCGACGAGTTCGCCGTCACGGTCTTCGACGAGTGCTGGTGGCTCACCTCCAGCGACGAGGGCCTGGAGCTGCTCCTGGAGCTGCTCCGCGACGGCCGCAAGCGCAACGCGGCCGCATACGTCGGCAGCCACGACGCCAACGACATCGGCCCGTCGGACAACGAGAAGGGTGTGATCGTCCGCGGACTCATCCCACACCGCTTCGTCTTCCGGCAGACCAGCCGCACCTTGGCTGCCCGAAGCCTGGAGTTCCTCGGCGTGGACGCGACCGACACCACCCTCTTGGAGCTGGTGACCGGAGGCCTCTCGCCGCTCGGACTGCCCGAAGACCAGCGCCGTGCCCGCGCGGGGGAGTGCCTCTACCGCGACCTGGCTGGTCGCATCGGTCTCATGCGCGTCCTCATCCCCCGGGACAAGGCCATCGAGCGCGTCATCCACACCACCCCGACCAGCCAGCAGGCGTCAGCATGAGCAGCTCCCGCGCCCCGTTCAAGCGGCTGCGCCTGCTCAGCACAGCCCGCCTGCGCCTCGCCCTGCTCGTAGCGGCGCTTGCCGCCACCGCCTTCACCCTGCTCACCTCGATGCCGGCCCTCGCCGAACCGAGTCCGTCCGCGACTCCGGCGCCCACCAGCCCGCCGACGGCTAACCCCCTCCGACCGCCCGCGGCCAGTACGCGCACGCCCACCCCGGAAGAGCTCGCCGAGATCGAAAAGATCGTCGCCGACCTCAACAAACGGTCCTCCAAGGACAAGCAGGAGGCCTTCCTCAAGGCCGAGGAGGAGCGCCTGCGCAAACTCCTGCCCGACGAGGGCGGGGTCTTGGCCGTCTTCAACGTGACCGATGAGCGGAACCTGCCGATCTCGGCCTACAACGTCCGGTCGGACACTGGCGGCGCGATGGACTGGGACCTCGCCATCATGAACCTGCTCGTCGAGCTGTGCTTCATGGCCGTCAAGTGGGTCATCGCCTTCTGCTGCTGGCTCATGGTCTGGGCGCTGAGCTTCGGCCTCGCCAAGCTGCTCCTGGCACCAGTCCTGTCCGTCGCCAACAGCCTGCACGTCCAGGTCATCATGCAGATGGGGCTGCCCGGCCTCTTCCTGTCGGTGTGCGCGCTGATCGCGGTCGTCCGCATCTTCTTCGGGGACCGGGCGAAGGGATGGGGCGACGCAGCCCTGTCCCTCCTGATCGCCGCGCTCACCGCCACCCTGCTCTCCTCGCCCCCGCAGTTCCTCCTGGGCGAGCAGGACGGCGCCATCGCCGCCGCCCGCGGCCTGGCCCTCGAAGTCGCCGACATCATCCTCGACGCCAACCCAGGCCCGAAGGAGAAGGCCCCCGACGACGAGGACTCCGCCAGCAGCCGGGCACTCTCCCGCCCGCTGACCAACGCGCTCACCGACGCCTTCATCGTCAAGCCAGCCATGCTCCTGCAGTACGGCCAGGTCTTCGAAGGCGAGTGCGCGAAGAAGTACTCCGATGCAAAGATCACGCAGCTCGCGTACGAGCGGGCCGTGAACCAGCAGATGGAGACGCTGAAGAAATTCAACAGCTACCGGGCCTGGATCGACCCCATGGGCGCCCAGATTGCCGACTGGACCATGCCCTTGGCCAAGCAATGGGCCCAGGACCACTTCGGCAGCCCGCCGATGGGGCAGTTCGAGAAAGACTGCGTCAAGGGCGATGTCCAGGCCGCGAAGCGGGCCTCGTTGGACAAGCTCGGCGGCGCGATCTTCCTCCTCATCGCCGCGCTGATCGTCACCGTGCTGATCGCCGGTCTCGCAGGCAACTTCCTGGTCGCACAGTGCCGCATCGCCTGGGACGCCGTACGGGCCGAACCGGCCCTCGTGGCCGGCCTGCTGCCCGGCGCCGGCCGCGGCTACCTGTGGGACTGGGCGGCATCCGTCCTGCACTCCCTTGGACAGCTCCTCGCGTCCATCATCGGCCTCGCCGTCCTCATACTGATCATCCAGGCCGTACTCGACCCTATGCAGCAGGACTGGGGCAACGAACTCACCCTGCGCTTCCTGGCCGTGGACATCGTGTGCATCGGCGCGATCAAGAAGCGCAAGGCCCTCACCGTCAAGTCCAAGCAGGCTGCGGCCAAGTGGCGCGACAAGATGTCCTCCGGTCGGATTGGCGGGACCAACGGCTCCGCCCTCGCACCCGCCTCGACCCCGGTGGCGAAGAACCAGTCGATCGCCCGCAAGGTCACCCGCGGCGCGGTCCGCACCGCGATGGTCGGGGTCTCCCTCGCCTCGGGCAATCCGATCGCCGCTCTCGGCTACGCCACGAGCTCCAGCGTGAGCACCGTCGCGCTGATGAACCGGATCGAGTCCGGCCGCAGAGGTAGCCGCCGCCGTTCGGCCCGGCCTGCGGGCCAGTCCCAGTACCAGCAGCAACAGCAGCAGCAGCAGCAGCAACAGCAGCAACAGCAACAGCAACAGCAACAGCAACAGCAACAGCAGCAACAACAGCAACAACAGCAACAACAGCCGAGCAACGCTGGCATCCTGGGCCAGAACCCGCCCGTCCTGCCGCAGAACCCGCCCGCCCCGCCGCAGAACCTACCCGCCCTGCCGCAGAACCCGCCCGCGCAACCGCCGGGCCCTCCGACAAACCAGCCCAACCCGCAGGCCGCTAGGCACCACCAGCGCCGTTACCAGGTCCAGGTCCAGCCGGCGGCCTCGCCGCGTCAGCAGCAGCTCCGGCAGCGCCTGAACCGCGGCACCCCCCGACAGCCAGGACCGCGCCGCGTACCGACCGTGACTCCGCGACGGCCCAGCGACGCGTCCCTGAGCCGCAACGAGGAGCGGGAGCTGAACCTGCGTCGCCGCCGACAGCGCCGCTCATGAAGAAGAAGTTCAAGAGGTGGCTGGTCGGCCTCGCGGGCCTGCTCGGGCTGGCGCTCGTCCTGCTCGCCGCAATCGGATCCCGTGCGGCCAACCTCATCCAGAGCGAGGCCGAGGCCGCCGCGGCGGCCAGCTGCCCGAACGGGGGCCAGCCCGGCCTCGACCCGAACACTGCCGAGGTAGCCCGCAAGGTTAAGGAGATGCTCGCCGGGAGCGGCGGCGTGAACGTTTCCGGCCTGTCCGAGCCCAAGAGGCAGATCCCCAACGCCAAGGTCATCGTCGCGACCGGCATCCAGAAGCGGGTGCCGGCCCGTGGCCAGGTCGTCGCACTGGCCACCGCCCTCCAGGAGTCCACCCTCATCAACCGCGATCACGGCGACCGCGACTCGCTCGGCCTGTTCCAGCAGCGGCCCTCACAGGGCTGGGGAACCCGTGAGCAGATCATGGACCCCGTCTATTCCTCGGGAAAGTTCTACGACAGGCTGATGAAGCTAAAGGACTGGGAGCAGATGCCCGTCACCGTGGCCGCGCAGAAGGTCCAGCGATCCGGCTTCCCCGACGCGTACGCCAAGCACGAGCCTCTCGCGACCGCCCTCCAGCAGGCCATCGCCCCCACCCTCGGCGCCGCTCCCGCCGGGCCGATGCCGGGACAGCCCGGCCTCGGCCCGGGCGGGTGCGTCGGACCGGGTGCCACCGCGGACTTCGGGAATATCCCGCCCGGCTCCCTGCCGGAGGGTTACCAGATCCCGGCCAATGTGCCGACGCAGGTACAGACCGCGATCCGTTGGGCTCTCGGCCAGCTCGGCACCATGTACCAGTGGGGCGGCAGCTGCACCAACCCGCGCGGTCCCAACCCATCCGAGCGGTGCGACTGCTCCTCCCTGACCCAGCGCGCGTACGGAGTGGCCGGCAAGGAGATCACCCGCACCACTCACACCCAGGTACACGAGGGGAGAGGCGTCCCCGCGAGCGCCATTGCTCCAGGCGATCTTCTCTTCGTCCGCGGAACAGCGTCCGCGCCCGAACATGTGGCCATGTCCATCGGGTACGGATACGCGGTGCACGCCCCCCAGACCGGCAAGCCGGTGATGGTGTCGAAGGAAGGCGAACTCGGCGGCTCAATTCTTGTCGTCCGACGCATCGTTGGCTAAGTCCGAGGTGGTGCCCGTCCCAGACATCCGCGGGACGGGCACCGGCCGACGTGGTCAGCGCTGGATGGTCACGCAGGGCCGCTCGGTGCGGTGCTCGCGTACACCGGAGCCGTAACGGCCAGCAGCAGGGCGGACGCAGTCGTGCAGATCGCTTCTCTCATGACGAGATCAGCAGCCTCGGCGTCGTGAAGGGCACTGGCCAGGCCGGATCGACGCGTCAACGCCCCCCGAAAGTCAAGGGATTGCAAAGCATTCGGGTGCGGTGTCTGGATCGCCCTCGAATTCTTACTTGGTCCAGGTGAAGGGCGTCTTCCCACCATCCTGGAGGAACCGTGCACCACACCGCCCCGCCCCAGCCGACCTCGGATCGGCCGACATGAATCTCCCCAACCTGCCGGTCGATGACTTCCTCACCCAGCTCCAGGCCGCCCTGGACGCGGCCGCACCGTACCTCGTCGCCCTCAGCGTGCTCGGGGCCGCGGTGTGGGTGTGGTGGACGATCCGGCGCGCGGCCCTCGTGCGGGAGGCACTCGCCGACCGGGTCCAGGTCGAGGTGATCCCGACCGCCACGTTCGACCCCGGTGAAGGGGAAGTCGGGCGCTGGGCCCGCCAGCTTGGGCGTGTGCACTACGCCGCCGACGGGGTCCCGGCCCGAGGATCGGCGGTGCGCCTGCGGTACACCGCCGTGGAGGGGAAGATGCGCTGCTTCATCGAAGGGCCGGCCGCCGCGGCCGCGGTCCTGAACATGCCTGGCTTCGCCGAGGTGGAGGTCCGCACCCAGCACGGCCAGGCCGATATCCGTCCTGTCCGCCTCAACGGCCCGGCAGGTACGCCATGACCGCCGTCGTCTCCCTCGCCAAGCCCGCGAAGACCACCACTGTCCAGGCAGGCGCGCGCCGGTACGTGCAGCGCGCCGAACTCGCCCTTGGCCTGCCCGACTACAAGGCCCTGGCCTCCCTCGGCCTGAACCCGGACCCGCTCCAGCAGCTGGCTGCGGCCATGGCCTCCGTGCGCACCGAGGACGGGGAAAAAGCGGAAGCGATTTTCGATCTGGTCCCGGTCTCCGAGCAGCGCCTGGTCCGGCGCCGACGCCGCCTGATGGCCAGGGCCGCCCGCCGGGGCCCGTCCGCGTACGGTGAGCGCCTCACCGGCGGCCTCGGCGGAGGCGGCTTCTGGGGATCGGCCACCGCGGCCTGGTCCGGCGGTGCCGGCGCCTCCAACCGGTCAGAACGGATCCCGCGGCAGACCGACCTGCGTGACGGCGTCGGCAAGCTCGAACCCACCGCGGGCGCCGTGTTCGCCGTGCAGATCCTGCTGCGCACCGAGGCCGCGCACCCTCAGCTGGCGCTGGCCCGGATGAACCAGCTGATCGCCGCGCTGTCGATGACCTCGGGGGAGAACTACCTCAAGGCCCACCGGCCCCGCCGCTGGTCCATCGGCAAGTTCGAACGGCGGTTTACGACCGGGGAGTTCGCCCCGCGCCGTCGGCAGTGGCTGACGGTTCCCGAGCTGGCCGGCTGGCTGAAGCCGCCGACGGTGAAGTGCACCGCCTCCAGCGTGGTCCGCTCTGGCGGCCTGGTCCCGCCGGCCCCGGCCGACCTCCCCGTCTACACCGGGCAGCGCGACCTGATCCCGCTCGGCGCCGTGGTCTACCCCGACGGCCGCGAACGGATTGCCGCCGCCCGCGTCCAGGACCTCCTCTTCGGCCTCCAGCTCGGAAAGGCCGGTCACGGCAAGACCGAGGAGGCCCTCGTCCAGTGCATCGCGATGGCACACTCCGGCTACGGCTGCTGGTTCCTCGACCCGCACGGCGAGGGCTGGGCCCGTGCCAAGCCCTACCTCGCGCACCCGGAGACCGCCGACCGGCTCTGGGAGATCAACCTGGCCAAGGCGACCCCGGCCCAACCGGTCGTCTCCTGGAACCCGCTGTCGATGGAGGGCCGCACCCTCTCCGACGTCCAAGACATCGTCCGCTCCGTCACCGAAGGCATCGCCGCAGCGCAGGACTGGGGCGATAACGCCCCCCGCGCCCGGACCATCCTGGCCCGCGCCTCCCAGGCCCTGGCGCTGCTCAACCTCCAGGCAGTCCAGGCCGGCCAACCCGATGCGCAGTGCACCCTCTTCCAGCTGCGCACCTGGCTCACCGACGAGGACTGGCGCGAGCGGCTCCTGCCCAAGCTCCCGGGCCGCGTCCGCGCGTACTGGGAGAACACCTTCCCCAAGCTGGGCCCGGACGCGGTGCCCACCGTCACCTACGCCATCGACCGCCTCGACACCTCCCAGTCCCTCCAGGGATTCTTCGGCAGCCCGCGCTCCGCGTACGACGTCCGGCACGCGATGGACACCTCGAAGGTGGTGTTCGTCTGCCCGTCCGGCAGCGAGAGCGACGCCTTGGTCAGCTGCCTCCTCATCCATGACCTGCACCGCGCAGGCCTCTCCCGCCAGGACACCCCACGCGAGCAGCGCAACACCTTCTGGGTCTGGGGCGACGAGCTCACCGCCCTCGACAGCAGCAGCAAGGGATTCCTCGCCGCCATCGCCGAGCAGCTCAGGAAGTACGAGGTCAGGTTCATCGGCATGACGCAAATGGTGCTCCGGCTCTCCGCCATCACCCGCCAGGCCCTCTTGCAGAACCAGAGCTGGCTGTCAACGTGTGCCGCGGACTATGACGAGGCCGCGTTCATCGCGAAGCGCTGGAACGGGCACGTCAGCCCGGAGACGATCACTGAGCTGCCGAAGTACCACTACGTGATGTCTGTGAACCTCAACGGGGCCCGCACCACACCCTTCCGGGTCCGCGGTCTGCCCGTAGACGAGGTCTTCGCGCACTACGACAACCCGGCCGGCGTCCCCGACCTCGACAAGGCGATCGACAGCAACCTCAATCGCCGCCCGCTCGGCGACATCCTCGCCGAGCTGGAAAACCTCGACGCCGTCGTCCTTGCCCACCACACCGGCCGGCGTCCAGGCGGTTCCAGCGCCGGCGACCCCACCAGCGTCATCGGCTAGAAGAAGGCGAGCACCCTCATGCCCTACCCGCACTCTGCCCCCACCGGGCTGGGTCAGATCGCCCAGCAGGCCGCCCAGGTCCTCTACCAGCACCGCCTCGTCTCAACCATGCAGCTCCACCGGCTCATCACCCCGCACCACACCCGCTCCGAGTTCCTGCGGCGCCAGCTCCACACCCTCCGCCAGGCCGGCTTCGCCGAGGCCGTAGGCCGGCGCAGCGCCGGCCAGACCCAGTTGCTGTGGTGGCTGACGGAGAAGGGAGCACAGTCCGTCGAGGCCATGGGCCTGCTCCAGCCGCGCGCATACCGGATGAGCCAGGAGGCCGCTCTCGGCCCGCTCCAGGAGCACACCCTCGCAGTCGTCGAAACCGGGGCCGCCTTCGTCGAGCACGCCCGCCGCCTCGGCCACGAGTGCGGGCCCCTGGACTGGTCGCCCGAGATCGCCCACTACTACCGGGATGAAGCCCGGCCGGGGGAGGAGCTGTGCCTGGTCCCGGATGCGGTCCTCAACTACGTTCACACCCATGCCAAGCAGCGCACGCTGCTCACCTTCTTCGTGGAGGTCGACCGTACGCAGATGACGATCGCCCGCCTCGCTCAGAAGCTCCACGCCTACGCCGCGTACCACGAGTACGCGCCTCAGCCCTCGACCGCCAAGGGCACCCGCGGGCCCCGTCGCCAGAGGGCGATGCCGGCATGGCGTTACCGATACCCGGCCTTCCCCCGACTTCTGCTCGTGCTGACCGGGGCCTCCGAGGGCCGCCTCGCCCGCCGGATCGCCGACCTGCGCAGTCTCGCTGCCAGCGATCCCGCGCTCGCCTCCACTCCGCTGCGGGTCGGCGTCACCACCCTGGACCAGCTGCGCGCCCACGGCCCCTTCGAGCCCGTCTTCACCCCGGTCCTCGGTCCGGCAGAACCCATGGATGCGTGGATCAGGAGCGCTGTGGCAGATGCTGCCTGAGACGTATGAGAGGGGTGTCAAGTCAGACCCGACACCCCTCTCAATGTGCATCTTTCCTGTGGAGCACAGTGTGATGAAGTCCCGCGCCGGTCACCTTTCCCACGGGGGAACGTGTCGTGCAACGGGCATCGTCATGCTGTGCGCCTCAGCGGCACTACATTGCTCCGCTCCGGCTCGGCCACCGGGCCGAGGCCGTAGTACTTGACGTTGCCGTGGCGCTGAGCCACCCGCAGCCAGCCGGCCTTCGTGAGTACCGGCAGCTGCTTGCTGAAGGTCGTGCGGTTCATGTCGATGGCCTCGGCGATCTCCTGCCCGGTCATCACCACGCCGTAGTCGAAATCCGGGTCCTTCTGCGCGGTCAGGTAGAACACCACCACCCGCATCTGCGGGTAGGGCAGGGACAGAATCCGGCTCAGGACGACGGGGTCGATCCTGTCGCCAACAAGCGGGTAGCTGCTCATGCTGTGCGTCCTTCCTTCTCAGGCATTCCGGGGAGTACAGGCAAGCGGAACGAGGCAGCGTCCTGCTGCTGTTGCTCACCACCAGCCCGCGAGGCATGGTGAGCGGTCGCCCTGTAGTAGATGGTTCGCCCGTGTCGCTCGGCCTCAAAGAGCCATCCGCCCTTGGTGAGCTTCTTGATCGACGATGCCACGGTTCGGGTCGTGATGCCGAGGTAGTCGGCCATCTTCTGCCGAGGCCAGCGCAGTACGTCTCCGCGTTTCTCGGGACCGTGCACATGAAGTGCGAGCACGTCCCGGTCCGCGGGGGTCAGCCCGGACTTCTTGCTCAGGATGGCGAGACCGGTTCGGTTGCTTACTGCAGTGAAGCCTCCTGGAAAGCTGTAGGGAGTGGTCGTCCGTGAGTCGGCGTCCAGGTCTTCGAGCTCCTGGATCACGCCGGTGTCGCGGTCGGCAAAGCGCCGTACGCGCGCGGGTTGTGCCGGCATGGCAGCGAGGCGCACCTTTCCCCTCGGGAACAGTAACCCGAAGATCATTGCACGACACTGTTCCTCAGAACAACAATGCGCGAGTGCTGCGATCCTGGTTGTTTCTGGAGCAGTTCGGACACCTGCACATGATGAAATCAGAGACACATCACTGTGCTCATCCGCCACATCTCTACGTCTCCCGCTTCATCATGTGATGCAGTCAGAGACCCTTCAGGAATCGATGTTTATGCAGGTCAGAGGCCGTTTCGCTTCGGCGCCCTCTATGTGCATGCACCTGAGGGTCAGTCACCGGCCCCCGCCCTCCCGGCTCGTGGCCCGCCGACACTCCGCAGCACCCCGGTACCTCTGTCCGGCCAGCGAGGAGGAACGGGCCCGAGCCCGGCCGGCCGCTGCCACTTCATCGTGGACATCGGACCTCCGGCCCGATACCGGGGGCCAGCCCCCGGACCCCCGCCAGCGCCCAGGCCGCGCTGGACCGGCCGAGGCACGGGGGCCAGCCCCCGGACCCCCTGGCAAGGGCTCTGCCCCTGCACCCCGTACCGGGGGCTCCTTGCCCCCGGACCCCCCGCCAGCGCCTTTCGGCTGCGCTGGACCAGCCACTGCCGCCTGCCCTGCGCGGCCTCCCTGACGGTCGCCCCCGCACCGCTCCGGGCCCCGGGGGCCCTCCACTGGGCAGTTGCCTGCGATGAAGGTGGCTGGTGCCGTCCAGGGCACAGGAACCAGCCGGGCCTTGCTGCCTGCCTGACGGCTGTTCGTGGCTTGCGTGAGGGGCTGAGGTAGTACCGGGGCCAAGTCTCGGCAACGTGTGAACGCTCAAGTGCTGTGCGGTCCGCGGGTGATGGAGGCCGGTGGCGCGCAGGGCACGCGGGTGGACCGGCACGAAGATCGGCGCCGAGACGCGGGCATCGACGGCGAGACGCGGGCCGAGACCTGAGCCCCGGGGGGTAGGTGAACTCGGGGCGGGCTGGCTGCAGACGGTTCACTCCAAGCCAGACGGCGGCCCATGTTTCCAGTCGTTCCGATTACACGTTGAGAATCCACCCCCTGAATCCGAGATGCAGATGAATCGACATTCCGGGTTGCTTGAAAGGGGTGAGTTGCAGGGCGCCCGTTGTTGGCGCCTCGCTCCTCGGACTGAATTCCGAGAAGGTCCCGCGAGGGTGTAGAAAGGCCGGGTTTGCACCGTCCGCGTCGCCGTGAACTGCAGTAACAACTTTGGATGTTGGCCGCCTCTGCGTAATGTATGGGAACAGGCCGGCTGCTTGTGATGATTGTGGTTCACGCCGCGCGAAACAACTCGCACGGCCTGCACCGGGCGAGGGCTTTCTACCGGGAGGCAGCGGTACCCATGGCACGACTCGATCAGCTTGGCTGGAACAGCAGCCGCGCAACCCCTGCATTTCTTTTGACCCTCTGCGTCGCCCTCACGGCGGCGTGTACCTCATCGACCGGCTCGGACAACGAGAAGGGCAAGGCCCCGGCGCCGACCACCGTCGTGCCGAGCAAGTCCGCCACGCTCGACCCGACCGAGCAGGCGAAAGCTGACGCCCTGACTGCCTACAAGGCCTACTGGACGGAACTGCCCAAGGCCTACGCGGTTACAGCGATCGAGGGCACAGACCTCAAGAAGTACGTCACCGCCGATGCCCTCAACAAGGCCACGGAGGAGATCGCCAACCTGAAGACCAACGGCCGGGTCATGACCGGTGAGCCGGTCCTCTCCAACTCCACCGTGACCGGGGCGGAGCTGGAGAAGAAGACCCCCAACGTCTCCGTCTCGGCCTGCCTGGACGTGTCCAAATGGAAGATCACGGACAAGAAGACCGGGCAGCCGGCCCCCACTGCCACCAGCCCCGTCAGCAAGTACGTCATCACGAGCCTGATGGAGCGCTGGAACGGCTCGTGGATGGTCCTCAAGTACGAACTCCATGCGGACCAGCCGTGCTGAACCGTCGGTACGTCGCTCTTGCCCTTCCCCTCGCCGTGACCCTGGCCCTCCCCGTCACAGCTGAAGCAGAAGAGAGGCCGAAGTGCGAGACCGGCTTCGTCTGCCCAGTCGTCGAGGTCCCCGCAACCCCCGGCGGAAAAACTGAAGGCGCCGGTAGAGGCGCCGATAAAGGGGGAGACCCCGGCGGAGGCAACAGCCGCTACACCTGCACCTACACCCCGGCCGACCCTCAGCCGGGGGACGACAGCGCGCTGTGGGGGCCTGGCGGCCGTAAGCCCGGTGTCTCCATGTACATCGAGGACTGCCTCGACAACGAGACGGGCATGCACGACATCAAGAACATCTTCACCGAAGCCCCGCCTGGCGGCGGCGGCCCGGTGATTGACCCCGCGGTCGTGGCGCAGCAGGCGATGGACAAGATGCGCCTGCGCCCCCCGGCGATCGGCATCACGCCGAAGCCCGGCGGCAAGGGCGTGGTCGGCATGCCGGTCTACCTGTGGACCGAGACGGGCCCCGAGACGTACGGCCCCAACGTTGCCTCGGCGTCCGTGGGCCCCGTCTCGGTCACGGCCACAGCCCGGGTGTCGAAGATCGTATGGAACATGGGCGACGGCCACACCGTCACCTGCACGACGGCCGGCACGCCCTACAAGCCGGAGTACGGCAAGAAGCCGTCCCCGGACTGTGGCCACCGCTACGACAAGCCGTCCTCCACCACCGACTCCGGCACGTTCCACGTCACCGCGACGTCCACCTGGTCGATCGACTGGCAGGTCACCGGCGGTGCCCAGGGCGGCCAGCTGACCGAGATCCGCACGAGCGCCGTGGACATCAACGTCGCCGAGGTCCAGGTCCTCAACTAACGCGCGCTGCTTGCACTTCCCCGAAAGGCAATCCCCCCATGGAAACCCCCGCCGCCCCGCCGGTGCCGCGTCCCGCCGGACCGCGCACCGAGCTCCCTATCACCACTGCGGCCCCCGTGAAGAGGCAGCGCCGGTACGCCGCGGCGGCCCTGAGCACCGTGCTGGCCGTCGCGGCCGCCCTCGGCGCGGCCGCCGCCGTCACCGCCGTCGGCGAGCGCACGAAGGTCCTGGCCATCGCCAACGACGTTCCCGCCGGACAGCCGCTGACCGATGCGGACATCGTCGTCGCGGAGGTCAGCACCGACGCGGCGCTCACCCCGATGCCCGCTACCGACCGCGCGAGCGTCGTGGGCAAGCGGCCCGCGGTCGACCTGCGCGCGGGCAGCCTGTTCGTCGCAGCCCAGCTCCAGCCGGGCACCGGCCTGGGCGACGACAAGCAGCAGGTCGGCGTCCAGGTCAAACGCGGCCAGGCACCCGCCGGTTCCCTGGTACCGGGCGACAAGGTCCTCGCGGTCACCGTCCCCGGCCAGGGCGAGCAGCCGACCGGCAAGAACGGCGCCGAGGCCCCGCCCAGCTCCGTCAAGGCCGTCGTCGTCTCCGTCAGCCGGCCCGACGCCTCCGGCGCCGTCGTCGTCAACCTCGCCGTCTCTTCCTCGGACGGGCCCCTGCTGGCCACCCGTGCCTCCTCCGGCCGCATCGCCCTGGTCCGCGACGTGCGGAGCGGATCATGACCGTCACCGCGCTGGTGAGCGCCAAGTCGTGCGGCGTCACCACCAGCGCCCTCGCGATGACGCTGTCCTCCACACGCCCCTCGCTGCTGGCCGAGTGCGACCCGGCCGGCGGCACCATAAGGGCTGGGCTCTTCCAGGCCCAGATCACGGCCGGGATCGGCCTGTACCACCTGGCCGTTGCCGAGCGCGCCGGCCAGGACGCCCTCGCGCAGGCCTTCGCCACCCACCTCGTCCGACTCGACGAGTCCGGCCACCGCCAGGTCCTCCCCGGCCTGACGGACCCCGCCCAGGCACCCGCCCTCGCACGGAGCTGGCCTGCCCTGTCCCAGGTCATGCGGGTCCTGTCCGACGAAGGCGGCTACGACGTCGTCATCGACGCGGGCCGCCTCGCCCTGGAATCGGGCCGCCTCCACTCCACCCTCACCCCCGCACCCCTCCTCCACGGCGCCGACCTGGTCCTGCTCGTCGTCCGCGCCACCGACCAGTCCCTCGCCTTGGCCCGGCACATGACAGAACCGCTGCGCAACGAACTCACCGACCGAGGCACCGGCCCGGACGCCCTGGGCGTCCTCCTCATCGAGGACGGCCCCCGCCGCGCCCACGAGGTCTCCGAGGCGCTGCGGCTGCCGGTGATGGCCGCGCTGCCCTGGGAGCCGGACACCGCGGCCTACCTCGCGGGCACCGGCAGGGCATCACGGAAGCTGAACAAGTCCGCGCTTCTGGGCTCCGCCCGTACCGCGCTCGGACACCTCCGGGCGGCCGCGTCCCGGCGGGCCCTGCACCAGAAGTACCCACCTACTCAGGCCCCGGCCGCCCTGCCTGTACCCGCGGCGTCGGCCGCATCGGCATCGTCGGCCGCTCCGCAGGTTGCCGGGGTGCTCCAGCGCCTCGGACAGGGCCGGAAGGATCCCCGTGTCTGACACTCAGCAGCGGCCCGACGGCGCGACCGCGCACGGCCCCGCCGACATCGCCGACCTTCTCACCGGCCGCATCGGCACGACTCACATCCCCCAGCCGGCACCGGCACCGACCCCGGTTCCCGTTCTGCCCGCGCCTGCCCGCACCGCAGCCACCAGCCCGAGCGCGGTTCCGAAACTGGCCGGGCTGCCCGGCCAGCTACCGGTCGGCTGGGAGGTGATCGAGGCACTCCAGGCCGACGTGTCCGCAAAGCTGTCCGCGAAGGACCCCGGTCGTCTGCTGGAAGAAGACGACCGCCGGGCCCAGGCCCGCTCCATGGTCACCCTGGCCGTCGCAACCTGGGCCTCGAAGTACTCGCACGGCGCCCCCGCGCTGACGCCGGATGAGGAACGCGCCATCGGGAACGCGGTGTTCGACGCGATGTTCCGCGGCGGCCGCCTCCAGGGCCTCCTGGACGAGGAGGGCGTCGAGGACGTCATGGTCGACGGGCTCCGCGCGCACATCGAGTACTACGACCGGCCGCGGCGCACCATCGAGCGGGTCGCCGACTCCCACGAGGAGCTGATCACCTGGGTCAACCGGATGGCTGGCCTGTCCGGGCACGGCGAGCGCGCCCTGACCCAGGCAACTCCGAACGTTGGCTTCCGTATGCCTGACGGGTCCCGCGTCACCGCGAGCCTGCTCACCACCCGCCCGTCAGTGGTGATTCGAAAGCACCGCATCCGCCAGCACGGCATCGACGAGCTCGTCCGGTGGGGCTCGCTCAACCCGCTCCTGCGCGTTTTCCTGCTGGCCTGCGTCCAGGCGAAGCTCAACATCCTGGTCGTCGGGGACATGGGGGCCGGCAAGACCTCCCTACTGCGCGCCCTGGGCCGGGAGATCCCGCCCGGCGAGCGGATCGCGACCCTGGAGTCCGACCGCGAGCTCTACCTGGACGAGCCCGGCCCGGAAGGCAAGCCGGGCCCGCTCACGTTCGCGTTCGAGGCCCGCCAGTCCAACGGCGAAGTCCGCGCGGGCAGCTCCTCGGGCGAGGTCACCATCGGCGACATGTTCCCCACCGCCCTGCGCTACAACGTGCACCGGGTGATCGTGGGGGAGGTGCGCTCCACCGAGGTCCTGCCGATGCTCCAGGCGATGTCCGCGGGCGGCTCCGGCTCGATGTGCACCCTGCACGTCCGCCGCCCCCACGCGATCATCTCCCGCCTGGTGCAGCTGTGCACCGAGGCCGGCATGCAGACCGAGGCCGCCAATCACCTGATCGCCTCCGCGATCGACGTGGTCGTGTACCTCACGTACCTCGACGAGACCGCGATCGGTGGTCGCAAGCACCGCTTCGTCTCGAACATCTACGAGGTCCACGACGTCGTCGGTGAAGGCGGGCGCCCCACCACCAGCGAGCTCTTCGCACCCAGCGGTGCCGAACCACGCGCGGTGTACCGGAACATGCCCTCCTTCATCGACGTCCTGGAGCGCACCGGCACCTTCGACCGCCGATGGCTGACCCATAACCCCGAAGGGGCATGGGGCCCGGCCCTGGAGGTGGTGAAGCGATGAACTCCTCGCAGATCGCTCTCGTCGCAGCCCTGTGCGCCCTCGTCATGGTCCTCGCCGGCCTGATCGCCGTACGCGAGTGGCGCGGCCACGTCGTCGACCCGGCGAAACCCGCCTCGCGCCGTGCCAGCAGGATCCGCGCGGCAAAGGCCAGCCTGCCCGAGGCCTGGCAGCGCCGCTGGCGTGCGCTGGTCACCACCGCCGGCATCACCGTTCTCGCAGTGTGGGCATGGACCGGGTGGCCCATCCACGGCGTCCTCGCCGGCGCCGCGGTCCTCGGCTTCCCGTTCCTCCTCAACCCCGGTACGGCCGCCGAGCAGCGCATCGAGCGCCTGGAGGCCACCGGGCAGTGGCTCAACGGTCTGGCCGGCATCCACACCGCGGGCATCAGCCTCGTGCAGACCATCCGCGCCTCCGCTCGTAACGCCCCTGCCCCCATCGCCGCCAACGTCCGCGCCCTCGACGTGCGGCTGCGCTCCGGCATGGACTCCAAGGAGGCCTTCGCCCTGTTCGCGGACGAGCTCGGCGACGGTGTTGTGGACCACGTCGCACTGCTCTTCCAGTCGCACGCGGCGAACATGGGTCCCGGCCTGAGCTCGGCGCTGGAGGCACTCGCGGTGACGATCCACCAGCAGGCCGCCGACGCCCGCGACATCGAGTCCGACCGCGCCAAGATCCGCAAGTCCAGCCGGATCGTCAGCATCGTGATCTGTGTCGTCTTCGTCGGCTGCATGCTCAACGAAGCCTGGTCAGCCTGGTACCAGTCCCCGGCCGGGCAGCTCGCCCTCGCGATCCTTGGCGGGTTCTTCGCCTGGACGCTGGCCTGGCTGCGCCGGGCCGCCGCGACGAAGCCGGACCCCCGCCTCCTCAACCCGCTGCCCTCGGCCGAGCCGGCCGCCCTGACGGGAGCCGTCCGATGATCCCTATGGAAGCGGTCCTGCCCGCCGCGGCCGCCGGAGCCCTCACCGGCGTGGCCATCCGCGCCCTGTGGCCTGCCCGTCCCGACATCGTCTCCGTCATGGACCGGCTCGACGCCGACCACATCGCCCGCCAGCCCAGGACTACCGCCACCAGTACCGGGTCCCTGCCCGAGAAGGTCGGCACCCACCTCCTGTCGGCGTTCGGCGAGCGGATTACCCTGCCCGTCCGGGACCTCAACCTGCTCCGGATCAGTCCGGCCGAGCACCTCGGCAAGAGATTCCTATTCGCGCTGTACGGGCTGGTCCTGCTGCAGCTCGCCGGCGCGCTCCTGTCGATGCTGGGCGTGAGCCTGCCCTTCGTCATTCCGGCCGGGGCCGGTATCGGCCTGGCCGCCCTGTTCTGGCTGTGGCCCGGCCAGGAAGTCAGGAAGGAAGCCGCGGCCGCCCGCCTTGTCGTACGGCACGCCGCCGCCTCCTACCTCGACCGCGTCGCCCTGGCCCGCATCGCCAACTCCGGCGCTGCCCAGGCCCTGACCGACACCGCTGAGGTCGGCGACGGCTGGATCTTCGAACGGATGCGGCAGGCCTTCTACGAGGCCGACCTTGCCGGCGTGACCGTCTGGGAGGCCCTCAAGCAGCTCGGTGAGGAACTCGACATCCCTGAACTCACCAGGCCCGCAGACACCCTCGCCCTTGCAGGCGACGGCGCCGCCGTCTACACCACCCTCCAGGCCCAAGCCCGCCAGCTGCGCGTCGCGATCCTCTCCGACGCCAAAGCCCAAGCCAACGAAGCCAGCACCAGCATGGTGCTGCCGGTGACCTTCGCGGTCCTGCTGATGCTTGTCTTCGTCGTCCTGCCGCCCGTTGTCTCCATGTTCAACGGCTGAAACCCAAAGGAGAGCACCATGCACATCCGCGTCCTGACCACCGTCCTCGCCGCCCGTATCGAGCGCCTGAAGAACGCCCCGCGTGACGCCGGGCAGACCTCGGCCGAGCTCGCCGTCATCGCTGGCGTCGTCATCGCCATCGCCATCGCGGTCGTCGCCGCGATCAAGACGTTCACCGACGCCAAGATCCCGCTCATCAGCGGCTGAACCACCCACCAGGAGGAAGGAAGCGGCGTGAAAGACCAGGTCAGCAACCGGTGGCGGCGCCTACGCGCACGCCTGTGGGACGAGGGCGACCGTGGCTCGGGCAGCGTGGAGCTGGCCGTGCTCGCCGTCGTAGTGCTGTTCCTGGTCTTCGCCGCGATCCAGACCGGCATGTACTTCCACGCCCGCTCCGTCGCCCGCTCCGCAGCCACCCAGGGAGTAGAGGCCGGCCGCCAGCTTGGTGCCGGCCCTGGCGACGGCGTCGCCCAGGCCCAGGAACTCCTTGCCAAGTACGGCACCGTACGCGGCGCGAGCGTCTCTGCCGAAGGCAGCGGTGCGGAGCAGATCCGCATCACCATCCGCGGCACCGTCGCCACCCTGGTCCCGGGCGTCGAACTGGACGTCGTCCAGAGCGCTGAGGCCCCCGTCGAACGCTGGGTGGAGGCGTCGTGAGGCGGGCCCGGCGCATCAAATGGCGCGACGACCGAGGGAGTTACAGCGTTGAAACCGTCATCCTCGCCCCGGCCATCATCGCCCTCATGCTGCTCATGATCGCCTTCGGGCGGGTCATTGATGCCTCTGGCGCCGTGGACGGCGCCGCTCGCGCAGCCGCTCGCGCAGCCTCCCTTGAACGCGAGGCCGGCGCGGCGCAGGCCGCAGGGTCCGCCGCGGCGACCCGCAGTCTGAACGGCGAGGGCATCCGCTGCGCCTCCGCCAACGTCTCGGTCGACACCTCCGGCTACAGCCTGGACCTCGGCCAGGAGGCCACCGTCGGTGTCACGGTCTCCTGCACTGCGCCTCTCGGAGAGATCGGGCTGCCGGGTCTCCCGGGATCCCGCACGCTCCGGGCGTCGTGGACCAGCCCGATCGACTCCTACAGGGGCCGCCAGTGATCACCGCCCTCACCCGCCGCATCAGCGCCTCGCGGGACCGGATCCGCCACGGTGACGACCGGGGGTCGCTGTCGCCGTTCTACGCGCTGAGTGCCATCGGCATCATCATGATCATGGGACTGCTGGTCGACGGCGGCGGCGCCCTCAACGCGACCAACAAGGCCACCGGCCTCGCGCAAGAGGCCGCCCGCGCGGCTGGCCAGCAGCTCAACATCCCGGCCGCCGTCCAGGGCACCGAGATCTCCGTCGACCCGGACGCCGCCGTCGCCGCTGCCCAGGACTACCTGGCTGCCCAGAACGTCTCGGGCTTCGTGACCGTCACCGACGGCGGCCAGCGCCTCGACGTCACCGTCCACGACACCTACGACACGCTGTTCGCGCAGTTCGTGGGTAGGTCGACGATCAGCGTGTCTGGTACGGCACACGCCCGACTGCACACCCAAGCCGGAGGCTGACCAGCCCATGAGCACCTTCGTACGCCTGCTTCGCGCCCTGCTCGGCCTCGCCGTCCTGGCCGCACTCATTGCCGGGATCCCCTTCGTCCTGCTGGCTGTTGGGTATCAGCCCACCGATTTCGCGGGTGGGTGGGATCTACTGACCGGACAGGACGACGGTTCGCTGTTCTTCACGGTGCTCACGACCATCGGCTGGGTCGGCTGGGCCGCCTTCACCTTCTCCGCCCTCATTGAGCTCCTCGCCCTGTTCCGCGGCCGTACAGCCCGCCGGATCAAGGGCCTTGGCGGGATGCAGTCCTTCGCCGGCCTCCTCATCGGCGGCCTCGTCCTCCTCGCCCCCACCGCAGCCTCGGCCGCGACCCCCGGCTCCGCCGTCGCGGTAACCGCCGTGCAGGCCTCAGGCAGCGGCAGCGTGGCGACAGCCCAACAGGCGGCCGCGGCGGAGCAGGACACCTGGCCCACCCACACCGTCACCGGGAACTCCGAACTCCCCTGGGACCTGGCGGAGCAGTACCTGGGGAGCGGACCGCGCTGGAAGGACATCGCCGCCCTCAACCCGAGCGTCCCCGAGCTCGCGGCCGGCGACCAGTTCCTGCCCAAGGGCGCCGTGATCCGGCTCCCCGCCGACGCCAACATCGCCAAACCGGCCACCCCAACTCCGGCACCGGCCCAGGCCGTGCCCGAGACGACCGCGACCGCGCAGCAGCCCACGCAGGCCGCCCCCGCCGACGCGCAACCCGCCGCGGCCCAGCCCAAGCATGTCGTCGAGTCCGGCGAGAACCTGTGGGACATCGCTGACAAGCACGGCGACCCCGAGGACTGGCCCAAGATCTTCGAAGCCAACAAGGGGCAGCCGCTGCCGGGCGGCGGGACGTTCGACAACCCCGACCTGATCGTGCCCGGCCAGGAACTCACCTTCCCCACCGCAACCGCCCCTGCCCCCGCTCCCGACAGCCGGCCCGCCCCGGTCACCAAGACGCCCCCGAAGCCGGACACCGCGAAGGAAACTCCCACCCCTGCGGCACCCGCCCCCGCGCCCTCGAAACCCGCCACTCCTGCGCCCGCCGCCTCAACCCCCAGCACTGCCGCTCCCACCCCCACGCAGGACGGCCACAAGGCGAACACCGCCCAACAGCTGCACGACACGGACGAGGCTCTGGCGCCCGCTGCCGCCTGGATGGGCGCCGGCGCCCTGGCCGCTGCCCTCGTCGGCACGCTCGCCACCCGCCGCATCCTCCAGCAGCGGCGCCGCCGGCCCGGCCGCCGCATCCCCATGCCCACCGGCAGCGCCGCCGCCACCGAACAGGGCCTGCGCGCCGCCCAGCACCCCACCGGCTTCGACCTCCTCGACACCGCCCTGCGCACGCTGGCTCTCAACCTCGCCGCAGCCGAGCGCGACCTGCCGGTGGTTACCGCCGTCGTCCTGCACGAGCAGAAAGTCGAACTCCACCTCGACCAGGACACCGCGCCGATGAAGCCCTTCTCGGGCACCGCCGGCCGCACGGACCTGTGGACGTGCCCGGCCTCCAGCCCCGACCTCGCCGACCACGACGCCCTCCAGGGCGCCGACGCGCCCTACCCGGCTCTGGTCTCCCTGGGCTGGGACGGCGCTGGCCACCTGGTCCTCGTAGACCTGGAGCACGTCGGGGTTCTCCACCTGGACGGCGACGCCGATCACGCCCGCCACGTCCTCCAGGCCCTCGCGGTCGAGCTCGCCAGCACCCCCCTCCCCGGCCACCTGGAGATCACCGTGCTGGCCGACACGGCCGCCGGCCTCGACAACGCAGCCCCCGAACGTGTCGCTCGCACCGACACCCTCGCTGACGCGGTCGTCGAACTAACCAGCCACACCGCCGACCAACGGCGCGCCCTGGCCGCGCTCGGCGCACCCACCCTCCGTACGGCCCGCCTCCAGGAAGACGCCGGCGGATCCTGGACCCCCCACATCCTGCTCGCCGCCGAGCTCCCCGAAGGGGATCAGACCGACGCGTTGCTCGACCTGGTCACAGCCCAGCCGCGGGTCGCCGGCGCAGTCGTCACGGCCAGCGAGACCGCCGTCCTGGCCCCGGAAGAGGGCTGGACCCTGCAGTGCGCGGGGCCGGACGAGACCATCGTCCTGCCCGGCTCCGGTCTGCCCATCAAGCTCCAGGGCCTGACCGACCAGCACTTCGCCGACGCGATCGAGCTGCTCACGCTGTCCGCCTCCGACACCGACGTACCCGCTCGCGACGAGTGGCTCGACGACCTCTTGACCGCCGAAGACCAGGCTGAGCAAGACCAGGAGGAGGTGAGCGAAAGGGATCCGTCCGACGATGGCGAAGCCACGCAGCCGAAGGCCGTCGCCGACGAGGACGGCATGCCGGACGAGTACGCCGACATCGAGCGGGAGGAGCTGGAGACCGCGCACCAGGCCGAGGCCGACACCCCCACCGACGAGACGGAAGGGGCGCCCACCGCCCGCACGGCCGAGGCACCCGACGGCGACGCCGAGCACGGCACCACTGGTCCCACAACCGCTGACCTCTTCAGTCCGCCGACCGCTCCCGATCCAGTCCCGGCAACTGCTGCACCTCAGTCAGCCGCCGCGCTGACCAAGCAAGCAGCCGCCCCGGCCGAGGAAGCCCCTGCGGCTGAGGCCCCCGTCCCGGCCCCCGTTGCGGTGCCCGCCCCGACTCGTGCCGCTGACGATGCCGACGACACCGCGGTCACCGCGCCGACGGTGCTCTTGCTCGGGCGGGTGGTCATCGAGGGCGCTGCGGGCCGGATCGACTCCAACAGGCAGAGCGCTGCAGTCGAGCTCGTCTCCTACCTCGCGCTCAACCCGGGCGCCGACCATCACGCCATCGACGACGCCCTCTGGCCGGGCCGCCTGGTCAACAAGCAGATGCGTAACGCCGTCATCAGCCGAACCCGCTCCTGGCTCGGCAAGGACGCCAACGGCGAGGCGTACTTCCCGCGGGTCCAGGACACCGGCGACAGCCGCTACCGTCTCGCCCAGGCCGTCACCTGCGACTGGAAGACCTTCCAGAACTTCGCCCGTACCGGCCTCGCCCGCCACGACGAAGACGGCGAACTCGCCCTGCGCCGGGCCCTCGCCCTCGTCCGCGGCCGCCCCTTCGCCGCGATCGACCCCCAGCGCTACGCCTGGGCCGAGCCGGCGGTGCAGGAGATGGTGTCGGCCATCGCCGACGTCGCCTACGAGCTGTCCACCCGCCGCCGGGAAGCCGCCGACTACGCCGGCGCGCTCTGGGCCGCGCACCAGGGTCTCCTCGCCGCCGAGGAGAACGAGCTCCTGCACCGGCAGGTCTTCCTGGCCCACCACGCCGCCGGAGACGCAGACGCCCTCCGAGAAGCCGCCGCGCGGCTGGCCCGCATCAACGAAGGCCTCGGCGGGGGAGTGGACATGGAGGCCGAGACTGCGCAGCTGCTGCGCACGCTGCTTCCGCGTACGACGGTGGTCCGATAGGGGTCCAGCTCGGCATCGGTCAGCCGCGGAGCAATTCCGATGGCCGGACGCCAGGGAGCCAGGTGAGGCGACACCTTCAACAGGTCGTCGGTCCGGACCGTACAGCGCGGTGGCGAGGTGCTCGATATCGCACCCTTGACGATTCATACCCCAAGTATTAATACTGAGAGTATGGAGACGAAGCAGGGCATCCACAACCCACTCGGACTCGAAGTCATCGACGCCAGCGGCTACGCCACCGGTCAACTGACGTGGGACGACCACCACGTGGCCGCCATTGCCGACAGCATGCGCCGCCACGGGTGGCAGGGCGCCCCGCTCACCGTGCTGCCCGAGTGGGCGCTCTCCTGCAGCGGCACCCACCGGCTCCTCGCTGCTGAAGCCGCCGAACTGGAGCAGGTGCCCGCCGTCAGGTTGGTGGACCTCTTCGAAGCGTGCGGCCTGGACCTTGAAGCCATCGTTGACGCAGAGGACCTCTCGGTGTCCATGGACCGGCCCGAGATCCTGAATCACTTGCCCGACGACATCCGTGCCGCGTACACCCTCGACGACATCATCTGACCCCACCGGAGGCCCTGATGACCACACCCACCACCGGCTACGAGGCCGAGCCCACCGACGTCGCCGCCGAGGTCGACGGCCACCTCGCCGACATCACCGACCCCCTGGAGCGCTACCACCGGGCTACCGCCGCACAGGCCCACCACCAGGCCGTCGCCGTCGCTCTCCAGGCCGAACGCGACAAGGCCCTGGCCCTCCTCAATGCCCCGGACGAAAACGGGCATCGCCTCACCTACCAGCAGCTCGCCGAGCGGGTGACCGTCGGTCTCACCCAGTCAGGCGTCCAGAAGGCCGTGGAACGAGGCCGGGAGCACCTGCGGTGCGCCGACTAACGCAGGCGGAGAAGGCCACGATCCCCCTGAGGCGACTGCTGTCCTCGGCGCCAAGGCCCCCATCAGCCAAACCGTGAGGCTGTGTGCGGGCGAGGATGGATGTCACGTGCTGGCGTTGCCGTGGTTGTCGATCAGGGGGACGAGTGCACGGACCCGTTCGTGCAGGTCGCCGACTCCCGTAGCTGAGAGGCCGGTCAGGGCCTGGTCGAGACGGGCGAGACGGGCGCGTGATGTCGAGCGGAGCCGGGCGGCGGGGACCTGGGCGGGGGAGTGGATATGGAGGCCGAGACGGCCCAGCTGCTGACTTCGCTGCTGCCGAAGCCGGTCATCCGGCGCTGACGGCCGGCCGACTGGGTATCGCCATACAGGCAAGGCCCGGATTCCCCCCGCTGCGGGCTGGGGGAATCCGGGCCTTGGTTGCTTCGTGGCTGGTCAGGCAGTCAGGGGGTGGCCGTGAGCTGCGTGCGGCAGGAAGGCGGAGAACGCGGCCTCGGTGAACGCGAGCGCCGGTCCGTTCGGGTCCTTCGAGTCGCGGACGGCGACGAACCCGCGGGTCGGCCGGGTGTCGGCGATCTCGACGCACTGCTCGCCACCGTCGCTGTATGACGACTTGCGCCACGTCGCCTCGGGCAGGTCGGTGGCGGACAGCCTGTTCATGTCGGTCATGACTTCTCCATGATGGTTTTGATCTTCTCCCGCGAGTCGTCGACGGGGAGTGCTGCGGCCACGATCCGCTCGAAGGCGGCCTCGTAGACCTTCACGTCGTCGGTCCCCTCGGCGAAGGTCCCGCCGCGGATCGTCTCCACGCTGATCACGGTGGGCCAGGGGTGGGGGAACCGGACGATGTGGAACGGGCCCACCATGCCGGGGTGGGGGTTGGCGAGTATCGGCATCATCTGGATGGTGATGTTGGGCTGCTCAGCCATGTCGAGCAGGTGGCGCAGTTGCTCGCGCATCAGCGAAGGGTGGGCGGCCGACCGGTAGTGCAGGGTTGCCTCGTGGATGACGGCCCATAGATGCAGGGGGCCGCCGGGGCGGCTGGTGTCGGTGAGGATGGCCTGGCGCTTCTTGCGCATCTCGACCAGGGCGGAGACCTCTTCGGTGGTCCGGGTGATGGCGGAGCCGGTGATGATCTCGCGGGCGTATTGAGGGATTTGGAGCAGGCCGGGGATCAGGCCGGGCAGATAGATCCGGGTCGACTCGGCGTCTTCTTCCAGGCCGATGTAGTCCTTGTAGTTGGTCTCGGGCAGGTCGCCGTAGTTGCTCCACCAGCCGACCTTGTTAGCGTCGCGGGCCAGTTCCTCCATGGCGGTGACCACCGTTTCGTCGGTGACCCCGTACGCCTTCAGGAGTGGCTTGACGTCCTTGATCGGCAGGTGTGCTTTGGCGTTCTCGATCCGGTTGATCTTGCTGCCGTCCCATCCGATCGCCTGGGCGGCGCTGTCGGAGGTGTTGAAGCCGGCGTTCTTCCTGAAGGTGCGCAGCGCGCTGCCGAGACGGCGTCTGCGCACGGTCTGCACAAGCGGCGGTGTGGGCACGGGAAGTTGAACCTCTCTGCGGGCTGTCCGGTCGGTGCAGGGGGCGATCTTCCCCTTCCGGGGTGCGGCTTCCTCTTGCCGGGTCAGTCTGCCCGTCCCGGGGATCGGAAGTCGATCGAACATCCCTCCAATCATTGGGAGTTTGGTTGCAATGGTTGCAGGCATCGCGTCAGTGGGTGCATTCTTCCAACGTTGAGCCGTGACCAAGTGTCAGCAGATGATCACGCTGAGGCGGTAGATCGCGGTCCCAGAACGGCCGGGTTCGAGCATGACCCGGCTTGCCGGCCTCGTGCCTCCGCCCCCCGTCGGGGACACGAGGCCGCGCACCCCGACACCCGCTCCCAACTCGCCGAGGCCACCCATGAGCCAGAGCACCACTTACACACCCCGTACCGACCGCCCGGTCCTCACCGCCCGTGCCATACAGAGTTCCTACGCCGGCAGGGCTGCCCGGTGACCGGCGTGCTGGCGGAAGACGTGAAAGCAGCACGCACCGGACCCCAGCGCTACAGCGACGGCTACACGCCCCGCGACACCGCCCCCTCTCGCGCCCGACGCGACATCACCCTTTGCCTGCGTACCTGGGGCCTCGATGCCTTGGTCGACGACGCGCAGCTGATCGTCTCCGAACTCGTTGCAAACGCCGTCAAGCACACCCACACCCGCAGCATCGGCGTCTCCGTCACCCGCCACCCCGACCACGTGCGGATCGTGGTCACCGACACCAGCCGCACTCTCCCCGCCTCCGAGACCGTCGCCCCCGACGCCGAGACCGGCCGCGGGCTCCAGCTCGTCGACCAGCTCACCACCCGATGGGGCAGCAAGCGCTTCCGGACCGGCAAGCAGGTCTGGGCCGAACTCACCACCAGCAAGGCGACGCCGTGAGCGCCGGTAGCGGGGGTGAGTTACACGGCCCCACCCCTCTCACCCCGCCCCGGAAGCGCCGTCACGCCCGGCCGGACGGGAACGTGATCGCCGGACTGCTGATGACGACAGGCAACGTGCTCGGCCTGGCCGTCCTCGCGCTCTCCTGCACCGACCAGGCCGACGGCGCCCCCGCCGTCCCCTCGATCACCGTCCCGGACCCGGCACCTGCCGAAGCACAGCCGTCCCGCAGGCCGGCCAACGACACGGCGCACACCGTCAGCTCCAGACCGGCAGCCCGCCCCACCCCATCGCGGGCCTGCCGCTGCGGACCCCACACCCGCCCCGCCCTTTGAACTCCGGTGGCAGCGCGGCGCCCCGGGCCCGCCCTGTCACCGGCCACAACCCCGGGCCCGGCACCCCGAAGGACAGCACCAGCCGGACCGGGCACCGTCCCGGCTGAACAACCCTGGACAGGTCGAGCAGCCGAGGACGGGCACCACCAGACACCGGTCGGCCATCCCCGGCACGACCCCTTGCCCACAGGGCAACCAGCCTGCACCGTACGGAAGTTCGCTGCGTCCGTCCCCTGACCGGATGGAGGGCCCCGTGCCTGCCACCACACCGCGTGAATCCCACACCACCACCGACTTAGACACCCTGGCAGCGCTCGCCACCCGCTACGGAGTGCCCACTGAGGACGCACTCCTCATGGCGGTCAACCTGCACGGCATCAACTCGCCTCTGAACCGGCACCGTGCCCGGGTCCTGATCCGCCTTGCCTCGGCGCCCGCGGTGCCGTGGCAGGTGATCGTGCCGCTCAACGCCTCCACCTCCCCGTTTCTCCTCGACGAGGACACCCTCCTCCTCGCCGGGACCCCCGTCGCGACCGTGACGCGGGTCGACGCGGATGAGGCCGTGGGCGGCTACTTCCGCAACGACGGCCGGGCCGCCACCCTCAACCCCAACGCCCGCAGCCGCTGCGTCGGCTGCGCGTTCTGCCCCAACACCCTGGAAGCCGCAGCCGACCCCCGCCTGTCCGAGCAGCGCGCCGTCCGCGAACTTCTCGACGCCATGGCCCACCAGCACCCGGCCGGAACCCTGAGCGGCCTGGAGGAGGTCACGGTCTCCACCGGCTGCTTCGAACGCGAACAGGCCGCGGTCGACCACCTCGGCGACCTCCGCGCGGTGCTGACCGAGGCCGACATCACCGCGCGGATCGGATTCCTCACCTCGGTGCTGCGCACACAGACGGCCTTCGACACCCTGGCTCGCACGGCCGGACCGTTCGTCCTGCGGATGACCGCCGAGTGCTTCACCCGCCGCGAGCTACTGCTGAAGGCATCCAAAGCGGAACTCACCAGGAAGCAGATGCCGCGCGTGCTGCGCCGGGCCGTACGCGCCGGACACGACACGTCGTTCACCTACATCGTCGGGCTCGACGACCTGGCCGCCATGGAGGACGGCATCCGCGACCTCGCCCCGCACGTCACCGAGTTCCCGAACCTTCAGGTCTACCAGGCCCACAACCGGATCATGGCCGGACTCCGCGCCCCCGGCGCCACCGACCTCGCCTTCTACCTGAAGGCCCGCGCCGTCCTGGAGGACGTCCTCGGCCCGACCGGGCTGCGCCCCAAGGCCTGGGAGTGCTACCGGCCCCTGTGGCACTTCACCTTCGGCCCCGAACGCCTGGTCGCGGCATGACCAGCCACGCCCAGAACGTGGATCTGCTGTGGCGGGCCCAGAGCTACGTAGCCGTCGCGCAGATCCACCTCCAGGACAACGTGCTGCTGCGCCGCCCGCTCGGCCCGGGAGACGTGAAGGCGCGCCCGGCTGGCCACTGGGGCACTGTGCCGGGGACGACATGGGCCCTGGCTCACATCGCCCTGCTGTCCGGCACCGGCGGCACCGAGCTGGTCCCGCTGCTGGGCGCCGGCCACGCCGGGGTGGCGCAGATCGCCGCGGGCTGGCTCACCAGCCACCTGGCCGCCGCTCGCCCGCAGTTCACCCCCGACGAACAGGGACTGGTGAACCTGTGCCGGTCCTTCCCGGAGGTGGCCGGCCTCGGATCCGAGGTCACCCCGGCCCTGCCCGGAGGGGATTTCCTCGGCGGCCGGCTCGGTGGCTGCCTCCCCTTCGCCCAGGGCGCCGCGCTCGCGGCCGGCTCCGGCCGGGTGATCGTGCCGGTCCTCGGAGACGGCGAGTGCGAGACCCCGACCACCGCCGCGGCCTGGCTCGCCGCCCAGGCCCTGCCCGGCACCCCAGTGCTGCCGGTCGTCCACCTCAACGGCTTCCGCATGGGTGCACCCAGCCTCCTCGCGGGCCTCGACGCGCGGGCCCTGACCGCGTACGCGGCCGGGTGCGGCTGGAACGCCCGCACCGTCACCGTTCCGGACGACGGCCACGAGGTCTTCCACGCCGAGCTCGCCCAGGCCGTTGCCGACACCCTGGCCGGACGCCGCACGGTGCTGTTCATGCGGTGCGTCAAGGGCTGGAGCGGCCCCGCCACTGTGAACGGACAGCAGGTCCTCGGTACCGCCCGCGCCCACAAGACTCCGCTCACCCGGGCCGCTTCCGACTCCGCACAGACACATGCGCTCGAAGCATGGCTGTCCTCGTACCGGCCCGAGGAACTGTTCACCGAGGCCGGCCACCCGGGCCCTGGCCTTGCCGCTGCCCTCGCCGGCACCGCATGGCCCCGCCTGAAGGCGAGCCACCCTGCGCCGACCTTGCGTGCCGCCGTTCGGCAGCAGCCCGTCTCGTTCGCCGATGCCGTTGCCACCGTGATCCGCTCCCACGCCCGCGCCGGGGACTTCCGGGTGTTCAGCCCGGACGAACTCGCCTCCAACCGGCTCTCCGAACTCGCCGGACAGGCATGGACCACCGAGGTCCTCGCCGAGGAACTTCTGGGCGAGCAGCTCGCTGGCTTCAACGCGGCCGGCGGCCGTGGGGTCCTCATCTCCTACGAGGCCTTCGCCCCGCTCCTGGCGACCGGGCTCGTCTCCCTGCTCAAGCAGCAGCGGATGCCCGGCGCCGCCCCGCGGCCGAGCTTCAACCTGCTCCTGACCTCCTACGGATGGAACAACACCTACACCCACGGCGACCCGTCGCTGGTGACGACGCTCCTCGCGCTGGAGGACCCGGCCGTACGGGTGTTGGCGCCCGCCGATCCCGCCCGGCTGGCGGCCGTCCTGGACGACGCCTTCACCAGCACCGGCCAGCTGAACGTGATCGTCGCGGGCAAGCACCCCCTACCGCCCATCCCTGCCGACACGCTCCGCGAGGAGCTGGACCAGGGGGCCGCCCTCTGGCCGCACCTGTCCGACGTCCAGCCACCGGCCTTGACCGTGGTGGTGTGCGGAGACCTGCCCGCCGCGGTCACGGCCGAGGCGCTGCCCCGGATCCGGGCGGAGCTCGGCGTGGCAGTGCGGGTGGTGTCCGCCCTCGACCTGACCGTGCTGGGAGACCCCGTCGTGTGGCCCGCCGGGCTGCGCGCCGACGAAGTGAATGTCCTACTCGGCGAGGCCGCGGCGCTGCTGGTCGTCACCCTCGGGCACCCGGCCGCGATCTGGTCTCTCCTGAAGGCGCGGTACGCCCGGCCGGTAGAGGTGATCGGTTGGCGGGAGACCGAAGGGCCCCGCTCCCAGCCGGACACCGCGGCCGCGGCCGGCATGACCGCCGAAGGCATGCTCGCTGCCGCTGCGCGCCTGCTGAAGACGAGGCCTCGATGCGACATCTGGTGATCGACTCCTTCGGCTTCACCGACCTCGCCGACCACGCCGGGCCGGGCGATGACACCGTCTTCGTCGCGGTCCGCTCCAGCCGAGCGGCCGGATGGTACGGGCCCCTCGCCGAACCCGTCGCCCGCGCCGTCCGTGATCTGGCTCCTGTCCTCGTCGGCGCCGACGCGACAGACCACGAAGGCATCCAGGACTGCCTGGCCCGGTCGGCGCCGCACTCCCGGACTGGTTCATGGGCGGTGGGCGCGCTGGACTGCGCGATCTGGGACCTGCACGCCCGGGCCGAGGGCTGCCCGGCCGCCGGGCTGCTGACCGACGAGCCGCTACAGCACCGGATCACCGCGTACTCGTCCTGGCTGACCCGCGACCTCGCCAACCCCGCCACCGCGGTCCTGGTCTCCGAAGTCAGCGCGCAGGGCTGGGCCTTCACGAAGTGGGGACTGCGCAACCACCCTGGGGGCGCCAGCGGGGAAGCGCTCGCCGACGTTCTGCACGCCGCGGCCACATTGGAGCCGGTAGCGGTCGACGCCGTCGGCACCTGGCCGCCAGTCCTCGCGGCCGAATTCGCCGCAGCCGCCGATCCCACGGCGCTGGTCTGGCTGGAGGATCCGGCCCCCACCCACGACCCCCGCGCCTACCAGAATCTGCGCACCCTGCCCCTCGCAGTGGGGGAGCGCCTCACCCTGACCGACGACGCGCCCACCGTCCTTGCCGGGATCCGACCGGCCGCGCTCACCCTCGACGTTGTCGGCTGCGGCGGGCTCACCGCAGCCCGGCGGATCCTGGCCCGCACGACCACCCCCGTCTTCCCGCACGGCCGCTCCCTGCAGCCTGCCCTCCACCTGGCAGCCGCCCGCCCCGACCGGGTCCTGGCCGTCGAGTACCGGCAGCAGTGGGAACCCGGCCGACAGACCCTCTACGCCCACCGCGTCGACCCCGACCGCGGTCACCTCACCCTGCCCACCGTGCCCGGCCTGGGCGCCGCCCCGAGGAGCACATCATGCTGAACCCGCCCCGCTCCCTGCCCGTACGCGGCCGCACCGTCTCCGCCGACACCGGCCCGCTGCTCATCCTGGACGTACGGCTCGAAGGGCACGACACCTTCCTGACCGGCACCCTCACCCTGGACGGCCACGACATCCCGGTGCGGATCACCACCCTGGACGACAGCACCACCCTCCAGCCCACCCAGCCGCTCCCTGACCGCCTCCCCGAGCAGTGGTCGGCCACGCTCCACCTGCGCCACGGCCAGCGCCCACGCGACATCCCCGACGACCTGCGCGTCGCAGCCAGCACGGCGGGCCACGACCTCGACGCCCTGGACGACGCCGAACTGCGCTACGCCCTGACCTTCCTCGGCGAGGCCACAACCCAAGCCATCCGCACCGACCGCCTGGCCGCGATCGTCACCGGCCTGCCCACCCTCGAAGGAGACCCCGAGTGACCCGCCCCGTGAAGCTCATCAGCGTGGACGTCGGCGGCACCATCGGCGAAGCCGACGGCCCCGGCCTGACCATGCAGCTCACCGCCGCCTCACCCCTGCCCGCCGACCAGGCCCGCGCCGTCATGCGCGGCCGCCTACACACCCAGCCCGCCATCACCGACGCCCTCGCCGCCGAACTCGCCGACGCCCTCGGTATCAAGCCGGCCGACTTCCCCCGCAACCTGCCGGCCGCCCCGCTCACTCTGTACCCGTACGCCCTCGACGCGCTCCAGCAGCTGGCGGGCATCGCACCTGTCGTCACCCTGTCCAACGTCACCTGCGTGGACGCCGACACCGAAGGCCTGCGTCAACGCCTCGCGCCCTGGGTCACCGACCTGTTCCCGTCCTGCTCCCTTGGCTACGCCAAGCCCGACCCCCGCGCGTTCCTCACCGTCGCCGAACGCCACGGCGTGGCATCGGCCAGCATGATTCACATCGGCGACGACTGGACCTGTGACGTCCTGGGCGCCCTCGACGCCGGCGCCGTCCCGGTGTGGATTTCCAAAGACCGGCCCATCCCCGACACACCGCTCACCTTCGGGCGGCAACATGTCCACGTGGTCGCCACCCTCGCCGACGCGGCCGCCCTCATCCGCACCCTCAACGCCCCCGAAGGGACCACGTCATGAGCCTGTTCACCGGGACCTCCAGCTACTACCGCCAGTACCGCCCCGGCATCCCCGACGCCCTCGCCGCCCGTCTCGCCGCCTACGCGCCCGACCGGCAGCCGCGCCGCCTGCTGGACGTCGGCACCGGCACCGGCCTGGTCGCTGAAGCCCTGATGGCGTACTTCACCGACATCATCGCCTGTGACAACGACCCCGACATGATCGCCACCGCCGAGGAAGCGCTGCGCCCCAAGGTCCCGCAGGGCACCACCCTGTCGCTGGTCACCTCCACGGCCGAGGACTTCCGCCCGCCGGCTGGGTGGAAGGCCGACCTGGTTACCATCTGCCGTGCCTTCCACTGGCTCGACCAGGCCGGAGTGCTCGCCCTGCTGGACTCCCAGGTCGCCGAGGGCGGGGCGGTGGCGGTGTTCGCCGACCGCAGCTTCTGGGCCGCCGAGAGCGACTGGAAGGCCGCCGTCAAGCAGGTCATCAAGGACTTCCTCGGCGAGGAACGCCGCGCGGGCGGCGGCACCTTCCAGCACCACAACCGCCCCTACAGCGAGATCATGGAGGAGTCGCCGTTCAACCAGGTCGAGGAGTTCACCGTCCCGGTCACCCGAACCTGGAACACCGCCGGCGTCCTCGGCTACCTGTACTCCACCAGCTTCGCCGCCCCCGCCCTGTTCGGTGACCGGCTGGAGGAGTTCGAGACCGCCGTGCAGAACACGCTCCGCAGCTTCTCCGAGAACGACACCTTCCACGAGAACAACGAGTTCCTCGTCCGCGTCGGACGGCGCAGCGCATGACCGGCCCCGGCGGCGGTCACCGCCAACTCGACCGACTGACCGCCGCCGACCTCCCTACCCGCGTACAGGCCGCCTCCGTGCTGTGCCTGCCCGTCGGCTCCACCGAACAGCACGGCCCCCACTTACCGCTCGCCACCGACACCGTCATCGCCGAGGAGTTCACCCGGCACCTGATCGCCGCCCACGGCGAGGCCTTCGACCTATGGCAGCTCCCGGCCGTCCCGTACGGCATCGCCCCCGAGCACGCCTGGGCCCCCGGCACCCTGTCGCTGACCATCACAGAGTTCACCACCCTCCTGCACACCCTCACCGCTCAGTACGCACGCGCCGCCAACGCGCGGAACCTGGTTCTGATCAACGGGCACGGCGGCAACCGCGGCATCCTGACCGCCCTCGTCTACGAACTCGGCCACGCCCAGGACATCAGCGTGTGCGTCCTGCACCCTCTGGCCCTGGCCCACCTTCCCGCCGGTGACCGGCCGGAGATCCACGCCGGCCTCCACGAGACCGCGCTCATGCTCCACCTCGCACCCGACACGGTCCGCCTCGACCAACTCACCGACCACCCGCCGCAGGACGCCGACGAGATCCGCCGACAGGTCACCCACCGGGGCGTGAGCTGGCCCTGGAACTCAGGCGACCCGCGCATCGCCGCCGCCGGGGTCATCGGCAACGACCCGCGCACCGCCACCCCCGCCCTCGGCGCCCGACTCCTGGACGAGGCAGTTGCCTCCGCCGTGCCCGCTCTGGAAGCCCTCACCGGAAGGAAGAGCTCATGCTCGTGACCGACGACGAGTACGTCCGATTCCGCCGCGACGGCATGTTCGTCCGCCGCGGCCTCGCCGCCGACGCCCACACCGGGCCCGCCCGCGACCTCATCACCACCTGGTACGCCAAGGACTACAACCCCGACCTCCTCACCGAGTACACCCAGCGCACCTTCACCCCCGAACACGGCCGGCACCCGGCCCTCCTCGACCTCTACACCGCCACCGGCGCCAGCGACATCGCCCGGGAGCTCCTGACCGACCCGGCCCCGGTCACCACCACCCAGGTCCAGATCCGCATCCCCTCCGACCAGTCAGCCGCCGCCCAGCCGGAGAAGACGATGCACGTGGACGGTGTCGGCTGTCCCCACCTCGACCCCGACGAACTGCGCACCTTCTCCCTCCTGGTCGGCGTCGTTCTCTCCCCGGTCACCCGCCCCGGCGCCGGCGCCCTCCACTACGTCCCAGGCGGACACCTGACGATGTCCCGCTGGTTCGCCACCGAATGGGCCCGCGGCATCACCGACCAAGTCCCTCCGGATATCGACACCACCGATGGCGTCCCGCTCCTCGCCGACGTCGGCGACGTCCTCTTCATGCACCACCTGGTCCCGCACGCCGTCGGTACCAACCGCACCACCACGCCCCGGCTGATGGCGTACTTCCGCGTCTCCCACACCCAGCACGCCACCCGGCGCCTCGACGCACTGCGCGACCCCTGGCTCGACTACCCCACCCTGACCCCCTGACCAGGAAGGACACCACCGTGCAGATCATCCCGACCACCGACATCGACACCGCCGCAGCCGCCATCGAAGCCGGACACCTCGTCGTCGTCCCCACCGCCCGCTGGTACATGATCTGCGCCGACGCCGCCAACCCCGACGCCTACAAGGCCATACTCGAAGGCAAGCAGCGCCCCAAGAACAAGCCCCTCGCACTCGTCGTCCCCGACCAGAACCGGGCCCGCGACCTGCTGCACTTCACCCCCGACGCCGAGCGCCTGGCCGCCGCGTTCTGGCCCGGCGACCTCGCCCTCTTCCTGCCCTGGCGCGACCCGGCCGACGCCGCCCGATACACCGTCGTCGGGTCACCCGCTCTGACCACCCACGCCCCCGGCCCCCTGGGCGCCCTCGCCCGAGCGGTACCCGGACTGCTCGCGGCGACCACTGTCAACGTCTCCGGCGACGCCGGCCCCGACGACCGCGGCCCCGCCATCACCCTTGCCGAGGTCGAAGAGTTCCTCACCGAAGCCGGCCTCGACGCGATCGTCATGGACGGCGGCATCTGCCCGGCCGCCAACCACCTCACCATCGTCGACTGCGCTGGCGACCAGACCCAGCTCGTCCGCGCCGGCCTGGTCCACCCGCGGGCCGTCGCCTCCGTCATCGGCCACACCCTGCAGACCCCCTGACCCGGTCCGTCCGAAGGGCGCCTCCACGGCCCGGGGAGGCGCCCTTCACCTTCAGCTGGCGAGCGCGGACAACTCCGCTGCCACTGCTGGATAGGAATCCCGTACGCCAGCCTGGTTGCCGAGCCGGTGCCGTTCGGTGGCACGGGACAGGGAACGTCGAGGGCGTGGAAGGTTCGGACACCTCGTCGGAGTGATCGTCACTGCCATCCCGTAACGGCGCGCCAGGGCCGGGGTTGGGAAAGCATGATCCGAATTCGAACTTGGCGTGTGGCGTTGGCTGCTGTAGGTGCTGTTCTCGTCATCGCAGGTGCGGCCCCGGCAGGCGCCGTGCCGTACCCGAACGATGACCCGAGGACGTACCCGAAGACGTGCGACATGCCGTGGACGTCCCATGGCTATCCCGAAGCGCCGCGTGACTCGTGGGCCTATGTCTCGGCACCGGAAGGGGCGCGGTTGCGGAAGGGCATGGGCACCGGCACACCGGCCCTTGGCCTGCTGGCTCCCAGGACGAGACTGCACGTCCTGTGTGAGGGCACGTTGGACAAGTCACGCGATCATCGGTGGTGGAGGTGGGTGCAGGTGGACTCGGGAACTCACAAGGGCAAGTACGGATGGGTCGCGACACGCCTCACCCGCGACGCGTGACGGACCGCTCGTCTGCGTATGCATTCGGCCCGCCGGTGAACTTCACCGGCGGGCCGAACGCTGCCTGCACCAAGGTCATTTCGCGCCGAGGAGTTGTTCCAGGAGGGTGCGGGCGCGTTCGGCGGCGGAGCTGGGGTCGGCGCCGTCTTCGAGAATGTCGAACTGGGCTTGGGCGAGGCTGCGCAGGAGGGTGAGGGTGGCGCCCTGGGCGGAGGCGCCGGGAATGTGACGGGCGAGGTCCTGGAGGAGCTGGTCGGCACCGCCAGGGACTGAAGGGACCAGAAAAGGCAATCGGTCCAGGGCGCAATGGGTGCCGGCGGGCGGGCGCCCTCACGGGCGTGCCGCCCACCTGGCCAACACCACCACCCGAGGCACCCACCCCCACGCGCGAGCTTCTCCAGGACCTCATCAGCCGGAACGCGCCCGGCACCGGGGCGGGGGCCGGTGCCAGACCGGCCTCGTAGCGTTGGTGGCGAGGGTCCGGACCGGACGGGGCCCCGGAGGAGCGAAGGAGCGGGCCGACTTCTACGCCGTCCTCGCCGGCCCCGTACGCCAGTACCTGGCCCTCTTGCAGTCCCGCCGGGCGGTCACCCGTGCTGGCGGCGGCACGCGGCGACCGTGGCCGGGTCCAGCCCGGCATCCGCTCCCCAGGAGCAGATGATGCGCGCGTCGTACTCGTACCGCTGACGCTTCGCGGGCCTTGGCGCGGCAGGCGCCCGGCGGGGTGCAGTCCGGGCGGGCGCTCGCCGTGGCGTGCGGGGCCGGTCGTACGAGGCGCGCGGCGGAGGAGCCGCCGCGCGGCGGCGCGGGGCCTTGGGCCGGCCCTCGCTCGGTCCGGGTGCCGCCCGCTTCGCCTCCACATGTCTGGGCGCCGGGTGAGCGGGTGCAGAAGGCGGCGGCGGGAGTGTCCCGGCGGGCCCCAGGGCGGTGATGGCCGATGGCTCGACTGGAGCCGGCCAGAGCGGGACGGCGTGCGCAATCTGCGGGTGCTCGGCGGCTGGTGCGGGCGGGTCGGAGGCGGAGGGGACCACCACGCAGCCCACCGCGCAGAGGCACAGGAGGGGCAGGGTGAGGGCGCGGAGCAGGTGTCGCGGGTGCATGTGATCACCGTGCCGTGCACAGCGCGGCCGCGAGGGGCGGACACGGCCGGTGTCGCACGGACGGGTACGGACGACGATGGCTTCCGGGGCCGCGGCGAGGTACCCGCGCATCAGGTCCAGGGCGGCTGTTTCGCCGGTGATCTGCTCCGTGCTGGTGGTCATTACCCGTCCAACGACGCAGCGGCGCCGTGGGCGCGGTCACAAGGCGGCTGGCTCCTGCGTGTCCCGGAGGGGGCCGCGGCCGCCCAGTTCCCCGATTCCGCAGAGATTTGGGCCGGTTGGAGCGTCTGACCAGCCCCGATTGTGAGTGATGCATGGTATAGTTTTCTTGTTGGTCGGCGGTGGCAGTCGGCCAACAAGCCGAATCCACCTCTCACTCTTCAGGGAGAACCATGACCACGTCCGAAACGCAGGTCGCTACCTCCGCCGCAGCAAAGAAGGAGGAAAAGCAGCCCGTAAAGCCGACCGCCCACTTCGCCGCAAGCCACGCTGAAATCATTGAGGCGCTGAACTTTGCCGAATTCGGAATTGTTCCGAAGACGCAGCCGCCCGCGCAGCGCGGTGTGCTGATCGAGACCGCCAAGAACCGCATCGTCTTCAACACCTACGACTTCGAGACCGCCGTGTCGGTCGCCGTTCCGGCCGCGACGCCGCTCGCCAAGGGCTCCTCGCTCCTCGACTTCCCCGAGCTCAAGAAGACGCTTGCGGCCATGGTCGCCGGAGAGACCAAGGCCGTCGCAGCCGCCACCCGCGTCTCGCTCGCCGGAGATCTGCTGGCTACCGAGCACCTCACGGTGCCCGTCACCACGCACGACATCCACGAGTACACGCAGCCGCTGGACGCCGTGCCCGCCATGGCCACCATGGACGCGCAGGTCTTCCTCGGCCAGCTCAACCGCGTCCTGCCCGCAGCGGGCCGAGACGACACGCTGCCCACGCTCACCGGAGTCCAGATCACACTGGACGGCCAGACGCTCACCATGGCGGCGACGGACCGCTACCGCTTCGCCGTCGCGGAAGTCCCCGTCGCCGCTACCGTGCAGCCGCCGGAGAAGCCGCTGGCCGCGCTCATCCCGGCCGCCACGCTCTCCGCCCTGGCCAAACGGCTGAAGTCCCACAACGGGCCGGTGGGCATCGGCATCCTCGAAGACGACCACGCCGAAGGCGACCCCGTGGCTACCTGGCCCACCCCGCGCGCCACGCTGTCGCTGGGCGCCGTCACCATCACCATGCGCTCGCTGGACGGCTGCCTCCCCAAGTACCGGTCCCTGTTTCCCAAGACGTGCGAGACGTCGGTCCAGCTCGACCGCGCCACGACCGTCCGGGCCGTCAAGAAGTGCCAGGCCGTCCTGAACGCGAAGGGACTCAAGAACGTCCCTGTCCTGTTCGCGTGGGACGCCGACGGCGGCCTCACGCTCGCCCCCCGGCTGGAAACAGCCGAAGGCGAGGCCCGCACCAAGGGCATGTCCATTCCGACGACCATCACCCACGGCACCGGCGAAGGCCTGCGTGGCGGCGTCGCCGCCTTCAACCCGAGCTTCCTGCTGGACGCGTTCGGCACGTTCACCGGCGACACCATCACCCTGCACCTGGGCGAGATGAAGGACGGGCACAACAGCAAGCCCGGTCTCTTCACCGACGGCCCCGACATGGCTGGTCAGGGCTACAAGCACCTGTTGATGCACGTCCGCCTCTCCTGACCGAACAACCGCCCTCGGGGGTGGGGCGTGCCGCCCCACCCCCACCCCGGCGGGGAGTGGCACCCCGCCGGGCCGAACACACCCACAGGAGGTACCCCATGGCCTTGATGCTTGACTGGCGAGGAACCCCGATCACGCACCGTGCCCACGTCCTCTTCCCCCGGAAATGGGCCCACTCGACCGAGATGGTGGAAGGCGTCGTCCAGAGCTTCACCCCCACCGGACGGATCACCGTCGATGTCCTTCGAACCTCCCGTCCGCGCGAGACGGGAGGAACTGGCCGCGCCCGCTACGCGGTCCCGGCCCACAGCGTGACGGTCGTGCCCGGTCCAACCGGCCGCCGTGCCGCAGACGGTCCAGGCGACGCCGTATCGAGCCCAGCACCCCAGGCACCCGCCCCGGCCGCGCCCCTTGAGCTCTTGACGGTCGACGGAACGGACTACGGGCCGTATCCCGGGCAACCCACGACGGCGGCGCAACCTTCCTACGCCACGTACCTGTTCACCGGCGAGACTGCGCAGCGCATCGTCGAAGACCTGCACCGGGACAACTGCGGCCTCACCGCAGCATTTGAGTACGACGGCACTCTCACGTTCACGTGGGACGCGACCTACCGAGACGAGCCCGGCACCGAGCGCGTCACCCCGGACGCCCAGGGCCTCTACGCAATCGGTGGACTCTGGCCCTGGGACACCTGGCCCGAGACGGACGTGACGACGCCCCAGCCCTGACCGCGTCTCACCCGGCGCGCGGCCGTGCCCTTACCCGTGGAAGGACTTGTCTCGGCCCGGCCACGGTACGGCGCCTGCCCTGGGGCGTAGGCCCCTCGGCGCGTTCCCCGCCCCGGGCCGGGACTCGTCTCCAGCCCGCACTGCCGACTCTCGGCCGGCAGGGGCTGCACCCGGGCCCGCGGCAGATGGCGCACTTCCGTCGATGCAGTCCGCCGTACGGACCGACCAGCCCTCGGGCGCGCGGGCCCAACTTGTCGCACCGAGCCATCGTTCACCGGACTGCTCGACCGGCTCCGGTCCGCCCGCAGGAGTGAATTTCCCCCTCGCGTACGCGGGCGGGGATCTTGCGGTGCACCCCCAACTGATGGACAAACATGGGTAGTTGACAACAAATAGGATCTCTCACAATCTTTCGGGCGTGGCTCCAAAAGGGGCCCAGAGAGGAGTTCGTGATGGGCAAGCAGCGGGAGTTCTACGACGAGCAGGCGGCGGCCGGGAGGCTCGGAGTCCCGTTGGCCGCCTGGCGGTGGGCGGCAGGTTCCGGACTGGTCCCGCTGGCGGACGCCGGGCCGGGGCAGTGGTCGCGGTCCGCGGTCGAGGCGGTTGATGCGGAAGGTGTCCGTGCGGCGCTGCGCGGGCCGATGGGCGCAGGGCAGGCGGCGGACCGGCTGACCGAGGCCCTGGGCGAGCCGCTGCCGCGGTGCCGGACGCGGGTAACGGCTACAGCGATCGGCCACCTGGTGAAGGCGGGCCTACTGGTCTGGCTCGGAGGGGACGCGGCGTGCCCCGACGTCCACCCGGACCAGGTGGCCGCCCTCGCCCGCCGCCGCGACCTGCCGGCACTGCTCGACCGCCACGTCCCCCTGGGCCCGGACCAGGCCGCAGTCCGGCTTGGCGTGCGCCGGGTCGACTACGACCACATCGTCCGACTCGGATGGATCTCCCCGGTCAGCTCAGTAACCATCGACTACAAGTCCCACGGCGGCCGGACCACGGTCCCCCTGTACTCGGGGGTTGATCTCGCCCTGCTCCCCGTCCTGCGGCCCGGAGTCGACTGGGAAGCGCTGCGCACCGTGGCCGCAGGTCGCCGCTCGCCGCTCGCGTCCCTCGCACCAGTCGCCCCGGGGCGGGATGTGGTGCTGCTGGCGGAGGTAGCGAGGATCGCCCGAGTGGGCCGCGCGGCGGTGTTGAACTGGCGCCGGAGGCACGCCGACTTCCCGGACCCGGTGGGCGGGACGGACGTACACCCGGAGTTCGACCGCCGCGCCATGGCCGCTTGGCTCCTCGACCACGACAAGATCGACATCCCATCGCCAGGCCTGGCCCGTAGCCGGAGTGCTGCAGCCGTCGGCGCCCCGCCCGGAGTCTGATCAGGCTGTGCCCGGGCCCGGCGGACGAGCCGGGCCCCGTCGGGGCAGCGGGGCGCCGACGGTACGGACACCAACAACTTCAGCCGCCCGGAAGGGACACATCAAGCCTCGAAAATGACGATTGCATGTTATAGTTGTCTAAATGGTTGGTGGTGGCAACCGACCAAACCCGAAGACACGACCGAGAGGTTCTCAGATGACCACTGCGACGACGGACCGGTACGACCCCGAGCCTGGCACCGAATACCCGTTCTCCATCTCCGACGTCGCGCGCCAGGCGGTGAAGCTCCTCGGCGACGACTGGCACGCCGAGTCCGGCTACTGGGGCGTCGTTGGCGAGATCACCACCCGGGACGGCGCCCGTTTCATCGTCGGCGTGGACCACGAGGGAGACCTCTACGTCCACGCGGACAAGAACGCCGAGCCCACCTTCCTCATGGACTACTTCGACTGCACCAGCGCCTCCGACGGCCTGGAAGAAGTCACCAAGCGCGTCGTCGCGGTGATCCTCGACATCGCCTGACCCACGTCCCTCACTCCCGCCCCGGGCGCCAAAGTGCGCCCGGGGCCCGGCCCTTCGAAGGAGCCCTCATGAGATTCCTGATCACGGACGACCACGGAACCGTCCTCGCAGCTGTCGAAGCACCCCCGGAGGGGGCGGCATCCGTCGCCATCGGGCGGGAGGACGAACCCAACCTGCTCTTCGTGGCAGCAGACCTGTACGGGGACGGCAGCGTCCACGTAGGGCACTGGCCCGACGGGGTGCAGTGGGAGACACTGCTGCGCGCGACCGGCACGCCGAACCCGTACGGCTCCGGGGAGCGCCGCGCGCAGCCGCCGGGGCAGGTAAGTGCACATGAGATTGCCGAACTCCTCGACTCCCTCGCCCTGGACGAAGACGTGCTTGACGAAGCCGTGCACGAAGCATTCGCGGAGCAGGCGAGCGAAGTGAACAACCAGGGCCCGGCCGCTCAGGTCGAATACCTGGCAGGCGGGTGCGCCGACGTACACGCTCTGCGAGACCTGCTCACCGATTTCGCCTGGTGACACGCCCGACGCCCGCACCTGTCAGTCGGCGTCAATGCCCTTCCATCCGTACCCAAGCCCTCGGCGTCGCGGCCGGGACGGCGCGGCGGTGCGCGCCGACGGGGCGTTCAGGGCACCAGTCACCTGGAGGGCTGCCGCCGGCGTCAGGCCGGCGGAGACATCCCCGGAGGCGAGGACCCTGGCGTACGTCCCCGTCCCGTAGGCAGCCAAGGCAGCCGCGAGTTCCGCCGCGGCCGTGTCGGCTGGCCCCGCGCCCCAGCGAGGTTCGTCCTCAGGGGCGGCGGCCTGACGCGGCAGTTCACGCCGGACGGCCAGGAGCGCGGCGAGGGCTTGGGCGTGAGCCGAGTCCATGGTCGCGGTCAGCAGGGCCGGGCCGAGCTGGTGGACGCGCGCGCTGAGGTTGTGCGCGGCGAGTGCCCGCCGCAGCCCGGTGCTCAACACCGCAGGATCGCCTGTCCGGTCGGCGGTCCCGGTCGGGCGGGTCGCAGCCGGCACGCCCTCGACGCCCTCGCGGAGCGCGGCGACAACGGTCGGCACGAGCTCCAAGAGCTCAGCGGCCTGCGGGCCCAGCCCGGACAGTGCTCCAGCGAGCACCTCCAAAGCGGTGGCCGCGTCCTCGATGGCGCCTGCGCTCCATTCCTCGGACCCGCTGGCGTCGGCGAGCGCGCACGCGGCGAGCACCGCGCGCTCTGCCAGTGGGTCCAGTCGGGAGGTGGAGTGCTTCATATCCCGCCCAACGAGTTCGGCCAGTCCGCGTGATGCCGGTTAACCATGATCGTAAGGACTACCCGGGCCGGGCTGCGCGGCGGGCACCTTCAACCCCTTCAGAGTGTTCTATGTATGGTATAGTTGTCTTGTTGGTCGGGGGTGAGGCATCCGGCCGACGTGATCGTGATTTCCGTTTCTGGTACTGCGCATGGAGGAGTAACTATGAGCGAGCGCATCACTGTTGACCCTGGTGTAGTCGAGGCCACTTTGCGTGAGTGGTTGGAGTTCTTCGAATACGACTCGGCGTTGCACGACGACGAGGAGGACGGCGGTGACCGTTACCCGACTGCGTCGGCATTCTTCTCCTGGCTGAAGGACGGCGTCGAACGGTCGGCCTGATCTGAGAGAGCACCATGGGAGGCCCGAAAGGGCCTCTTCTGCTTTTCCGGCAGTGGTGTCCTATTCGATTTTCGGGCGTTCTGTACTTCCCCCACCCGTTCCCTGACGTGTTATCAGTTTCGGAGGGTGTGAGGGGCCGCCAGTGAGGCGTGCCAGGGATATCGGAACGGGTCTCCGTGCAGCGGAGGGAGGGAATTCGGGGCCCGTTGTTTCGGCCGTAAGGCCGTCCCGGAATTCAACCACGCACCGCCTTTCGTGATTCCGGGAGCCCGTAAGGGCGGCCACCCCCGGGCACAGTGCCCGGCAGGGCGCTGAAACCCCCTCAGGGAAACACCCCACCACCCCCACCCCCGCACACCCCCACCCACCCACCGGACACCTCTACCCACCCCTCCCACCCCCACAGGCCCCGACTGGGGCCCCCACCCCCCACCCAGCCACCACCAACACCCCACCCAGCAACCACACATGACACCAACCCCCAGACCCTAGCCACACCCCCACAACAAAACACCCCCCACACCCCCCAGCCCCGAAGGGGCCCACACCACCCACCACCCCACCCGCCGGCAGGCGGCCCCCACCCCACAACCAACACCCCACCAATTCCCGCAACGCGGGAATCCAAAAAGCCTGAAAGGCTTTCAAAAACCCACAACAAAGAATTGCCGAAAGGCAATTCAAACCCGCCCAACAAAACCCCCGAAGGGGGTTAACCCAAACCACCCCGAATTCCCCGAAGGGGAATTCCTGCGGAATTCCGCCGAAAGGCGGAATTCAAAAGGGGCATTTAGGCCCCTCCGCCCC
>NZ_JBIVLB010000019.1:0-128621 GCF_044751045.1 Streptomyces sp. NPDC088745
GGGGCGGGGGCGCGGGCGCCCGACCCTGCGCGGGCCCCCCCCCCCCCCCACACCCCCCCCCCCCCCCCCCCCCCCCCGCGGGGGGGGGGGGGGGGCCCCCCCCCCCCCCCCCCCCCCCACCACCGTCTCCCTCTGCGAATCTTCGGACGGGTCCTTCATGAAGCAACCTCTGCACCAAGAGCACGGTGCTCTGACCAGGCGCCAGCAGGACATTCTCGCCTTGCTCGCGCTGGGCAAGACGAACTCCGACATCGCCGCGTGCCTCAAGATCAGCGTGAACACGGTCAAGCGCGACCTGGCCAGTGCCCACAGGCTGCTGGGCACGTCCTCGCGCCCCCAACTGGCGGCTGTCGTCTACCGCGAGCGCGTGGTGCCGCTGCCGCCTCAGCCCTCCGGGCCCGTCCCGGCGCTCTCCCCCCGTCAGGGCGATGCCCTGTCCCTCATTGCTGAGGGCAAGTCGATACCGCAAACCGCCGAAGAACTTGGCCTGGCGACCGAAACGACGCGCCGGTACCTGGTCCGAGCGCGTGAAGCACTGGGCGGTGCGGGGTCCTCGGCGGGCGCCGTCGGGTTGCTCTACCGGTGGCGTCTGCGCCCGCTCGCCGACGAACCACGGGATCAGGCCGTCGTCGGTACCGCCCACGAAAGCGCCCCGGTGCCCGCGGAGTAGATACCGCCGCGCGGTGTCTCAGCGGGCGGCGACGGCGTCAGCGATCTGTGCGCGCAGGTCCTGCGCGGTGGGGCTGTTGTCGTACGGGGCCGCTTCGTCGTGCAGTTCGGTGAGCCGGTCGGCGACCCGCAGCGAGCTGATCGTCCCGAAGAGTTCCAGGGCGCGGCCGGTCTCCAGGTGGGCGGCGTCGAGTTCACCGACGGTGAGATGGGTGCGTGCCAGGCCCAGGTGGTCGAAGGCCTTGGAGCGGACCCGGTGCTCGGGGCGCTGGTCCAGAGCGCGGGCGAGCAGGTGCACGGACTTCTCTGCTCGTCGGGCCTGATGGGCGCCGGAGCTGTGCTTCGCGGCGATCTGGTGGGCGACCCCCAGGGTCGCCGCGAGCTCCGCCTCGTCGAAGAACGCCATGTGGGCGGGTTCGTCGGCCGGGTTCACCCGGGTGAAGGAGTCCTCGGCGCGGCCTGCGGCGGACTCGCTCTCGGTGAGGTTGCCCAGGATGGCGTGGAAGCGGGCCTCCAGGGCGGCGAGCATGGAAGCGGTGGCCGCCGACATGTGCCGGCGGGCCCCGTACTGGGCGAGCGCAACGAGGTCCAAGGCGTCCTCGAAGTGCTCCAGATGGGACATCTGCCGGGCCATGCACTGAAGGATGTGCGCCCCGAGGGCCTTGTCACCGCCCTCTGCGGCGGCATGCAGGGCTGTGACGAACAGGCGCTGGGCACCCTTGTGCCGCCCGGCGTCGAAGCTCATCCATCCCGCCACGGACCCCAGGTCGGCGACCGCAGAGAACAGGGCCCGGCCGGTTTCCTCGGTGTACGTGCAGGAGTCGAGCATCGCGACGGCGTCGTCGAGCTGAGCGACGACGGCCTTTCTCGACAGGACGCCCCCGTGCCGGTTGTCCATCTCCCGGAACATCGTCGTCACCGCGCGGATGCCTTCGACCTCGGTGGTCCCGACGCGGCCGGACACCTTGCCCGGGGCGGGCCCGGGGGATGTCGGGGAGGCGCCGACCCACGCCTGGAGGGGGGCGAGCAGGGAGTCGCCGGTGTGGATGTGCGCCGCATCGGCGCTCTGACGGGTGGTAGGCAGCATCACTTCGCTCCGGGTGAGGTGCACAAGCGCCTTGATCGTCGCGGCGGACTGCCAGGGCAGATCCGGGCCGACCATGACAGGGCCGTCGCCCGGATCGGGAAATCCCAGGTCCGGGCAGGTGAGCGCAAGGCCCAGCTTCTCGCTGAGGACATCGACGATGTACTGCGGCACAGGCGCTCGCGGGGTTTCCCCTCTGCCCCATCGGCGAACCCGGCTCTCGTCCGGCTGGATACCGTCCTGCCCGTCCTGCTTGGCCCGGGAAGCAATGGCACGGGCAAGTTCGCGGTTCGACATGCCCGCGCGGTTCAGCCAGTGCGTGAGCAGCTTGTTGGGCTGCCGGTCGAGCGGGGGCCTGCCCATGGAAACGTCCTCCGTCTGACGCCGGGGTCTTCAGGTTAGGAGCCGTCGAGCGTGAAGGGTATGGGGCCGGGTAGTTCGCCGTAATTCGCCGCACCCACACGGCTGTTGACCGCCGCACCAAGTGCCTTGTGTTCGCCTGCATTCGCCGAGTTCCGGGCGTCCGGCCGTTCTGGTGTTCTGGTTCTGCCCGGCGGACCACCCGCTCGGGTTGCACGATCCCCGTGAATACAGGAGGACCCCATGGTCACCAACACCGTCGTCATCGCCGTCGACTCGGCCGAGGACAAGGAGAACATCGTTCCGACCTTCGCCCCGTCGCTGGCCGCCTCTTCGGTCGTCACGGCGACCCGTGGCCGGCAGAACTTCAACGACTCCGACAAGTCGAACTACTTCGAGGTCTGATCTGCCCGACCTCTCCGCCAAGAAGGGAGCGTCTGTGATGGGGTTTCACCGCCCGGTCCGGGACATCCCGAGGGAGAACGGTCCGTCCGTACGTGACGTGGAGCCGCGAGTAGCGCCGGTGTTCGAACCGTCGCTGACCGCTGAGCCCGTCGCCGAGGTCACGCGCGGCCGATGCGTCGCGCACACCCCGGATAAGGACATGTTCTGGTTCGATCCCTGATCCCTCGGGCTTGCCTGTGCGGCGCGGCACACCCTGCCGGGGTGCCGCGCCGCTCGTCGTTTTCAGCAGACAAGGAGTGCTTCGTGAGCAAGGTGTGGGTGGCCGGAGGGCCGGGGCAGCGGGAACCCGCAGACGGCACGGCCGTGAGCGGTGCGGTACGGGCCTGGTCTGCTGGGTGTGCGGTGCGCAGCCAGCAGGAAGGCATGGTCAGCGTGAACGTGCTCGGCGACTGCCGGGTGAACACCGGTGAGTTGTACCGCACGGGCCTGGACGCGGTGCGCCGGGGCCGGTGGACGGAGCTGACACGGTGGTCCGGCTCGTACTGGGTGGTGGCACGCCACGGCGAGCGCACCTTCGTGGCCGGGGACCTGGCCGGGGTGCGGGGCCTGTTCGTCGGGCAGGGGGCCGACGGGCTGGTGTGGGGTTCGCACGCGGCGAGGGTGGCCGCGGCCACCGGCTCGCCCGGCCCGGACCTGGGACTGTTGGCGGCACAGATCGTGGCGGGCGCCGAACACTGGCCCGAGCGGTCGGTGTACGCGAACGTGCAGCAGGTGCCCGGCGGCCGGGGCCTGCTCATCGAGGACGGCCAACACACGACCGTGGACGTCACGGGCCTCTCGGAGCCGGTGACGCTGACGGTCGGTGCGGGACGGGTCGGTGGTGCCCTGCGTGCCGCCGTCGAGGGGTACGTGAGTCCGCACGAGGTCGTGGGCGCGGACCTGTCCGGAGGGCTGGACTCCTCCACCGCCGTGCTGCTTGCGGCACAGCGCCGTCAGGTGTGCGCGGTGACCTACGGAGGGGAGCTGGCGAGCGCGGAAGACACCGAGTTCGCCGCCCGGGTCGCCGCGCACTCCGGGATCGCCCAGCACCTGTACCGGGGCGGCCCGGAGACCTGGCACTTTTCGGGCCCGCCGCCCGCAGCGACGGACGCTCCGACGCTGTCGGCCGCCATTACCGGACTGGACGCCGCTTACCTGCGCCCCGCGGCTGGGCTGGGGGTCCACCTGACCGGGCACGGCGGGGACGTGGTGCTGGAGTCGTCGACGGCCGCGTTCGTCGACCTCGTCCAGCAGGGCCGCACGCGGGAGGCAAAGGCGCAGGCGACAACATGGGCGCGGCTGCAGGACACCGCTCCGGGCCCGCTGTGGCGGCAGGTGAAGACCGCCGCCGCCCAGGGGCGCGGGCAGGCCCTGGAGGACGCCGCCACCCTGATCGAGCGCTCCCGGCCGCAGGGCGAGGCCCTGGTGTGGTCGTGGTGCCAGCCGGGTGCCGCCGCAGCCTGGCTCACCCCCGAGGGGCGCACGGAAGTGGCCCGGCTGCTGCGGGAATCCGCCCGGTGGGCACCGGACGTGCGGGCGGGGCAGTGGGACGACTGGCAGACGCTGCGACTCAACGGGGCCTCCGCCCGCCACGAGATCAGCCTGTACGAACCGCTGCGCATCAACCCGGTGTTCCCGTACCTGGACAACGAGGTGGTGCGCGCCTGCTACGCGATCCCCGCACACGAGCGGCGCCGGAGCGGGCAGTACAAGCCGCTGCTGGGGGCGGCGCTGCCCGAGCTGCCGACGTGGCTATCCGGGCGCCGCTCGAAGGGCTCCTTCGGGCCGGTCCTCCTGGCCGGGCTGCGGGCGAACCGCCAGGCGCTGCACCGGCTGCTCGCCGCCAGCCCCTTCGTACGGGAAGGCCTGCTCGATGCGGCGGCGGTGGCCGCCGCCCTGAACCGGGCGGCGGCCGGGGACGCCGCGGCACCGCGTGCCGCCCTCCAACTCCTGCTCACCACCTGCCTGTGGCTCAACCACCTCCCCCAGCACCTGCCCACCCCCGCACCCGCCGAGAGCACCGCATGCTGAGCCGACCCGACCACCTGCGTATCGCCCACCCCGGGCACGAGGCCACCGCCGTGCTGAACCTCCGTACCGGACAGTGGGTGTGGCTGGACGAGGACACCCGCCGCATCTGGGACGCCGCGCTGAGCGGCGGCAGCGCGCTGCGCACCCTCATCGACTCGGTCTGCGCCCGTGGTTTCGAGCGGGCGCAGGTCGAGACGGCGACCGAGGCGATCGTGGACGGTCTGCGCGCCAGCGGCCTCCTGCACTCCGCCCCGCGCCCCCGGCCCGCATCCCGACGCTGGTGGCGGGTGATCCTGTGCCGCTGATGGCTTCCGACCCCGCCCACCAACGTCCGCCGCTCCTGCTGAAGATGCTGGCCGCGACGGTGCTGCCGGTGGCCATCGCCGTGCACCGGCTGCCGCTGCGCTGGCTCGTGACCGCCACCGGTGCGCTGCGCCGGCTGCCGCCCGCCGAGCCCGCCTTCGCCCAGAACGTGCACCAGGCGGTGCACGCCGTCCGCCCGCCCTGGTGGGGCGGGCGGATCGCCTGCATGGAAGTCTCCCTCGCCACCGTTCTCGCCCTCGCACTGTGCGGGCGCCGTGTGCACTGGGTCCTGGGCGTACGGGCTGCCCCCAACGAGGCGCACGCCTGGGTCCAGGGCGAGGCCTTCACGCTCGGGCTGGAGAACGACGACCCGGTGCGCCCGTGGACGGCCGCCCTGATCACCCCCCCACCCCTCACCCGCAAGGGTGAATGAAGGGGCGTCGCGTTGACGGCGGAGTGTACTGAACTGCCCGAAGGCGCGGGCGGAAACACAAATGCGGTGCACTCCGCCCCGCCCGTCCCCTACACCAGGACGGGTGACCTTATCTCCACCGGCCGCCGCCGGTACGCCGCCGCCCATGCGCATGAGAACGGACGCGCACGACAGCGCCGTCGACACCGTCAGCACCTGGGCCATGGCCCGCCGTCTGCCCGCCACCCTCCACCAGGCCCTGCGCCTGGGGTGGAAGGCCGACCGGCGGGCCCTGCTCGCCCTGCTCGGCGCGCAGGTGATCACCGCGGTGCTCGCCGCCGTCGCCCTGGCGACCACCACCACCGTGATCCGCACCCTGCTGGACGTCCTGGCCGCCTACACCGCCGGGAACGCCACCAGCGGCCTCCTGGCCGAACTCGCCCCGGCCGCCTGCCTCCTCGGCGCCGCGCTCACCGCCGGGGCCCTCGCGCAGGCCGCCGCCCGCGCCGCCGCCGCCCGCCTCGGCCCCCGCTGCGCCCGCGAAGCCGACGTCCAGGTCCTGCGGGCTGCTGCCGCCGTCGAGTACGCGGCCTACGAGCACCCCGGGTTCGAAGACGAGCTGGAGGCAGCGGGCACGGGTGCCGGATCGGCCCGCGACCTCGTCGACGACGCCCAGAGCATGATCTCCGCCCTCGCGCAGATGTGCGCCGCCGTCACCGTGCTGAGCATCCTGCACCCGGCCCTGGTGGGCCTGCTGCTGCTCGCCGCGCTCCCCCGCGGGTGGGCTGCGGTACGGGCGGCCCGCACCGAGCACACCACCGCCCGCGCCACGCTCGCCGACTCCCGGCTGCGCTCGGTCCTGCGCAACTACGCCACCGACCGCAACACCGCCGCCGAGATCCGCACCTGCAACATGGGGCCCTTCCTCCACGGCCAGTACACGCAGGTCTCCGACCGCCTCGAAGCCGAATCCCTGACCGCCATGCTGCGCTCCCTGCGCATCCAGCTCACCGGCGACGCCCTGGCCGCAGTCGCACTCCTCGGCACCTGGGCGGCCCTTACCGCGCTCGTCGCAACGGGCGGCGTCGACCTGGCCGCCGCCGGCACCGCCCTGTTCGCCCTGCGCACCTCCAACGCCTCGCTCACCGGCATGATGCGCGCCGCCGCCCGCCTCTTCCGCACCAGCCTCTTCCTCGACGACTGGACGGCATTCCTGAAGGACGCCCAGGCCCACCGCACACGCCGCGGCCCGCACGAAATCCCGCAGGACGGCCCGAACGTCATCAGCGCCCGCGCCCTCACCTTCACCTACCCCGGGGCCACCAGCCCGGCCGTGGACAACGTCGACCTCGACCTCAAACGCGGCGAAGTCGTCGCCCTCGTCGGCGAGAACGGCAGCGGCAAGACCACCCTGGTCCACCTGCTCACCGGCCTCTACCTCCCCGACGACGGTGCGGGCACCGTCCGCTGGGACGGCATCGACCTCGCCGACGCCGACCCCGCCACCGTCTGGGCCCGCACCGCCATGGTCCCGCAGGACTACACCCGCTGGCCTCTGCGCGCCCGCGAGAACATCACCCTCGGCTCTCCCCGGCCCGACGGCGACACCGCCGTCCTGGCCGCCGCCGAAGCCGCCGGCGCCGACACCGTCCTCGCCAAGCTCCCCGACGGGCTCGACACCTCCCTGGCCCGCTCCTGGTGGGGCGGACACGACCTGTCCGGGGGACAGTGGCAGCGCATCGCCCTCGCCCGCGCCTTCCACCGCCACGGCACCGTCCGCGTCCTCGACGAACCCACCGCCGCACTCGACGCCCGCGCCGAACACCGCGTCTTCAGCCGGCTGCGAGCTCTCTCCGCAACAGACGGCGTGACCCTCTTCATCACACACCGCCTCGCCAACGCCCGCACCGCCGACCGGATCATCGTCATGAACCAGGGGCGCATTGTGGAAACCGGCACCTACGACGAACTCCTGAACCAGCACGGCGGCCTCTTCCAGGAACTCCATCGGCTCCAGGACGGAGACGACGTGTAAACCCCGGGTGGGAGGCCTGCCTCCTGCTCGCCTGACGAAAGCGAGCACCCCGGCACCCGAACCGGCGACGGTCGTTGTACTTCACGACGCCCTGCCAGGCCCGGCGGGTGCCGGACAGAGGGAGAATTCCGTGAGCGAGTTCGATCCATACGACGAGCTGAAGAAGCAGATGGCCGCGGCGCAGGAGCGGTTCGCCTCCGAGGTCGACGGCGCGACGATGACGGTCGTCAAGGACGACGGCCTGCACCGCCACCTCACCTTCCGCTTCCCCAAAGCCTCCTGGGAGTGGTGCGAGATCATCACCTGGCCCGGCACCTTGACCCTGCGCGGCGGACTGGGCTGCTGGTCCTTCACCTACGACGAGGACATGCTCGCCTTCTTCCGGCCCGGCCCGCACCGCGAGCGGATCGACCCGCTCCACTGGGCACAGAAGCTGGCGCCCGGCAGCGAGGTCAAGGAGTACGACGAGAACCGCGCCCGCGCCTACGTGCGCCAGGCCGTCGCCGAGGCCGTGGAGACGCACGAGCACATCCGGGCCGAGGACGCCGAGGACTGGCTCTCCTCATTCGACACCGAGGCGGCGCTGATGCGCACCCTGGGCTGGGTCGAGGGCCGCGTCGACGCCGAACGCCCCGCCGGCGCCACCCTGGAGGAGTACATGGCCTCCGAGTTCCACTTCCCCGTCCAGGACTGGGACCTGTACCGCTGGAGCAACTGGTTCCTGCTGTCCTGCGTGGTGCTGCCCTGGGCCGTCGAGCAGTACGACGCCGCCCTTGTACCTGTCGGCTGAGACAGGCAGCGCCCGCCGGACTCGGTGTAACAGATTGCGGCCGTAGACGTTGGTGCCGGTGAAGGGGGTGAGCGTTATGTCAACCCCAACGGCGCTTCGGAGGAACGGTGACGACCGCGACAGCTCTCTCGGCCCAGGCGAGCCGCTCCCATTTGCAGGAGAGCCTCTTCGCCTGGCTCGAGCCCGAGCCCACCCTCACGCTGGCCACGCCTCCGCCCGCGGTGGCGGCCGAGACGAAGACGGCCGAGAGGTCCGCCCCGCAGGGCCCCCCGGCCGCACCCGTCCGGGAAGAGACGCCGGACCTCTCTCACGTCTGGGTCGTGGCTGCGGAAATCGAGGTCGCCGCGAAGATCGCGAGCGTCGCCGACTACCGGGGCTCCTTCAAGGCCGCCGCAGGGCAGCGCGTCGACGCGCTTGAGGTGTACTGCAAGGGGTGCCGCCGCCCGTACGACGAGGTCAAGGGTGACGACTGCTCCGCGAAGATCGACAACACGCACTTGATCGGCGGGGACCAGTCCAGGCGAGCGAAGCGGAAGGTCCCCATACCGCCCGCGAACGCGCGGCTCATCCCCAGCGGCACGATCAACCGGCGTGGCGTTGGCGCCTACGTGACAGGGGTGTCCCGCCCCAAGCGCTGAGCACGCGACACTAACGCCACCCACCACGCATGGTGCGCGGCGTGACTACTCAGCGAACCTCCAGGGCCCTCGCCCGCGAAGCCGCCGGTCTGTGCCTCACCGCCTTCGGCGTGCTCGGTGTCCTCGCGGCGCTGGGCGCACTTCACCCGATCGCAGGCCTGTCCGCCGCCATGAGCGGAATTCTCGCGTCGGGCCTGCTGATCGCCCCCAAGCCCAACGCCCCGCGTTCCGTCCACGGCCTGCGCCTGATGGTCTGCGGAGTCGGATACGGCGGACTGACCGGCTGCGCGTTCGCGCTGTGTGTGCCCCTCGGATGGATCGGTGTCGCCCTCGCAGTGACCGCGGTCGGCGTCTGGCTCACCACCGACCGCGAGTCTGAGGGGGCCTGATGCCCCGCCAGTTCCTCCCCACCCTCCGCGGCCTGCTCGCGCCCAGAACCGCCGAGCCGCCACCCCCGCCGGTGGAGACGAAAGACCTGCTCGCCGGGGGCGGGGTCTACACGTCCATGTCGTACGCCGGCGTCACCAACGTCTGGGGCACCCCCGGCCGCGCTGACGGCTGGGACATGGAGCGCGTCATCGTCGAGGGCTACGAACGGTCCATCTGGACCTTCAAGAGCGTCGAGGCGATCAGCAAGCACGCCTCCACCCTCCCCATCCAGATCGGCCGCGGCGGCGACGAGCGGGAGTTCGAGGAGACTCTCGAGGACCACCCCTTGTTGAAGCTGCTGAACAAGCAGGCCAACCCGTTGGAGACCGGCGACGTCTTCAAGAAGCGGCTCAGCGCCCAGTTGCTGCTCAGCAAAAAGGGCGTGTTCATCGAGAAGACGTACAGCCGCGGCGGCGTCTTGGCCAGGCTCGACCTGCTGCCCCCGGACCGCGTCCAGATCATCCCGGACGACGAGAACGCCAGCTACGTGAAGCACTTCGAGTTCACGGACTACGCCGGCCACATCCGGGTGCTCACGCCGAAGCACGTCATCTGGCTGCGCGACCCCCACCCGACCGATCCGTTCTGCGGCGTGACCCCGCTCGAGGCAGCCGGGCTGAGCATCGACCTGGACGTGAAGGCGCGCACCTACAACATCGCCTTCATCGACAACGACGGGCGCCCCGGCGGGATCGTGGGAATCGACCTGGACGGTGTCGACGCCAACGAGGTCGACCGGATTCAAAAGCGCCTCGCCCCCGGCGCGCACAACGCTGGACAGCTCACTCTCGTCGGCACAGGGCCCGGCGGCGTCACCTACGTCGACACCTCCGCCCGCCCGCGGGAGATGGCCTACGAGACGCTGGCCACCACCTCGAAGAACGAGATCCTCTCCGCGTTCGGCGTGTACGAATCCGTCATCGGCAACGCGTCCGAGCGGACGTTCAACAACGCCGACCGCGAGGAGTGGAACTTCTGGGCGCACACCGAGCTGCCCCACCTCAACCTGATCGCGTCGGCGTTCGACCCGGACCTGTCCGACGACTGGGTGATCCGGTTCGACACCAGCCGGGTACAGGCCCTGGAGTTCCCCCGCCGCCAAGCCCGCGAAGAAGCCCGCAAGGAGTTCGAGTCGGGCCTGCTCACCATCGACGAGTACCGGCAGATCGCCGGGCGTCCCGCCTTCGACACCCCGCAGTCCCGGGCCCTGTGGATCTCCCCCCAGAAGGCCCCGGTCCCCGCGAACGACCAGGACGCCGCAGCCCTCGGTCTCGCCCCCGAGCCGGGTGCCGGCGGTGACCCGGGCGCCGCACTGCCCCCGGCCGGCGGGGATGAGTCCGCCGCCGCGGCGGTCGCCGCCGCGCGCGAGCTCGAACCGTCTCCGACCGCTGCGGACGCCGTCGCCGCGGCCCGCGGGCAGGCACCGCTCGAGCTGCCCACCGGCACGACCGCGACCGCGGCCGACGCCGTGGCCACCGCCCGCGCCGAGTTCACCACCGACGCACTCCCCGGGGACGCCGCCGAGGCAGTTGCCCGCGCCCGCGCCACCAACCGGCCGACCGCGCCCGGGCCCGCGGCCGAGGATGTCGAAGCGGCCCGCGCCCGACTCGAAACGAAGGCGCTCCAGGATGAGGGGTTCGAGGTCACCGACGTGGACTTCGACACCCTGTCCATGGCCCTTCAGGCAGCACTCACCGCGCTGCTGGCCCGCCAGGAGGGCGTCATCATCGCCCGCCTGCGCGCCCCGAAGCTCCGCAAGCACACCAGGTTCTGGGAGCCGGAGAACGCGGCTGACACCCGCGGCGGTGACGCGAACATCGACGAGGACCGCGTGGTCAGCGCGTCCCGATGGGCGGAGGAGACCACCAACACCCTCGCCCCGATCCTGCAGCAGGCCGCGGCCACCACCGCCCGGAAGCTGGGCCAGGCCGTCGCCGGCACCAACACGGTGCCCCCGGCCGCAGTCGCTGCCGCCCTCGTCAGCGCGATGTACGCCGGGGAAGCCGTGACCACGCTCCTCGGAGACCTCGCCGAGGAGCTGCACAGCCTCCAGACCCTGACGGCTGAGCTCACGCTCGAGGACCTGGAGCACGCGGTCAGCAGGTTCTACGAGGCAGCCGCGCCCACGCTCGTCTCCCGCGTCGCGGAGACCTGCGCCGTAGCAACCGTCAACGGCGCCGCGGACGCTGCAGCGGAGAGCGCCGGACCCGGAGTCGTCCGGACCTGGATCACCCGCCGAGACGACCGTGTACGGCCCGCACACAAGGCCCTGCACGGCAAGACCCTGCCGGTCGGCACGCCGTACGAAATCGACGGCGCCCAGCTCCGGTACCCCGGCGACCCCTTCGCGCCGATCGCCCTCACGATCCACTGCCGATGCCGCCTCCACTACGACACCGACCCCAAGGAGTGACCTGCCCATGTGGCCCGCCATCTGGATCGCCTGGACCGTCATGTTCACCATCGCCGAGGGCATCGCCCTGGCCAACAAGCGTGACGACGACACCCTGTCCGAGAACTTCCGCCGCCTGTTCCGCACGCGCACCAGCAAGGCCGGCAGAGCCGTATTCGCCGTCGGCTGGCTCGGATTCAGCGGCTGGTTCGCCATCCACATCCTCACCGAAACCATGTAGGGGCCCCGGCCCGGCGTCGCGCCCCCACGGCAGGGCGCGACGCTAAGCGTCACCGGCGTGCATGGTCCACGGCATGCTGAATCGCCCCGCTGCTGCGCACGCTGAGTTGCAGGACCTGAGTGACGACCTTGAGGTCAAGGCTGCCCGCCGTAGGTGGAACCCCGCCCTGCACCCGCGCGACAGCAAGGGCAGGTTTATCGAGACGGGCGGAACGGTCCGCCTGTGGGGCGGCAAGCTCGCGCGCGTCGTCCGCGCACTCCCGAATGACCGGATCCTCGTCCAGGACCAGACGGCTCCGAACGTCTTCAACGGCCGCAGGCACACCACCAGCGCCAAGTGGGTGTCCATGGTCGCCCGCCCCGACGGCTCCGCGCCCACGGACAACGAGGACAAGGTCCAGGAGGAGGACGAGAAGCGCGTCAAGGACCCGCGCCGCGGCAACGGCGTGGCCCGGGACGACGACGGCGACCCCGACACCCCCAACGACCCGCACGACGCCGATGACCGCGGCCAGCCCATCGGCGACGATGACGACCCCGTCGGCCCGCACGAGGACGACGACCAGGACGAGCCCGCCGACGGCACGCTGCCCGTCAACGTGCGCGCGCTGCCGAACAAGCCGCACGACGACGGCGCCCGCTTCGGAGACGTCGCAGCCGTCCGCCAGCACTTCCTCGACCTTGCCAGGCAGCCCGGCCAGAAGCCGGGCATGGCGCAGTTCCTCCGGTCCGTCGCAGGCGACGACGACCCTCTGCACACCACGCGCACCGGTCACCTGGTGGCACTCCGGGACGACGCCACCGGCCGCTGGTACCTGACGGCGACCGGCACCGGACAGCGCATGGACGCGGCCGGGGACTTCAGCACGCCCGCCGAGGCCCTCGCCTTCGGCCAGCACCTCCACCGCAGCACCGGCGGCACCGCGGCCGGGAGCGGAGGGTTCGACTTTTCCGACCCGGGTCTCGACCAGGCCGCCCGCACCTGGCGCTCGCCCAAGGGCGAGAACATCCTGGCCGCCATCAAGCGGGCCCGGCAGGAGTTCCCCACCACCCAGCCGCCGAAGGCCACCAACGCCGACGGCGGTGCGCCCGAGACGACGGCCGGCCCTGACGCCCTCAAGCCGGGCGACCGGGTCAAGGTCACCGTGAACGGCCGCGACATCGAGTGGCCGGACAGCACCCGGGACCAGGACAAGCCCGAGACGGTCACCCTCGAGGGCACGGTCGCCCCCACCTACGACAAGAACAGGTGGGCGCCCCTGCTGGACGCCACCCTGACCGCCCCGGACGGCACGGTGATGACGTCCGAGGACAGCGTGCGCATCATGCGGACGCCGAAGCAGTACGCCGTGACGGGCCACACCGACGGCTTCACCCCCGAGAAGGTCCGTGCCGATCGCGTCCGCGTCGGCGACATCGTGGCAGGTGGCGAGTTCGGCCACGTCATCACGGACGTACGCCGCTACCCGGAGGGGCGCACCTTCACCGCCCGCAACCTGGGCGGCCGGCAGGAGATCACCCAGTTCGGTGCGGCCCCGGGCGACAGCATGAACGTCATTCCCAGGGCCCGCCGCCGCCCGGAGGACGCGCAGCGCGACGCCCCTGGGCACACGCAGCGGCACCTCAGCAGCAAAGACGCCAAGGGCGCCGCGCAGAAGGTCCTCAAGGACTGGGCAGAGGTCGAGAAGCTCGCGGGCAAGCAGTGGCCGGACGGTGCACCGGAGGAGTTCCGCGCCCTGGCCCAGCACATGCAGAACGTCACGGACTCCCCCAAGGGCGCCGACGGCTACCAACAGAACGCCGATGCCATGCACGGCGCCCTGGCCGCCATCGAGAAGCTCGACAAGGAGGGCCTGAAGCGGGACGTGCTGGAGGCGCTGCAGCAGCTTGAGGGGCGCCTGGACGAGAACGCCGACCGGTTCGCGGCCGACGCCCGCGCCATTAGCGAGAACAAGCGGAAGCGCCAGGCCGAGGCCCCCGTCCCCGCCCCGGACGCTCCCGCTCCGGCCCCGGACGCCCCGGCCCCGGACGCCCCGGGTACCCCGAGCGCCGAGCCCGACGGTCAGGCCGGCACCGTCACCCTGTCGCCCGACGAGGTGTCCCAGCAGCTCGACGCGGTGCGCCCGGGCGGCTCCAAGGCGCCGTCCTCCATGAAGGACAGGGAGCTCCGCGACGAGATCGTCTCCCTGATGGAACAGGAGATGGCCAACGGCGGGGAGCTGCAGGGTGTCGACCGCACCCGCCTGCGGGTCCTCGAGGCGGAGGAAGCCCGCCGCTCCGGACGAAAGCCCAAGGAGGAGCCGAAACCGAAGCCGAAGACGCCTGCGGAGGAGGGCGGCGGCCTGTTCGACGTCGCCCAGGACGAACCGCAGCCGATGGTCGCCGACCCGGACAACCCGCTCGACCGCCCCGACGACCCCCTGGGCACGCCGGACATGTTCGCCGCCGCCGAGGGCCGCGACACCAGCAAGCTGCGCCCCGTGCAGACTCGCAGGCCTCTCGACTTCCAGCGCGGGGACCGGTTCGTCGACGCCGACGGCCGCACGCACACCGTGGCGGAGGAGCCGGTGCGTACCGGCCGAGGCCGCATCCGTGTCGTCTCCGAAGACGGCCGGGAGCACTTCCTCGCCCCGGACAACGAGCTGCGCGTGCTGCACCCGGACGAGGACGCCCCCGAAGCACCGCAGGGGAACGCATCCGCGGACGGCACTCCCAGCACGGACGTGCCGGAGGGAGACGCCCCGTCCCCGGGCACCCCGGCAGGTGAGCCGCCGGCAGACGCGCCGGAACCCCGAGCACCGGAGGCGGAGAACGCAGCACCCGAAGCGGATGCTGCAGGTGTCCCGGCGGCTGCTGAGCCCGCCGCGGCCCCGGACCAGGTCACCATCGACCACAGCGGCACCGGAACCGTCGTCCGCTTCCCCACGCCCAACGGCACGGTCTCGGACGCAGAGTTCGACGTGCTGCGGAGCCTGGGCTTCAAGGCCAGCAGGGACAGGTCACAGCCGCGGTTCTTCTACCTACCCAGCAACATGACCCTGTCCCGCCGCGCGGACAAGGTGCGGCGGCTCAAGGAGTGGATGGACGGGCGCGGCGTCGCCTACCAGGTACCGGAGAGAAACACCGAGCGGCCGGAGCTCTCCGAGGAGCAGCTCGAGCAGCTCAAGGGGCGCTACTCCGCCCCGGCGGGCGCCTGGGCCACCACCGACTTCCGGCCGGGTGACGAGGTGTGGACCGGCAGCTCCTGGGACACCGTCGACTCGGTCGGCCCGAAGAACCTGCGCCTGCAGGGCCGCGGGTCCACGCCGTACAACAGCGTCCTCGCCCGCCGCCGCGACGGCGAGATCAGGACCATGTTCGACGAGCCCGCCGACGACGGCACTCCCCGCCCCGGGGCCACCGACGCCAAGTCCATGCGGGACGATCAGATCGCGGCGGAGCTCGAGCACCTGCGCGGTGCCACGCTGCCCGAGGGCAACGACCCCGCCGCACGGACCGTACGCCGCCAGGTCTCCGCCCGCATCAACGACCTGACCACAGCTCAGTCCGAGCGGAGCTTCGCCCGCCGCCGCGACGAGATGAACCGCCGCGACCAGGCCGGTTTCGTCCGCGACCCGCAGCGCATTGCCACGAAGAAGGGCCAGCAGGTCCAGGGCCGGGACGGGGCCCCCATCGGCGTCGTCTACCAGGAGAAGAAGGGGAAGTGGCTGTTCGTCGACCGTGACGGCCGCACCCCGACCGCCGAGCGGTACCCGAGCCGCGCGGCTGCCATCACCGCACTCAACAAGATCACGGACGCCCGCAACAACCGGGCCGGAGAGGGCTGGAAGCACTCGGCGTGGGACGACGTCCAGCCGGGCGACACCGTCCGCCTGCCCGAGCTGGGCCGGAACGAGAACAGCCGGGGCCGTACGGTGACCGGCTGGTCGGAGCCGCTCGACGTTTCAGAGATCCGCCGCGGTGATTTGGGCCAGGTCCTCATCACCGGCCGCCGCGGCGATGACGACGTCGAGATCGAGGTGCCGCGCACCGACGCCACCTTCGGCGCGTCCAAGCCCGGCACCGTGCCGGAACGGGAGCGCAGCGAAGCCGGCGGAGGCATGCCGTGGCAGCAGATGAGCCCGGACGACTTCGGCCAGGAGGAACGTCCGGCCGCGGCCGCGGCCGCGGACCCGAACGCGCCCCGGCCGACGGACGAGTTCGGGACCCCGGACCTCATCGCAAGTAGCACCCCGAACGCCCCCGAGCCCCCGGAGGCCCCGGAAGCCTCCGACGACTCCGATGCCTCGGGCACCCCCGGCGACGAGACGGCGACGGCGCCCGCCGCTCCCATCCGGGACACGTCGCCGGCGGACATGACCGACGAGGACATGAAGGCCGAGCTCGAGGAGCTGCAGGCATGGCAGAACCGGCACGTGGCGAGCAGTGGCGAAGGCCCGCGCGTTCAGGGCAGCGCCATGCTCGCGCTCTCCCCTGTCGCCAACCGCCGCGAGAAGCTGGCCGAGGAGCAGCGCAAGCGCGACCTGGCCCGCCGTGACCGGGAGAAGAAGGAGAAGGAGAAGCAGGAACGGGCTGCGGCGCTCGCGCGCGCTGAGATCGGCAAGCGGAACGCTGACGGCTCGTACCCGGTGACCGTCGACGGTGAAGACGCCGGTACGGTCCGCCAGAGTGCCCGTAAGTGGGAGTACACCAACGCCAACGGGGACACGTCCCGCGACTTCTACAAGAGCCGTGCCGACGCGGTGGCCGCGCTCGTCTCCATCCGTGACGTGCGCCGCGAGGACAACGACCGGCTCGCGCAGCAGGACCAGGCACGGCACGACACCCCGGACGGATGGGCCCTCGGCGACCGCGACGACATTGCCCAGAACGACATCATCCGCGTCCCGAGAATGGGCAGGGACCGCAACGGTCGGCCGTACCCCGAGGGGTGGGGGGAGCCCGCCCGCGTCAGCAGAGTGGAACGCTGGGACGACGGCACGGTAGTCGTCAGCCACTCCGCCCTGGACGGCTCGCACACGTGGGGCTCCCCTCTCTTCCTGCGCGGCCCCGACGACACGTTCGCGTGGGCCAGCGACCGTACGCGGCCGGAGCCGACCCCCAAGTGGCACTACGAACTCCGCGTCCGCATGGCAGACATCGGCGACGACATCGCCACCCTTCAGAACAGGGAAGGTCTGCAGGACCCGGAGCGCATCCAGCGTCTACAGGACCTCATCCAGCGCGTCAGCCGCGTTGAGACGGAGGACCTGCAGAGCGACCTTCGCCAGATCCGCGACGAGGCGGCGTGGCTGGAGGGCCAGTTCAACGACCCGGACCTTGAGCTGCCGTACGAGACGCGCAGGTCCAAGTCGTGGGCCACCGCCGCCCGCAGGAAGGCCGAGGCCGCCATTGAGCATCCGGACTTCCAGAACAGCGACGAAAGCGCCGACGGCCCGAACGGCGACGACGACCGGGCCGCCCGCACGCGCACCCTGTTCGGCGAGGGCATGAACGCCGTGGGCGGCGACTCGCTTCCGGAGATGCAGGAGCTCGACGACCGTCTCGACCGCGCCGACTCCGCCGAGGACCGGGAAGCGGAGCTCCGCGACATCGCCGACCGTATGGACGCGCTTGCCGAGCAGTACGAGCTCGCGGGCCCGCAGGGTGAACTTGCCGCCGACCGGTTCCGCCGCGCAGCACGTATCGCCCGCGGTGAGCAGAACGACCGCGACAGCACCCAGGCCAACGACGACAACAGCACCGACGAGGAGGCCACCGACGGCCAGGCCGACGGCAACCGCGACGAGACAACCGACGGGGCCGCCCCGGACAGCGAGGACGACAAGAAGCAGGACGACGAGCAGAACCGACGGCAGCGCAGTGACGGCGACCGCGACGCCGGTGCGGCCGACCCTGACGGCGAACCCGAAGGTGGCGGCGCGCCCCAACCCCCTGGGGGCAGCAACAACAGCGGTGGAGACGACGACTCCAGCGGTGGAGGCGACGACTCAGACGACAATGACGACGCACAGGACACCCCCGAAGACGACGAAGACGACGAGGAACGGCGACGGCGCCGGCGCCGCAACCGCCGGAACGGGAACGGAGGCCCCGGCACAGGCGGTCCCGGCGGCCCCGGCGGGCCCCGCCTGCCGCGCCTGAACCTGCCCGACTCCAACACCCCGAGCCCCACCGGCGACGGGAGCGGGAACGACGGCGGTGACGGCTCCGCAGACCGTGACGGCAACCGGGCACGCCGCCCGCGGCACCGCGACGTGGACTCCCTGCGGAACGCCTGGCGGAACGGTGACGGCCTCACCCCGGACGAAGACACCCCCGAGCGGCGCGCCCTCCTGGCCGACTTGGCGGACCGCGAAGGCCTCGCCCTGTCGCCCGAGGGCGGACTGGCCCTGTACCCGGACGCGCAACCCGACGGCACCACCGTGTGGCGCTTCGTCCAGGCCCGCAACGGTACGAACCTGCCCGGCATCACCCTGACCTCTGACGACCCCGACGCGGCGCAGTCGCTCGCCGGGCGGTTCGAGGAGATCACCGACCGCAACGGTGACCCCTTCGACTGGCACCAGGCGTGGGGCCCGGCGAGCATCGCCGCGTGGCGCGACGGGGAAGGCCGCAACCTCCCCCAGGCACTGCGCGCGGCACAGGACGACTACGAGCAGGAGCGCAGCGGTGCGTTCACCCTGCCCGAGGACCTCACGACCCTGAGCGACCCGGACCTCGAGGCGGTCCTGCTGCAGGGCCTGGGCCCGGAGGACGAGCTTCGCGTCATGGCGGAAATGGACCGCCGCGACGGCTACGTCGACGAGCGGATCCGTGCTGCCGTGCCGGACACGCCTCCGCAGGACGCCGAGGACGCCGAGCGTCGCGGCCAGGCCATGGACGAGGCTCTCGGTTTCGGCGGCACGGACGTCACACGGCCCGCACCGGCCACCCCGGGGCGCCTGCGACGGGAGTACGACGCTCTCGACGAGGAGCGGTTCCAGGCGGCCATGCAGTCCACCGGCGGGCGTCTCCTCAGCCCCGAGGCCGAGGCCGACGGCGTCGATCCTCGCGACGTGTTCTCCGGCGGCAGGTACAGCAACAAGCGAGCCAGAGAGCTGGCCTCGCCGGAACTGGCTGACTGGTGGGAGGGCAACGGCCGGCTTACGTACCCGCAGTACCGGCAGCGCGAAGCCGACCGCGTGCTTCGCGACGACTTCGCCCTTCTCGACGATGCCCGCTACCGGGCCGCGCTCGACTTCACGAACGGCTACTTCTTCAAGCGCGAGTACAAGTACCAGGACCTTCCGTTCAACGAGAGGGACCTGTTCTCTGGCGGCGCCCTCTCACCGAACGAGCGGTGGAGGCAGTACGCCAGTGACGAACTGCTGGAGTGGTACGACCTCAACGGCGGCCGTCTGACGTTCAACCAGTACAAGCAGCAGCGCCGCGACGGCGACCGTATCGACCGCCAGCAGTTCGAGGAGGAGCAGCGCCAGAACGAAGCACCCGAGGAGCAGCCCAAGACCGCGCCCCCCTTCACGGCCGCCGACGTCGCTCCGGCCCCGGCGTTCAGCCCGCTCGCAGCCGAGGGCGAAGAGGAAGCGGCGTTCCGGTTCGGCGGGCGTGACCGGATGAAGGAGTTCGCCGACCGCGCTGAGCTGCGTCCCGACGGAAACGGGGGCTCCGAGTCCGTGTGGCTCGACGGCCGGCAGATCGGCGTCCTCTCCAACCTCCACCAGGCGCACCCTGATCGGGACCCGGTCTGGGACGCCCGGCCGTTCTTCGGCCTGGGCCAGGACAGGAGGACCCGGTCGCAGAGCCGTGACACGGCACTCGCCAACCTGGTCGTCCGCGCCCTGCAGGACGGCCCTACAGACCCGGAGAGCCCCAGCGACGACGTGTGGGACACCGTGACGGTGCACCTGGCGGGCATGACGCGGGAACTGCCGGAACTGCCGGAGCCCCTCCGCAACGACCCCGAGGCGAGCGCCCGGTACGAGCGGCTGTCTCGTCTCGTCGACGCCTTCCGTGACCAGCGGTCGCCCAGCGGAAACCTGCGGGACGACCTGGCACAGGCGCGCGACGACTTCGCGTGGCTGCGCGGGTCCCTGCCTGACACCCAGCGCGGAGGAGAACAGCGCCGCGCACTCACCGACCTCGACACCCGGGCATTCTGGGCCGGTCGTCTCCTCGACGGGCTTGGCAGCTCCGAGAGCGACGTGCAGCGGCCCCGTGACGACAAGCCGCAGGGCGAGGACGACACCCCGAACCCCCCGGCCCCGGCCCCGAACGCGCCCACGAACACCCCGGAAGACACTGTCCGCCCGCCGGCACAGCCCACGGCGGAGCCGGACCCCGACCCGATCGGCGGGCAGCCCGCGCACTGGGCCCGTGTCGATGACCTGGTGCCCGGCGACATGGTCCGGATGAACGGCACCACCAAGAAGGGCGAGGCGGTCCAGCGCGCCGGATACGTCCAGACGACCCCCGAGCTCGTCAACGTGACCCGTCGCGGGCGCACCGACCAGATGTGGCGTACCTGGGTAACCGAGAATCCGGACGGTACCGGCGCGGCCGGGAACGTCTACACGTCCCTGAACGCCACGGCGGCGCGCGCCGAGGCGCCGGACGATGTTGTGCCCGGGTCACCGGCCAGCGGCGCCCAGGTCTCGCTCCGGGCCGGGAATCTGCCCAACCGCATCCCGGTAGACCGCAACGGCCAAGGCCTCTTCCCCGGCAGCACCGTCACCGGCACCCATGGCCGTGAAGGCACGGTTACCGGCGCCACCGACACCACCGTCTCGGTGCGCTGGTCCGACGGCAACGACGAAGACGCACTCGCCCCGACGGCCCTCACCGTCACCGACAGCCAGCGTCCCGACGGCTGGACGGCCGACGGGCAGCGTGTGACCCCGCAGAACATCGTCAGCGACATCGGCGGCACGATCCTGGGCCCCGTCGACGAAGTTGACGGCGACACCGTCACCATCACCACGGCCAACGGGAGCCTCACCCGCAGCGCCGGGGCCCTCCGTGTCGCCGAGGTCCGAGACAACGTCCCCGCCCCGGCGCCGGTGACCGGCATCGACGAGCCGGTTGCCAGCGACCTCAAGGAAGGCGACGTCGTGGTCCTGGACCTCGACGGCACGATGGCCACCGTGGCGATCACCAGCCCGCCCAGCCGAGACGGAGACCGCGTCACTCTGCAGTACGCCGATACCACCACCGGCGAGATGGGCGAGATCGACGTCGACGCCCGTGCCGTCCTTCCGCGCGCCCAGGGCCCGGACGGCGGCGCCCCGGAGCTCGGCCCGGACGACGCCCCCGCGCCGGACGGCAACATGGTCGTGCACCCCGCCCCCGTGACGATCGACCCCGTGACGGGCCCGACCGTCGACCCGGATCTCGACGCGAGCGACCGCAACGTCATCGGCGACCGCGCGGACAGCCCGGCCGATGACCCGGACGCCCACCAGGCCGCGGCACGGCTCGGGCAGGACCTGCCCGTGACTGTGCAGCAGGCCGCAGCCCTGGCCGCACAACTGCGTGCGGCGGCCGACCCGTCCACCGCGGACGGCCGGGCCATGCTGCGCGCCGCCGACCACCTCGACCGCGCTGCAGGCCGCCCCGCCCCCGAAGGGCTCCACCGGCCCCGCCCCTCCAACGTCGCTCACGTCGGCGAAGGAGACACCATCGCCATGCCCGACGAACGGCGCGGCGACGCGGTCCGTGTCTTCCGCGTCATCGACGTGGAGGACGGCCCCGGCGGGCTGCGGAGACTGCTTCTGGAGGACCAGGAGAACCAGCAGTGGCGGCGCCGAGTTGCCCACGGGGCTATGCCCGTGTGGCAGCTCCCCGAAGCCGCTCCGGGCCCCGTCACCCCGCCCGACGCCGACGATTCCGAGGCGGCCCCGAACCCCCCGAGCGGCCCGGCGCGCCCCGTTGGGGAGTCCCCGAACGCCCCGGCCACACCGGACGCCCTGCCAGCCCCTGCGAGCACGCCGCCCGCCCCCTCACTGCCCATCGCCCGGGTTCGCCCGGGGAGCCTGCGCACCGGCGACGTCATCGACGCACCGGTGAGCCGGACCGGCTACCAGCTCAACGGCCACCGGCGGCTGACCATCATCAGCGAGCCCCGGCACAACGGCTGGTGGATGCAGCTCACCGGCGTCGACGAAGACGGCAACGTGCACGACTTCGCCCTGCACAACGGGCGCGACGTGAACGTCTACGACCGCAACCGGCCGACCCCGGCCCTGCCGCCTGCCGGTATGCCGCGCGACCCCAACCAGGTGGCACAGTCCGACGTCGACCGGATTGTCAACGACCACGTCCGCGGCCTTGCCTCCCGCATCGTCGACGAGGCCATCGCGGGCACGGAACCGTCCGGCGACATCCATGCCCTGCGTGAGCAGATCGCCCAGCGGCTGACCAACGACGCACTGCGCGACGCCCGCAAGGCGGCCCGCCGCGACGGATCCGCCGCGCTCGACGCTGCCAACATCACCGGCCAGGACCGGACCGCCGCCGATCAGCGCCTTCGCGACAGCGGCAACCAGACCCACACGGACACCGTGCGGGCGGCGCTGCGCACCATCAACGATCTCGAGCCGCTTCCCGGCGAGAGCAACGAGGACCTGGCGGCCCGAGCACGGGACCTGCTGCGCCTCATTCCCGGTCAGGTCGCCGGGCGCCAGACGGCGACAGATCCGGGAGCCGACCCGGACATCACCCGGACGGTCACGGGGCACGCCGGCGACGCGGTGAACGCACTTCTGCGGCAGCTTCAGACCGCAGGCGTCGACCCGGGCGACGCCGAGCGAATCGCCCGCATCCTCACGCAGCACATGGGCGGGTCCCGGCAGGCCACCGCCCGCCGGGTCGCCGCCCGGGTCGCCGCCGCGTCCCCCGACGCGGGCCGGCAGCCGGGGCTCCTCGCCCGGGTCGTCGCGCTCCTGATCCGCATGGCGAAGCGCCTCGCGGAGCTGGTGAAGACCGCAGTGCGGAAGATCGCTGAGAAGTACCGGACGGCACGCGAACGCGTGAGCCGCCTGCGCGCCTTCCTGCGGCGCATGGTCCGCCGTGTCCGTCAGTGGCCGGAGTCCCGCCGCCTGGCGCGCCTGCACCGCGCGGTGAGCCTCCCCGACACGAACAGCGGCTCTCTGGCCGGGCGGATCTCCCACTGGGCCGGGCTGATGCCGGAGCCGGGCCGGTTCGGGCAGGCGCAGCGACGTGTTTCCGTCTGGCGCCCGACGACGTGGGGGCAGCTTGCTGCGGGACGGCTCCCGGAGCGTTCCGACCGTATCCAGTGGACACCGGACCGGGCGGCCGACGGCGGCCCCGGCCTGGCTGCTCTCCGTCACATGGCGGCGCTGCGGGCGGCCGGTACCGACGTCGACCAGGACGTGACCCGTCGTCTGTCCGCCGTGCTGGGCGACGACTTCGGCGACGACCCGCACGCGGTGCTGCAGGATGCCGACGACCACGTAGCCGACAGCGAGCGCCGGCTGGTCAACCTGCAGGCGGCCCGCAGCGGTGCGACCATCCCGGACGACCCGGACCTCGAGATCGAGATCACGGCAGCCCGCGCCGAACTGTCGAGCGCCCGCCGGGAGTACGCGGACATGCGCGCCCGCTACGCCGCCGCGGTGCCCGACGCCGTGGCCGCGGCGCTGGCCGACCTCCGCGACATGGGGCCGGAGGGCAACAACGCGCTCGTGTTCGGCCCGGACACCACCCCGGACGCCGAACGGGCCGTACGGGACGTGCAGCGCCTCATCCCGCGCGCATGGCTCGACACCCCCGGGGCGCGCCGGATCACGGCCGTGAACGGCGACCAGGGCCGCTATGAGCCGGACGGGCAGCGCATCACGGTCGCCGACCTGGCCGACGGGGGACTGGGCACCGCCGGGCACGCCCTGGCGCAGCACTTCGCCCGGCACCTCGGCGACCTGGACGCCGCGCAGCGCACGTTCTGGTTCACCCGCACACACACCGGCCGCCCGGGCGCCCGCCGCATGCGGCCGAGCGCTCTGGACCGGCTCCTGCGGCGCCAGCAGACGCAACGCGAGACCGGTGACAGTCTCGCCCGATCCATTCAGGCGATGTTCAGCGGCGACTGGTACCAGGACGACGACCTGCGGGCGTTCCTCCTGGGCCTGATGGCCACGCGATAGGAGGCAGCAGTGTTCACCGTCACCGGCTCGTTCGACGACGGGGCGACCTACACCGTGCAGATCACCGGGCGGGCCGACCGCCCGGTGATCGGGTCGTACCGGGCCGCGGCCCTCGTGGAGCTCCACCAGGGCCAGAGTGTCGCCCTGTCACCGACCGGCCCCATGGCGGCCGTCGCCGGAGACGACGAGGCGTCCGTCCTCGCTGTGCTCCGCGAGAAGACCAACGTCCTCGAGGTGAGCGGCGCCGTGCGGCGGCAAGCGCGTGTGCCGGAAAGCTGATCGGGGCGTTTGCCCAATTGGGCAAGAATGATCTTGGGGAATGGCTCCACATGTGGAGCTATTCCCCATTACTCTGTCTGCGTGACTGATCGAGAACGCACCATGGCCGCTCTGTGCGCGTGGGCGGAACCCGGCCTGCGGGCCCGCCTCCTCAAAGAGGCATGGGACGCCGGTAACCAGAACGTCAACGAACTCGCTGAAGCGGCCCGCGTCGACCGTAAAACCGTGTACGCCGATCTGGCAGCCGAAGGCATCGACGCGAAGACAGACCGCACCCAAGGGGGACCCAAGTTGGCCACGCCCATCACCGTTTCCGGCATGTACGGAGACGACCGTGACAACGACAAGCTGAACATGATGGCCGTGGCGAAGTTGCGGGAGCGTCAGGACCTCACGCTGGAACAAGCGAAGTGGGTGTTCGACGAGCGCCTCGATGCCCACGAAGCTGCTGCCTGGCACAACAAGACCGCCCCCGTTGCCCAAGCCCACGATGACGCTGTGCGCGATGCCGAACGGGCGGTACGCCGCTGGGATGCCGCCTACGACGCTCTGGGCAAGACAACCACCGCGGAGTGGGCCGCCGCGCACCACCGATTCCATGTCGCCTGGGCCGGAGCAGACCGGTCCCTGGAGAAGCTCGTAGCCTGCCGGGCCGAACTACGCGAGCACACCGCCAAGCTGAGTACCTCGGCTCGGAAGGTATACGAGGAGGCAGTGACCCCCGACAGGCGGCATCCCCTGCTCACCGAGGACAACGACGTAGAACAGCTTGCCGAGGCCCGCGCCGAACAGGCGCAGCGCGCGGAGATCGCCGCGCAGACCCTGCGTGCCTCGGGTATAGGCGGTGGCCAGTGACAACGATCCGCAGGAGGTAGATGCCAGGCGGGCGTGGCCAGGACACAAACGGCCGCGCCCGTCATCCTCCGCCTGTGACCAGATACGGATTCGCCATCAAGGCCCTTCCCCAGGGCGGCAAGCCTTTCGGGGAGGAAGACGACGACGAGAACGAGGAGACCGCGGGCACCGAAGAGGCTTCGCTCGAGACGGCCGGCCCCGGCGTCTCCAGTGAGCCCCCGGGCAACCTTGAGGAGGAGCTGCCCGAGAACCCGGCCGCGGCCCCGGCCGCGCCAGGAGAAGACCCTGCCGCGCCGGAGACTTCCGCGGAGCCTCCGGCACCCGATGCCCCACCGGAAGAAGGGGGCGCCGAAGAGGATCCAGGCGCGGCCCCGGCCCCGCCCGAGGACGACTCCCGCCCCTGGGCGGGCGACGAGTACAACGAGGGTGACGAGACCGACCCCGAGGGGCCGGAATCGTGGTGCGCCTACACCGGCAGTGCAGGCGAACAGGCTTGGCTCGACCAAGCCCCAGACGGCACACTGACCGGATGGGTACGCGACGGCGACGGCCAGGTGTGGCGCTACACCGACCCGGATGCGTGGGCGACCGACGTTGACGGCGCGCAGATGACGCAGACGCACCACAACGGCGAGGACCGTACGGCAGGCCAGGCGGCGCCAGGCGACGCAGCGCCGCCCGGTGACCGCGGTGTCCAAGACTCGATGTTCGCGAGCCAGTAAGGAGAGCCGAGAATGCAGCTCGACCGCCAGACCTTCCAGGACCGGCTCAACGAGGGCAAGGCCGCGTACGCCGAGGGCGACCCCTCCGACGCCTGCCCGTACAGCATGTACGGCAACGCCGAGGAGCAGTTCGGATACCGCTACTGGAACCGCGGCTGGTCCATGGCCCGCTCCGAGGCAGAAGCGCGGCCCCAGAAGCCCGCACAAGCCAGCACAGGACAGTAGGCACGCACTGACGGCACGGTGCCCGGCGGCCCACTGTCCACCGCCGGAGGTTTCCCGCCGTGCCGAGCGCTGCTCTACCCACCAGATCCGCACGTCCCAGCACCACCCAGCGAGGCACCAGCCGGGCAATCTACGCCGTCACCGGCGTGGTCGATGACGTCGCCGACCTCATCGTGCCCGGCGCTTTCGCCCGCACCCTGGCCACACGCCCCGTCAAGACCGTGTGGCACCACGGCTGGAAAGACCCCGTCGGGGTCGTTCTCGAGTGCGAGGAGTGGCTACCGGGCGACCCTCGATTCGCCGATGTCCCCGGTGACTGGCCCGCCGAGGCCGGCGCCCTTGTCGCCACCGTGCTCTACAACCTGCGCACCCGCCGAGGCCGTGACGCCTACGAGCAGGTCAAGCAGTGGCACGAGCACCAGCAGGCCGCGTTCTCCATCGGGTACCGCGTGCCCGAGTCCAGCGCGAGCCGGCGGGGCGACGGGGTCCGCGTCATCCACCACCTGGACCTGTTCGAAGTGTCGCCCGTCCTGCACGGTGCCCACACGCTGACGCGCAGCATCGAAGTGAAGTCCGCCACCGGCGGCGACGGCCTGGAGTACAAGACCACGCCGTCCCATATCGAGATCGACGTCATCGCCCTGACCGAGGGCAAGGACATCAGGGTGGCAGGCCTGGCGGTGAAGGCCGCCGACACCAGCCGCGTCCTGATGATCCAGCGTGCTCTTGAGGAAGGCGATCCGGCCGCCGGCACTTGGGAGATACCCGGTGGGCATCTGGAGGACGGGGAAGACCCCCTCGCCGCTGCCGTCCGCGAGTGGACCGAGGAGACCGGCTCGACACTGCCCAGCACTGCGAGCGTCGTTGGCTCCTGGACCGCCCCGAACGGCATCTACCGCGGCTACGTAGCCGTCGTCCCGACCGAGGCATCCGTACCGATCAACACCCCGCACGGTGAACGGCAGGTCGCCAACCCCGACGACCCCCAGGGCGACGCAACAGAGGTCACCGCCTGGTGGCCGATCCCTGTCCTCCCCGGCATGCCGCTCCTGCGCCCGGAATGCCGCGAGACCCCGTGGCAGCTCCTGACCGGCGCCGCGCTCCCGCAGGGCCCCACCGCCAAGCCGATGCACCCCGTCCCGAAGGAGCTGGTCGACAGCCTCGCCGACGCCCTGCAAAGGCCCCGCACCGAGAAGAAGTCAGCGCGCGCCTCCGTACTGGCCGCCCGCGCCCTTCCCCGCATCGAGCACAAGTCCGCCCGCGCCATGGTCATCGAGGCCAAGAGCCGCTTTCCCGCCCCTCTGGAGAACCCTGTGATGCCGTCCACGTCCCTGCCCGAGTCGCAGGAACAGTTCCGCTCCCGCCTCGCCGGCAACGTCCGCGAGCTCCTGGACCAGGACGGCGGCACCTGGACGTGCATCGAGGGCACCTACCCGGACCGCGTCATCGTGTCCGTGCACAGCGAGGACGAGAAGCGCAGCGGCCACTACTCGATCCCGTACACGGTCACCGCCGCCGGGGACATCACGCTGGACAAGCCCCAGCCTGTCGAGCTCGCCACCGTCGTCCTGCCGGAGGGCACCGCCGCCCACCGCGCAGCCACCGAGGACGAGGACGTCGACGCCCGCGTTGTGCAGCCCACCGTCGGAGCGCTCGCCGACGCCACGGCCCGGGTCAGCAGCTCCACCGCGGGCCCCGAGCAGCTCGAGGACGTCCGCGACAAGGTCCGGGACCTGATTACCGCCCTCTCTGCGAAGGGACTCGACATCGACGACGAACCGGCCAGCGCGGACCGCCCCGCGGCCGGGACCCCGCTCGGGCTCGACCTGTGGGACGAAGACACCTTCGACGACACCGCCCCTGAGAACGACGAGGACGCCGAGGACACGGAGCCGCCCGCGGAACCGCCTGCGGAGCCGTCCGCGGAACCGCCTGCGGAGTCGTCCGCGGAACCGCCTGCGGAGTCGTCCGCGGAACCGCCTGCGGAGTCGTCCGCGGAACCGGACGAAACTGTCCACCTCGATCCCGAGGAAGTGAAGGCCGCGCTCGCCATGATGCGGAGCTGAGTTGCCTCTCTGCGTTCGTGCGCACTGCCGGGAGCTCACCCCCGCCCGGTGACAAAACCGCAGGTCAAACCGCATGTGCTGCCCACTCTTGACGTTTCGAGCGGGCAGCACGCGACGTTAACCCCCCTCTCCGCTTTCCATCCGCCTCTGCGTTGAGGCGTCCCGGTGCTGGCCGGGCGAGCTGCGCACGTCAACCGCACCCAGCATCAGGGAGAGCAGCAGAAATGCCCGCCACCACCACCCGCGTCAAGGAACTCCAGGGCCTCCTCCAGGCGAAGTCCGCCGAAGCCGAGCGCATCAGCCAGACCTTCAAGGTCGAGGACGGCGGCCAGTTCGTCGTCTCCAGCGACCAGGCGAAGGCCTTCAAGAAGGTCTCCGCCGAGGCCGCGGAGATCAAGAGCCTCATCGACGCCGAGAACGGCATGGTCGAGATCAAGCAGTACCTCGACGCCCCGGCGACCCCGCCGGCCGCGGCCACGCACTACGGCCAGCGCCCCGGCATCGAGGAGAAGTCCCTCGGGGACCTGTTCGTCGAGTCCGGCTCCTACCAGAGCGCCTCCTCGCAGCAGTTCCGTGACAAGCCGTATGTCCGAGCCGACATCGAGGGGAAGTCCATCTTCTCCCTCTCGGCGGGCACCGTGACCCACCAGACTCTCGGCTCCGCGCAGAACCTCGGCATCGCCGAGCGGCCGTTCCGGAAGTTCCACATCCGGGACCTCTTCCCGAAGTCCACGACCAAGAACGCCGTCCTGTACGGCGCGCGAGAGACCGGCTGGACGAACGCCGCCCGCCAGGTCAAGGAGCGGTACGGCGCGGACGGTACGTCGCCGGCCACGGGTGCCGACACCGACACCTGGGGCCGCGCCCCGCGGTCGAAGCTCACCCTGACCCCGGTGATGTACCCGGTCGCCGAAGTCGCCCACCTGCTCGACGCGCACAAGAACATTTTGGCGGACGAACCCAGGCTCAAGACCTTCCTGAACTCGCGCATGGTCGAGGGCGTGAAGTACGCCGAGGACTGGGATCTCCTGCACTCCGTCGGCGACGGCCAGTCCCTGACCGGCATCTACAACACCCCCGGCGTTCAGCAGTACCAGGGCCTGGCCAGCGACCAGTACAGCGTGCAGATCCGGCGCAGCATCACGAAGGCCCTGCTCGCCGAGTACGACCCGACCGGCATCGTCCTCTCCCCCACCATGTGGGAGCACGTCGAGGTCGAGGAGGACAAGAACGGCGCCTTCCGCGTCGCCATCGCCGTCGCCATCGGCGCCGAGAAGAAGGTGTGGAGGTTGAACGTGGTCGAGACAACCGCGATGGCCGATACCGATTTTCTTATCGGCGCGTTTGGTCTCGGTGCTCAGCTCCATGACCGCGAGTCGATCTCCGTCACCGTCTCCTCGGAGAACGCGGAGAACTACGAGAAGGGCCTGATCACGTTCCGAGCGGACGAAAGGCTCGCTCTCGAGGTCCCGCGCCCTGAGTCGTTCGTCATCGGGTCCTGGACCACGCCGACCGGCTGATCCAGCCCGGAGTGAGGGGGTGCGCCCGGGGCACGGGCGCACCCCCTCCACGTATCACCATCACGACGACGGAGGACCGCGGTGATCGAGAAACAACCCCTGGGCCTCGCCCACGAACTGGCCGCACTTGCAGACGCGCCCGCCCCCCACAGGGGCCCCCAGTGCAGCGTCGGCATCCTCTTGAAGGCCGCTGGGCCCGACGTGGCCGCATCCCTCCGCGCGGTGCTGGAGACGACCAGCGTCTCCGCCACAGCCATCGCCGAGACCCTCAGCCGCTACGGCACGACCGTCACGGCCTACACGGTCAACCGGCACCGACGGCGCGGGAAGCCCAACGGATGCCGGTGCGAGCGATGACCCTCAGCAACGATCTGCAGGCGCTTCTCGAGCCTGCCTCCCCTGAACAGAGCCAGGCCCCGCAGACGCAGCGCGCCTACCCGGCTGCGCCGCGCGGTTGGGAGGAAGGGGTGCGGTACGAGCCGGGCGGCACCATGGTCGTCACGGCCCCGCCCGCCGAGAAACCGCCCGCCGGAGACGACGAACTGCGCAAGCGCGTCGAGGAGATGGGCCTGTCCGTCCCCGACGGGTTCCGGGTCCGCTTGGCCGAGGCCAAGCACGACCCGGCCGCCTGGCACCGTGACGCCGAGGGCAAGGACGCCGTCACCCGCGCGGTGTGGCGCTGCCGGTACGTCATCGAACCCACCGCGCCCACCTGGATGTCCGCCGGCGACGTCGACGCGCTGGTCCGCGACGCGATGCGCCGCCGCAGGAAGCCCCGCCCCGCCGTCGACGCCGCAGAGCGGGCCCTGGTGGTCGTCTACGCCGACGCCCAGGCCGGAAAGGTGGGGCGCGGCGGAGGCACGCCGGAGCTCATCGCCCGAGTCGCTGAGCGATTCGACAAACTCGATGACCACGTCCGCGACCTCAAGGCCATCGGCCGCGGCCCGACAGCCGCGTACTGGCTGGACGCCGGCGACTGCGTGGAGAACGTCGAGAACACCGCGCAGCAGGCCCACACCAACGACCTGACGATGACCGAGATGGTGCGCGTCCACCGTCGGATCACCTTCGAGGGCCTGGACCGTCTCGCCGGACGCTTCGATCGGGTCGTCGCCGCGACGTGCGGCTCCAACCACGGCCGTGTGCGTCGAAACCGTGAGGCCGTCGGCCCGCCGAGCGACGACTGGGGCATTGAGGTCCTGTCGCAGATCGCCGACGCCTACGCCCGCAACGAGGCCGCCTACGGACACGTCAGCTTCGTCGTGCCCGAGCGGTGGCGGGAGTCGGTCTCGCTGGACATCGGCGGGACGATCGTGGGCCTGGCGCACGGGCACCAGTACGCGCGCCCGGACAAAGCCGTGGACTGGTGGAGGGGCCAGTCGTTCGGCCGCCAACCGATCGCGGACGCGGACCTCCTCATCACCGGCCATTTCCATCACTGGCGGGCGCAGCAGGTCGGCAACGGCCGCCTGTGGGTGCAGGCGCCCACGCTCGACAACGGGTCCGACTGGTACACCGCCCGCAGCGGTGAAGTCTCCGCGTCCGGCCTCCTGGTGTTCAGCGTCGGCCCGGACGGCTGGGACGACCTGCGGATCCTCTGAAGGCGACGTAAGCCTGCCGGGAACCACACCGTCCGGCCATGACTGAAAAACCACGGTGGCTACTCACCCAGAACTCGGACCTGCGCCGGCAAGGGATCTACAACTGGTCAATCCCGGCGTGGGCGGGAACCCTGCCCGACGGCCGCAACTACAACACCTGTCCTTCGGCATCCGTCTGCGCTCCGCTCTGTTACGCGCGCCAGGGCACCTACCGGTTCCCGAACGTCAAGGCCCGCCACGAAGCGAACCTGATGATGGTGCTGGACGACCTGCCCGGCTGGGAAACGCAGATGACGGCCGAGCTCCAGCACAAGCGGTACCAGGGCCGGTGGGTGCGCTGTCACGACGCCGGTGACTTCTTCAGCCGGGAGTACACGGATGCCTGGATGCGTGTGATGAGAGCTGCGCCCGGCGTGAAGTTCTACGCGTACACCAAGAGCATTTCTCTCTTCCGCGAGGCCGTGGAACCGGACCCGCCGGAGAACTTCCGGTGGGTGTACTCGCTCGGCGGCAGAGAGGACCACCTGGTCGACGTGACCATCGAGCGGCACGTCGACATCTTTCCCGACGAGGAGTCCCTCGCCGAAGCCGGATACACCTCCCGCGGTACGGCTCCGGAGGGGTGCCTGGTGTCGGTACTCGGCCCGCAGAAGATCGGGATCGCTGCGAACAACATCAAGCACCTCAAGAAGAAGCAGGGCCCCAATCGGTGGAGCGACCTGCAGCGCGCCCAGGACGAGCGACGCCGCGGCCCCGGCAAGCAGTTCGGGAGCGAACGGCCGTAGCACCCCGAGGGCACACCAAGATCATTCTTGCCCAATTGGGCAAGCGCCCCTCTTCGCCCGGCAGCACGCGACCCAAGCCGGCTTCCCAGCCCATCCTTCGCCGGTCACCCGCCCCAGGAAGGAACAACCCCATGCTCTACAAGGAAGACGGGACGCTCATCAAGAAGGCCGCGTTCCCTGCGTCCGCAGTCCCGGACACCCCCATGCGTCTCACCGCGGACGTGTACGAGACGAAGGCCTACGGGCCCGGCGACGGCCGCCCCGAGGGCTCCCGGCGCCACCTGCTCTACCAGGTCGGAACCATCGTCCCCCAGTCCGAGATCGACCGTCTCTTCACCCCAGCGGCAACCGTCGCAACGATCAGCCCGGCGGCCGGGCCGGCCGCGGGCGAGACCACCGTCACCATCAAGGGCACCCGCCTCGCCGGTGTGACCGCGGTCAACTTCGGCGCCACCGCGGGCACCGACCTCAAGCGCATCTCCGACACAGAGCTGCGCGTCAAGGCGCCCGCAGGAGCGGCCGGGGCCGTGAACGTCGTCGTGGCCGCCGACTCCGGCAACGTCACGAAGACCAACGGCTTCACCTACTCCTGACCCGCGCCACAGGGCGGCCCCTCCGTGAGGACGTGGGGGCCGCCCCCCCAGCAATCGCACCGCGCCCGCCCCGTGAGGCAGGGCGCGACACAAGCGCCGCCCGGTGTGCAAGGTGCGCGCCGTCCGGAACACCACCCCGAGAGGGAGCCACCCATGGCAGGCACGACCCGAACCCGTAAGACCGCGGCCACCAAGACCGCGACGGCCGACACCGCAACGGAGGACACCAGCCCGGCAGTCGAAGAGTCGCACCAGGCCGCCGACAGCACGCCGAAGGCCCCCGACGCTGCTCCGCTCGAGCCGCCTGCCGTCCAGGAACCGCCCGCGGCCCCCGCGATGCCCGCGTACGCCACTCCGACCGAGGTCATCCCCGACGACGAGAACCTCTCCGAGGTCATCATCGACGACGCGACGAAGGAGCCCCCGGCCGACGTGAACACCGTGTTCGTACCGCTCACCGAGTACGGCTCCGTCCTCGTGTGCACCGTGCGACTGGTCGAGAAGACGTTCCTCGGCCCGCACCGCAACCCCGTCCACCGCCTCCTGCAGCCCGCTGGCGCCTACGTCTCCGAGAGCGTCGCCGCGCGGATCCGCGAGCGGCTGGACGCCCAGGCCGAGCGGCTTGCCGCCCAGGCCGACGCGACCACCGAGCAGTAGGGGGCAAGGGGTGTTCGACTACCGGCCCATGTACGCCGGGGCCCGCTACGATCCCGCGCCGGCCGGAGGGCGCGTGTCCAGCCTGTCCCTCTACGACGGCCCGGACCGCACCACCTTGGTGGCAGGCGCGGGACCGGCTACCCGGGTGCTCGCAGGGGTGTACCGCTTCACGCTGCCTGACGTGCCCCCCGGCCGCTACTGGGCCACCGTCGCCTTCACCCCCAGCGAGGGCGCCCAGCCCGTCAAGGACGAGTCCGTACGGCTGGACTTGCCCCTCGGGCTGGGTCTGGTCACCTCCCCCGAGGCAGTCGCCAAGGAACTCGGCGTACCGCTTCCGATCACGCCCGAGCAGCGCGACGACCTGCTGACTGCCATCCGCAAGGCACAGGCCGACGTCGCCGCCTATCTCGGCCAGCCCGTCGTTCCCCAGCTCGTTACTCGTAGGGCCCTCACCCCTTACCGGGACCGGGACGAGGACCTGGAGGACGCCGAGTCGTGGCCGTTCGAAACCGACAACCTGGTCCGGGTCTGCGCCTACCGGCCGCGCGAGAGCGGCACCTACGACGTTGACTTCCTCGTCGGTTTCGACGGTGCTGCCAACGATGCCGTCGTCCGGTACGTGACCACCCACGCCGCCGAGTCCGAGCGCAACCGCCCCGGCGGTGTAGGTGCCCAGGGCCGCCGGGTGTCCTCCGTCAGCGCGGAGGGACAGTCGATCTCCTACGAGTCGGGGCCGACCGCCGGTCAAGCGGGCGCGCTGCCCACTCTCGACAGCCTGTCCCGGTGGAAGCGCCGCCTTTTCCAGCCGTTGAACCGGCCCGCCCGCGCACCGTGGCCGTACTCCTCCAGCCGCGGCCGCGGTCGCTGACGAAAGGAGCTGCCGCCGTGGCCGTCGTGCTGCCGAACGCCATGCTCACGGTGTACGTGCTCGCCCACCCGTGGGGGCGCGACGCCAACGGCGTACCCGTACCGCCGAACCCGAACCAGAAGCCGGCCCCGCGCGGCACCTGGCCCGGGTCGGTCCTTGAGCAGCCCGACGGCTCATGGACCGCACGGCTTGACCCGCTGACGTGGCCGGTCAGGGAGGGCGACACCATCTCCGACGAGAACGGGAGGTCCTGGACGCTGACGAGCATCCGCAAGCACGCGGTGCCCGGCTGCCCAGATGTCGACTACGTCCAGGCCACCGCCACTCTCAACCCGCCCGAGGTCCCGTAATGGCCAAGTTCACGCCCGCGCAGGGCCTCGAGGAGCAGCTCGCCCGCATGCTTGCCCCCGACGTGCGGCGCATCGCGCACCAGGTCGAGATCGAGGCGAAGCGCCTGGCCCCGCCCACCAAGCGGTGGGTGACCGTCGGCGATGACCGGGTACGCCCCACGCACATCGCTGCCAACGGCCAGGAAGTCCCGGGGAACCTGCGCTTCAAGCTCAACTCCATGCGGTGGGACATCGAACACCGCGGCGTCGGCGCCCATACGTACATGCTGGAGCCGCTCGACCGGACCTCCCGCGCCATCGCCAACCTGAAGAACTGCCGCTGCAGTGCGCACCGAGAACCGGACGGCATCGCCCGGCACATCAACACCGGGCAGCCGGTTGTTGCCGGGAAGAAGGTGACGGTCACCGTCTCCGTGCAGGCCCCCATGGTCGTCGAAGCCGAGGTGGGCACCGTCTACCCGGGCAACCTGCGCGCCGAGGGCACCTACTTCATGTCCCGCGCGGCGGGCATCGTCGCCGCCCGCCGCTGAGCGCGCGACACAAGCAGGCCACGCCCGCACAGTGCGCACCATGGCTACGAACTCGACCACCAAGAAGCCCGCCGCTGCCGCGGCGGAAGAGTCCGCCGCGGCCGTCACCGAGCCGCCCCGACCCGCACGCCGCCCGGCCCCCGCCCCGGACGTCGTCGGCCCGGCCCTGGGCGCCGGCGTCGAACCGGTCACCGTCACGCTGTCGCACCACCACACCATCGACGGCACCGACTACCCGCCCGGCGCCGAACTGCTCGTCTCCCCGGACTACGCCTACCGCCTGCGCCTGCAGGGCTACGTCACCCGCGCCTGATGACCGAGCTGACACTGGCGGATGCCGACCCGGTCTCCGCGATCCTCGCCTGGCTCCAAGAGCACCCGGAGGCCGCCGACGCCCTCGGCGGCCCCGGCCGCGTGTCCGGACTCTCGGAAGCACCCTGGCCCCACCTGCGGATCGACCACGGCCCGGGCGGAGACCTCCGGGACCTGAACTGGGCCATCGCACCGGAGGTGATGCTCGAGGCCTACGGCGACCCGGGCGGCTGGCCGGGCAAGGCCGAACTGCGGCGGATCCTGCTGCGCTGCGCCCGGGCCGCGCAGGACCTGGTGGAGGCGCCCTACGTCCCTAGCCGACCCGTCATCAGCGGCATCAAGCCGTCCGGTCTGCTGGTGTGGAGCCCGCTCGTCGACGGCCAACCCCGATGGCTGATGAACCTCTCCGTCACCCTGCACCCGTGACGACGCGACGTTAAACCCTCCGGCTCTCCAAGGTGTCCGCGCCCCAGTACCGGACACCAAGGAGAGCCCGCCATGGCTGGCGAGACCACGAACAACAACGAGATCCTCATCCCTCAGCTCAGCCGCATGTGGCTGGCTCCCGTCGGAACAGCGGCCCCGGCCGACGCCACGGTGGCCATGCCCGAGGGCTGGTACACCGTCGGTCTGTTCACCGAGGACTCCCTCAAGTTCAACTCTGAGCCGAACTTCGAGCAGGTCCGTTCCGCGCAGTCGAGCTACCCGACCCGTACGTTCCAGACGACCGACGCGGCGACCGTCGAGGTGGACCTGCAGCAGTGGTCCGCCCGGAACTTCAAGGCCGTCTACGGCGGAGGCAGCCTCACGGCTATCTCCCCGGCGGCCGGAGGCGGGAAGCACTTCCGATTCGCTCCGCCCCGGATCGGTGGCCGTACCGAGATCGCCGCGTGCATCGAGGTCATCGACGGCGGCAAGCACTACCGCTACATCATCCCGCGCACGATGCAGATGGAAGGCGTCTCCAAGGAGCTCGCCAAGACCAAGGAGAGCGTGCTGCCGCTGCGCCTGGCGGTCCAGGGCGGCGACGACACGGACGCCTGGTACGTCATCACGGACGACCCGGCCTTCCAGCCTCCGAAGCCGACGATCGCCACGGTCATACCGTCGACCGGCCCGGTTGCGGGTGGCACGGCCGTGACGATCACCGGTACCGACCTCGGCAGCGTGACCGCCGTCAGGTTCGGCACCACGGCCGGCACCGGTCTGATCCTGAAGAACGACACCGAGGTCTCGGTGATCTCCCCGGCCGGGGCGAGCGGCGCGAAGGACGTCGTCCTCGTGTCCGCCGGTGGCGACGTCACCAAGACTGGCGGCTTCTCCTACGCGTGACCCAGGCCTGCAGCCGCCCGTCCCGCCGCGGTGAGGGGCGGGGCGGCTGCACGCCGCGACACAAGCCGCGCGCGCTGCCACTGTCCGCGTGCTGCCGAACCCGGCAACCCAGCTACGCATCTTGAAGAGGTCACGCAATGTCGTACGTCATCGACCTGGACGCCGAGCGCCGCGAGGTACAGCACCCCGACGGCATCCCGGTGAAGTTCCGGGACGAGCAGTTCCTGTTCCCGGCGGAGCTGCCCGCTGCAGCTCTCGACCCGATCCTCTCCGACGAGCTGGACCTGGTCGGTCTCCTCGGCGACGTCATCAACTCCTCCGACGGCGAAGCCGGCATCCAGGAGATCGTCGGCGCCCTCTTCCGGCGCCCGTCGCTGCCGCGGAAGTTCCTCGCCGCGATCCGCGAGACGTACGCGGTCCTCCTGGAGGAGCAGAACGAGGAGTTCCTCAAGCGGAAGCCGTCCGTACCGGACTACGTCCGGCTGACGACCGGCCTCGCCAAGGTCTACGGAGTTGAGCTGGGAAAGCTCTTTCGGTCGGCCGACTCCTCCGAGAGCAATGGAGCGACGTCGAGTCCGACCTCTCCCAATTCCACGGAATCGACGCCCGACGAATCTGGCTTCGTCCCGGACGACCCGAATTCCTCGGACTTCGACGGCTGATCGCCCTCGTTGACGGCCTGCCAGACGACTCCCGCGTCCGTTCAGCCCCTCTCGGCGGCTGGACCAAGGACCTTGAGCTCCTGGCCCTCGTCGTCGAGGAGATCGGGCTCCTGGCCGCCGACAGGCGGCGTGAGGAGCCAACCACCGTCATTCGCCCGTCGCGCAGCGACCCCGGTGCTCCGCCCCGACCCGCGCAGCCCGCCCCCGAGGCGGACGAGCCCCGCATGAGCGGCCACAGGCAGATGCTCGCGGCGGCCATGCAGAAAGGAATGATCCGAAGTGGCTGAGGGCCTGCAGGCCGGCCGCCTCGAGGTGCCGGTCGTCGCCGATCTCACGGGGTTCGCGGCGCGGTTGCGCACGGCTGTCGAGACGGCCGCTGAGGGCCTGGCCGCCAAGGTCACGGTCGAGATCGACAAGAAGGGTCTTCGCCGGCGCCTCAAGGAGGTGGTCAAGGAGGCGTCCAAGGGCGTCACCGCGAAGATCCGCATCGAGATCGACGAGGACCGCTTCCGCACGGCCCTCGACGGCATCCGCCGCCGTATCGGCGACACCGACGTCAGCCTCCCCGTCCGGCCCGACGGGGACGGTGACGGCCCGTCGGGCGGTAGCCTCCTCGCCCGGCTCCGCGGTCTCATCAACGGCGCCCAGGGCGAAGCTGACCGGAACCCGGTCAACGTCCCGGTGAACATGCGGATGCCCGGCCGCGGCCGGGGCGGGCTGCGCATGCTCGGAATCGGCGCCCTCGTCTCCCTGCTGCAGCCCGCGGTCGCTCTCATCGGCCAATACGGTGCCGGGCTGACCGCGCTCGTCTCCGCCGCTGCGCCCGCGGTCGGTGTCCTCGGTGCGATACCCGGCCTGATCGCCGCGGCGGGCTCCGCAGCGATCGGTACGAAGCTCGCGTTCAGCGGCTTCGGTGAAGCAATCAAGCAGTCGGTGGCGGCGCAGCGGATGCTCGCCACGGACGGCAAGGTCACCGAGGCGCAGCAGAAGAAGCTCGCGGAGGCACTGGACAAGCTGTCGCCGTCGGCCCGCAAGGCGGTCTCCGCGGCCGTGTCCCTGCAAGGCGCGTGGGGCAAGGTCCGCAAGTCCATCAGCGAGCGGTTCTTCTCCAAGGTCGCCGACGACATCAAGCCGCTCGCGAACTCCGTGCTCCCGCTCCTGAAGGGCGCCCTCGGCGACTCCGCCTCCCAGATGGGTTCCTTCGCGGAGCGCGGCGCGAAGTTCATGCAGACCGGCGTGTTCCGCAAGGACTTCAAGACCATCGCGGGCACGAACAACAGGGTCCTGGGCAACATGACCAACGGCCTGGCCAACCTCGGCCGCGGCACCATGGATTTCCTCGTCGCTTCCGGGCCCTTCGTTGAACGGGTCTCCAAGGGCGGCGAACGGATGACCCAGTGGTTCCGGGCCAGCATGAAGGCGGGCCGGGAAACCGGGAGCCTCGCCAAGTTCCTGGACCACGCGGGAGACAAGGCGGCCCAGCTCGGACGTTCGTCCTTGTCCCTGGTCAAGGGACTCGGCGCCGTCGGCCGCGCCGGCATGGAGACCGGCAACGCCCTCCTCGACGGCTTCGAGGGCACCATGAAGCGCTTCGAGCGGTGGGCCAACAGCAAGGCCGGCCAGGAGGGGATGAAGAAGTTCTTCTCCGACGCGGCGCCGCTGTTCCACGAGCTCAACGCCCTCGTCGGGGACTTCGTCCGCGGCATGGGCCGCGCAATGCAGGACGTCGGCGTCGTCGACCTGGTTCGGCAGATCCGCACGCAACTGATGCCCGCCCTGGGCAACTTCTTCTCCTCCATCGGCCAGAGCGTCGGACCGGCGATCGTCAGCGCGATCTCCAACATTGCCACCGCGATCGGCAACCTGGCCGGCGCCGGAACCGGGCTCGGGGTACTGCTCGCTGCCTTCTCCGGCCTGCTGGCCGCTTTCAACTGGATCATGAACGTCGTACCCGGCGCCAACACCGCCCTCGCGACGCTGCTGGGCACCCTCCTCGCCCTCAAGGTCATCACCGCCGTCTCCGGCATGCTGCGCAACTTCGGCACGTCCGTTGCCGCCGCGGGGACGTCTGTGACGTCCCTGGGCAGCACCATGCGTGGCAGTCTGGGCCCCGGCGTACTCGGCCCCCAGGCCACGCTCTGGCAGCGGATGTCCGGCGCCTACCGCACCGCGGCGACCGAAGGCGGACGGCTCAGCGGTGCGTTGCGTGGCATCGGTGCCGCAAACGGGGTAGCCAGCAGGGCCATGGGCGGCATGGTGTCCGCCCTCGGCGGCCCGCTCGGGCTTGCCATCGCCGGCGTCACGATCGGGCTGGGCCTCCTCGCCGCCAAGCAGCAGGAAAGCGCCCGTGCCGCGGAAGCCCACCGCGAGCGGGTCTCCTCCCTCGCACGTGCTCTTGCGGACAGCAATGGTGTGATCGACGCGAACGTGCGGGCCCAGACCGTCCGGCTCCTGCAGGACACCAAACTCGCCGACGGCAACGGCAAGCTCGTGGACGTCATGCGGGATGCGGACGTCAGCCTCAAGACCCTCACCGACGCCTACCTCGAACAGGGCGGCTCCGTCGACGGGCTCCAGAAGAAGCTCCTGGCTCTCGCCGAAGCCAACAAGCCGTTGACGCAGTACGGCAGGGCCTGGATTCGGCAGTACGACGAGCAGGGGCAGAAGTACAAGGACGCCGCGGACGCGCTCGGGTCGCTCAACGGCGAGCTGAAGAAAAGCCGGCGGGACGCCACCGAGGCCGGGAAGGCGATGAACGACGGCGCCACCGCCGGAGTCACCGCGTACGACCGCCTCCAGGCCGCTGTGAAGGGCTTCAGCGACAAGACGCAGGCCGCAGACCAGCGCGTAGAAGCCCTCAAGGCAGCGCTCGACGCTCTCAGCGGCAACGCCCAGTCCTTCCACGATGCACAGACCCGCCTCAACGCGGTCATGCTGCAGATCGGCGACAGCATGAAGGGCACCACCGAGAAGTCCGACGGTTGGGGGAAGGCCCTCGTCGATACCAACGGGATGGTCGACACCGCCACCCGCAACGGCCAGGCACTCAACTCCCAGCTCGGCGAGCTGCGAACGGCGATGCTCGGAGTGGCTACCAGCGCCATGCAGTCCTCGGAACAGGGCGTAATGCCCCTGGCCGAAGCGATGAACAAGTCACAAGGGGCCATGGAGCAGGCCCGCACGAAGGCGATCCAGCTCGCGATGGACATGGGCATCCCGGCAGCCCAGGCGAAGGCGCTCGCCGACCAGATGGGGTTCATTCCCTCCACGATCACGACCCTGATGACGACACAAGGCATGCCCGAGGCGACAGCGGAAGTGCTGTCCCTGCGTACGAAGCTGGAGGGGCTCGGAGCGGGCAAGACGATCCGCATCAGCGCTCCGACCACGGAGGCGTGGAAGCAACTGGAAGCGCTCGGTTTCCAGATCCAGCGCATCCCCGGCAGCAAGAACGTGGCGGTCACGGCGCCGACCGGCGGGGCACGGGCGAATCTGTCGGCGCTCACCGCCGACATAGCGAACGCGCCCAACAAGAAGACCGTCACGGTGAACGCGATCGTGAAGCAGGCCGCCGGGGAGCTGAAGGATGTGCAGCGGAAGGTCGTCGACCTCCCGCCGGGGAAGTCGATCACGGTCAAGGCGCCCACGCAGACGGCACAGAGCGCGCTGAAGGACCTCAAGTTCAAGATCGAGAAGGTCGACAACGGCGGAAAAACGGTCAAGATCACCGCCCCGACCGGGACTCCCCTTCAGCAGGTGCAGAGCATCCAGAGCAAGATCAACCAGCTCACCGGTAAGACCGTGCACGTCACCATCAAGTATTCAACCCTCGGCAAGCCGTACGTCGAAAACTACGCGGACGGCGGCATCCGGTACTTCGCCAACGGCGGCCTCCACCGGACGGCCGGCCGGGTCAAGGCCTTCGCGAACGGGGCGGAGAACCACATCGCCCAGATCGCCCGGCCCGGCCAGATCCGGGTGTGGAACGAGCCCGAGACTCAAGGGGAGGCGTACCTCCCTTTGGCCAACTCCAAGCGGCGTCGCAGCAAGGCGATCCTCGACCGCGTCGCGCAGATTTTCGGCGGCCGGGTCGTGTACTTCGCGAACGGGGGCGTCAACCACACACAGGGCGCCGTCCGTACGCCCGCCGCGAGCTCCGGCGGCCGGACCGTCGCGGCCACCGCCGCAGGCTCCCCCGCCCTGGTGGGCGGCGACTTGAACGTGAACGTCGCGCAGGTCGGCACGGTGCGGGGCGCCCTCGACGAGGCGCTGTTCGAATTGCGGCGAATTCAAATGGGCGGAGGTGGCCTGTATGCGTGACGGTGAATGGCAGTTGGGGTACAGCGGCAGCGGCCCGCACCCCGCGTGCAATCTGACTTTCGGGCGTACGACCTCGGGCCTGTACCTGATGGCGGACCCCGAGACGAAGGTCGCGGACCTCGACGACAGCACGACTCCGCTGCCCGGTGAGGACGGGGTGCGCATGGGCCGGGACTACCAGCGCACCCTCACCGTCGCGCTGGAGCTCGGCGTGGACACCGTGGACGCACCGATCGCCGGCTGGAACTATCTCTTCCCGAGCGGCGGCAGCGATGCGCCGATCGGTACGGGCAGCCCGCAGCACATCGCGCCTCCTCCCACGCCCGAGCGACGCGCCATGTGGAACATGGAGGGTGTCAGCATCGCCCGTACCGCGTGGCGGGCGGATGCCGTACGGCGCCGGGCGGGCGGCGTCGCGTGGCTGCGCCGGCAGAGCGCGGGCCGCGTGCGGCTGCTGTACGGGCGGCCCCGCAAGTTCGCCGTCGTCCACGAGAAATACTCCCGCCAGGGCTTCACCCCGCTGCTGGCGGATTTCGAGGCCGTGGACGACCGCTTCTACGACGACACCTCGCGTCAGGTAGAGATGTACGGCAGGAGCAACGTGCCGCCCACCGCTTGGCGGCCCGGCCGCCCGCAGCCGCCCCAGAGCGGCGCCGGGGAGCGGCTGCTGACGGGGCTGCACGTCCGCGGGCGTCTCGCGACCCACCCGTGGATCACTTTCCACGGGCCGGGCCGCAACTACGAGCTGACGGTCGACGGGCTGTGGACGGTGCAGCTCAACGTGGACCTGGACGTGGGGCAGTCGGTACGGCTCGACTCCCGGTCCTGGGCGCGGACCGTGGTGAACGTCAAGACCGGGGCGTCCGTCGCGGACAAGTTGTCGCGGTCGAGCCCGCTGCTGCGTGATGTGCTGCTCCCCCCGGGGATGCACACCGCGCGGATGCGGTTCGCGCGGCGCCCGGGGATCACTTTCGTCGGGCCGCGCATCGAGATCGAGTGGCGGGACGCCCACGCCTGGTGGTGAGGGCGTCCCGCTGGTGCGGGCCCGTTTACGAATTCATCATGCGCAGGGCAACAGGCCGGGACACCGCCGGGGCTGCGCGTCGCGCCAACTCGTTCGCCCCATGCCCGGCCGCGCGCGCGGCCGACAGTGCATCCTCCAGCAGCCCATCGGCAACCATGTCGAGATGGCGGGCCCGCAGTTTGGCATCGCGGGCGGCCTCAACGGCGGCGATCTCGGGAGCGGGTTGGGCAAGCTCGTCAGCGCCGATCACGGCTACACGGGTGACCGGGCACCGCTCCTTGTCATCGCCGAAGTGGACGACGACCTGCCACAGCGGGTTGCCGTACTCATCGAGAACGTCTCCAGTCGTGTTGCCGTCGTCGATCCAGTTCTGAAGGACGTCGCGCCCGTACTGGGCGGCGGTCCCTTCGTACTCCTCCACCCCGACGGTCTCGTCGGCGCTGATCACGACGTACCAGAGCGGGTCTTCACCGTTGTCGGTGGCCTCGATGGCATGCCAGAACTGCATGGGGTCCTCCTGGTGTATCCGTCAAGAACACCATAGCGGTCAACGCGTTGACTGGGAAACACGTTGACCAGTCAACGCGCTGACCGGCGTGAGGTCCGGAGGCAGGCAACGAGTCCGCGACACTAACCGCTGCGCCCCTTCATGCTGCGCCCCGTCATCAGGCGAGCAGGAAGAGGCGACAGCGATGGTGTGGGACGGCATTCCGTGGTTTGTCGAAGGGACGCAGGCGAGCGAGGAGACGGTGCGGCTCCTGGCGGAGGTCGCCGCGAGCGGCGGAGAGGGCATCGTCGGGCCTGCTGACCTTCAGGTGCGGGCGCTCGCGATGCCGGGGCCCGCGGTGACGGTCGGCGCCGGCGCGATGGTGGCGCGCCGGAGGGCGTCCGGTCCGGGGCGGCAGTCGTACGCCGCCCGCAATCCCACGTTGGACCAGGTGGAGATCGCGCCGACCGGCGTGGACGGGCCCCGCTCCGATCTGGTGATCGCCCGGATCGAGGACCCGTACGGCGGGGAGGTGTGGCCGGCGCCCGCCGACCCGGCGATCGGCCCGTACGTGTGGACCCGGGTGATCTCCAGCGTCCCGCCCGGTACCCGCAGCATCGCCGACATCGACCCGGGGTCGACGGCGATCACCCTGGCCCGGGTCGACCTCCCGGCGAAGACGTCGGCGGTGACCGCGGCGATGATCACGGACTTGCGGCAGATGGCGCAACCCCGCATCCGCACCGAGCGCGCTTACCTCCATTCCGCGTGGCCCACCCCCGACGACCTCGGGCTGCTGCCCGACGTCTGGGAGGAGTTCCCGCTCGGCGCCCGCTGGGAGATCGGTGTGCCCGACTGGGCCACCCACGTGAATGTGCACGCGTCGATGACTGGGCTGCTGCACCCCAACTCCGCGGAGGCCCGCGGCCTGATCCGGGTCACCCATGGCGCCCAGCTCGGTACCGGTCTGCCTTTCCGGATCAACTCGCCCGCGCGCGTCACCCTCCTGAGCGGCCACAACTTCGTGGTGCCGCCCGCGGAGCGCGGTACCCGGGCGGCGGTGTCCGTGCAGGCGACCACGGCGGCCGGGACGACCGGCCTGCTCCAGGCCGACACCGGGACCGCCCTGTCGCTGGAGGTCACCTACTCGCAGGCCCCGGTGGGTGCCTGATGGGCTGGCGGTACATCGCTGAGCGGGTCATCACCGGCGACATCCTCGACTGGGACGTCCCCCTGGTCCCTGACGGCCCGCCGAAACGCGAACTGTCCGGGCCCGGCGGGCTGACCGCGACGATCACTCCCGAGTACCTGCGGCTGAACACCGCGCCGGACGGGATGCCGGTCCTTGCTGAGTGGTCGACGGCCCTCTACGCCGAGTACGAGGGCCGTATCCGCTGGGGCGGGCTCATCACCCACATCAAGTACCAGGGCCAGGCCCTGAAGCTCACCGTCGCCGGGTTCAGCAGCTACCCGCACGGGCTCCCCTACCTCGGCTCCAGCATCCAGTCCGGGATGCTCATCCCGCAGAAGTACGCGTACGAGGGCCGCGACAAGAACAACGACGGGTATGTGGACGGGAGTAAGCCGAAGAGGAAAATGCCGCCCAGGCCGAAGGACAAGGTGGGGCCGCGCCTCGACGCTTTCGACGTGGTGCGCACCATCTGGGCGCACGTCCAGGACTACACGCACGGGAATCTGCGGATGGTCGTGGACCGGCACGACGCCGGCTACGCCATGGGCGCCCCGTCCGGCAAGGACCCGTACGAGTTGCGGTGGTGGGACTACCCGGACTGCGGACAGGCCATCGACAACGTCATGCAGCAGGCCGGCGCCGACTACGCGGAGTGGCACGGCTGGGACGGCAACCGCGAACGTATCAACCACCGCCTCCTCCTGGGCCGCAAACGGCTCGGCAGGAGCCGGCCCGACCTGCGCTTCGCGCAGGGGGAGAACATCGTGGAGCTCGCCTCCCCGCAGGGCATGGGCGAGCGGTTCGCCAACGAGATTTACATGGTGGGCGCCGGATCGGGCCGTACGACGCCCACGGTGCGCACCGCCTCCAGGGACAAGCGGCTGCGTCGCGCCCGGGTCATTCCCCGCAAGACGACGACGTCGCGGATGCAGCTCCTGATATGGGGGCAGGCCGAGCAGCGCCGCAATGCGCAGATGCTGACCATTCCCTCCATCGCGGTCCGCGACCACGCCAACGCCCGGCTCGGCTCCTGGGACCTGGGGGACCTGATTCTCGTGCAGGTCGACGTGCCGTGGGTCGGCGAGATCCAGGTGTGGCACCGGATCGTCGCCGAGGAGATCGACCCCGTCGCCGGGAGCGCGATCTTGACCCTCACCCGCGCCGACCAGTTCTAGGAGACCCCTGTGTCCAGCAGTTTCGGTCTCGACGACCGTGAGTCCGCCCGTGAGTTCGCCAAGCTGTTCGCCGAGTTCGAGGCACGCCTGCGCGCGCTGGAGATGAACAACCAGCTCAACGGCGCCTCCCTCGAAGGCGGCACCCTGGAGGTGTACGACGACGACGGCAATCTGCGCACGTCGATCGGCACCCAGTACGACGGCACGGTCGGCATCGTCCACCGCAACGCGCCGCCGCCGCCGACCCCGACGGACCCGGTCGTCGCCCCGGTCCTCGCCGGTCTCCTGGTGACGTGGGACGGCCGGTGGGCGGACGCCGACAGCGGCCCCCTGGATCTCGTCCGCGTCCAGGTCCACCTGGGTGCGACCGCCGACTTCACGCCGTCGTCGGCGACGGTCGCGGCGACCATCAGCAACCCGGCCGGGGCCACCGTCACGATCGCCACCGTCGGGTACGCCACCCAATACGTGCGGCTCGTCGCCGTGAACGTGGCGGAGGTGACCGGCACGCCGTCCGCCGCGGTGGCCGGCACACCGAGAATGGTCGACGGCCCCGACCTGTCCGCCCTGCTGGACCTGGCGGTGTGGCTCAAGGACGCCTCCGTCGCGGGCACGAAGATCGTCGCGGGGACGATCGGGGCGAACCTGCTGGCGGCGAACGCGGTCGTTGCGGGCAAGATCGACGCCGGGGCCGTGCGCGCGCGGGAGATCGCTGCCGGCGCCATCGAGGCGAACCACATCCAGGCCGGGACCATCGACGCCACCCACATCAAGGCCGGTGCGATCACCGGCCGGGAGATCAAGGCCCTCTCGGTCGTCTCCGACCAGCTCGCCGCGGGCTCGGTGACCGCGGGAAAAATCGCGGCGGGCGCCGTCAACGCCACCCACCTGTCGGTGGCTTCGGTGCAACCGGAGCAGATAGCCGTCGGCCAGGGCAACAACGTCATCCCCGACCCCAGCTTCGAGTCCGCCGCCGCGGCGAACCTCGTCGCCGCGGCGGGCGCCCCCTGGTCTCTGGCCCCCGGCCACCGTGTCGGGGTGGGCGTGCAGGTCGAGTGCACCGCGGTCAAGCCCTCCTACTTCCAGCTCCCGCTCACTCGGGCGCCCATCCTGCCGGGCACCCAGTTCGTGCTGGGCGTCGACATCCTCACCAGCGCCGACCTCGTCGCCGAGGCGGTGAAGATCCTGGTGCGCTGGGAGGACAGCCACGGCGCGGTCCTGGGATACGGGGCCGCGGAGACCTCTACCCCGCTCGCCCGGCAGTGGCAGCGCATCACCAGCCAGGTCATCGCCCCCCAGGGCGCCACCCAGGCCGCCCTGTTCGTGGAGGTCAGCGCCGCGGTCGCCGGTTGGGTGGTCTTCGACAACAGCGAGTGCCACCCCATCTTCGGGCGCGTCACCGGCGGCGCGCACGCGGAGGTCGGCCCCAACGGGCTGCGCCTGTACGACGAGACCGGCGCAGAGGCCGTCTCCCTGGTCACCGGCACCCCGCAGTACCTCACCCTGCGCAACGCGGGGAGGTCGGTGGCGAGCATCGACACCGACGGCGCCGCAGGTTTCACCGACCTCGCGGTCGCCGGGACCCTCCTGGTGGGCGGTGAGCCCGTCGGTGCGCTGCTGGGCAACCCCCCGCGCGGCATCGTGGCGGTGGACTACATCGCCACCCCCCGCACCAGCACGGGCCCCGAGATGGGCTACGTCGAGCTCGCCTTCGAGCCGGAGCCGGACCGCATGTACCGGCTGGTCCTGGAGTGCATGGCCGACCCGACCGCGGCCGGGCCCGACCTTTTCCTGAAGTTCCGCAACGGCGGGGCCGCCTCGCCGACCATCAGCTCCCCGCTGCTGTACGAGAAGGTCACCCACCTGTCGTCGTCGGGCTGGCAGACGGTCCGCATGGAGACCCTGAAGTACGGCCGCGATTTCGTGCCCGGCGGCGTCGCCAATCACATCCTGGTCACCTTCGCCGTAAGCGGGGGGAGCGTGACCCTGTCGGGCGACAACAACCGGCTGGGCGTCTTCTACATCGAGGACGTCGGGGCCGCGGTGCCGGAGACCGGCGGCTACAACGACGGCGGCGGAAGCGCGGCGCGGCCGGTGCGCACGTACACCAAGACATACCCGGCCTCCTGGTCCGCGTCGTACGCGGGCCGCTCCGGCTACAACGCCTACTACCGGGCCCAGGCGATGCAGGGGTTCTACAGCGCGGCCAACGGGGTGCAGGCCTCGCTCATCGGCTTCCCCGCCTCGCTCTCCGCCGACCTCGCCGGCGCGAAGGTCGAAAAAGCGGAGGTCTACCTCTACTTCGATCACTGGTACTACTCGGCAGGCGGGACGGCGGTCATCAAGACCCATGCCCACGCCACCCGGCCCGCGCGGTTCTCCGCCGACGCGGCAGGCAAGTCCGTCTCCTGGAAACGCAATGAGGGCAAATGGGTTGATATCACCAGCATGTTCGACCCCGCGCGGTGGCGCGGTATCGCCCTGGACCCCAACTCGACCAACCGCCTGTACTACGGCAGCGCCCGCGGCGCCACCGAGACCTATCCGCCGCGGCTCCGCGTCCGCTACACCAAGTAGGAAACCCTGATGCCCACGTACGGAGACCTCCTCACCAACGGCTCGTTCACCAGCGGCACCGCCGGCTGGTGGGCGGGCAACCCCGCCATGGTCACCCTCGCCGCTGACCCGGCCGCCGGGGGGATCGCGACCGCCAGCACCGACGCCCTGAACCTGTACGACGCGGTTTTCGGCCAGGACGGCATCACCCTGCGCGCGGGCGCCGCCTACACCCTCAGCTTCACCGCCCGCGCCTCCCGCGCCGGCGTCACGATGCGTGTTGCCGTCGGCCTCGGACAGGAGCCGTGGACGCCCGCCGAGGAGCGCATCATCACCCTCGGCACCGTCGACACGAACTTCGTGATGCCGTTCACCTCGACGCTGACCACCCCCACCGGACAGTTGACCTTCCAGATCGGCCAGGAGTCGTCGGTGACCGTCACCCTGACCGAGGTCCGGCTGACAACGTGCACCGTCCGCGAAGGTTTCTACACCGACCCCGACAGCAACGCCGCGAAGTGGCTGCGGGCCAACCGCACCGACCCGCGGGCACCGATGATCGAGCGGTCCCTGGTCAACCAGCCCGGCGCGCACTGGTTCGGCGACTGGAATCCGATCGCCAGCGTCGAGGCCGAGGTCCGGGCCTACGTCACCGCGGCCACCAACGCCGGACAGCTCCCGATCATCGTCGCGTACGCGATGTACCTCCGCGACAACAACGGTGAGAGCTCGGGCGGCATGAAGACGGCCGCGCTGTACCGGTCCTGGATCAACGCGTTCGCTGCGGGCGTCGGGGACCGGCCCGCGTTGATCGTGGTCGAGCCCGACTCGCTCGCGCAGGCCGAGTACCTGCCCCCGGCGAACCGGCCCGAGCGGTACGAACTGGTCACGCACGCCGCCCAGGCCCTGGCCGCCTGCCCGCTCGCCCGCGTCTACCTCGACGGCGGCAACGCGACCTGGCTCCAACCCACCGAAATGGCCGCCCGTCTCCAGAGAGCGGGCATCGCGAGCGTCAAGGGCTTCGCCATCGCCGTCGCCAACTTCGACGCCAGCGACATCTCGTGCGCCTACGGGCAGCAGGTCGTCCAGGAGCTCACCCGCCTCGGCATCCCCGGCGCCCGGTTCGTCGTGGACACCAGCCGCAACGGGAACGGGGCGATGGACGACGTCGGACAGCACGTCGGATACTGCAACCCGGCCGGGCGCCGCCTCGGGGCCCCCTCCTCCATCGGGGCGGGCGGTGCCGAGTACCTGCTGTGGATCAAGGTGCCGGGAGACTCGGACGGGAAATGCGGCGTCGGCCCGGACATCAAGGCCGGCGACTTCAGCCCCTACCTCGCCCAGCGCCTCATCGAGGGCTGGTAACCCCGCCCCACCACCCCCTCCCCCTGATCTCCTTGGAGACCCCCGATGACCAACCTGTCCCTGCGCGACATCCACGACGCACTGATCAGCAGCACCGCCTTCGCCGACCGCGTCCACGTCGCCTACCTCCTGGTGGCCCGCGAAGTCCTCGCCGAGCCCGCGACCACCCACGGCAACCCGCTGCGGGTCGCCGTCGCGCGAGCCACCCTCAACTCCGGCGACGGAACCAGCCCGAGCTCCGCCCCGAACCCGCGGGTCGCCACCGTCGCGACCGACCCCGACGTCCTCGCCGCCGCCGCCACCGGCCACACCTCTTCCGACCCGGCGGGCGCGGAGCGCTCTGTCACCGACGAGGACCTCATGGCCGCCGTCCGCGCCGCGTGGGACATCGCTGCGAACGTGACACCGCCGACTGCCTGATCTCCCGACAGCCACCGTTGAGCACGCGACGGTAGCGCCGGCGTCGTGCACCGTGTGCACCTGCGGGGAGCCGTGGCCCGAACCCACGAACGGGCCCGGCTCCCGCGCACCCCTATCCGGATCGACTGAGGGAGCACCAGTGGATGGTCTCGTCTCGCTGGCTCCCGTGATCGCCCCGCTGCTCGGGATGATCGGTGCGCTGGGCGGCGCCTGGATGATGTACCGCCAGGCCAAGAAGAAGAACGAGAACGACGCCGCAGCAGCAGGAGCCCAGCAGTTCATCGGCTCCGTCACCGCCGTCACGGAGGGTTTCTCCGGGCTGCTGGAGCAACAGCGCGCCGTCAACGCACAGACCCTGGAGCGGGTCGTCACCCTGGAAGCTCGCCAGATCGACCTGGAACGCAAGGTGGAGGCGCTTCAGGAAGAACAGCGGATGTGGCGCCGCTGGAAAGCGGCGGCGGTCGGTTACATCCAGGACCTCCGCCACGCCCTGGCCGTAGCGGCAGGCCGCCCTGCCCCCGAGCCCCCGCAGGAAATCGCGGCCGACGTTCTTGGCCCGGATCACCCCTGACCGGCCATTACTCGAGGGCGCGACACAAGCCTGCCCGCTCCTGCACAGTCCCCCCGTCTCACCATCAACAGACGGGATTTCCCATGTCTTCCACCGTGCAGCTCCTCACCACCGGCGCCGGAGTCGGCGCCCTCCTGCCGCTGCTCACCGCCATCGTGCAGCGCCCGCACTGGTCGGCCCAGCAGAAGCAGTACGTGGCCGTGGCCGCCGCGGTCATCGCCGGCGTCGTCACCGTGGCGTCCGTCGGCGGCTGGCATCAGTTCCAGTACGGCAAGCTCACCGCGGCGACGTTCCTCGCGGTCCTGGCCGCGGCCCAGACGTCGTACGACCTTCTGTGGAAGCCGACCACCCTGGCCCCGCTGATCGAGGCCGTGACGACCCGCAAGCGGGCGTAGCAGGCCGGATGGTGTCCGCCCTGCCGACCGGCCGGTGACCGGCGGGTACCATCAGCAGCGAGGTGGCCGTACTGCTGCCGCGAAAACGCGTTTGAGACTCCAGTCAAGGTCCATATGGGCTTGGTTACGCACCGCTCGAAAGAGCAGGGTGTTCCTCTCCGCCCGTGGTACGACCTTGGCCACATGGTGTCGACCAACCGGGTGCGTGTAGAGCATTCGGGGCCGGGGAGCGGTTGCTCCTGCGAGGATCCGGCACACGCTGTTCGCGACCGTGCGGTCACCTCACCCTGTTTCAGCAGGCGATGACAGAGGCCCGGGAGCACGGGCCCCACCCGAAGCGGAGGAACGTACGCAGATGGCCGATGCCCAGCAGGTCGCAGCCGAGGCTCAGCGTCTGACCACGATGGGGGACGACGCGTTCCTTGGCACGGTCGTCGAGTACGTCATGGGCGGTGTCGACAGGCGGGCCCCGCGGGACGTACAGGGCGAAGCCCTTCGTTCGCCGCAGCTTGCCCCGCGCACACTTGATGCCCTCGAGCTGGCTCTGCAGCGGTCGAAGTTCTTCAACCCCCTGCGAGAGGGGGAGAGCAAGCGGGAGCAGAAGGCGCGCATCGCACCGTGGCGTACGAGGATCACAGCCGCCATGGGCCCGATCCAGGACGTCGTCGACGACCTGGCGCACGAGCACGCAAAGGAGCTGGCGGCCCTCTGGGACGACGCGTTCACCGACCGCTGGACAGCCTTCATCCTCGGGGAACCCGTACCCGAGCCGACGTCACCGCGGGTCGAGGCCCTCGCATTTCGTTCACACAGAGTAGCCAAAAGGGCGGCGGATCTCTGCCGCCTGATGCTCGAGGAACCGACTCAGTTCATGCCCGCACCGGTGGCTGGCGAGAGCCGCACCGCACGGGAGCATCGAATCGAGGGCTTCCGTCTGAGGGTGGAGGCTGAGGCCCGGTTCCTGCGGTACGCCGTCCAGTACGCGGAGGCGCGCCACGGCCGGATGCCGAACGAGGCGAACCACCGGCTCCAGGCGCTCAAGCTCCTCGGCAAGGCGCACCCCGAGGAGCTGCTCCAGCTCCTTCGTGAAGTTCGCGGCGAGAGCCGCGCGGCCTCTCAGGAGGCGCGCCGGGACCGCCGCGACGAACGGCGCGCGGCCCGGCCCGGCGCGCGGTAGAGCGCGCTTCCGACGAACCCGCCTCTCCCCCAGGGCGCGCCTGATGGCGCGCCCTTCGTCGTGTCCGGGCGCGGGTGGTTCCGCGCCGCGCGCGCGGGGACGGCGCGGCCTTCCGCGCGCGGCCGGCCGATCGGCGCGCGTACGCGCGGTTGTCCGCGCGCCCGCCGAGCAGCTCCCAGCGCGCGTTCAGGCGCGCCGGTCCAGGGGCGCGCGATCCGGCCGGGGACCGCGCGCGCCGAGTCGCGCCACGGCCGGGCGCGTGGCGCGCCCCCCTGAACATGCAGGTCATAGGCGCGCGCCAGGGCGCGCCTGCGGGGGCGCGCCTGCCCTTGGTGGGATCGGCGCGGGCGCGCGGCGCGGCCGATCCAGGCGCGCGCGTGCTCTGGCTGGGCGCGGCGCGCGGCGCGGTCAATGACGCGCGCCCACCCGGTGAGCGTGCCCTGAGCGCGCGCGGCAAGGCGCGCCCGGGCTCGGCGCGCGGCGCGGTTGATCGGGGCGCGCGCCCTTAAGGCGCGCCTTCGCGCGCGCGGTCCCGGCGCGCTTGCCGACGGCGCGGGCGCGCCAGGAACGCGCGGCGGAGCGGCGCGCGGACACCGCGGCGCGCGTGTGGAGGAGGGGAGGCGCGCGGCGCGCCTTGTCGGGTGAGGTGACGAAGAGGGGAAGCCGCGCCGCGGTGGGCGCGCCCGATCAAGTCGGGCGCGCCCACCTCACGTCACCTCAGCCCGGCGGGCGCGCCCGCGAAGTACGGAGCCAGCTTCTGCGCGATCTGCGGGTCCACCTTCGGAGCCTGCCGGTAGATGGTGGCGAGCTCCGCGTGCCCCTCCTGTTCGAGCTGGGCGATGAGCGCGGAGCGGTGCGCCAGAAGGAAGTCCCGGAGCACGGTCATCTGGGGGTCGCCCTCCTGAGAGATCGGCCCGAGATGCTCACCCATAGTCATCATCCTGATCCGCGCCTGAACGTCTGCCTCGGCGATCAGAGCCTTCATCGCGATGGCTTCGTTCCTGGTCTGCCGGGTGGGCCGGGGCACGGCCACAGACGGCGAGGCGGGTACGTCCTGCGGTTCCTCGGCCGCGCTGGTCTCCTCCGGGGACTCGTCGAGCGGCGGTTCCTCGGCCTCCGGGTCCGGCGGCGGCGGGGGACCTTCATCCGCGGCCGACTCCGGCTCGCGGTGCTCCTGGTGCTCGTCGGCGGAAGCCGGTTCAGCCTGGCCCGGCGACGGTGTGCTCGGGGTGGAAGGCGCCCCTTCCCCCTGCTGGCCCGTACCGTCTTGCTGTCCGGCTTCGCCGTTCTGCCGCTTCCACTCGGCGCGCCCCTTGGCGTACTCGATGGAGCCGGTGATCAACTCGTCGGCGCTCATCTGGCCCCGCCGCGTGTGGGTGGGGATCTGCCGGAGGAATCGACTCCCCCACTCCTCGCGGATGCCCTTCAGACGCGCCTCGGGGTCCGTCTCGTCGCAGAGCGCCTCCCGGATCAGTTCCACCGCCTCGTCCCCGGTCAGCTTCGGCCGCTCGTCGCCCTGTGGGGGTGCGGGCGCCTGCCTCTGCCCACCCTGCTGCGGGGGCTGCTGCTGTTCCTGTGCCTGCTGCTGCTCGTCCAGATACGCCTCCGGCCGAGTCTCGACAACCTGACGCGCGACGGCGGCCTCCTGAAAGCCGAGACGGCGCAGAAGGGCGTCGACGCTGAAGTTCTCGAACCGTTCGCTCTGTCCGGGCGTGACGTCCCAGTGCAGTGTGCGGACGCCGGTCAGGTACGCCTCTCCCAGGGCGTGCAGCTCGACGATGGCATCAACGGACGCGGCGAGGTTCTTCTCCGCCTTGATCTTGCGGGTCTTGTCCCGGGTCGGCTTGTCGTTCTCGAACGCGGTGACGACTTCCTGGCGGGCAAGCAGGAGCGTCGGGCCGGAGTGCCGCCGCAGGTGCCACAGGATCGCACCCCACCGGTCCTTCGCCCGGTTCCACAAGTCGGGGTCCACGGTGACGGGCAGGTCGGGGTTCGGGCCGCGCCGGCGGTTCTCCTGCGCCTTCCTCTCGGCACGCCACCGGGCGTACAGGGCCTGTTCGTCGCTGAGCATGTCCCACAGCACGGAGACGTTGTCGACCACGATCATGTTCCGCTTGCCCTCCACGGCAGGCGGCTGCGCGACGGCCCAGCGGACGGCGTCGAGGATGTCCTGGTAGGTGCCCTCGTGCTCAACGATCTCGTAGTTGGTCCCGGGGAGGCGGCCGTAGTAGTCGGCGGTGCCCTCCGATCCGCCGATCTCGATCCAGTAGGTCATGCCGATCAGCTCGGAACGGGTGCCCTCGGCCGCCGCGCGGCTCTTGCCCGACTTCTCCGGCCCGGCGAGGAGGATCATCGGCGGGTTGGGCAGGCCGGTCGGCTTCCGGGATCTGCGCGCGCGCTGAGGCGCAGTGATACCAGGCATTGGGTGTTCCCTCACTTCGTGGTTCCCCGGGTGCTCTCCCGCGGAGGATGCAACGGCGGAGGCCTTAACCTCTCACCGTTGGCATCGGCTTACTATTCTACCCGCTCAGGGGGGTAGCTCAATGCCTGTTCAGCAGATCAGCGACGGGAGTTGCAAGCTCCGGGTCCTGGTCCTCGCGGTGCCGGACATACCAGGCGTCGAGGTCCTCGAACCCCTCGGCCGCGGCCACCATCTGCCCCTCCGGCATGGCCTCCCACCCGGCGACGTCTTCCGCGTACTCCCGCGCCACGGTGCCCGGGTCGCGCCGGCCGAGCGCCTCGGTGATCTCTTCCCACGACGTTCCGCCCAGCGCCTCGGCAAGGACGAGCGTGTCGACAAGCTGGGTGGCCATCTGCCGGAGCCGTCGGGCGTTCTGGAGACGTTCCGCCGGGTTGATCGCTGCGGCTGTGCTGGCGACCGACTGCCGGGCGAGGTCGGACAGGTCGCGTGCGGCGCGGGCTGTGGTGATCCGGGCCAGGATCTCCGGTGTCATGTGGAAGGGTCCGATCATGCAGGCGGCGGGCGCCCCAGGTCGGGGGCCCGCCGCTTCGGTACGGGTAGGGGCAGGATGCCTTACGGGCTGACTGCCGTCATCGGGTGGGCGAACGCGGTGAAGACCTGGTCGATGGTCGCCCTCGGCGGCAGGTCGATGCCTCGCTCGGCCGCGTACGTCTTGATCAGGCGCGAGCGGACCTTGCGCCCGTTGCCCTCGCTCTGATTCAGAACCAGGGCGATCTCCTTGCCGGTCAGGGGGCCGTCAGGGTCGAACACCTCCCGGTGCCCGTTGTCGAGGACGCCCTTGATGATCTCGTAGAGATCGTCCTCGGTGCTCCAGGGCGGGATGATCCGCTGCCCCTTCGGCTGCGGCTGCTGCTGCGGCGGCACGGTCGCCGTGACCGGGCGCGGCTTGCTGACCGTCGCCGGTACCGCGGGCGTGGGAGCCGGGGCCGTGGCGGGTGCTGGCGCGGGGACCGCGGACTGGGGCGCTGCGGCCGGAGCCGGAAGCATCTTCTGCTCCTCGACAGGCTGGGCCGAAGGCAGGGCGAAGATCCCCGCGGGCTCGATGCCGGCCGCGGCGAGTCCGGCCGCGGCTGTCTCCCGCAGCGGTACGCCGGTACGGGCGAGCCGGAGCGGCATCAGGGACTCGACGGGCGCCTTCCTGCTCCAGGCCCGACCGAACCGGCCGCGGAGCTTGGCCTCGTAGACGAGTCGTTCCCGCTCGAGCTGGAGGGCCTGGTCGTACGAGCTCAGCTCCCACAGCTTCATACGGCGAAAGAGCAGGAAGGTGGGCAACGGCGAGAGGACCCAGCGGGCCCACCGGATCTTGTCCATGCGGCGGCGGCGCCCGGTGGCCGCGCCGATCCGGACGGCGTAGGTGTGCGCGGCGATCTCGGAGACGGCCACCCACAGCAGGGACATGGAGCCGTGCGCGATCTTGGACCACAGGCCCACGCCGGCCGACACGTTCAGCGCGCAGGTGATCAGGCTGAGCATCCACGGGACGATCCGCGCCCACCAGAGCGGCATGTCCATACGGATGAGGAGGAGGTACGCGCCGGTGAACACGGGGATGGCGGAGTCGATGGCCGTGGGCAGTACCCACGGGTCGTCGAACCCCCACTCCGCGGCCTTCGCCGACACGGCATCGAACGAGGCGTAGAAGCCGAGGCCGCCGACTCCGGCTCCGCCCAGGGCGACCATCTTGGCCCCGTTGCGCTCCCATCGGCTGAGCGGCGGGACGCCGGAGTCGTCGGGCGCCTGTGTCCCGGCGTCCTCGCAGGTACGGGTGAACGGCAGTTTCAAGACACCTGTCCTCTCTCGTTGTGGTCACCCGGTCGGCTTATGCTCATGGCCTTCCGAGTCGACCAAACGATATAGCGTCCCTCGCCGTCGTGCTGTAGCCGACGCTCACGCCCCATCAGCAGCAGTCGTATGCCGCGGCGTTCAGGGGGTGGTCACCAGTCGAGCGGCTTCACCGGCTTCCGCCGGTCCGGGCCCACGATCTTCGCCAGATGTGCCGAGGACTCGAGCCGGGACAGCAGCCGCTCCCCCAGGATGTCGACCACGCCCATCACCGGGCTCCCCGGCTGCCTGCGGCTGCGCAGGTTCGTGGTGTACGCCGTGGGCCGTCCGGCCGAGATGCGGGCGTCGATCAGGTCGATGGTCTCCCTTCGCGCGAACTCGGTGGCGGTGACGTCCATCTCGCCGCACAGCTCATCGAGGACGAGCGCGTCGCACTCGACGAACATCTTCCGGACCTCCCACGCCTTCATGTTGCGCGGGGCCGAGTCGGGGCGACGCCACGTCAGGTACGTCGCATGCTTCACGTACAGGGCATAAAGCCCCCTGTCGGCCGCCTCATTGCCGAACGCGCACGCGCTGGCGGACTTCCCGCTCCCGATGGGGCCCGGCATGAGCATGTTGAGAACGGACGGCCTGGCGCCCTCCTTCTTCGCCTGTACCAGGGAATCGAGCCACCTCTCCAGAGTCCTCGGGTGCTGGTTGTCATCGAGATCAGAGAAGCGGAAGCGCAGGTACTCATCCTGAGCGGCGTCGATGATGCTGTTGCGCCACATGTTCTTTCGCGCGCGGGCCTGCGGCACTGACACGTCCTCCCAGAGTCCGTCTTGTGGTTTGGGCTGGGGCGGGACCCCGAGTTTCGAGATGTCCGCGCCGTTGTTCTGCAGCACCTTGACGATGTGCGCGCTCAGATCGGCGAAGGCGTTCATGCCGCGCGCCGGGCCGGTCGCCGTAATGTCCGACATCGGGCTCCTTACGGTCGTGCGATGACGCCGAACTGGGCGTCGTCATCGGGGCTGGTGCTGCCGGGGGTGGTATCCGCAGCGCCCGGCGGGGTGCTCGTCTGCTCGCCCCAGGTGGCCGCGTCGCTGTACGGGACCCGCCCGTTGGGCTGGGCGGGGGGGATGTGGTTCGAGGCGACGCCGAGGGCGGTCTGCCACTGCTGGGCGCTGGGCAGGTGCTTGCGCGCGTGCCGGAGGGCATTCTGGCACTGCCGTTGGGTGTAGCCCGCCTCAAGAGCCCTGGTCACCATGCCGCGCATGGCCAGGTAGCCGTTGTTCTTGCCGACGTATCTGCCGAAGTGCCGCTCGGCGCCGTCCCACCACCAGTCCGCGATCGCCTTGGCGGCTGCGGCCAGGGCTGCCTTCTCCTCGGCTTTCTTCTCGGCGGCGGCTGCCTTCGCTGCGTCGTCGGCGGCCTTCTGCGCTGAGGTTCGGCGGGGACGCCGGGCTCGGGCAGGTGGCTTCGGCGGGGCGGCCGGCGGCTCCGCCTCGGGCGGGTGCTCCTCCTCGGCTGCAGGCCCCTTCGGCTCGTCTTCCGGATCGGCGGGGGGCTCCTCGTTGTAGTACGGGTCAGCCTCGAAGCCGTCGCTGCCCAAGGACCCGTCGGGGTACTGCACCAGGAATGTTCCGTCCTTCTGCTCGACGACGGGGACGGCCGGGTCCCGTTTGCTGCTGAAGATTTTGTTGTCCCTCTTCCACGACTCCACGGGGTACTCCGAGATGGCCGTCCCCATGGCGTACTGGTTATCCAGGAGGCGGCGCCGCTCCAGGCGGTAGTACCCCTCGTCCGCGAGTTCACGAAGTGCGTTACGGACGGCGGTGCGCCCCTCCCGGCCCTCGCCCTTGGAGAGCTGGTCGGACCGGACCTGCCACCCTTCTTTCTGGTCGAGGAGAAAGACCAGCAGGCCCAGTGCGCGGTAGCTGAGACGGTCGTTACGGACGGTCTTCGACTCGACGTTCACGTAGTGGCGTCGGTTGACGCGGACCGCCGTGGGGCTGGACAGGCGGCTCATGCGGAGGCCTCACTCGTGGGGTTGCCGGTCAGGCGGAAGTAGGTGCGGTGCGTGCGGCCGGTCACGGCGCGGACGTAGCGCCGGCGCCGCTCGGCCATGCCCGCGTCCCGCAGTTCCTTGAGGGCGTGGCGTATCTGGTGGGAGTTCAGCCCGAGGCCGGTGCAGATATCTGCGACCTCGACCCACTCGCCGTCGACGTGGAGGGCGAGCTGGAAGAGGGCGCGGTGCGCCCGGTCGGAGAGGCTCGGGCGCTCGGTCGTGGTGGTGCTCATGCTGGTGGCCCCTGGGGAGAGGGGCCCGGCCGAGGAGGGCCGGGCCCATGCGGTCGACGTCACGCGTTCGCGTTGGGCTGTGCCTTGGGCAGCAGCTCGGGCGTCTCCCGCAGCAGGTCGTCGAGTTCACCGCGCCGGAGGGCGGCCATCAGTACGGCCTTGCCTATCGGCTGCTTCTTGAACGTTTTCCAGGTCCAGGTGACGGTGCCGGTCGGCTTGCCCCCCGGCACGAACTTGAGCCCCGGGATGACCTCGCCGGACCGCGAGTCGAAGATGGTGCCCGTCTCCGGGTCGCGCTGGGCGTGTGCGAGGACAGCCTTCTCGAACGACGGCTTCCGGACGATGTGGACGTCGTACTCGCCCTTCTCCTCCGCGTAGGCGTCGAACTGCTTCTCGTCGTCGATCTCGAACCGGTCCCGCGTGGTGTTGACCTTGTAGTGGCCAATCTCCTCACCGCCGATCTCGACGGCGAGGTTCGACTGCCTGCGCTTCAGGAACTCCGCGATGAGGGGTTCCCTCGGGGTGTTCACCTTCGGCTCGATAACGGCCTTCTGGTGTTCGGTCATGGCGCGGGCGACTGCCCCGATGAGCCCGAGCGCGGTCAGGGGCAGCGTGGGGGTTTCCTCGCCGTCCTGGGCGTTGTCGGTGACGTCGTTCGACATCGGTGTTCCTCTCTTCCCCGGACGCTGCGGCCCAGGGTTTGGGTCCTCCCGGGCGGGGTGTCTCGGGGGCGTCACCATGAGGTACGTCGCCGGCCGATTTTTGTTACACCTAGGCCCAGGTAGCTGGGTTGCTCTCCCCAACCGATCCGAATAGTACACCCAGGGAAACGCCCTGTCTGGACGCGACGCTAACGGCGCGTCCCCCTACGTTCTTTGCGGCTCTGCGGGTTCGGTGACGTCACCGACATCGGCAGGGCCCCGGCTCCGCCTCATCCGGAAAGAGGGCGGGGCCGGACCGGCGGCGGGCGAGGGACGGCCATGACGGCATGCCCTGCTTGCGAGGCGGGGTGCTGCGGTAGAAGTCCGCAGGCTCGCAGCCCTCGCCCGCCGCCGGACACCGACGCATGGGAGAGGACCGCACCAGCCGTGACCGAGACGATCGTCAAGCCACCGCGTTTCACCGCCTACGTGCCGCTCACCAACCTGGCGCCGGCAGACCGCAATCCGAAACGCCATGAGCTCGAGCTCATGATCGCGTCCATCGACATGCACGGCCTGGTGGAGATCCCCGTCGTCGACGAACGCACCCAGAAGACCCTCCACGGTCACGGCCGCCGCGAGTCCCTGATCGAGATGCAGGCCCGCGGAATGCGCGCGCCGGGCGGCATCGTCATCGACGAGGACGGAGGCTGGCTCGTCCCCGTGCTGCGCGGCTGGTCATCGAGGAGCAACGCCGAGGCCGAGGCCCTGGCGATCAAGCTGAACCGTCTTCCCGGCGAGGGCGGATGGGACCCGCGCGCGTTCGCCGAGGTCCTTGAGGACCTGGCCACGAACGAGCAGGAGCTGTTCGACTCCCTGGCCATTCGCGCCGACGAGATGGACAAGCTGTTCAGCCAGGTCGACCCCGAGATCCTGCCCGGCGGCGGCCGGGAGGACGAGACCCCTCTGCCCCACCTGCCCGACGACGCAGAACGCGGCAACGAACTCAGCCCCGACGACGAGGGCCGCGCCCCGCACACGACGTGCCCCGCCTGCGGGCACCTGTTCACCCCCAGCCGCTGACCGCCTTCTGAGGAACACTCATGTCCACCCGACGCAAGGCACGCCGGCCCCAGAGCCAGGGCGGTCGCCCACGCCTGCTCTCCGAAGAGGTCGAGGCGCGCCTCGTGGGCGCCTCGCGCACGGGCGTTGCCGTCGAGCTGGCCGCCGACATGGCCGGAGTCTCCCGCTCCAGCTTCCTGGCGTGGATGGCCCGCGGCCGCGCCGAGGTCGAATCCCGCGATGCAGGCGCCGACCCGGACCCGGCCGAGGAGGAGTACGCGGCCCTGTACGAGAAGGTCCGCACCGCCCGCGCCACCGCGGCCGCGCGCGCCATGATGAACATCCGCAGGGTTGCCGATGGAGGCATCGTCACCAAGGTCACCACCCGGAAGTACCGCGATTCCGTGACCGGCGAGATCGTCGAGGAGACGGTGGAGGACCGCACCTCGCCCGACTGGCGGGCCGATGCGTGGTACCTGGAGAGACAGCACCGCGAGCACTACGGCAAGGACGCGATCGTCGCGGTCGAGATCAACGGCCTGGGCGACATCCCCACCGGCCAAGACGACGCTGTTGACCTGTCGGCGCTCGCCGAACGCCTGGACCGCACCCTGTTCGCGGTCGAGTACCCGCCGGAGCTCGAGGACGGCAGCGTCGTCGACGCCGAGGTCGTCGAGTAGGCCGCGAGCCAGCACGCGACGTTAACCGGTCGCGCCCTGCACGGTGCCCTCCCCTGATCATCAACAGCGGAGGGCACCACCCCCATGACCAAGATCATCTCCCGTGCCGCGTGGGGCGCGAAGGCATGGAGCGGCACTCCCGCCTCCGTGCCGCTGGACCGGCGCACTGAGTTCTTCGTGCACTACGACGGCGCCACGCGCATCACCCGCACCGGCTACGCCATCATGCGCGCCATCGAGGCCGGACACCTGGGCCAGGGCTGGTCCGGCGTCGGCTACAACTTCGTCATCGACCAGGCCGGCAACATCTACGAGGGCCGAGGATGGGGCCTGCAGGGCGCCCACTGCCCCGACCACAACGTGAGCGGCATCGGCGTCCAGATCGCCGTCGGCGGCGACCAGGAGCCGAGCGACAAGGCCCTGGCGGCGTGCCGCGCCCTGTACGAGGAGGCGTGCAGGAAGACCGGTCGCACTCTGGCCAAGCGCGGCCACCGTGACGGCTTCGCGACCGCCTGTCCCGGCACCAAGCTGTACGCCTGGGTGAAGGCGGGCATGCCTGCGGGCGACTACCAGGAGCCCCCGAACCCGGGCGGGTCTCTCCCCGGCTCCGGCTCCGAGGTGGCCCGCTACAAGGTCACCATCAACGGTCTGGAGTACGGCTACGGCGCCCGCGGTGACCACGTCAGCAGGGTCGGCCAGGCCCTGGTGAAGGCGGGGTTCGGCAAGCACTACACCAGCGGCCCCGGCCCGACCTGGACGGACGCTGACACCCTGAACTACCGGGACTTCCAGAAGTCCCTCGGCCACAGCGGCGCCGCGGCCGACGGCGTTCCCGGCGAGGCCTCGCTCAAGAAGCTGCTCGGCAGCCTGCCGGGCAAGGTGACGGCCAAGCCTGCCCCGCCGTTCCCGGGGGCCGACATGTTCGGCCCGGGCAAGAGCAACGCCTCCATCGCCCTCCTCGGCCAGCAGCTCGTGCGGAAGGGCTACGGCAAGCACTACACGCAGGGCCCGGGCAAGAGGTGGTCGGACGCGGACCGCCAGAACGTTCGCGATTTCCAGCTCGCGCACAAGGAGCTCGCAGGCGACCCGGACGGCATCCCCGGCCCGCAGACCTGGAAGATCCTCTTCTCCTGACCCGCCCCGCCGGCCAGCACCCCGCGGGCCGGCCCCAACCTGAAAGGCCCTGTCCGTGGCAGGCGAGACCGTCATCACCGTCGTCGGCAATCTGGTCGACGACCCCGAACTCCGCTTCACCCCCTCTGGCGCCGCGGTGACCAAGTTCCGTATCGCTTCGACTCCCCGCACCTTCGACCGGCAGACCAACGAGTGGAAGGACGGCGAGAGCCTGTTCCTGACCTGCGCCGTGTGGCGGCAGGCGGCGGAGAACGCCGCTGAGTCCCTCCAGCGGGGCATGCGCGTCATCGTCCAAGGGCGCCTCAAGCAGCGGTCCTACGAAGACCGTGAGGGCGTGAAGCGCACGGTCTACGAGCTGGAGGTCGAGGAGGTGGGGGCCAGCCTCAAGAACGCCACGGCCAAGGTCACCAAGACCGGCGGCGGCGCGCAACGGCCGGTCGCCGGGGCGCAGAGCCGTCCCGTGGCCGATGACCCGTGGGCGGCGCCGGGCGGGGGCGAGCCGCCGTTCTGACCTCCTGCGTGCCCAAGGGGCCCCGGACCGACGTCCGGGGCCCCTTCGGGTTGTTCAGGCCGTGCCCACTGTCCAGGCCGAGTTCACAATTAGCAGGTCGTCGGGTTCCTCGGCCGGGTCCTGTCCCGGCGGCTGGGCCCCTTCCGCGGGCTTCTCCACCGGGTCCGGTACCTCCCCGGAGGGTTCCTCCACCGGCGGGGGCGGCGTCTCCTCCACCGGCGGGGGCGGCGTCTCCTCGACCGGTGGCGGTGGCGGATCGACCGGCGGCGGCGGTTCCACGGGGGGCTCGGGCTTCTCGACCGGCGGCGGTGGCGGTTCCACCGGCGGCGGCTGGGGCGGATCGACGGGAGGCGGCGGTGGCGGTTCCACGGGGGGCCTGGGCTTCTCCCCGACCGGCGGCGGGTCGACGGTGGCAGGCTGCTTCGTCGGCGGCGTGGTGGGCGGCAAGTCGACGGTGACAGGCGGCTTGGTATCCGCAGGCGGCGACGTCGGCGGCGGCCCAGGGTTGGTCCCTGGCCCGGTCCCGATTGCGCCCGCGGGCACCGGGGGCGGGCCGATACCCGCGGCGAGCGCGACGATGTCGTCACTGTCGTGCTGGACGTACTCGGGCAGGGTCTCCAGGCCCAGTACGAGCCGGGCCGCGATCATCACAGGAGCGTCGGTCGCCGCCTCCGCGGGGCGGGCGATGATCTGGGTCACCTCTCGGTTGTCGAACCCGAGCGTTCCCAGGGTGAGCGCGGCCAGCCGGGGCGGCAGAGGGATCAAGCCGCCCATCGCAACCGGGGCAGCCGACTTGTGGCGGGCTGCTTCCTCCAGAAGGCGTGCGTACTCGCCGATCCGGTCGGGGTCGGTGCCCCACAGGACGTACCGATCGTTGACCTTCATGTTCGGGTACAGCTCGCGGGAGCCGTCCTGGCGTGCCCAGGTCTCGGCGTATCTGGCGTCGTAGAAGATGCGCAGGCCGATGCGTTCGCTGCCGTACGAGAACGTGAAGATGGTGCTGTCCGGGCCGGTGGCGGCTTTGGTGGCCATCACCATGCCGTCGGAGTCGGTGCACTCCGCTTCGAGGGCGCTGATCGGGGCGCACTCGATGCTGCTGGACCCGGAGAAGAACTCGAACTTCGGGTCGGTGAACGGGATCTTCGCCGGCCCGGCGCCGCCGTTGTCCGGGCCGGGCTTCACGTCCGGCGCGCTGGCTTTGGCCTGGGTGGGCGCGGGGTCGGCGATGTCGCTGTACCGGCCGAGAGCCCAGCTCGCGGCGAGCGCGGGAAGAAGTGCGGCGACGAGGGCCGCCTTCCGGTTCCGGCGGCGCCTGCGCGAACTCAGGAAGACGTTGTCGTCTGCGGGCCCGGCCGGTGTGCGCTCCACGCTCGGCGGCGTGGGGTTGTTCAGGCCGAGCAGGTCGTCGAAGTCGCGGAACTCCGGGCACTGCTCACGGATCATCCGCTCTGCGGCTTCGAGGGTGATGCCCGGCAGCACGTTGCGCACGTTGGCCACCGCCCGGCTGAACGTCTGGCCCGAGCCCATGAACAGCGTGCGGACGCCGTTGATGTTGTAGAGCGCGGCGTCCGCCGGGAAGTTCCCTACGACGATGTCGAGCTTTTCGGTGGGGCTGCTCAACTCTGGTGGTCCTTCGCCCTGCGCGCCAGTATCTCGGCCATCGCCTGGGCGGTCTCCTCCAGGCGCTCGGGGGTGATCTCTTCGAGGTCGGAGACGACGAGCTGGCCTCCGCCGGGAAGTGCGACTTCGGTGCGGTGGAGCTCCATCTCCTGCAGGCCGTCGTCGGTGCCGGCGTCCTCCCGGCTCTCCAGCGGGTTCAAGGTCCGCTGGAACACCGCCATCATCGCGTCGTGCGTCTGCTGGATGCGGGCCGGGTTGCGGGTGTGGCCGGGCGCCAGAGCGCCCGCGGCCGCCAGCGAGAGCCGCGTGTCGTTGTCGTGGGGAATGGGGCCGCCCTTGAGTGCACGCTCGAGGCGCTCGGCTGCCTTGTCAGCGCGTCGCAACATGGGGCGCCCTCTCCTGTGTGGCCTGGACCCGAACACCGACAACGTTTCCTCTGCCGACTGCGATGGTGAGGAGCTCCTCCACCAGGTCGGCGGAGCAGTTTCCCTGCGGAAGTATCTTGGCGAGACGGCGCAAAGACCGTGACTGCAGAGCGCGTACCGCTGCTTCAGTCTTGCCCATGATCTGTGCAGTATGCGTGGGACTGCACCCGTCGAAGAAGCGCAGCCGCAGGCAGGTGCGTTGATCGGGTTTCAGGGCGTTCATCTGCGCAGCGATGGCTTCGGCGAGCTGCCGTCGTTCGACCTGCTGGGCCACGGACAGGCCCGGGCGCGGCCGGTCGAGCTGCAGGTGATCGGCCTCCAGGACCTCGGTGGGCCGGCGCTGCTCTTTGCGCAGGTGGTCGACGGCCGTGTTCCGGGTGATGGTCATCAGCCAGCCCATGAGGTTCGTCCCGGGCCGGTAACGCCCCACGTTCTGTGCCACTTTGATCCAGACCTCTTGCGCGAGGTCCTCGGAGATGTGCGGGTCGCGGACGTACTGCCGGACCCAGTTGTGCACGGTTGAGTGCAGACGGGTGTAGAGCTCGCTCATTGCCGCGGGGGCGTCGGTGCCCCCGGCGGCTGCACGTGCGATGAGCTGGTCGATGGATGCTGCGGTGTCCCTCACGGCGTGATGTCCCCCCATGTGCCGGCTGGGCGCCCAACGTGCGGTTCGGAAAGCTCAGAACACCCAACCGGGTACAGGAGGATCGTCTTCCGCTACGGCGCGAAGGAAGCATAACCGGCCGCGTTCGAACGACCCTCGCACGTTTGACCGATGGATCATTTCCCTTGGCTTACTGTAATCTGCCGACCGCAGGCGGGCGCTGGGAGAGCAACTCGGCGGGCGCCGGACCCGAAGTGAAGGAGCACCCGTGATGACCTTGCCCGCACCCGCGCCCCCGGCCGCCGCACCGGCCGACGTCTACGCGGCCCTGATGCGCTTCCCCTATGAGCGGTGGATCGCGGCGCCGGACGCGGCCGCGCATGTGGAGCACGTGGGCCTGTCCCGTGACACGTTGCGGCTGGTGATCCGTACGGGCCGGCGCCGTGGCCTGCTGCGTACGAGACGTGAGCCCGACCGGCTCGGATTCTCCGTGATGCGCATCGCCGAGACCCCCCGCCGGGAGGACGCCAGCACCTGACTGATCTTCTGGATAACGGACGTGGGCACCCCTCCCTCCTTGCCAGCCGCGCCACGAGGCGCACGGCCCGGCGCGCGAAAAGCACCTGGGAGAGGGGGGTGCCCACGTCCGTTATCCAGAACTGTCCGGGTGGGTAGTAGCGTGGCATATCCCGACCGCCCCACGTGGGTAGGAGCCACCCGTGTCCGACTCGTTCGCCAAGACGTCCGGCCTGCTGATCGAACAGATTCGTACCGCCCGCGCCCGAGGCGACGAGGACACCGCGCGCTCGGCGCTCGGAGAGCTGCTTGCCCGGTACGTACAACTCGGCAGGCGCGAGCTGGGCACGATCGAGGAGCAGAACGGCTACATCGTCCCCCGGCACCTGGGCTACCTCCCCCAGGTGCTGCAGGAGCTGGGCGTCACGCCGGACGACCTGCCGGAACCGCCCGGCCGCCGGCGCCCCGCTCCCCCGCCCCCGGCGGCCGGACCCACGGCCGCGGACGCGGCACGTATCGCTGAGCACTTCGCCCACCTCGGCGGCCCCGACAGCCAGGAGCCGCAGGAGCGCTTTGACGTGGCGTACCGGCCGCAGGACAACGTGGTCATCTGCGGACGCCTCCAGCCCTTCGCCGTTGTCGACACCGAGGAACACCACCTGCCGGTGTCCTGGTACGACAGCCGCGACGCGGCCGAGACGATCGCCGGAGTGGCCAACCGCATGCGCCGCCCGGCCTGACCGCCCGGCGGCCCGCCCGCCCCGGGGGAACTCCCCGGGGCGGGCGGGCCGTTCCTGGCCACGGTCACCGCGCCTGCTGCGGCTCGGTGTGCTCGCCGGAAGGGACGTCACCGTTCTTCCGCGCCAGGGCTCGGCGGACTTCCGCCGCCCGCTCACGGGCGTACGCGTCGCGGCACATGAAGCAGCCCAGGCCCGCCACGAAGGCCTGCTCGTGGATGTCGCACACGTTCATCTCCACGACGCTGGGGTCCTTGCCGCACCCCGGGCACCAGCACCCCGGCTTCACGTACCGGGCGCACGGCTCGCACCGGTCGTAGCCCGCGCACTTCGCGCACTGGTCCCCGTCGATGAACACCGGGTCCCCGCAGCCGCTGCACTCGCGAAAGACGCGCGAACGGCGCTCCAGGAGCTCCGGCCCCCCATCGGCGGTGTAGAGGTCCTCGACGCCGCGCCCGTACGACGCCGACGGCCCGTCCATGCGCTGCTCAGGCACGCCGCCATGCTGGGTGGTGAGCATTGACGGGTGCAACGGCGTGCGCGCCAGGGCTCGCAGGCGACCGCGGATGACCCCGCCGACCGATCGGGTCTCCGGCGGCAGCGGACGCGACAGCACCTGACGGAGCACGGACCGCTTCACGCCGAGATCCAAAAAGCTCTGGACGAAACGCCCCTGGTCTGCGAGCACTTGCCCGGTCAGCAGCATTTCGCGGTTGAAGGCGGCCAGTTCCTGGAGGAACTCCACGCCCTCGGATGCCTCGACGACGACCGGGGCTGCAGGTGCCTTGTCCTCCTCCGCCGCTGCCCGCTTTTCCGTCCCTCCTTCCGTGGGCGACGGGGAACCTACGGAGGGAGGGAGGGTTCCATGGGGTTTCTCTGAGGGTTCACTGCGGGTTAGGGGCTCATCCTGAACCGGGGTCGGGCTCATGTTGAACCCACCCTGGGCCCAAGTTGAGCCGGGGTCGGGCTCATCTTGAGCCATCAGCAGGTCAGCATGGGTTTCGGGGTCGGGCTCATCTTGAGCCATCAGCAGGTCAGGGGCCTTTTCGGGAGCCTCCTCGGGGGCCTCCTGGGCTGTGGGCTCCTGGGGCTTGCGGGGCTTCTTCTTCGGCTTCTGCGGCAGCGGCGTGTCTTCTTCGTCGCCGTCGTCGAAGGTGAGCGCCTCCATCAGGTTGTCGTCGTACTCGCGGGGGGGCCGGCGCATCGACGCGAGCAGAGGGAGGTTCACGCGGGTGAGGTTGGAGATCGGGTCGCCGGTACGCGGGTTGACCCGCCGGACGGACTTGATCAGCTTCTTCGCGACGAGGCGGGCCTTCACGCGCTTGACCGTGGCGATCGAGGTGCCGCAGTCGTCGGCGAGGCGAGCCTGTCCCGGGTAGCAGTAGCCGTGGTCGTCGGTCCGGTTGCAGTAGGCTCCCAGGAGCAGTTTTTCCGGGCCGTCGAGACCTCCGGCGTCCATGACCATGCCGAAGTGCTGAGCCGTCACGCCTGGGCCTCCCGGGAGCCGTCGGCGGCGCGCTTGTCGCCGCGGTGGAGACGCTCGACCGGGTCGGGTCCGAGGCGGAGGGGGGAACGGGTGGCGGTGGACGAGCTGACGTTCGCGCTTACGGCAAGACGACCGAGGGCCGTGAGGGGCCAGTCGTGGATATCCGCGTGTTCGGCACGTCTCACCAGGAGCAAACGCTCAAGAGGGGTGATACCGGTCGGCGCGTTGAATGCGGCGCCGACGTGGGTAGTGCTCATGGGAACTCTCTCTGGTGGGCAGAGAGGCAGGAACTGGGGCATCGGAACGGCACAGGCGGGCGCGGAATCGAGTGGTCGCGCCGATCTGCCTGTATGCTCGGTGCCAAGCAGTCCCTACCCCCTTTGGCGAGGACTGGGTAGGAAGTTGGGGCGTCGACCGGGCCAGGTTGGCGCCCCTTCTGCATGTCTGCCGCTACTTTCGTGGCGGCGATCACACCTTACACCTGCGTGCACTGAACTGTAGGATGGTGCGTATGACGACATCGAACACGTCGGGTGGGGCTACCCGGGAGCGCACCAGCATCACGATGGAGAAGGACCTCATGCGCCGCGCCAGGCTGGCCAGCGGGGGCAACCTCTCCGCCTACGTCGAGAAGGCCGTGCAGCAGAGCTTGCTCAACGACGCCATGGTCGAGGTCGCCCGGATCAAGGCCCAGGACCCGATGGACGACGTGTTCGAGGCCGCCGAGGCTGACGCAGAGGCTGCCGCGTGACCGACATTCTGCGGGGGGCGGTGTGGCGCGTGCCCACCGTGGGCCGGGACCGTACCGTCCTGGTGATCCAGAACAACGCCGTGATCGCGCACCACCCCGGCGGCATCACCTGCGTGCTCGTCCAGGAAGTCGAGAACGCAGTCGACACCCTGCTCACGATCCCCATCACGCAGCCGGTGCACGGCGTCATCATGGCGTCCGACATCCACCAGTTCAGGCCCGTGCGGTTCGAGCAGGGCAAGTTCATCGGCTTCGTCGGCGCCGAGGACATGGAGCGTGTGGCGCAGGCGGTACGCGCGGCTCTCGACCTGTAGGCCTTCGTCGTCGTTCGTCGCCCCCGCCGGGTCCCGGCCGGGGGCGTCGTCATGTCCCGGCGGCGACCGCGGCCCAGGTGACCCGGCCGCCGTGGTCGCCCGCGTACTGCCCCACCTCGGAAGCGATGCGGTGCACCAGGTACAGCCCCGGCTCCTCCTCGGGTGCGGGCAGCGGCCGGCCCATCTCGCCCACCGACACCGTGACGTGCGCCCCGTCGTACGCGATGCGCGCGATCAGGGCGTCGCTCGCCTGGTTCCGGGCGGTGACGTCCACCAGTTCCGCCAGTACGGCCTTCACGTTGTCGCAGGTCCTGACGAGGTCCGGGGCGCCCTGCAGCATCCTCGGCAGAGCCACGGCAGACAGCGCGACGGCGCGCTCCATGGCCTCGACGGGCGAGACCTCGGAGGCGATCACGAAGTCGACGGAGTTCTCGACATCCAGGAGGGGGGAGGAGGCATCCTCCTCCCCCGGGAAGGCTGTGCGCAGCGGCCAGTTGTGAGGTATGGCGTCGAAGATCGTCACCGGGATCCGTTCCGTCGGGGTAACACGTTATCGAATGCTCGTTCGAAGACGGGTAGCGTTATGGGGGTCAAGTTGGCGGGGCCGTGGGAGCAGTTGGGCGCCCGCAGGGGAGGCGGTGGCGAAGTGGCACGAGATGACTTTCGTGGGGTGACGTGCAGGAACGCGCGCCGAATAGGCGCACGTCTGGTAACCGCCCGTTGCCGGAGCGTGTCGTTCCGCTGCCCATCAAAGATGGTGAACAGGCCAATCGTCAAACGATCTGTTGCCGAAACCACTGCGCTGACCAACTATCCGTTGCCGGGGGCTAGGGTGAGGCTCTTACCACCCGCCAAGGAAGACCCCCTCACAGTGACCGCAGATGCCCATGCCCAGCAGACCCCCACGTTCCGACACGCACTGAACCTGATCATCCAGTCGCAGGCCCAGGAGAACCCGGCGAAGCCGGGCGAGTTCATCGAGCCCAGCAACAAGGAGATCGCCGACAAGATCAACGAAATGTTCGGCGAAGGCACGATCACGGACGAATACATCCGGAAGCTACGCAAAGGGGACATCCAGAGCCCGAGCGTGAAGCAGGCCTCCCGGATCGCCAAGGTCTTCAAGCTGCCGCTCGACGTCTTCAACGCCGAGGACGAGGCCACCTTGAAGAAGCTGGTGGACGAAGTGCAACGCTTCGTGGACTCCAGACGTCAAACACCGAGTGAGGAACCAGAGCCCCAGACGGTTCGCGTCCTGGCACGAACCGCTCGCCGCTTGTCGCCCGACGGGCAGATCCGCGCCGCCAAGTTCGTCCAGAACCTCGCGCAGATCGAGGACATGGAAAACGGCGCACGAGCTACCCCGGCCCACGACTAGCCCCCCACAAGGTGTTCAACTCCGGTGATCCAGCCCGCCCATGACCGCAAAATCCGTACAGCTCTCGCCGCTTTCCCCGTCCCGAATCCGCTGACCGTCGAGTCCCTGTTCGCCGTGATGCAGGAACGCTACTGGCGACCGCTGGAGCTGTGGCGCGGAGCGTCGCCGATCCCCGGCCTCCACGCCAACGCACTGTGGCTGACCCGGCCCGCCGCCGCCAGCGATGTGGTCTGGCTCGACCCGGCTCTCACCGGAGCCGCCGCAGTGCACAGCCTCTCTCACGAGAACGGCCACATCGAACTGGGCCATCAGCCCCTCGAACTGCCCGCCGAGCCCCAGCCGGCCGAGTCGTACGACCTGCTCCACCCCGACTTCCTCGCCGGTTGCCTCTTCGGCCGCGCCCGCTCCCACGACGGGCTGCAGGATCCCGCGTACCAGCAGATCGAGGACCAGGCGGAACGATTCGCCTTCCAGCTTCGCCGCGCGGCTGCCGAACAGGCCCGCAACACCCGGCACCACGACCCCTTGGTCGACCGGCTGCACCACAGCCTGTGACCGCCCGCACCCGCCGCTGAGAGCCCCTGTGCCTACCGACGACATCATCGACATGGTCACCACCATCCCCCTGTGGCTGGTGGTCGCCGTCCGCATCTACCACTGGCCGAAGACCCCGGGGCAGAAAGCCATCCTCGCCACCTTCGCCGCCCTGGCGACCGGCGCCACACTGCGCCTGTCCTACCTCGAGGAGTTCCTGACCGACCTCACCGGCATGGACGACTTCGCGGTCCTGCCCAAGCACCTGGCCGTGATGACGTCCTGCATCCTCCTGGTGGGCTGGGTGGAATCCGTCGTGCCCCCGCGCGAGAAAGAACCGGCCTGGCGCGGCTGGGTCTCCCTCAAGCCCCGTCTGGCCGTGCTCGCCGTGGCCAGCGTTGGCGCCTCGATCGTCTTCCCGTTCTCCGCGCCCTCGATCGCCGCCCCGGACGGCTCCCTCGACTTCGCCTCCGGGCAGTTCGGCAGCGTCGCCGGCACCACGCACCTAGCGGTCTACCTGCTCTGCATGTTCGTCGCTCTCGTCCCGTCCGCCCTCCTGTGCCTCACCGTCGCCCGCCGCACCGACGACCGGCTCCTGCGCATCTGCATGCGCCTGATGGCCGCAGGCGCCACCGCGGGCGCCCTCTACCCCGTCTACCGGCTGTCGTTCCTGGTCTGCGGATTCACCGGCTGGACGTACCCGCTCGACGAAGGCGCGTTCCACCTCGGCGGCTCGCTCATCCAGTTGGTGACGATCCTGCTGGTCATCGCGGGCAGCTCCGTGCGCGCCGCCGAGCTGCTCATCCGCGCGATCCGCCAACGCCGCGGCCTGATCGCCCTCCGCCCGCTGTGGGAGGAGCTCGTCTCCGTCCTCCCGCCGGACATCATCCGCCGCCGCCTGCAGACCACCCCGTCGGCCCGGGAGGAGCGACTGCGCTTCCGCGACCTGTACGGCCGCCTGGACGAGCGGGTCGTGGACATCTCCGACGCGTGCTTCGAACTGCTCCCCTGGGTCAGCGAAGACCTCCACGGCCAGGCCCTCGACGAGGCACACGCCGTGGGCCTCACCGGGGACGAAGCACACGCGGCACGAGAAGCGCTCTGCCTGCGCGTCGCCCGCGCCAAGGCCGTCGACGGCGAGCCCTACGCCACCCGCCCCGCCCTCACCGTGCTGTCCCTGCGCGACGACCTGCTGTCCAACTCCCAGTGGCTGTCCAGGGTCGCCCACCACTACGCATCCCCTGACCTCGCCGACGCCACCCACAGGCTCGCCGGTCACCCCGTTCGTCAGGAAGTCACCGCATGACCAGCACCACCGCCGCGCCCGCCCCGACCCGCGAAGAGAACCGTGCAGCGCGCCTCATCACCGACCGGGCCGAACCGCGCAACGTCATCATCCTGGTGAGCCTGGGCGTCGGCCTGGCCCAGGACAACCCGCTCACCGGCGTGCTGTGGGCGCTCGAGGCCATCCTGTTCGCCGCAGCGATCCCCATGGCGTACATCAAGTACGGGATGCGCACCGGCCTGTGGGCCGACCGGCACATCGGGCAGGTGCAGCGCCGGAAGCTGCTCATCCCCGTGATCATGGCATCCGTCGCCGCCGGCATCGGGGGCATGTTCGTCTTCGACGCGCCGCGCGCCATGGTCGCCCTCGTCGTCGCGATGCTCGCCACTCTCGCCGTCCTCCTGGCCCCCACCGCTCTCTGGCAGTGGAAGATCAGCGTGCACACCGCGGTCGCCGGCGGCGCCCTGGCGATGCTCGCCCTCACCTGGGGGCCCCTCGTCTGGCTCGCCTCCCCGCTCGTCGCCGTCATCGCCTGGTCCCGGATCACCCTGCGGGACCACACCCTCGCCCAGACCATCGCGGGCGCAGCCGCGGGCACCGCCACGGCCGGGCTGGTCTTTGCCGCCGTCACGGCATGACCTAAGCCCGCCCGGGCCTGTACTTCTCCCCGCCATGCAGACGCTTCCCACCACCGCGCCCGCCGTCAACGCCCCCCGCCACATCGGGTTCATCGCCGACGGGAACCGCCGCTGGGCCACCGCCTCCGGCGCCACCGTCGAACAGGGCTTCCGGCAGGGCGCGGCCGTCATCCACCAGGTCCTCGCGCAGTGCCGCAGCATCGGCGTCCAGGTCGTTTCCGTGTTCCTCATGTCCGACCGCAACTTCGGCCGCTCCGAGGCCGAGGTGGAGATCCTCGCCGACGTCCTGGCCGATCTCCTCGAAACGCAGACCGCCGCGGCCACCGGCCCGATCCGGGTCCTCTCCCAGCTCTCGGGCAACTACCCCGTCCCCGGCCGGCTCCTGGCCGCCATCGAGCGGGCCGAGACGTCCACGGCCGACCGGCAGGGGATGACCGTCTGCCTCGGCATCGGCTACGACGGCCGCGCCGACGTCCGCCAGGCCGTCGCCCGCGCACTCACCGCCGCCGACTACGACGAACGCGTTGAACTGCCCGTCGGCGACTACCTATCCACCTGCGACCTTCCCGACCCCGACCTGATCATCCGCACGAGCGGCGAACGGCGCCTCTCCGGCTTCCTCCTCTACCAGGCCGCGGACGCCACCCTGCACTTCGATGACCGGTACTGGCCCGAGTACACGAACGAGGCCCTCGACCAGGCCCTCGCCGAACACGCCGAGCAACGCCGCACCTTCGGCCGCTGACCAAGATCATTCTTGCCCAATTGGGCAACTCCCCCGGGCCCCGTACGTCGCTCGTACGGGGCCCTATCACGTACCCACCCCGACGCCGATACGGGAGCGCTGCCACAAAAGGGACGGCGGTCTGACTATCGTCCCTTCCATGACGACATCCACAATCAATATCGAACGGCTCCGGTACGGGCCCTTCACCGGCCCCGTCCAAGCGATGCGCATCATCACGATGTGCAACCAGAAGGGCGGCGTCGGCAAGACGACCACCACCATGAACCTCGCCGGCGCGCTCTCCTACTACGGGAAGCGCGTCCTGATCGTCGACGGTGACCCCTCCGGAAACCTCACCGACGGATTCCGGCTCGACGGACTCGACGAGGACGAGGGCCCCACCCAAGTCGACTGCCTGCTCAAGGGCGTAGACCCGCACCCCCTGGTGGCCAAGCCGTTCGAGAACATCCACGTCCTGCCCGCCAGCCCGGACATGGTCTACCTGCCCGCCCGCCTTCGCGAGCGCGGCAACGCACTGCACGCCCACAGGAAGATGCTCGCCAAGTTCGAGGGGGAGTACGACTACACGCTGATGGACACCCGCCCGGCCATCGACACGGACACCGACTCGATGACCGCGGCCGCGCACGGCGCCCTCATGATGGCCAACACGCACAAGTGGGCGATGAAGGCGATCGGGTCCCAGCTCGACCAGCACGAGATGATCATGGAAGAACTCGGGCGCACCGACTTCGTTGAGCTCGGCATGGTAATCAGCCTCGCGCTCTACGGCCGCGGCGAATTCAACAAGCTGATCCTCAACCAGCTCCGCAAGCACCCCGACCTGACGCCCCTCGTGGAGATCCCGTTCCGCGGCGCCGACCTGGGCGAAGCAGAAGTCGAAGGCAAGCCGGTCCAGATGTACCGGCCCAAGTCCGACACGGCCCGGTACTTCCGCGACGTCGCCGTCAAGGCAGGGCTGGTGGAAGCCGCGTGAGCAAGAACTGGGAAGAGGCGACGAGCTGGGAGAAGACCGGCAGGCGCCGCGGTGGGAACAAGCTGGGCGAGAACAGCCGCGTCGTCGACGACGAACGACAGAAAGCCATCCAGGCCGCCGTCGAGGAGGCCAAGCCCGGCCTACACAAGATCCCGGACCCGGTCGAGCCCGCCGGGGAGGGCGCGCTCACCCCCGAGGAGCAGCAGCGGTACGAGCAGTGCCAAGAAGGTGTCGACCTGGGCAACACCGCCTGGTTCATCCAGGGCAAGGCCCTCGACACCATCGCCGTCGGCCGCCTCTTCCGGAACACCCCGCACAAGCTCGACCCGAAGCGCTGCTACACGACGATCGAAGAGTGGGTAGTCCTCGAGAAAGGCATCTCGGTCGGCCAGTGCAGCAAGCTGCGCGCCGGCTGGGCGATCGGGGAGGTCCTCTCAGCCCGCGGCTACCAGTCCAACCCGGGCCAGGTCCGCGAGATCGTGCCGGTCCGCAACGCCTTCAACCTGAACACGGCCGTCGCGGTGTACGTCCTGGTCGCCGATTCCTGGGGCGGGAACCAGGTCACCGCCGACCGGCTCCGCAACACCGTCAAGATGCTGCCGGGCGACCTCAAGCTCGACGAGGACGAGGACGTCGACGCCCTGGCGAAGACCATCAAGGGTGTGCTCGTCGAGGAGATCCAGCCGCCGGTCTCCCGCGCGATCCCGCCCGCGGTGACCCGGGCCGTCGACAAGCTGGCCATCAGCATCGCGGACGCCCTCAACCGACCCCGGATCCCCCGCTCGGAGGTCCAGCTTCGCCTTATGGAGGCGTTCGTCGACCCGGAGGACTCCACCGTCTACGACGCGGTTCTCAACCGCATGAAGCAGGTGGAGAAGGCGGAGAAGAAGGCGCTTCAATAGGGTTCAGCGCCCGCACAGCACGAAGGCCCGGCCAATGTTGGTGGCCGGGCCTTCGCACGCGTGAAACTGGTGTGCAGCATACGGCAGTTCACCGGACGGCGAACAAGCCCTCAGCGGTCCTGGTGATAGCGCCGGGCATGCGCACCAGGACCGTTGGCCATCGCGTCGTAGCAATCCACGTCGCACGCCAGCCCGAAGGACGCGAGCATCCAGCCGCCCGCTGCCGACGTCGCCCCGCAGTGGGCGCAGTGCTTCGCCCCGTCGGCCGGACACGGCACGGTGCCGACCGCCGCCCGCCACCGCGACGGCCGGGCCGGAGCTTCCTCGTACTTGTACTGCTGGTACTCGCTGCACGCGTCCGCGAGGAGGAAGTACCGGCCGCCGCGGTCGTCGTCCCCCTCGGACAGCCCGCCGTACGCCGTCACCTCCCACCACACGGCCGGCTCGCCGTCCTCCAGGACCACGGAGACCTCGACAAGGCGCATTCGCTCCCTGGACGACAGGCCCTTGTCGTACAGGTTCTGGCGGCCAGTCGTTTCGACGACTGCCAGGGACTCCACGCGGGCCCGCGTCGCCTCCGCCGCCGCGCGGGCCGCCCGCTCCTTCTCCTCCCGCTTCTCCCGCCGCTTCTCCGCCTGTGCCTCGCGCCGCTTAGCGGCCTCCTTCTGCCGTGCCTTCTCCGCGATCCGCTGCGCGTCCTGCTCGGCCCGCCGCTCGTTCGCCCGCTGCTCGTACTCCTCGTACGACAAGTGGTCCTCGCACTGGCCCGTGTGCTGGACCTCCTGGCGCCCCGAGCCCTCCCGTACGACGATCAGGCGGGCGGTGCCAGGCGCGACCGACCCACCGCACCGCGCACAGCGGGTACCGGGCAGGGCGGACCCAGACGGGCACGCACGGTGGTGCTCGATCTGGGCCGACGTGCCGCGGCCGACCATGACCCCTTGGCCCTTCTGCAGCTCAGCCGCACACCACCGGCACGGGCCGGCCCGGAAGTTCGGGCGGCCGGGGCCCGGATGCACGACGTTCAGCGACAGATCCTCGGCCGGAGGGTGCGCGGCCAGGTGCTTGCGGAGCTGCGCCAGGCCCGCCGAACCGAACGCGCCCTTCGCGGTCTTGAAGTGCCGGGACCACAGCGTCTTGAGCGTTCCGTCCCCCTGGGCCAGGTGCAGCGTCACCGCGGCGTCCATCAACGGGTACGGCTTGCCCGTGCGGTACGTCTCGCCCCACCCGGTGACGTGCTGGTCCACAACCAGGACCAGCGTGCCGGGCAGGGTCTCCACGACGGCCCCGTGCCCGACCTCGGGCCCGAGTACCGCGGCGTCCCCCTCGGCCCGATCGTCCAGGCCGGTAAGGACCCGCCTCCATGACCGGTGCACGTCGGCACCGTCCGGCACGGCCGGGACATTCACCCTCATCAGTTCGTTCACCACAATGACCCTCCCCGGTCTGTGGAACATGGTGCCGGGCGGCACTGACACCGCCCGTTCTCAGTTACGCGATTTCCATCCCGTCGTGGCACGCCGAGTGGTCCCAGCCCTCCGCGACGGGGTAGCCGCAGAAGCATGTCCCCTCGACCGCGGGCAGGCCCCGCATACGGCGCTGCAGGGCGACCATCAGGTCGGTACGGAGGATCCACCCGCGCTCGCCGACCATCGCCAAGACCTGGTCCTGCCCACGGCCGTCCGCGTCCCCGGTCGGCACGGGAACGCGGGTCGCCGACCACGCCAGGAGCGTGCCCGTCTCGTCCTCGCGCCGGGCGATGAACTCGTAGATCCCGCTGCACCGCATCGCGTCGAGGCCGTCCAGGTGCCAGATGTTCCGCTCTGCGTCCTGCCACCATGTCGACTGGAACAGCAACTCCGACCAGTGCTCGACCCGCTGCGGCCGGACGCGCCAGTCCTCGGTGAACACCGAGTCGCCCGCGAAGCCCTCGTCGAAGAAGGCGTCGCCGCAGTCGGCATACCCGACCTGGTGGCGGTAACGGCCCCGGTCAATCAGCCATCCTTCCTCGTCGACGTCATACACGCTGCTGCCTCACGTCCTGGCGAAGCGACCGGACGACGGCTAGGTAGTTGGGCATGTGCGTTCCGTTCTCGAAGGGCGGCGGTCAGGCGGGGCGCGGGACGGACAGGCTGGGGAGCTCGAGCGGCCACGGCCGCCGGCGGGCGAACTCGGTGCGGTCGGGGACCCACCGGCGGCTGTTCGGCTTCTGACGGCGGGGCGTGATGTTCCAGCGCATGGCAGTGCCTCTCTGAAGGTGTGGTGGTCAAGCGACTTCGGCACCCGGACGACGGGAGTCCTGGGCGTGGGGCGGGACGAGCCGGAGGTGCCGCGGGCCCGCGGCCCGGCAGGCGTGGACGCGGTGGTACTCGCGCTTGCGGTTCGCGGCCGGGGTCGGGTCCTGCCAGGTCGACAGGGCGGCCTCGAGCTCGGCGAAGTGCTGCGCCTGCTCCTCCGGCGTCCAAGGGCGGATCGGGCGGCGTTCCGGCGGACGTACGGGCAGGGGAGGCAGAGGACGGCGCTGGACGGGCGCGTCACGGCCGAACCTGCCGGTGGGCCACTGTTCGGCCATGAGGCGCTCGTACGGCGTCATGTCGTATCTCCTGCCGGTCGTACGGGGGTGGTGGAGCGGGGGCCGGGCGCGCGGGCGCCCGGCCGGGGAGGACTACTCGGCGGGGGTGCCGCCCGTGCCGCACTCGCACTTGTGGGCGCACTGCTCGCAGTCCGCGCAGACCTGGTGCAGGCAGCAACCGCACGGCAGCCGGCGGGCGGGCGGCAGCGTGCAGCGGTGCGCGTTCTCGTCGACGGCCGCCGCTCCGCGTTCCTTCCGGACGAGCGCCTTGATGCATGCCTGGCACGACACGGCGGTGTCCGGGTCTTCGACGCTGCTCTCGGTGCGGGTGTCGAAGTACATGCCGCACGCGCCGATGTCGCCGATCCCGTCCTCACACCCCTTGGTGGCGTGCACGGCACGGCCGCGGGGAACCTTCTTCCGGCCCGGGTAGCCGCCGGGGTCGGCCGCCCGGTCCAGGCGGGCCAGAGCCTTGCGCACGCGGTCGGCGTCGGCGTCCGTACGGATCCCCGCGGCGCGGAGCGTCTTGCAGGGCCACGGCAGGCCGCCGAGCGTGTGCTCGCTGCTCCGGCACTCCGGCCGGTGGCCGCTGCAGAGCTTCGGCCTCGCGCAGCACCCGTGCCGTGGGTCCGGGGTCTTCGGGTGCATGGCGAGCAACGCGCTCTGGAGGCGCAACAGCTCCTCCTCGGCGGCGCCGCGGATCGCGTCCTCGTAGGCGTTGAGCAGCGCCGTCGCCTTGTCGTGGGACACGGGGTCGCCGGCCGCCGCGGAGACGAGCTGGGTGAAGATCGGGGCCCGGGTCTCCTGAGCCGTCGGAGCCGGGGCCGCGCCCAGCTCGTCAGCCTGGTCGTCGAGCCAGAAGGCGGAGATAAGTACGCCCCTGTGGGTGGCGGCGTGCGCGGTGTTCGGCAAGCTCACTTCCTTGCCGCGCAGAAACCGCGCGACCCGGCGCAGTACGGGGATGTCCTTCGGGGTGAAGTCGACGGAGTACATCGGTGTCCTTCCAGGGACATGGGTAGGGAAATGCCGGGCGCATGGAGGAACGTCACGGCCCGCGGGGTTGTGTCAGAACAGGCCGGACTGCCCGGCAGCCTCGAGCGACTGGCGCTCCTCCTCGGCGCGCTGCAAGGCGCTCTGGCGGCGCAGCATGGCTTTGACCGGGGCCTGCCGCTTCTCCTCGGCTGCCGCGCGGGCCCGCAGCTCCTCGGACGTCGCCCACCGCACCCTCAGCTCGTGGACGTCAAGCTCGGGCGCGTCACCGTCGACGTGGCACTTCAGGTACGGCCGCTCCAGCCGGTATCGGATGTCGCGCATGGTGGCGAACCAGTCCGGGCCGAACGCCGCGGCGATAACGACGAGCGTGCCGTCCGCGTCGATGTGCTGCCGTACGGAGAATCCGTCGGTGTCGTGCCCGTACGGGCCTGCCTTCTGCGTGGCTTCGTCGAGCCCGAGGTCGACGAGGGCGCCTTCCACCAGATATCGGCGGATCGTGTGTGAACGGGTCGATCGGAGCATGGGGATGTTCCTCGTTTCGTGGTCGGTGGGGGCCGGTGCTCTCCGGCCCCCGTAGGCACTGCTGGGGAGTGCGGGCATGATGCAGATCAGGCGGCCAGGCCGTACACCACGGTCTGGCGCCTGCGGTACTTGGTGGTCTTCGCCCGTCCGATGTGCGCGGCCATCGCGGTACCCGCCGGAGGGCGTGCGGCGGGCCCCTGCGTCTGCTCCAGGACCTGGGCGCGCCGGATGATCTCCCGCATCGACAGCCCCTTCTTGAAGTCGGACCCGATCTTGGCTTCGGTCTCCGCGTACGCCGCCGCGAGCTCCGGAACGCGCCGCGCCCCGTTCACCAGGTCGTTGTTGCACCCGAGGACACAGAAAACGCAGCTCAGGCGCCGGTTTCCCCAGTCGTAGGCCGGGTGGTACGGCAGGCGGGAACGGGCGATCTCCTGCCACACCATCCAGTCGCTCCACGCGTGAATAGGTCGCCAGGTCGTAACGTGCCGGCGGCCGTTGCTCGCCCCGCGGTCGATCTCCACCGCCGCGAGCTTCGCCCGCTGGTCGCTCTCCGCGGCACGCTGCCCGATGCACGCCAGGATCCGCACGGGGCGCCCCAGGTGCGCGAGCTCCGCGGCAAGCCGCGTGTAGAGGGTCCGGATCGGCGCCCGCTTCTCCCCGCTCGTGCACCAGCGTGCTGCACTCGACGGCCACGCCGGTGCGACCTTCGCCTGCGCGGGGTCCTCGCCGCGCTCGACGGCTTCCTTCTCCGCCTTGGCCTTGAGCTTGCCGTGGCGGATCTCGACCCGGTCGAGGAAGTCGACGCCGGACGTGACCACCTCGAACCGGCGGACGCCGGAAAGGCGCGCCTGGAGCTCGGCGAGCTCGCGGGTGCCGGCCCACTCGGCGCGGCCCAGGTCCGCATGGACAACGACGATCTTGTGCAGCATTCCCAGGGCCTTCGCCCGCCGCACGACGTACGACAGCATCGCCTGAGAGTCCTTACCGCCCGAGCTCGATATGACCACCCAATCGGCGTCGATGATCAGCTCGTCGGGCACGGTCGTCCGCGGCTCGAACGGCACGGACGCGTGCACGGTCGCTTTCCGCTTCGCCTTCCGCTTCGCCGGCGCGGCGGCCACCGGGGTCTTCTGCAAGGTCTGGATGTCGGAGAGATCGAACAGGGTCGCGGTCTGCATGGCGGAGTCCTGGGGGTGCGGAGCGGGCGGAGCGGGCGGAGCGGGCGGAGAGGGGGGAGCGGGCGGAGAGGGGGGGCGACGGGCCCGGGGCGCGCGGGGGCGCCCCGGAGCGGGCGTCAGCGGTACCAGTGACCAACCTGATTGCGGGCGGTCACGTACATCTCCGCGTGCGTCTTCTCGTGCCAGTCGCACGGCGGCAAGGCGAAGCGGACGACGGCACCGAACCGGCAGGTCGACACGACGGTCGCGGGCCCAACGCCCACGACGGTGATCTCGTCGCCCTCCTGGAGGCCGAGGAAGTCAGGGGTCGTCGTGTTGGCCTCCGTGTCCCACCAGGCCCGCCACGCCTTCCCGGCCAGGGACATCGGCAGCGGGCCGAAAACGTCACCGGGGCGGTGCTCGACGCGCTCGGCCGTACCCGCCTTCGGGCTGTAGAGGTGCTCACGGTCGTACGCGGCCGGGATGCTCGAGATGGGCAGCTCCCCCAGCGGGAGCGGAACGCGCGGCGCCTTCGGAGGGTCGAGGGACAGGGAGGCGAACAGCGCATCTTGAACGGGGAGCACGGAAACGGACACGGTGACCTCTCGGTTGGGGTGGACGAGCAAGGCGGGAAGGGGCTCCGGGGCGCGGCACGGGCCGCGCCCCGGAGCGGGGCGGTCAGTCGCGCAGGAACCGTGCGGCGGCCTCGCCCGGGGTGAGCTCCTCGCCGTCGGGGAGGACCCAGCGCAGTGCGCCCGCCGTGCTGCTGTGCTTCATCGCGCCGGGTGCACCGGCCGCGCGCAGACGCGTAGGGATGGACCGGCCGATGAATTCGGTGGTGACCGTGACGGTGCGGGGGGCCGGGGCGACCGGCGGAACGGTCCGGGCCGGTGTCTCGGCGGCGGGGCGCAGGTCCACCAACAGGGGCGTGCCGCTGGTGCCGTCCTCGTGCTCGACGCGGGTAACGGCTTCACCGTCGGCGGCCCATACGTCGCGCAGTCGGCCGCGTCCGCCCGGTACGGCCTGGGGGCCGTCGGAGAACTGAACGGTGCGGCTGTCGTACTCGACCAGGTCACCCAGTTGGAGGCCAGACGACTCGGCGACCGCGCGGATATCAACGTGCTTGGACATGGTGAGGCTTCTCCTCGGTAGTCGGTCAAAGCAAGGGGGGGAGGGTGCCGGGGCGCGGCGCGTACGGTCGCGCCCCGGCGGGGGGTTGCGCTACGCGGTGCGGTGCACGTGACCGCTCACCGCGGCATGTCCGGGCCGATGCACGTGCAGACGGCGCCCTGAGCGAGCAGCACGCGCTGTTCCGACCAAGCGGCGTCACGCTGGCTCGTGAGGGTCGCGTGCTGGGCGTTGCGCTCCTCGGGGCGGGCGTGCCAGTAGCGCAGCGCCGCGCGGTCGCTGGTCATCGCGCGCAGCGCGTTGTCTGCCTCCAGCTCGGCGCACTCGGCGCGGTAGATGGAACGCCTGGTGATCCACGCGGGGCAGGTGGGCGCCTCGTGGTCCTGCATCCAGGAGCGGCGGCACTCCGGGTAGATGGGGCGTTCAACGGCGGTAGCGGTGATCACGGCAGAGTTCTCCTCGGGGAGCGTGCGACGGGCTGGGGGTGGTGCCGGGGCGCGACGTACGCGCCACGCCCCGGCGAGGGACCGAAGGACTGGCGGTTAGAAGACGTAGAAGTCGGCGGCCGGGCCGTGGACGTCGGTGACGTCGTAGTAGGCGGCCGTGCCGCGTCCGACGCGCTCGGCGTCCCTCGGGATGGAAGGCCGCAGGGCCTCGATGCGCACGGCGTGGTCGTAGATGCCCTCGATCACCGCGCGGGTGTCGTGGTCGGCGACGTACCACTTACCGCCCGGGGTGACCGTCCAGAAGTCGAGGGCGTACCGGGTCCGCAGGGTGACGGGCTCGATGTACTCGACGAGTCGGATGGTCAGGGCCCAGGTGCCGTTCTCGGCGCGCACCCCGGATTCCCGCAGGACCTTGCCGCCCGCGATGTTGAAGGCGTACGCCTCGTACTGCTCGCGGGGGACGGTGGTTGAGCTGCTGGCGTGGTGCATGACCGTGCGCGGCTCCCCGTACACCCTGGCCAGCTCCCACCAGGGCTTCATCACCATTTCGATGGTGGCAACGCTCATAGGGGTGTTCCTCCTTCGTGGTCTTGGCGGGTGCTCTCCCGCCAACACAGATAATAGTACACCAAGGGCAATGAAGAGAAGTGGTTGCCAGTAAATCGCGCAGATAACGTCTCCGAGATTCCCCCCGGCTCACTATCAGGGGGAACCTCGGAGCCTTACCGGCCGCAGGGAGCTGTCAGGCCGCGGCGGCGTACCGCCGGCGCTCCGCGCTCACCTGCGGCCACACGGCGGCCGCCATGCCCGGGTGGAAGTGCTCCACCTGCTCCCGGCTGATCGCAATGTGCGTGGTCCCTTCGGGGAACCGGGCCGCCACGGGCACGCGCTTGCGGGGCGCCCGGCGCGGCTTCACCGGGATGGGCGGGGGCACCACGAGCGGCGGCCGGGCCTCCGCCACAGCGAACAGCGCCCCTTGACCGTCCCGCGCGTACCGCTCGGCGTCCGCCTCGGCAGCCTCCCGCGCTCCGGCTGCCTCGGCCCGCTGGAACAGCTCCGCCCGCTCCTCCTCCAGGCGCTCCCGCTCCACCCGGGCAGCCTCCAAGACGGCCAGGCGCTCCGCCTCGGCGACGACCGCGGGCACCATCCGCGCCATGAGGGCCGCTACCGCGCTGTCGTCGGCCCGCTCAAGGTCGACCCCGCCCGCGGCTTCCCACACCTCCCCGGCGACCGCCCCGTACTGCTCCCACAACGGCCGAGAAGTGTCCCGCTCCCCCGCCGGCCGCCGACGGGCGCCCAGACCCCGCACCAGGGCGTGCAGGACGTCCGCACGGAACCCCCGGGCCCGGACCCGCAGGGTGGACGCGTCCTCGTACTCCACATGCGCCTCCGCGGCCACGGACCGCTTCCACGCCCCGAATACGCGGACCGCCCGCGTCGCCAGGGCCTCCACGGCTTCCACCACCCGCTCCAGGGCCACCAGGTACCGGGCAAGCTCTCGCGCGGGCCCCTGCACCGTGAGGCGCCGCATGTCCTGCCAGCCGTGCCGCTCCTTGTTGCCCCAGTTCTCTTCGTAGACGGACCAACGCGGGTTCACCTTGTACGGGGTCGACGCCTCCAGGCCGTGGACGTCGGCCAGGGCCCACGCCACATCGTGGTGCTCCGTCGCCCGACGCTTGGACTGCGCGGGGAACACCAGGTCGACGGTGAACCGGCCCGGGGCCGACTCGTACGGTCGTGGGATCTCAACGTGCGCGCTCATGCGCTTCTCTCCTTCGTGGTGCGGCGGTGCTCTCCGCCGCGGGGTGACCGGCCCACGGGATCGGGGCCGGAGCTACGGGGCCGCGCTCAGCGCCGGCGCAGCAGACGGGCCAGCCAGCACCGGCGGCGCTGCTCACGACGTCCTCGGCGCACGTACTCCCGGACCATCGCGGCCACTACCTCCGGGTCCGGCGACTGGTGCCACTGGACGTTCACGGTCACGCCGTCCCGGAACTCCCCGTAGGGCCTCTCCAGGAACAGGGACGCGCCGCCGTTCTTGAACCGCCAGACCATCCAGACGCGGCCTGTGTCGTACCGGCGCTCGTACACCTCGGCCGGGGGTGCGGGCGGCAGCTCCAGCAGCCGGGCCACCGCGTCGGTGAACGCGACGAACGTACGGGTGGGCGACTCGGCGGGGAGCTGGGAACGAAGCCACAGAGGCAGGGGCATGACGGGCTGAAACCTTTCTGGGAGCGCCCCGCAGCGCCCCGGGGCACAAGGAGACCGGGAAACCGCTGACAGGGCGGTAGACGGGCGCTGGGCGCCGCCCGACGTCTGCCGGGCGGCGCTGGACGGGTCAGGCGCGGCGGTCGGCGACGTACTCGACGGGGACGTCGACGCGGAACAGGGCACCGAACACCCGCCGGGCGTTGGCGGCGGCGTCCAGACGGCCGTCCACCTTGCGGAACTTCACGACGATGGGCGGGTGCGCGGGGATGTGCCCCAGGGGCGAGTCCACCCCGGCGGTGATCCGCGCAGTGACAGTCCAGCCGGTGCCGGTGTCGCTGCGGCAGTGCACCCGCACGGTGGGCGTACCGGTCTCGGCGGCGGACAGCTCCTCGGGGGAACCCTCGACCGTGTTGTACGCCAGGGCTGCGGTGCGGATCTCCTCGGCCGTGGCGGGCATGTCCGTACCGCGCATCTGGCAAGCGTTCGGGGCAACGGCCAGGGTCACCGCGCGGGCCCGCTCGATGGCCGTACGGGCTTTGTCGTGGGCGGCGTTGCGGGTGGCACGGGCGCGGGGGGCGAACATCGCTTCCCATGCCTCCTCGACGGCGTTCTGTGCCTCTCGAATCTCCCGGTGCAGGCTGACCGGCGCGGCCAAGGGCAACGTCTCCAGGTGGCGGATGACCGTGCGCAGATCGCGCGGGGAAGGGCTGAGGGACGCATCCCTCACGGCCTCGTGCGCCGCGAGCACGGCGAACAAGGGCGCTGCGGCGGCCGGTGGCGTCATCTCCGCGATGGACGCCCGGATGAGCGGGTACGCCTCCGGCTTCGGCGGCTTCACCGTGTAGGCGAACGCGGCGGACATGGCCGAGTCGGTGGGCTCCTCCGTGTGCTGCTCCGCCCACCACTTCGCCGCGAACCCCTCAGCCCAACGGCGGGCCTTGACGTCGTCGACCGGTACGGGCGTCTCGGCGGGCGCCGGCTGCTCCTCGACGGCCGGGGGGCACGGCTCACTCCACAGGCCGATGGACACGGGCTCGACCTCGTCCAGACGACGCGGGGGAAACCGCTTCGACAGGCGCATGGAGAGGGCGCCGATCAGCACGAGGTCATACGCGCGGGGGTCGTCGTCGCCACCGTCGGCGATGCTGTCGCAGAGCGCTTGCACCTCGTCGCCGCCCATGTGGTGGAGCTGCTCCCGGATCGCCCAGTACCGCTCATCGTCGGTCAAGATGACGCGGACATCCGTACCCGCCGCGTAGGCGCGGATCAACCGCCGTACGGTCGCCGTGTTCGCCTTCCCGTGCTCCGTGTCGGCGAACGACTTCATCACGGTGTCCACCAGGTCACTGGTCACAACACAGGCGTTGTCCTGCTGGGCGGCGGCAATGACCAGGCGGGCCATCTCAACGGCGCGCTGTGTGGCAGTCGACATCAGGGGTTCCTCACTTCGTGGTTCGGTCCGGCGTGCTCTCGCCGGACAAGGGGCCGCGCGGACGCGGCTTACGTCGCCTCCAGGGGGGAAGCTGACGCGGTTTCTGGACTTTCTGGACCGTCCACACGCGCGCGTGCGCGTAAGGGGCCCAGGGGCGCCGCCCGACCCGTCCGGCCGGGCGACGCCTGGAGGGTCAGGCGTGGGCGCGTTCGGCGAGTGCCTGGCCGTGCGCGTTGGCCACGTTGCGGCTCCACGCCTCGCGGACGAGCTCGACGAGGTCGCCGGGCGGGGTGATGCGCACCCCGAAGGACCGCGAGGGCTCGACGAACCACCCCTCCTGTTCCAGGTGGAGCCGGAGCGCTTCGGTGAGAAGGGGCCAGTCGTCGCCCTCGAAGGTGACGCCCCGGAGGCACACGGCCAGGTGGTTGGTGCGGAAGACGAAACCGGCCCGCCCCTCTGCGGCTTCCGGGTGGAGGGCGGCGGCGAGCGCCTCGCGGGCCCGCTCCTCGATCACCTGGTTCGTGGCGAGCTGTTGTGCTTCGAGCCGGACACCGTGCGCGTACGCCGTGCGGGCGGCTTCGGTGCGGATGCGGTTGGCCTCGGCCGCGCGCTGCTCCTCGTCGAGCGGCTCCAGCCAGTACGACGACTCGCCCGTGGTGGACTCCAGGTTCACGCCGCCCGCGTCCGCGCGGTAGCACTGCCAGTCTTCACGGCGCGCCCACATGATCAGGGCGAGAGCGTCGGCCCTGTCGACACTCTCGACGCGGGGGTCTCGGCCGAACACGCGGAAGTGCTTCGCCCAACGCTCACCCTTGCCGAGAAGGACGGCCGCTGTCTCTTCGCCGCTCCCGATGGGGGCGGTCGTGGTGCCGAACACGGTGTCCAGGGAAGCGCGGGTGACCATCAGGTGCATGTCCGGGGGGAAGGTGCTGCCGGTGGTGCTCTTGTCGTGGCCAAGGAACGTCCAGGTGGGGCGAACCCAGGGTGCGCCGGGGCCGACGTAGGCCGTGACGGTGGCGACGGTGCGGGTCTCGCCCATGTGCGCGTGGATCACGTCCATGCCGGGGCGGAGCATGTCGGCGCGGACGGGGAGCGCCGAACCGTCGGCGACGGCGGCGAACGTCTCGGCGTAGTAGGCGGCGAGTTCGGTGTCGATGTCGCCCGTGAGTTCGGCGTCGGTGGGGCGTTCCGAGGGGGTGGGGAAGGTGTCGCCGGGGGTGGCGGGGCGCAGGTACACGGTCCGGCCGTCGCGGTAGACGATGTGGGCGGTCGACTTGCTTGCGGACATCCGCTTGACGGTGCGCTTCACCTCCGGCTGCATCATCGCGGCGTTGATCTCGTCCAGGGCCTGGCGGGTCGGGATGATCTCGGTGGGGCCGTCGTTGACGATCCGGACGTGCTGGCGGTCGTCGGCGGTCGGGGTGGGCGTCTCCTCGACGGCGGCCGGCTGTACCGGGACGTAACGGCGGTCGTCGGAGCAGATGGCTTTGTCGGCGTCCTGGTGGACGAGCCAGCCCCGGAAGCGGCGGTTCTTCACGACGGTACGGACGTGCTCGGCAGGGATGCCCGCGTGGACCTGGTGGCCGTCGACGAATACGGCGTGCGGGGCGTCGACGACGTCCTCGGGCAGGGGCGCAGCGTCACGGGCGTACTTGACGGAGCTGTGCCCGAGGGTGTCGACGGCGGCGGTGACGTCCCGCAGGGTGCGCACCTTGCGGTGGTCGGAGACGCTCCAGACGGTGGCGTCCACCAGGCAGCCCCGGGCGCCCTTCTTCTTGGCCTTGGTCCACAGGAGCGTCATGGTGTCGCCCGCGATGGTGCGGCCCAGTTCGGTACCGGCGTACGCGGTGGGGACCGGGATGGCGAAGCGCACCACGTAGGAGGTGAGCGTCTCGCGGTCGGTCGTTTCGACCGTCACGGTGAGGCCGAACGCGGTTGCGAGGGTGATGAGTTCGTCGGCGTTCTTGATGCCGGTCGTCGGGGTCTCAGTGGCCATGGGGTGCTCCTCGTTTCGTGGTCCGGCCGGGATGCTCGCCCCGGCCCTGCCTTAGTGGCGTGCCCTGAACGTACAGCCCACCCGGTGAAATAGTCAACCCGGGGAAACGAGGGAGTGGGCAAGGCGTTCAGTTCATGGGTTTCCACCTGCTGTTTCTTAGGAATCTGAGATTGGGGGGTTGCACGAGATTGCCATTGGTGTACTGTTCTTCTCAGCAGCCCCGGAGAGCACCGGGGCTCAACCACGAAGCGAAGGAACACCCCATGGCTATCTCCCTCGACAAGGCCCCTCAGCTCCACTTCTTCCTGGCGATCGTCACCACCCCGGACACGGACGGCGCGGCCGTCCACCGCCTGGCCCTCACCCGGGAAGCCACCTACGAAAACCTGCTGGAGGAACTGCACTTGCAGACCCGCGCCATCGAGGGAGCGGAACTGATCATCGTCATCGCCGGTGACCGCTCCGAGGCGTACGCCTCGGCCCTCCGGGGCGAAAGCTCCCCCCAGATGATCGACCGCTGGTTCGACCAGTACCGCGACACGCTCACCGCGTAACCCCAGACGCGCACCGCCCGCCGCCACCCCCTCGGCGGGCGGTGCGCCCCGCCCCTGGGCCGGCTGTCTGCCGGAACGGGCGCAGGGCGCACCGCCCACGGCCCCGGAGAGCACCGGGACCCCACCACGAAGTGAAGGAACACCCCATGAAGCGCTTCCTCGCCCGCACCCTGGCCGCCGCCACCGCCGTACTCGTCCTCGGCGGTCTGGGCGCCCTCGGAGCGTCCGACATCACCCCCAACGACCTCATTCCCAAGGACCGCACCACCCAGCCCGAGGAGCGCACCAAGACGGGCGACGACAACCGCGACGGCCGGATCGAAGAGGACGAGTCCGGGTGGGACTGCGCGGCGATGGGGAACCGCCAGTGCGGCCCCGGCGCGCACCTGCCCCGCTACTGATCCCTCGCACCGTCGGGGCGGGGCGCGACCGTACGCGCCCCGCCCCGGCACCCTCCCCCCCCTTGCCGCCGTACCGCACCGAGGAGAACGCCATGGCCACGACCGACGAGCCCACCGAGTACCAGGCCGCAATGCTCATCGCGGCACTGGACGACGACCAGCACCGCATCCCGGCCCACACCGACGAGTTCACGGTGGACAAGCTGCACGCCCGCCGGTGGGTGGACGGGCGAGCCCTGACCGACGAGGGGCGCAAGGTCGCCCGCCGGGCGCTCGCCGGCCGTGAGCGGCCCGCCGCACCGGCAGACGCGGCCCCCGTGACGGTGGCGCCGGCTGCCCCCGTGCCCCCCGTGATCGACGTGCGCCAGGCACTCCACGCGACCGCCGCCCTGATGGACGCCGACGATGCCCGCTGCATCGCCGCGTACGGCGCGCCCCTCGGCATCCCCGTCTCGTTCGTCGTCGGCCTCATCCGTGAGGCCACGCACGGCCCGCACGAGGTGTGGGCGAAGACGTGGGCCGCGCTCGCCGCCAACCACTCCGTGACCACTGCCAACGCCTGGGCCGACGACCTGGTCGCCCTGGAGCGCGCGGTGTTCGACCTCCTCTACCCCCAGGGTCTCCACTCCCCGACGCTCAAGGCCGACGAGGTGCGCGCCGTCGCCGCGCAACTCGCCCCCGTGTCCCCGCCCGTGACTCTGTGCCCCCGCTGCTGCGAGAGCTGCGACGCCCAGGGCTACATCCGAGACGCGGTGTTCGACGAGGACACCCGCCGGTGGGTCCCGCAGGACTCCCGGTGTGACTGCCGGGGCTCCGAGGCGCGTCTGTGCGACGACTGCGCCCTCGTTGAGTACGCCCTCTGACCAACGCCCCCCCGGGGCGCGCACCGTGGCGCGCCCCGGCCCCTTCCCCAGGAGAGGTTCCCCGTGTCCGTCCTTCCCCGCTCCATCCCCGCCCGGCACGTCCAGCGGCTCTCTGACGCCCTCGCGGAAGCCGGGCTCACCCTTGCCCCCCCTGAAGCCCGGCACGCGCGTCACGCACACCGTGACCGGCCCCGACGGGGTCATCTGGGAGATGACCTACCTCGGGCAGAACGGAGGAGATCCGGAATGGCGTCTCAAGGGGCCGCGCGGTCACGAGCACGGCGTGTGGGTCGAGACGGCCGCCGCCGTCCGCATCATCGCCACGCTCGCCCCGGAGGCGAAGCCGGAGCCGGTCGACCCGCACCCGGGCGCGCCGCGTACGCACCTGGGGTTCAAGGTTCCCGACTTCGTCCGCGCCGCCTGGCACTCCCAGATCGCCCAGGGGTGGCGGCTGGGGGTGGCGTCCGCCGTCGGCAACCTGCCCGACACCCGCCCCCGTAGCTGACAGCCCCCCGCCGGGGCGCACTCCGCGCCCCGGCCCGCCCACGAATGGAGAGAACCCGTGCCCCAGACCCCGAACCCCACCACCTACCGCGTGAGTTGGTACAGCGACTTCGAGGCGTCGTCTCCCCTGGAGGCCGCGCAGCAGGCGTACGAGCAGCTCCAGAGCTACGCGGAGCGTGACACCTGGCCGCCCGTGCTGGACGTGACCGACGAGGCCGGGGGCGCGACGGTCGTGATCGACCTGAACGAGCGGGGAGCGGACGCGTGAGCGCGGCAGGAGTCGACTGGACGGGTATGCGGCGCGCCGACTTCGACCCGGCCGCGCCGCTCGACCTGGTAGACGCCCGCGCCGTCGCCCGGCGGGTGAAGGCCGTGGCGCACGCGAACGGCACCGATGCGCTGTTCGGGGACGAGCCGCCCGCCCCTCGCCCTGCCCGTCCCCGTGGGCCGGCTGGCACGCCCGCACCCCAGGATGACGCCCTGTTCTAGACGGCGAGAACAGTACACCGACACCAACGCGCCCACCCCTCATGCAGGGTGTGGGCGCGTTCTCATCTGCGGAAATGCTGATTCTTTCGGGTCATGGGTTCCCCTCTCGTTTCCCTTGGTGTACTGTTTCTCTTGTTGGCGGAGAGCACCGCCGACACAGACCACGAACAGCGAGGAACACCCCATGGCTTCTGCCCACGCCCGCCGCGCCGCCGCGAAACTCCGCAACCGCGCCCGCGTCACCCGCACAATCCGCGCCGCCGTCAAGGCCGTTGCAGCCGGTCCCGCCCCCACTTCCGCCCACCTGATGGCCGGTGGCGTCACCCCGCTCGTCGCCCACAACTACGCGGCCACCCTCACCAAGAAGGCCCGGAGCCTGGGCCGCGAGTCGGGCCAGGGCACCGCCACGAAGAAGCGCAAGGGCAAGAAGGGCCTGACCATCTCCCGCACCGGAGACCTGGCCCGCATGAAGCGCCACCGCGTCGTCCCGGCCGCCCTGTGGACCCGCGAGGACATCCGCGCCGTCGCCCTCTCCGGGTTCACCCCGAAGAACGACGAGGTGGCCGACTTCCTCGCCGCGCTCCGCGTCGGCCGCCCGGCCGCCGCCAACGCCGCCTGACCGGCCCCCTCCCCGCCGGGGCGCGGCACCCCCGCCGCGCCCCGGCAACCGCCGCCCACCCGCCCCGCCGGGCGGGGGTGTCACAAGATCCCCCCGCCCCGCGTACTACCCGGCGAGAGCACGCCGGGCCCCACCACGAAGCGAGGAACCCCTGATGAGCACCACCACCGTCGTGCACGCCCTCACCTGCACCGCGTGCGGCAGCCACGACGTACGGCCCACCGTCCGCGCGTGGGCGAACTGCACGGACTGCAAGCACGGCATGGCGCTGGGGGAGGCCATGACGTGCGGGTGCGACGGCTACGACTGCGTGGTCTTCCCGGCCGACGACAGCGCCCCCTACACCCCGGCACCCGGCACGGAGTACCCGTTCAGCGTCTCCGACATCGCCCGTGCCACGGCGCACCTCCTCGGCTCCGAGTGGGGCGCGGAGTCGGGCTTCTTCGGCGTCACCGGAACCGTGTTTGGGCCGTTCACCAGCTCCTTCACCCTCCTCGTCGACTACGAAGGCGACCTGTGCATCGCGTACGACCGCTTCGTGTGTGACGGATTCCCGGAACACCCGGAGCTCCCCAAGCACATCAGGGAGTACGACGACGGCGTCTACCTCGAAGCCTCGTCCGCCTCGGAGGGCCTGGAGACGCTGGCCGAGCGCTGCGCCGCCGCGATCCGCGCGTGCGTCGGCCCCTGAGTCGATCTCACACCGCCGCGCCCTGGGGCCGGACATCTGAACCGGCCCCGGGGCGCGCCCCCCGTACGACACCCCATGAGAGGTACCGCAATGATCCTGCTCACCGGCCAGTGGGACCCGTGGAACGACAACCTGGTGGTCACCGCCTCGTACACCCTGGCTGACGACGACGACGCGTCCGTCGCCCGGCTTGTAGCGCGCCTGCCGAACTACAACGGATGGGCCGCCTCGTTCCTGGTGGACGACCACAAGCGGGCCGTCCAGGAGGCGTACGAGACCTACGTGGCCGTTGAGGACGGCGCCGAGCTGGTTGACGCGGTCCACGGCGTCGAGCCGAGGACCGGCTGACGGCAGGCTGCCGCGACTCTCACCCCCTTCTTCTGCCTGTCCACCGTCGCCCGGGGTCGTATGCCCGGGGCGACGCCAGCCCGGGGCGCCCCGGGGCCGGACATCTGAGCCGGCCCGGGTGCGCCCCCTCCCGAACACCTCGAAGGACGTGGCCATGACCACCGCAGGAACGCCCGGGGACGACATCACAGAGGACCCGACCGCCGCGTCGGCCGCCCGGCTCGCCGAGGACGCCCGGCCCGCGTGGGACCTGTACGCCGCTGCGCACAGCGGCGTGTGCATCAGCGACCTGATCAGCGACCTGTTGCACCTCGCCGACCACCTGCCCAACGAAACGGGCCGTGATGCCGAGGCCATCCTTGCCCGCGCCCGGCACAACTACGACGACGAGCGCCCGTAGCGCGGTCGCGCCCCGGCTGCGCCACCCCAACCCGTCGGCCGCGACGCAAGCACCGTCCGCACCGCCCAATACCCCGGCCGGAGAGCACCGCGCCGGACCCACCACGAAGCGAGGAACACCCGTGACCAACGCCATCGCCCACGCGGCCACCGCCGCCCCGCTCGCCGCCCTCCTGCCCGTCCGCCGGGGCAGGGCGTGGACGGTCGGCCCCGCCCCCTTCGGCATCCGCAACCACGCCGCCGCCTCCCGGCTCACCAACGGCCGCCACGCCCTGCTCGTCGTCGAAGAGGGCAACCGGGTTGAGCTGTACGCCGACCGGCCCGACACCTTCCCGGTCACCCCGGACGCCGTCGTCGACTCCAACGACCCGGCCTCCGTCGCCGTGCTCGCTTCCCGCGCTGTGCGCTGGATCCTCCCCGACCTGGACGCAGAGGCGTACTGGGCGGCCGTGGCCGAGAAGGGGCGGCGCAACGCCCTCCACCGCAAGGGCACGGCCTTGACCGAGTTCGGGTTCGACCTGATCGACCGGGGCGCGGTTCCCGTCAGTGCGGAGCGGCCCGACGGCCCCGGCATCGAGTGGACGGCCGCGAGCGGCGCCGAGTGGGCCGTGTGGCCGGACCGCACCGGCGCGAACTACTGCCTGACCTACGAGGGCCCCCTGAGCGGCCTGTACGGTGCGCTGCCGGTCCTGCTGCCCCCGGGGGGCGGTGACGCCTTCACGGACGCCGGGAGCGCCTTCACGCGCCACATGACGGCCCGGTTCCCGCAGCTCCGCCCGATCGGCGCCGACGAGGTCGAGTTCGGCGGCTACCAGGACCTGTACGGCTGGATCGCGCTGCCCTCCCGCGCCGAGCTCAGCGACCCCGTCGACGACGGCACCCGGGTCTGCGCCCAAGTCGATTCGGTCGGGATCGACTTCCTGCTGTCCGCCGCCGCGCACCTGATCTGACCCTCACCCGCCCGGCCGCGCCCCCGCCCCTCCCGCCGGGGCGCGGCCCCCTCGAAAGGCCCTCGTCATGACCCCGCCCGTCATTGCCCCGGCCCGTTCCGTCTGCCCCGCCCGGGCGCTCGCCGAGCACGTCGCCGCGCTGCTGCCCCCGCGCGCCGGCGCACCGTGGGCCGTCGAGCCGTACTTCCCCTGGTGGGCCGCCCGGTACCCGGGCGCCCGCCTGGTCAACGGCAAGCGCGCCCTGGTCCTGGTCGCGCACCCGTCGGAGACCGAGATCGGGTGGCAGCTCCCCGACCGCGAGCCGTACCGGCCGGACCTCACGGTTCCCACCGTCGCCCCCGCCGAGATAGCCCGCGAGGTGCTGCGCCTGGTGCTGCCCGTCCTCGATGACGAAGCCGCCCCCGCCCGCGCGGACGACCCCGCCCGCGTGCGCCTGGAGCTGCTCTACGAGATCGGCAACGCCATGCGCGCCCAGGGCGTCGCCACGTACGAGCGGGGCGGTCTGCTGCGGAACGCGTCGACCGTCACGTGGTCCTCAAGCGGGCTTCGCTACTCGGCCACCCTGCACGGCCACAACCCCATGTGCGATGTCCAGATCGAGGGGCCGGTGCGCGCCGTCGAGCGGGCCGCCGCGCACTTCCTGCCCGCCCGGGCCGCCGAGCCGACCACCTGGCCCATGCGTCACGTCCGGGGGCGGCTGCAACGGCGCATGGCCGCGTTCCTCGCGCAGCGCGTCGACGTTGAGCAGACCGAGCAGGGCGGTATCGCGTTCGGTACCCGGCCCGGCCCGTACGGGTACGCCGCGCCCGCGCTGGATCCCGCTGCCCGGGTCCGGGACACCAGCCCGGCGTCCGTGGAGATCCACGGCGTCGGCGTCGACTTCCTGGTCTCCCTCGCCCCGCAGCTCACCCGCTGACCCTCTTCCGGCGCGCTCGGGGCCCACACCGCCCGGGCGCGCCGTTCTTCGAACTGGAGCCTTTCTGTGCTGTACGCCGCCACACCTGAGCATCTCGCCGAGCTGGACCGCCTGCTGCGCCCGGGCTCCCACGGGTCGCTCGCCGTCGCCCTGGACGCTGCCGAGGTGCATGCCGACACGGTCGCCGGACGGCAGACGACCGAGGGGCTCGGTACCTACTGCCGTACGGCGCTCCCGGCGCTGCTGCGCCGCCTCCTGGTGGTGGAGACCGAGTTGCTCACGCTGCGCGCGAAGGTCGCCGAGCACATCGCCGAGTACGAGGGGGGCGACGACCCGACGGCCGTGGAGCTGGGCGAGGACCTGCGGCGTGCCGGGGTCGACCTGTGGTCCGACGTCGAGGCCGCCGCCGCAGTGCTTGAGGCTCGGGCGCGCGTCGCTGCGTTCGGCTGACGGCCGGCCCGCTGCGTCCGGCCCGCCGCCGAACGCTGCGGACACCGCCTGGGAACGCACCGCCGGAGGAAATTTGGGGTGCGTTTTCCCTGTTCACACACCACTGCATTTCCCTTGGTGTACTATTCGTGATGTTGGTGGAGAGCACCGCCGACGAGGCCCACGAAGAAGAGGAACACCAGATGCGGATCCTGCCCCCAGCGGTCGCCACCGCCGTTCACGTCGCCACCCTCGCCCGCACGGCCGGTCGCCCCATCCCGCCCAAGGTCTACGCCGTCCTGGAGGCCGCAGCGAACCCGTGGCCCGCCGAGTGGCTGCTCGCCCCCCTGCCGGGCGACCCGATCCGCGTGGTGGAGCTGTTCGCGGGCCCCGGCGGCTGGTCGGAGGGCATCGCCGCCGTCCTCGGCGTGGCCGTCGACGCGATCGGCGTCGACATCTCCCCGGACGCCTGCGCCACCGCCCGCAAGGCCGGTCACCGCCGCATCTGCGCCGACATCACCACCCTGGACCCCGAGCACATCGCGCTGCGCCACACGGCGGCCGTCATCATCAGCCCCCCGTGCCCCACCTTCTCCCCGGCGGGCAAGCTCTCCGGCCTGGACGCCAGCAACATCCAGATCCTGGGCGACGCCATCGCCTACGTCGGGGAGACCGCCGGGTTCATCCCCATGGACTGGCACCACAGCGACGAGGGCGAGGAGTGCGAGTGCGACCCCGACGACCCGGACGGCAAGGGCTGCCACGGCGACGGCTTCGCCCCGCGCTCCGGCGCCACCTGGGACGAGGTCCGCACGATGGCCGCCGCCGTCAGCGACCCCCGCATCGCGCTCATGCTGGAGGTCGCCATCTGGCCGATCGCCTTGCAGGCCGCCGGTGCGCCGATCCGCTGGATGGCGATGGAGCAGTCCAGCAACCTGCCCGAGGACATCCTCGACGACCTCTCCACCGAGTTCTCGTGCGCCGACTGGCACTACACCAACCGCGAGATCATGGAGGCCGCCGACTACGGCCTGCCCTCCCGCCGCAAGCGCGTCTACATGATCGCCGCCCGCACCTTCACCCCCACCACCACCCGCCGCATCCGGCCGCTCCCCGCCACGTCCATGGCACAGGCCCTCGGCTGGCAGCCCGGCGAGCGCGTCAACACCCGGGGAAACCGCCCCGTCGACCCGACCACGGGGCGCGCCAAGGGCGGGAACGCCTTCTCCGCCGACGGCCCGTCCTGGTGCCTCACCGGCAAGTCCCGCACCTGGAAGCGCGAGAGCGACGGCCTGCGCCTCACCGAGGCGGAGGCCGGTCTCCTCGTCGGGTTCCGCCGCTCCTACCCCTGGCAGGGAAGCCGCACCTCGGCGTTCCAGCAGGCCGCCGACGTCGTCTCCCCCGTCATGGCCGCGATCGTCCTGTCCGGCGTGCTGGGCGGTCTCGGCGAGGCCCTGGTGCGCGACTACCTCGCCCAGCTCTACGAGATGGACGACCTGCTCTCCCCACCCGACGGCTACGACCTGGTGAGCTGACCACCACGACGCCCCGGCCCCCGCCCCACCCGGCGGGGGCCGCCGCCGTTCCCGCGCACCCTGTAACAGCCCGCCACGGCCCGACGTTCCCCCAGGCATGAGCACCCCCGAACCATCCGGCCCCGTGTACGACTTCCCCTTCGTCAACCCGTTCGGCCCGATCGTCGTCCTGACCGCGACGGTCACCGTGGACGGCGAGCCGGTCACGGTCCAGCAGCAGATCGACCGCGCCGCCTGGCGGTGGATCTCCGAGACCCCGCCGCTCCGCGCCGACTACGAAAAGGGGCTGCGCCACCAACTCGCTGCGGCCGTCGTGGACCGCCTCGCCCCGACCATCACCGTGCACCAGCCGACCCCGCCGGGCGGCGCTGTGCCCGCCGCCCTGGCGCGCCCCGGCGCCGCGCTGAAGAACGAGTCCCAGCCGTTTTCGTGAACGGCCCGCCCCTCGGCCGTGACCGGGAGATCGTTGACCCGGGCGCACCCGCCCCTCTTGCCTGACCCCTTCGAGATCGGAGACTGATGACCGCCGAGACGTTCTACAAATGGATGATCCGCCACGCCCGCGCGATGGGCTGGAACCTGGACGAGGAGGCACAGAAGAAGCTCCGTATCTGGTCCGCCATCGCCACGACGGACGGCCTCGATGCAGCGCAGACCGCCCAGCTCGCGCGCGGGCTGGGCGTCACCGAGGACGAGGTGACGGCGGCCTACAAGCCGGAGATGCGGGACGCTGCCATGCGCGACATCCTCGAACAGCCGGACCTTGCCGCCCTGGACGTCGACCTCAACCGGATCGCGGGCAAGGAACCGCCCCAGTAGAACGCCCTGCCGCCCCTTCTGCGCCCGTCGCCGCCCGGCCTACCGCGGCCGCCCGTACGGGCAGGGCGCGGCCAGAAACACGCTACGCGGGGATCCTCCGTACGCCTCGAACGCGACGCAAGCCTCCCGGTTCCGACACCGTCCGCGGGCCCAGTACCTCCCGTACGGAAGGACCCCCGTGTCTGACCCGCTCCCCTGCCCGAAGTCGCCGGCGTGCACCATCTCCTGCCGGAAGTGCCTACGCCTGGTGTACGTCACGCTCGCCACGTCCGTCGTCACCGTGCTGTTCACCGTGTTCCTTCTGTGCCTGCTCGTCCAGGACACCCGCACCGCGGCCGACCCCAAGCCGACCCCGACGCCCACCGCGCCCGAGGACCCGACGCCCAGCACCGGCCCCACCGAGGACCCGGCGCCGGACGCGAAGCCCACCGCGCCGATGCCGCCGGACCCGTCCGGAACCACGTGCAACATCTTCGACCCCGAGTGCCCGGCAGGCTCCGGCGGACTCGAGACCTGACCCGCCCCGCCCCATCGCTGCGCCCCTGCCGGGCAACTTCCCAGCAGGGGCGCAGTCGTGCCGACTCGGAGGGGTGGTTCCCGCGGTACGGAGTCGTGCGACCGGTCACCACTCGCAGCCGGCCGTCTGTGACCGGCCGCCACCTGGAAGCGGACGTAAGCCCTCCACTACGTGCAGGGTGCGCCCTTGCCCGCCGCGCACCCCGCGGCCACCGCCCGGTGGCCCAGCGCTGCGGGCAGAAGGGAGCAGCGTGCGACCGCACGTCATGCAGGCAATCGACAACTGGCGGATGAACTGGGATGAGCAGCAGCTCGCCGCACAGAAAGCGTTCACCGCGGCGTTCCCCGCACTGAGCACCTCCGACCCACGGTGCCGGTGCTTCGGTCCGACCCTGCGCTGGGAGACGCCCGGCGAGGGGCAGGGCAAGGCCTGCCTCGATGATCACGGGCGCGCCACGATCGAGTTCGAGGACGTCCCGAAAGCGGCCCTGAGCAAGGCCATGGAAGAGGTCTGGGGCGTCGACTGGTTCGACGAAGGGCCCGGCGGGTTCGCCCAGGCCAAGCCCGGTCAGTACAGCTACGAGGACGAACCGTCGTACGCCGAGTATTACGTTGATGTCCTCAAGAACGGCCTCACGTCGTTCGCGATCTCCTACGTGAAGATCGAGGACGGCGTGATCATGCTCGACGCCCTCGAGCGGGCGCTCGCCGAGTACCGGAAGGCCTGACCCACGGGCAGAGGTGCGGTGACGTGGTGCCCCGGGCCCGTATCGCGTCACCGCACCTGCTGCGGGAGCACTCCATCGGGTGCGTGTGCCGCCGACGCTCAAGTCGCGGGCCTCCGGAGAATGAGCGCATGGCGCAACTGATGATCCTCCCGACGATGGCGGGCGTCTTTCTCGACCTGTACGCACTGCACGACCGCCTCCTGGAGTCGACGAACCCTCCAACCCCTGCTGAGGCGCGGATGTCCGCAGGCCTGGACGCGTGGCGGTCCAGCAAGGGAGCGGCACGACGGCAGCACTTCTGGGCCATCGTGGAACTCCTGGAGCCGTACGCGCGGGAGAGCCTTCCGCCCGAGGCGGCCCAGGCCCGAAAGGTCCTCCTCGACGCCCAGTTCGCTCACCTCATGATCAGCTCGTACGGCGCCGAAGAGTAGGAGACCAGTTGAGGTGACGCGGTACTCGCGCGGGCCTCGAAGGTGCAGCACGCGACGGTAGCCGCGCCCGTCCCTACGGTCCGCGGTCATGTTCCCGACTGCCGCACCGCCCCGTACCCGGATCGCCGGCCTAGCGGCCCGCGCCCGGAACATCGTCGACTCCGGCCTGTGCACCCGCACCTCGGCCGTCCCCGACTACTTCGTCCGGCTCGAGGAGTACGAGCGGCTTGCCGCGGCGCCCGCCGACGCCCGGCGCGCCACCCTCCAGGTCCTCGACGACGACATCGTCGTCGACCTCCTGGTCCTGACGTACCTGCGCTGCGGCACTCCCTACGCCCTGTGGGCCGACACCCTCGCCGGGTTCGCCGAGGACATCCTCGGGACCACCACCTGGGCCGAGTTCCACCAGGTCCTGAACGCGACGTAAGACGGTCGGGCGGCTCATGGTCCCGCCTTGCTCCCGCCCGTTCACTCGAGGCGCCACTCCCGGCCCGCCCGGCGCGCGGGACAGAACGGGAAACGCCGTGCAAGACGAGAACATTCACATTCAAACGCCGTGGACCGCGGCAAAAGTCAAGGTGTACCGCTTCCGTTCGCTGCTGCTGCGGCGCGAACTGCATCCGCCCCAGAACAACGACGGCATCACCATCCGGATGTGGCGGCTGTACGGGTGGAGGCTGATGCCCGGCGGGCTCGACCTGTGTGTCGCCACCCTCGCCCCTCATGCGGATTTCGGACGCCGTGGAGCGCGCGCCCCAGGAACGTGGAAGCGGCTTCTGCCGTTCATGTGGCGATGCACCGGATGGACCAGAGACTTCTACTGCCCGGACCGGCCGCCTCACTGGATCGCCTTGAATCTTCGGCTCCCCTGCGTCCAGCTCTCACTGTGCTGGCACGACTTCCTTCCGCAGGTGAAGGCCAGGCAGGCTCACTACCGGGCGCCGTGCGCGGCGTGCGAGGCCGATGGGCGACGACCGCCGACCGGACGCGACGCGACGTAAGGCACGACCTCTGTCCACCTTCCCCGCCTCGCCCCAGGCGCGCCCATCAGGACCGTGATCGTCGCGGTACTGGCTTACGCCCGACGGGGTGCGCTCCACGACCGTGGCGGCCGGCCGGGAGCTCGGGTTCTTCGGATCGCAGCCCCTACGCGCCCCGAGCCGCGTTACGTGAGAACGGCGGCCAAGCCCAGGAAGAGGACGCTCAAAGCCAGTTCCGCGTTGAGCTGCCGCTGGCCACTGAACCAGCCGAGCCAGCCCTTCCACCGCTTGGCGTCAGCCTCCCACCGGCCGCGCCGGGACCAGGTCATGTACGCGGCCACCAGGTGGCAGAACCCGACGACACCGAAGATCGTCACGTACGCTTCATTGCCGGACATCAGCGAGTCCTCTCTACGGTCACGGCGGGCGGAGTAGCAGTATTGCAGGGCCAGTTCAGGCCCGTGGGCCCTGCGAGAGGCTGCCGCCCGGAGACCTCATTGGGCTTCCCCTCTGGGCCCTGCAGCGGCGGGGATGCAGCCCTTGCAACCGGGTTGACGCGCGTCCGGCTCCTCGGCCGCGCCTGATGCTGAGGCGTACCGCGCGACCGTAGGCGGTCCCCCGCCTACGGTCCGCCGCCATGATGAAGAACTTCACTTTCTGGCGTCTGCCCGCGGGCACGTTCCTCGGCTTCCAGAGGCATGGCCGCGACGGGCTGATCTCGCGCACGTTCTACACCGGCAACATGCCGGTCGAGGTGTGTGTGTCCGCTTCGACCTGGACGCGGGATGCCTACTACGGGCCGGGTGAGCATCGGCGGTTCGGTCAGTGGCAGCGGACGCTTCGCACGATGTGGCGCGGCACGGGACGCGTGGTGGCCTCCTACTGTCCGGACCAGCCGCAGGTCTGGGGAGGACTCGCGCTCGGCCTTCCCCGTTTGGACCTGTCGCTCTACTGGAAATCCCGTTCCTTCCTGCGCGAGACCGCTCGGCACGGGTGGCTGGAGTCCTGCCAGGCATGTACGGACGCGGACAGGCCGCGGTGGTCGGTGATGCACGACCTGCGGAAATCCACCCGGCGCAAGACGTAAGCCGCCGCGGCCGTCCACTCTCCCCGCCTCGCCCCAGGGCGCGCCCATCAGGGCCGTGAACGTCGCAGTCCGGCGCCCGGGGCAGCGAGGAGACCAGCGTGGTGAAGGCGCGACGGCGAACCGGGCCGACCGATGTGGTGAAGGCCATCGTCTACGAACGGGACGGTGGCACCTGCGTGCGCTGCGGCACCCGGGAGGGCCTGACCATCCACCACCGCGTGAACCGCGGCATGGGCGGCGCCCGCGAGGAGTGGATCAACCAGGCTCACAACCTGCTGCTGGCGTGCACCGCATGCAACTCGTGGTTCGAGGACAACCCGCGGGAGTCGTACGAGGCCGGGTGGAAGGTTCGCCGGCCGGAGCTCCCCGGCGAAGTTGCAGTGCGGTACGCCGATGGCAGCGAGTACCGGCTCGCACCTGACGGCATGCGCTCCACGACCATGACGGTCCTCCGATGAGGCGCCGCCTGTGGGCGCGGGCCGGCGAGGAGACGTACGTGCCCCTCACGTCGCGTAAGCGGGCCCGCCGCGACGGCACGTCAACGGGCCCAGACTGGATGTCTGCTGTCCTCTCGGGGGCCGGTGAAGGTCTGCTCCTCGGTACGGCCTTTGAAGGGCTGATTTTCTTGGGGACGGTGATGAAGCGGCGTCGTCAGTGCCCCGCCGTCCCGGAGGGCTTCAGGATGAGCCGGTGGCAGTGCCAGCGCCTGGCCCAGCACGAAGGCCCTCACGAGGCGTCGTACTCCGAGAAGTCGCGGTCGCACCTCTCGTGGAAGGACGAGGACAGCCGCATCGACTACGAGACCCTTCCCGGCACTGTCCGCTTCCGGCTGCCGTTCTGGACGGCGAAAAGAAGGGGTCGCATCACCGAGTGGGCCGTGGCCCTGGTACCCACCGCCATCATGTGGTGGCTCACTTCGACGGCCATGACCGTCGTGTACCTCTGCCTTGTGCTGCTCATGTCCTATCTCGGAGCTCTGCTGATCCGGTCTGTCGAGCGGTCCCGCCTCCTCGACTTCGGCCGGTTCACCGTCGGGGTGCAGCGCACACCGCGGACAGGGAAAGTGCCGGTCGTCGGACTCGACTGGGTGCGGTACGACGGGACGGGGCGGAAGTCGGGCGTCGGTCTGGTCATCGGCCGTGTGAGCGTGTGCATGTTCGCCCTGATGCCGCGCAAGGAGTGGGCCGCGCGCCAGTGCGACAAGGCCAAGGAGCCCGGCGGGTCGGCGGGCCGCTGATGAGCCCGCGTGTTGTGCTGAAGCGCCGCGTGCGCGCTCCTCGCGGGCTGGGCCTGGGCCCGTTCCGGCTGTGGGCCGTGCGGATCCCGCAGGGCCCGAATCTCGGCTTCGGCCGGATCGCGGCCACCGACACCCCCAGCAACCCAGCTTCGGGCCAGGAGTACGTACGCGACGGAAACGGGTGGGTTCTGGTGCTGGGCGGCGTGGCGTTCGCCGCGCTTCGTTGCAGGTCAGTGCCCGTGTTGCTGCGGGCCCCCTGACAAACAGCTTTTCCCTTGGTGTACTGTTCTCGTCGTTGCGGTGGCATGGGGTTGCCCCAGTCACCGCAGCCGGCGCAGACCCGCGCCACAGTTGGAGGAGAACAGCCACCATGCCCAAGGCTGGAATCAACTACGGCCCGCGCATCAAGGCCCCGGACTACCCCAAGATCGCCAAGGACGCCGAGCGGGAAGTCCTTCAGGAGCTCGGTATCCACAGGCCCGAGGACCTGATCACGAAGCAGCCCGACGACCTGATCGTCAAGGCCGCCCAGATCCTCAAGCAGGCCGACGCCACGCTCGGCGCGTACATCGACGAGCGGGACCAGGCGCTCGCGCACCTGTGGTTCTACGAGCAGCGCCTCGGCCTGGCCAAGACGGTCGGCCTCACGAACACCAGCTACCGCTACGCCCTGGCCCGCGCGATGTTCGGCGACAAGATGCACCCGCTGCCAGAGACCGACTCGAACGCCGACCTCGTTCGGATCGCCGAGGAGAACGGCATCCGGCGCGTCGACGACGCCGAAGCGCAGCTTCTCGAGAAGGCCCACATCGTGTACTGGGCGCGGGCCCGCCGCGACGTCGCCGTGCGCTACATGCAGGAGGCAGTGCTTGCCCTGTCCGAGGCGCCGTACGAATGGTCACCCGAGCGGATCGCCGAGCACGCCGGCGTGGAGCGGGAGCTGATCTACAAGCAGCGGACCGCGGCCCGTAAGCGCCACGGCCTCTACATCCCGCGAAGCGCCTCCGCGTAGCACCGCACCTGCATCCGAGACCGGCCCCAGCATCACCGGGGCCGGTCTTTTTGCTGCATAACCGCAGGTCGTCCCGGGGACCGGTTTCCGGTCCCCGGGAACTGGGTCGCCGGTAAACCGGTCCCCGGGAACTGGGGCGCCGGTGAACCGGTTCCCGGCGGGCTGGGCCCCTTTAGTAACAAGATCAAGTACCACCATTAAGTAGTTCCGATGCCTTCGCTGACGCTCAGGCATCGGCGCGTACCGGAAGTTGCTAGCGGTCGAGCGGACCAGGCGCAGCAGCAGAGGGGCAGGGGTGTCACAGAATCCGGCCGCCCGGCGTTCCCCCTGACATGACGACGCGACCCATGCCCCGGCGCACGATGCTCCCGCCGAACCTGACCCGCCACCTCCACGAGACGCGGCGCCTCCTCGCCGAGGCGGACGGCCGGGAACTCCCTGCCTGGTACCGGCTCACCCCGGCCGAGCGGGCAACAGCCGAGATGGACATGGAGGTCTTCCGCCGGGCGATCCTGCGCGCCGAGGAAGAACAGGACCTCGTCGCCGCCTACAACGCCGGAGCCGACGTCGACCCGGCCCCGGCCACCGCCGACTCCCGCACCGTCGAGAACTGCCCCTGCGCCGGCTGCTCCACCGTCGCCGCGGTCCTGGAGCTCCTCAAGCAGGCCAGGCGGCTCGAAGACCGGCTGCAGCCGCGACGGGAACCGAACCCCGACTCCCTTGCCGACGCCACCGCCTCGGGGCCCGGCCGCGGGCCTACGCCCCAGGAGCCCGACGAGACCGCTCGGGCACGCAAGCTCGCCCAGGACGCCGTCGCGCGATGGATGGCCGGGAGCAGGCCCTCCGGGCCCCTCACAGCCCCCACAGAGCCTCACGAGGCCGTGTGGACGTTCCAGACGACGCCCGTCACCGCCGTGAACCTCTACCGGGCCATGGACGAGTCGGCGCAGCGCTGGCAAGACGCCCTGCGCTGGGACGTCACCAACCTGGGCCCGATCCCGCCGGGGGTGTAACAGAATCGGGCCCCCCGACGTACTACAGGGTGCGGATGGCCCTCTGACCCCGAGTCCCCCCGGGGAAAGCACTCCAGCCGCGCACCCCCCCCAAGGGCTCGTCCCCGCTCCACCTCCCCGGAGCGGGGACGCCGCCCGACACAACTTCCGGCACACCCTGCCAATCCCGTTCCCCGGGTGGCGCCTCCTGTGAGTGAGCAGTGCCGGAACTCGCGGCCTGGCCGACGGTCTGGGCATGGACCGTTCGGCCAGGCCGCGACACTAGATCCCCGCAGACGGCACCTTCGGGCGCATGTCCCGTACGCAGCCCCCGCCCTCGAGTCTCCGCGTGGCCGCGTCCCGCCAGGAGCTGCAGAACGCCCACAGGCCCGGCGTCGTCTCCCGCGACGCGTCCAGCATCGCGGACCTCCTGCTGCGCGCCCCGGTCTCCGCCCGCCGCCACGCCTTCAAGAACGACATCAGCGCCCGCGAGCGGCCGTACGTCATGCGGGAGGTCGAACGGGTCACCGGCTCTGCGTACGGGCTCTGGCACGACACCCCCAGCGGCTTCATCGAGGACGTTCTCGGCGAGAGCATTTGGAGCCGCCAGCGCGAGATCGTCGATGCCGTCCCGCACCACACCAGAACCGCCGTACCGGCAGGCTTCGGTGTCGGCAAGACCTGGATTGCGGCTCGGCTGGTGGCCTGGGCAGGGGCGACGAACCCGGTCGGCACGATGGTCATCGTCACCACCGCGACGCGGTTCCGGCAGGTCAGGAACCAGTTGTGGCCCCACATCCGGCGCACCATCGCCCGAGCGGGATTGCCCGGATACTGCGACACGACACAGTGGAAGATCCCCGACCAGTGGGGCAACGACGTCCAGGTCGCTTACGGCTTCACCGCCCCGGCGAACGACGAAGCCGCCATGCAGGGCATCCACGGCACCCCCAAGCTCCTCCTGGTCGTCGACGAGGCCGGCGGTATCGCCAAGACCATCGGCAACGGCACGAACAACCTGCTCACCGGTGAGGCCGCGATGCTCGCCATCGGGAACCCCGCGGCCGACGAGCAGAACTCATGGTTCGAAGGACTGTGCCGCGAAGGCGACGACCCCGCCCTGCCCGGCACCGTCACCATCCCGATCGCCACCATGGACTCACCCGCCATCACCCACGAACAGGTGCCCTACTGCAACGACTGCCCACCCACCAAGGGCCGCCGGCACTCCCTCGCCAACCACCTGCCGTCGATGGACTGGGTCACCCGCACCATCAACGAGTACGGCGAGGACCACCCCTACGTCCAGGCCAAGGTCTACGCACGGTTCCCCAAGGGAGGCGGAGGCCTCGCGATCCCCGTCACCTGGGTCGAAGAGGCGCAGCAGAGAGAAGACCCCACCGGGCAGGGCTGGGTCCGCCCCTGCGACCTCGGCCTCGACGGGGAGACCGCCACCCACACCGTCCGTGAAGGGGCCTGGATCCGGCTCGGCGTGGACGTCGCGGCCGACGGGGGAGATGAATTCACCATCTACCGCTCGATCGGTGACGCCGTCGAGTGCCGGCACGCCTCCTCGGGCTCCACGAACGAGTCGCAGGTCGTGGTCGCCGAGAAGGTCCTCGAAGAGATCCACGCCGCGGAACGCCTCGCCGCAGCGATCGGCTCCAAGCACCCCGTCCGCGTCAAGGTCGACAAGAACGGCATCGGCCACGGCGCCGTGTCCATGCTGCAGCGCTGGGCCGAGACCGGCCGCCACCAGGCGCAGATCGTCGGCGTCATGGTCTCCGAGTCGCCCTCCCAGGACGATCCCGGCGCCATCATGCGCCCGTGGCGCAAGCGCGACGAGATGTGGCTCGCCACCAGAAGCCTTCTGCAGCCCGACCCCTCTACGGGCCTCGGCCGCCTACGGCTACGCGTCGACGCGAAGGCCGGCCGCCAGCTCGTCATCCCGAAGCTCCTGCACAACACCGGCGGATACGTGCAGATCGAGTCCAAGAAGGTGATGAAGGCGCGCGGCATGGACTCCCCCGACCGGGCCGAGGCTGTACTGCTGGCCCTCTACGAGCCCGAGCCGATCAACCCGCCCCGGAGGCGCGGCCTGCTGAACTAGTCCCCCGATCGTGCATCCGGCGGCGCCCGGACACGGCAGTATCTACGTCATGAGCTCGACCGCCCGCCACCTTGAGGTCAGCGGCGACCGCCCGACGCCCGCGGTCGCCCTCACCGCCGTGCCCGCTCCGCCCCCCGCCCTGCGGGAGCTCGAGCGGATCCTGGACCGGTTCCGGACCGTGAACCGTACGGCCAAGGACGTCGTGTCGGACTCCCGCATGCAGCAGCTCGAGTGGGTCGCCGGCGAACTCGCCCTGGCGCTTCCGCTGGGCCTGACCGAGGCGGCCGGGGACTCCCTTGCCGAACTCCTCGCCCCGGAAGCCGTGCACGCCTACCTGCTCTACGGCCGCGGCGGGTACCTGCGCACCGCGCCGATAGTGGCCACCGACCCCACCAGCTACGACACCTCCGAGCGGATCAGGATCTTCTGCCTCGAGCGGATCGCCGAACAGGCCCGGATCCCCTTCGAGGCGCCCGACCTGCCCCCGTGGGGACTGCGGCCCACCGTCTCCCCGCAGATGGCCGACCTCATCACCCACCACCTGGAGGAAGAGGCCGCCCAGTGGCCCGAGGCCAACCGGCCCGACCTCATCGTCCGCGGCCTGGCCATGTGGGGCGTCATGCGGGACGTCCTGCCACGCCTCGGCGAGCTCGAGTCCATGCTCGTCGACGACCTGGTCACCGAGAACGACCTGCCCCGCGCGATCACCCTGGTCCGTCAGCCCCAGGGCGGACTCCGCGGCAAGATGCCCGAGCCCGAGACCGTCGGCCTGAACCCCAAGACCGGCCAGCGCCTGCACGAGTGGCTCGACCGCCGCTCCCAGCTCCTCGTTCAGGGCGGCATCCGCGGAGGGATGCGAGGCGGCACGCCCCGGCACCTGTGGCTGGCAGCCTGGAAGCCCAACACCGGCATGCCCATCGACCGACGCAGCATCAGCCGCTGGTACAAGGCCGTCGCCGACGACGTGCAGATCAAGCAGGACGCCCAGAAGGTGCCGGAGGAAGACCTGGTCCCCACACGGTGGGAGACGATGCGCCGCACACTCCTCGCGCAGCGCCAGGCCGCCGAGGGCACTGCCTGACGCCCGGCGGCCGTCAGGACGCCCACGCAGGCCCCTGAAGGCCCCTAGGGCGCTGGTACGGTCCCCGCATGGACGCCGACCACCCCCAAGCCTTCACCGTGCCCCTCACGGCCGCCGAACGCGAACAGGTGCAGCTCGCCGCGGACGCCGCGGGCAAGACCGTCGACGACTTCATCCGGGAAGCGATCCTCACCGCGGCGTACGACCCCTTCCTCGCCGCGCTCGAACAGGCGGCTGGCACCATCGCCAGCCGCTCCGCCCCGAGCACATAGCCTGCTGAGGCCCGCCCTACTCGACCAGGGAAGCGGGCTTCCACACCTGCTGATAGTCGGGGTGATCGGCGTAGGCGGCGGCCAGCCCGCGCAGCACCGACTCCCTCCATGCGGCCCCCACTTGAGCCATCGGGTGCTCGTCGTCTTCGTCAACGAGTTCGTCGACCTTGTCGATGAAGTCGTTGACGTCCACGATCAGGCTGCGTCGCCCCCAGACGTCGGCGAGCACCCGCTCAGCGGTATGACGGGCGCTGTGCGCGGCGTCCTTGCCGCTTTGCACGTCGTCACCCGGGCCCGTCTGCGCGATGTAGAGCTGGCCCGGCGTGGCAGCACAGGCGGCGCGTTCATCATCATCGAGGCGCTCCAGCAGGAAGGCGTAGAGATCCGTGGGCTCCGTAGCTGTCATGGCGTCTCCTCGTTGATCGGGGCGCGGCGTGCGGGGCCGGGCACCGTGGCACGCCCGGCAGAAGGGTGTCCGTCCCGCTCCTGCCGCCGGCGCCACGGGCGTTCATCCGATCGGCTCAACGACGGCACCAACCCGAGGGAAACGGTGCGGGCACGCAGCAGGGCCCGGTACCGACGGGGGAAGCGGTACCGGGCCCTACTCCTGTTCACGGTAGCGGCGCAGCAGCCACGGAGGCCGCTGTTCCGGCGGACTACGCCGTGCCGTCCTGCACTTCCCGGGCATGCAGCGCGCTCTCGGCCGTACGGGCACGGTCCTCCGCGTCCCGCAGCTTGTCCTTCACCCCGTCCAGCTCGTTGCGCAACTCGTCGACCTTGCCGTCCCGCTTCTCCAGCTTGTCGTTCGTTCGCTCCAGCTCGGCCTTCAACCCGGCCTGGACGGTTTCGGCCGCGTCTTTCGCCGCCTGCACCATGTTCTCGGCGTTCCGCAGGGCCTGCCGCCCGTTCTCCTCCGCCTCCGTGGCACGCGCCTCCGCCGCGGCGGCGCGCGCGTTGGCCTTCTCGACCTGAGCGTCCGCGGCAGCCTGCGCTTCCCCGAGCGCCGTGGTCATCTCCGTGATCTGGCGGTCCGCTTCGACTCGTGCCTTCCCGGCCAGGTCCTCCGCCACCCGGACATCCTCGGCGGCAAGGCGCTTGATCTCCGCCATCTCGCGGGCCGCGGCCTCTTGGGCTGCGTTGACCTGCTTCCCGGCCGTCGCCTTGGCCTCCTCGACCAAGCGCTCCGCTTCCTGCCGCTCCTGCTCCTGCAAGTCGCGCGCCTCCTGGACGTCGCGCGCCGCATCGGTGCTGATGCGCTCGACATCGGCGTTGAACTTCGCGAGGGCGGCCTCGAGCTCCTTCTCCATCTGCACAGCGGCCTCGTTGGCGGCGTCCCTCTCCCCCTCCGCCCCCTCCTTCGCCTTCTCGGCAGCGATCCGGTTCTTCCGCTCCCGGTCCGCGCGGGCCTCGGCGGTCGCGACCCTGGTGTTGGCCTCGCTCTCCACCGCCAAGACCTGAGCCTCGGCCGCCTCCGGGTCCGTGACCGTCTGAAGAAGGCCGATGTAGCGGTCGAGGTCCTGGCGCAGCTCGGCGATCTTGACGACCACCTGTTCACGGACGTTGACGGCGTCGGCCGCCGAGTCGGTAACGGGCTTGTCGGTTTCCGACTCCGCGGCAGCGCCGGCCCTGCCAGCCCCCGCGGACGCTGCCCGGCGTTTCGCCCGCCACAGGGTGCCCGGGTTGTGGTCCTCACGAGAGCAGAACTCCGGGGCCGGACCCGGCTTCGACAGGTCCTTCTTCGGCTCCCGCGGCTCATTGCACTCAAGGAACTTGCAGGTCACCGGTACGGCGCTTTCCCCGGCCGGGGCATCGGCGGTGGGCTCGCTCATGAACTTCGCTCTCCTGGTCGCTGTGGAAGTTCGGAGCCCGAGTTGTACCACAACGATCCCATCCCATTTCATCCCATCACATCACGTCACCGTGATGAGTTGAGATGAGATGTGATGCAATGAGTTCCGTGATCTCGGACGGCAGCGAAGCACGCCTCGCTGGCACGCCCCCGCGGCACCCTGACGTGCTGCCCTCCCCCTATCGGCGCCCGCGCGGCCGGAATCCACCACACGGGCGACGCCATCCACTACCCTTCTTCACGGGTCGCCTGCGGACGACCCTGGCTGAGTAGTCCGGCCCGTGACCGGACGGCGAAGACGCCTGAACCCGCCCAGCGGGAATCCCAGCGCTGAACGAAGAGTCCACCCGTCGGTTCGCCCTGTACGCCAGGCGTGCCCGGGTCACGGGACCGGCGTGCGCTGCGATGGGACGACCGTGGGAGACAAGAACCGGGCGCTGAAGGCTGCCGCCCGAAAGCACATGGAAGAGACCGGCGAGACGTCGCTGCAAGCCGCGATGCAGCACGCCCGCCGCGAGTACGAGCGCGGCCAGCGCGACGGAGACGAGGACCTCCAGGAGCGGATGGGCTTCGACGAGGCCGCCGCCGGAAACGAGTACCGGCCATCGCCGTTGGGCACCGCCTACTTCATCGGCTGGGGCGTCCAAGAGCTCCTCGGCATGGACCAGGTGCGCCAGTTCGTCCAGCACGCGGAGAAGAACGGCACGCCCGGCGCCGCCGACCCGATCACCTGCCACCTCTGCGACAAGCCGATCACTGTCACCCGCGAGAAAGAGGTGCACCTCGGCCTGGTGCTGCGGGAGGGCCGGCGTCCGGGCGGATTGACGCCCACCGAGCTGCAGTTCCCGGTCTGGACACACGGCCAGTGCGGGCACCCCCGGGTCTGGTCCTGGTCCCAGCTCACCCTCGAGCGACGCCGGCGCGGCCTGCCCGTCGCCACCGCGGACCTCCCGCCCAAACAGCACCGGCGCGGCCGTACGTCCCCCATCGAGGACTACTACGTCTTCACCGTGCCGGAGAACAGCCCGCCCGTGTTCTACCTCCAGCCCGGCGAAGCCCACCGGCACGGACCGCTCGGCTTCCGCGCCGACCGGCTCTCCGACGGCCTGCCCGAACTCGACCTCACACGGGACGAACCGCGCGCACTGGACGAGTGGTCGATCACCGCCGACCGCGGTGGGCTGCTCTACATCGAACGCAAGGGCAACGGCCGCTGGCACCAGCCGCCGACCCCGTGGGCGCCCCCACCCGAGTGGATGGCCGCCGCGCACTACCACCAGAGCGCCATCTTCCTGACGGCCCCGGCCGGTTCGATCTCCTCCGCGACGTTCGACGCCGGCCCCCACGGCAACCTCTCGGACCTGCTCGCCGTGGGGCGCAACGACCTCCTGTTCGGTGCCGTCATGGCCGTCACCGGCATCACCGGAGAGGAAACAGCCCGATGACCGCGGACTCCTTCGCCTTCGCCGCCGCCCGCATCACGGGCCACGACGCCACGGGCAATCCCGTGCCAGCCCCGGGGCTCGACCTGCCCGTACACGGAATCGTCGTGGCCGAACCGGACCCCGAATCGCGAGGCAGTGAGCGGTTCACTCTCGTCCTGGCCCTCACCGAACACCCCGCGCTCCCGCCCACCGCAGCGGAATGGGGCCATGACGTCCTGCTGTGGAATCCGGCGCCAGCAATGCCGTTCACCGCCTACCGGGAGCTGTGGCTGCACCGGGCCACTCTCACCCGGCAGGACACCGGGCCGCACTGGGTGAGCCTGTCCGGGCCCGCGTGGGGACGCTCCCTCCACCTCGAGCGCCAACCGCCCGTTCCCTTCGACACCAGGCCCTGCCCCAACTGGGAGGACCTCCCGGCCCTTACGAACTCGACGACGGGAAACTGACCATGACGAACGCCTACGAGACCGCCGCTGAGACAGAGGCGGACACCAACGGCCTGATGGCAGGCCGGCAGATCACCCTCGACGAGGCCGCGGCGTGGCTGTCCGCAACCGAACTCCGGCTCCGGCAGTTGGCGCGAGCCCTGGAGACGCCAGCCGTGCCGGTCGAACTCGAAGCGACCATCGACTCCCTGCGCTCCCAATCAGGAACGCTGCGGGACCTGGCCGAGCGAATGCAGTTCCTCGCCCGCGCCACCGACGGCGACATCCCGCTCGCCAAGGTCTTCCGAGGCAGCGGCGACCCCTGGGGCGTGGCCGCCCGTGACAGCGACCGGAAGGCTTACGGGGGCCCGGCCATCGTGCCGACGCAGTGGCAGCTCATCAAGCTGGCCCAAGACGCCGAGCAGGCCGAGGGGCGCGGCATGGAAACCACCACCTACCCGGAGGCCATGAAGGGCATCGGGATCGGCTGGGAGTCCAAGGCCGCCTCCGCACGGCGCCGCCGGGAACGGGACGCGGAGGTCGCGAAGGAGGTACTCCGCAAGACGTGCCAGAGCTGCGCGGCAGGCGACGGCGAGCAGTGCCGCACCAAGAGCGGATGGCCCGCGGAACAGCCGCACGTCGGCCGCCAGCGCGAGGCCGAAGCCGACGTCGACGCACGCCTCGGCTACCTCGGCGACAACCCGGTCGCCGTGCCGGACGCCTGACCAGAGCAACGCCCAGGGGCCCCGTACACGCCGTACGGGCCCCTTCTGTCTGCTCGTGCCAGTGGTTACGAGATCGGGTGCGCGTCGAGCCAGTCAGCCAGTTTGTGAGCGGAGCCGAAGACATTCGGCCGGTTCGTGCCGTAGGCCGTGGCGCCCTTGTCCTCCCCCACTGCAATGCCCTTCTCCATGGTGTCGACGAGCGCGTACGCGCCCGTCCAGAATTCGGGCCCGACGGACTTCTCCGAGTTCATGGCCTTCCGCAGGGTGCGCGCGGGCTCCATGAGCGCCTGCATCTGCTTCCAGCACGTCCCCGGCTCCTGCTCGAGGCAGCCGCCGTCCTCGTCGAACTTCGTCACCGCGGCCTGGAAGGTGTCGGTGGCCGCCTTCAGGTCCACCGCCTTTGCCTTCGCGGCCGGCTTCGCCGCGGTGTCCCCGTCGCTCGAGCCGCCGCAGCCGCTTACGGCCGCCACAGTCACGGTCAGGACCAGCGCGCCGACCGTCTTCCCCCAGATGTGTCTCCCCATGACGCGGGATCATCGCACGAGGGCCCCGACCATCGGTCGGGGCCCTCGGATACGGCGGGATCACGCGCTCGTCAGGGTGACGCGCTCCTGCTGGGCCATCGCGCGCCGCCATTCCCGGCAGCCGGTTCCCCGGCACGGCGGACGGTGACTCCGGCCGCCTTCGTTGCCCCGGTATCCACTGGCCGTGCTGCACTGCGGGTTGTCCTGGCCCAGCACGCACAGGGACCATCCCGCCTCGTCCAGCGCTTCGGCGAACCCAAAGTCCCAGTTCGCGCGACCGTAGACCTGGTGCAGCGTCACCCCCACCTTCTCCGCCGCCTCTGCAACGGGCATCTGCGTCTCGACCAACTCCAAGACACGCTGCCGTTGTTCGGCCGGGAACGCCTCCTCGGCAAGGGCCCGCCGGCGCTCCAGGCTCTCCGCGCTGTGGGCGGCCACGCACACCTGACAGCGGCACCCGACCCGGTACAGGGTGGTCGGGGAGAGCTTCTCGTGGTCGTACTGCACCCGCACAGGCCGTTTGGCGATCCGGAGCAGTTGCGCGCCGGTCCAGACACGTTGGCGGCCCCCGCGGGCATGGGGGCGGACCCTGCCGCCGGGCAGGAGGCCGTACGTCGCCATGCCGCTGACGCTGGGGAGTGCCATGCCCAGCAGGGCCGCGACTGCGCGGACCGTATAGACCTCCTGCGGGTCGATCTGGCTGGCGTACGAGGCCAGAGGGTGGGGTTGCGTGGTTGTGCGGGACATGTCGGCCCCCTTTCGAGTCATCCCTACAGGCACGGAGAGCACACAAGATCGTTACTGTCGTCGGGGCGCGGTGAATTCCCCCTGCTCGGCAGGGAGGAGACGGCACTTCAGCCCCGCAGCGGCAGGGGGTGCTTCCTGATGGGTAACCCCCACATTGGTGGGGAGCACTGCAGCGCATACCGCTTGGCATCTGCGCCAACAGGATCATCCCCACGTTGGTGGGGAAAGGTGCGTTCGACCTCCGCGACTGAGCGGATATAGGTCCATCTCCACTCACGCGGAGAGCACGCGCCGAGTATAGCAACCGAGTCTCGTTCAGGGGGAGATGCATGCGGCAGGAGAGCCCCGAGCCTGGCTTGAGCACTGGTCAGGTATAGGGCTTGGCTGGGGGGAACGACACTTCGAGCTTCACCAGGTCCGGATGGCGGTCGGACGTGCTGATCGCGTCGACTTGGCAGTGCAGTGTCATCGTCTTCCACCCTTCGAGCGGCAGGATGGAAGGCAACTCGCCCCCGAGCAGCTTGGACAGCTCCTCGGAACCGAGCTCGTGGTTTCCGACCGGATGTCTGGTCACCGGGTGTCCCCCCAGTAGCCGGGCAGCGGCATGACGTCGATGCCCTCCCGTTCCGACAGGCGGGTCACACTCGGGTCGGCGCTCCACACGGTGAGGCCGCCGAAGCGGCGCCGGGCGGCGCGTAGCCGCTCCCGCTTCACCACGGCGCCGGGCCGGTAGTCACCGCGGCCGCGCATCAGGAGCAGGGCCGCGGGCACGCCGTTGCGGCCCAGCCACACGGACACGAGCTGCTCCAGGCGCCGGTCCCCGCCGGTCATGACGAGAACCGTGGTCCCGTTCTCGTACGCGCGCTGGGCGGCGGCCACGATGTCGTGGTTGGCCGGGCACGAGAGGCTGGCGCGGTGAAACCTGGAGGCGTTGCTCGACAGGTGATGGATGCCCGAGACGTCGATGAGTCCGCCCTCCAGGTCGAAGGCGATGGCGGTGGTGCGCGGCGGCGCGACGGCGGTGGTCACGCTGCTGCCTGCTCGTTGTAGACACGGATGACCTCGGCGGCCTTGACCTTGCAGTCGTGGCAGCTCGACGTCTTTGCGATTCCACAGATGGTGGCCGCGACCGCGTCGGCGGCCCCAGTGGAGGCCATGTTCACGAGGCCAGAGCCCTTCCGGCGGCAACTGTCACAGGCCTGCGTCTTGCCGGGCCGCTGGCCGCACGCGACCAGGGCGAGATGCTGCTCAAGGGCGCTGGCGCCGGGGGTGATGGTGGCGGTGGGGCTCATCGGTTGCAGTCCTTCGGAGCGCGCGACTTGTGGTGGGTGATGGTGCGCAGGTCTCCCCCGACCTGCTCGTACGCGGTCATCTCCTGGCACGCGGTGCACCTGTAGGCGATGAACCGGCGGAAGGGGACGGTCTTGGACGTCGGGTGTCCCTGGCGCCCGCCGGCCATCTCACCGGGGCCCGGGTCGCCGCACCACGCGCACGACGGGTCGTGGTGGGAGACGACGGGGGCCTTGGTCCAGCGAGACCAGATGACGGGGTGGCCCGCGTGCGTGGCGGGCAGGGGCGCCTCGGCGTACGTCACCGGGTCCGGGACGGCCCGCAGGTGACGGCCGCGGCGGGCCGGGCCAGGAGCGGGGACCGGCAGTTCCTCGGCGGTGCTGGCGGGGACGAGATGGGGCGCCTCGGGCTCGGGCTCACCGCGCAGGGAACGCAGACACGCCGGGCAGATGCTCGACTCGGTGACCGGCCCGTCCCACGGCCGTACGCCCGGCGCCCGCTCGGCGTCCGGCACGCACTCCAAGGGCACGGTGAACACCGCCACCGCGGGGGCGGTGACGCCCTCTCCCGCGATGTGCAGCACCGGGCGCCCCGCGGCGCGTACGACCAGGCGCCCGGCCAACCCTGGTGCGGCCGGGGCCTCAACGGCGAGAGCGGTCACTGCGGCTCACCTCCGTCGACCAGGTGGAGAACGCCGGCAACGTCGGCCCACATGCTCGCCATGGCCGCAGCGGTCCCGCCTTCCCGCTCGGCGGTCTCGGCCTTCTCGTACCAGCCCTCGGACTCGCTACGGGGACCCCGACGCTCGATGACCGCGTCGCCTTCCGCCCGCCGGACGCTAGCTACGCTGAACGCGTTCTCGGCTCGCTCGGCCCACTCGACGGCCGCCCGCGCGGCCGCGGCCGCTGTGCGGCTCATCGGACACGCCCCACGAGGAGCGGCACCAGGCCCTCGGACTTCGGGTTCTGCAGGTACAGGTTTCGGCGGGCGCCGTGGACGCTGCGCCGGGCCAGGCAGAGCACGCCGGCCGGGACATGGCAGACCGGGCACGTCACGGCGTAGGCGCCGTGACGGAACCGGGCAGCAGTCTCGTGCGCAGCGTCGTGCGCGGCGTCTGCGGCCGGGGAGGAGACGAAGGGGGAGAGCAGGGCTATCACGTGCGGTCGCCCTTCTCGCTGGCCTTCTTCTTCACCGGCGGCGTGTAGGGCTGCCAGGTGATCGTGCCCTCCTCGACGTGGCCCGAGGCCCGGGTCTCGCCGGTGTCGTCATCGCGGAGGTAGTTCTCCCAGAAGGTGACCCGGCCCTGCGCGGCGCCCGCCGTCCCGTACGGCCCCTCGTACTCCGTGTGGGGCGTACCGCCCTTCTCCGGGACCTCGGCCCAGGTGATGACGGCCCGGTAGACGGCACCGTGGTCGGCCCTGATGTTCCTGGCCATCACGCACCGCCCTGGTCGGACACGGGAAGGGTGATGTGCGGGCGCGCGTCCTCCCGGACGGTCTCGCTGTCGAGCCGGTAGTGCCACACGCGCTCGCGCGCCGCGGGATCGCGCCTGTACCGGGCCTCTCCGCGGCCGGGGTCGGCGGTGTCGCCCCAGGCGATCGGGAGGTTGAGGATGGGCGCCGGGCCCATGTCGGGCAGGGCAAGAGTCCCGGTGACGATCAAGATGGCGCCGCTGTACGGGCCATCCACGAACCGGGCGTACTCGGAGGACTTCGGGTCGTCGAGCTCGCTGCCCAGGCGCTTTCCCATCTCATCAGCCCACTCCAGGACCTCACGAGCGGTCGGTGTCGGGTCGAAGCCGAGAACGGCCCGGAGCGCGGCGACGACGCTGAGCAGCTCGTCGTATGCGGCGAGAGGGAAATCGTCGCTCCAGCGGTCCCGCAGGAGCGAACACGCCGCCTTGTCGGCAATCTCGGCCAGTTCGATGTCGACGCCGTCGCCCGCAAGGTGGACACCGGCGCGCTCGTAGGCGCCGCGAACGAGGTCGAGCAGGTGCTCGCGGCTCACCGTCGGCGGGATGGGCGTGCCGTCCGGCGCGTAGGCCTGGAGGGACACGTGCTGCGTGGTGCTCACGGAGGGGCATCTCCTAGCGAGGTAAAGGGGAGAGCCGGCCAGCCCTCAGTTCATGTACGTCTAACCGGCCATTTCTGTGACGGTTCCCGCGTTTCCGCTGTTCAGCGGGCCCTTCAGTTCGACGATGACGAGCGACATCCGGGCGAACCCGGACTCCACGGGGGCGCCCATGATGGGGATCGGCCCCATAAGGAACTCGTGGTTGTCGTCCGGCAGGAGACCCCCGTCGGTGACCAGGCCGTCGACGTAGTGCTTCGCCGTGGGCGCCCAGTTGCCCGGGTCGCGCTTCCGGGACAGCTTGCGCGGGTGCAGCACGTAGAAGATCGCCGCGCGCTGCAGGTGCGGCAGGCGCTTGGCCGCGGCGACGCCGGCGGCGTCCGCGCGAAGCCGCTTCCGGACCCGGTGCACGGCCATGTGGTGGAGGCGCTGATTGCTGGTCAGCATCTCCTCGACGTACGGCATGAGCAGCGTCCAGCTCCGCCCCGGCCCAGACAGCCCGGCGAGCAACGGCTCGACCGCGGGCGCGGGCGGGGTGGACGGCGGGCCCGGGTGCGCGGGCGGCGCCTTCTTCCGGGCCTTCTTCGGCTGCGCCGCGGCGGCCGGCTGGGCAGCCTGACCGCCGCGGCGGCGCTCCTTCAGCTCGAGGAACTGCTTCGCGGTCATTCTGGCGACCACCTGGTCACCCCTTCAGGGCAGCGGTACCGGCTTCGGTCAGCCGCCAACGGTGACCGAGGTGTCCCCCTTCCGTCCTGCTGTGCTGCTGGTCCTTCTCCACCCAGCCCCTGCCCTCGGCCTTCTGTACCGCGGCGTCGACCTTCCGGCCCAAGTGCCCCGATGCGCCCTTGCTGCGCTGGCTGGTGTCCCGGGCCGCCGGGCCGCCTCGTGCGGGCCGGAAGGTGAACACCACACCGGACTGGACCAGGCGCAGCGTGGCGACTTCTGCGGGCGTGGGCGGGGCCGGGGTATCCAGTGTGCGTACCAGGCCCGCGTACTTGATGCAGCGCCTGCAGGTGGGCGGCAGATCATCGAGCGGGCCGCCCAGGTGCAGCGGGTTCGTACGGTCGGGCGTCTCGCACAGAGCTCTGCCTGCTGTGTGCCGCCGGGACCGTCCGGAGACCAGGTTGACGGCCGCCGTGACGTGCCGCAGCGACCCCCCGACGCCCGTGTGCCGGGTGTTCTCCCGCACGCTGAACGAGACCGGGGCCGAGGCGGTGACCAGGTCCCAACGCCGCTTCTCCGCCTCCAACTTGGCGGCGGCCTGCGCCTCACGCTCCTTGCGCCGCGCCTTCTCGGCGGCGCGCGCCTGGACGATGCTCTCCGGGAGCTCCGGCTCGAGGCCGCGTTCGTCGGCGACCAACAGGGTGAAGCCGTCCACGGAGGGCGTGTGACGCAGGCCGGGGAAGTGCCGGCCCAGGACGGCCGTGCACCAGTCGCCGCCGCGGCGCTGGATCACGTCCTCCATACGGTCGAGGTTGCGGCCGCCGATCGGCCCGGCGTTCCTCCCCCGGGCCTCCCTGCGGACGTCCTCGTACTCCGGGTACGTCGGTTGGGGCTCGGGCTGCGGGAGCAGGGCGGTGACGACGAGGCGACGGTGCATGAACGGGGTGTTCCTCTCTTCGGGTGAACGGCGGTGCTCTCCGCCGTGGTGCGCCATCGGGCGCCAGAGGGTTGGGAGTTGACCGCTACTGGTCCTCGGGGCCCCACGCCGCGGCGATGACCGCGGGGTCCGGCTCGAGGATGTCGGCGGCGGCGGTGTGTCCGGCCGCGCGCAGCGTGGCGGCGTTCTCGTGGTCGCGCAGCGCGAGCGTCGCGGCGATGTAGACGGGGATGAGATCGGGCCGGGCGCCAAGTCCGGTGTCGTGGAACAGTCCGCTGATCACGCTTTCGGCGGTCGGCTCAGGCGTCTCAGAACCGGTCATGGGGATGTTGCTCCTCAAGGGGTTTGGCGGAGAACCGTTCTGAGCGAAGAATCGAACGGCCTCGAACGGGGTCGTGAGGCGTCTTGGTGAAGATCACGGCAGCGACTGAAGCGACTGAAGCGACTGAACCATCGTGGCCGCCGCCGGACGGGCCCTCTCTCGTTTCATGGTTCGGGCGGTGCTCTCCGCCCTCGGGAACGACTCTAATGGTTACCGACTGGTAGCCGACAATAATCCGTATTGTTGGCGGTAACCTGCTTCCGGGCCTTCCGGCCGCGACCGGCCGTCAGAACGCCTTGCGTCTGCAAGATTTGAGGGGGAAATGGTGAGTGACGGTAACGATGGTCCCGGCGGCGGCGCCCCCGGGCCGGAGAAGGCGCAGCGGTCCGAGCCGCCGAAGGTCGACTTCCCCCCGGTGGCCAACGGTGTCGACTACCTGCTGAGCGTCACCGAACACCTCACCAGTGCCGACCCGCCCGCCCCGCGCCACCTCAAGTACGCGGTCCTCCACCTCCAGGCCGCCGTCGAAGTCCTGCTCAAGGCCCGGCTCCAAGAGGAGCACTGGAGCCTGGTCTTCGCCGATCTCGACCACAAGGACACCACCCGCACCGCCTTCGACAGCGCCGACTTCAAGAGCTGCACCACCGACACCGCCCTCGCCCGGCTGAAGAGGATCGCGGGCCTGGAGATCGCGGACAAGCCCGCGCGGGCCCTGAAGAATCTCTCCCGCAGCCGTAACGCCCTCCAGCACTACGGACTGACCCTCTCCGCCCCGCAGATCGAAGCCAACGCCGCCGAAGTCCTCGCCTTCCTACTGGAGTTCCTCAACGACGAACTGCTCCCGTCACTGGATGGCGGCACCGGCGAGACGGTCCTCGTCGGCGCCGTCACCGGCGATGATTTCCTCGTGCTTGGCGGCCCGCCCGGGAGGGACCCGATCGAGGCGGCCTTGGAGGTCGTACGCCAGCGGCTGGGCACAGTCACGTCCTACGTCACCGCGCGGAACAACCAGATCCGCGGGCAACTGCACGAGCACCGCGGTGAGACCGTCGAGTGTCCCTACTGCGGCCAGTTCGCCATCGTGGCGGGCAAGAACCCCCCGACCTGCCGGTTCTGTTACGGCTACTGGCCCGACGGTTTCCACCTGCTGGACGACTACGTGTCCGCCTACGACGCCCGCAACGCCTCCCACGTCTACACCTGCCCGCAGTGCGGGCAGGACGACGCGACGCTCACGCACATCCCGGTGGCTGCCGACCCCGCCCGCCCCGTCGCCCTGTGTTTTCTCTGCGGCGCCTCGCTGGACACGCCTACCCCGTGCGAGACCTGCCACTGCCTGTACGAGGCCGACGACGACACCGACCTCGGCATGTGCCCGGACTGCCTTCAGTTCCACCTCGACCGCTTCTGACCTGCCCGCCCCGCGCACCGAACAGGCCCGCCATGACACCGCAGCAACCGATCCCAGGACTGGACCCCATGACCAGGAACTGGAGCAGCTTTGGCGGCTGGCTCGCCGCGTACGCCGCCGACGAGCAGAGCCCTGCCGGCGACCTGGCACGGCACGCCGCCACCCACCCCGAATGGCCGTGGGACGAGCCGGAATCCGTCGATCTCTTCCGGGCTCACCTGGAGGACACCGACGCGGCGGACAGCCTGTTCGACGCCCTGGACGACACCTGGAATCAGTACGCCGCAGACCTCGCCACCAGGAGTTGACGGTTGAGCAGCCGTCTGGACCGCACCCGTGACGCCATGGAGGAGATCGCGTGACCGTAGAAGACGTAGAGGAACTGCTGCAGCAGTATTACGAACCGCTGGTCGCGTTCTTCTTCCGCCGCGTCAGGAGCTTCGCCACAGCGGAGGATCTGACGGAACGGGTACTCGTGGCAGCCGCCCGGGAGCAAACGCCCCCTCATGCGCGCTGGATGTGGAACACCGCGCACCGCACCTACGACGACTACTTCCTTGAAGGCTGCGGGGTGCAGCCGTGACCTCCGAACCGATCCCTCCGGGTGCGATCACCCCGGGCAAGATTCCCTCCGAACTCATCCAGCCCAGCGACTTTCCGCCAGAGCGTTCTCGACCCCACCCCGGCCCCGGAAGGCCCCCGATGCCCCCGGCCCCGCCGAGCGCCGCACAGTGGAACGCCCGCTACCCGGTGGGCACCGTCGTGACCGCCTACCCCGGGGCCCGCCCGGAGCGGGCGCCCGGCGGCCCCCGGCTGGACACCCGGACCCGCTCCGCCGCGTGGACGCTCCCGCACGGCGGCGCCGTCGTCCTGGTCGACGGCCGTGCGGGAGCGCTTGCACTCACCCATGTCGACCCCCGCCCCGCCCCCGGAGAACCTGCATGAGCACCGAACCCAACCCGACACTCCCGTCCTCCCTGTCGCTGTGGCCCGAGGACTACGTCTCTACGCCCGAGGACATCAAGCAGCAGCTCGTCGACGCGCTCATGAGTAACCAACCCCTCACCTCGCGCGAGGCGCGCCGCCTGGTCGACGCCTACGAACGCCACTTCCTGGACACCGTGCACCAGGAGCGCATCTCGTGACGCCCGAGGCCGCTGACCCGGGGGCGCTGCGTGCCCGCGCGGCCGAGCTGGAAAACAGGGTTGCCCCGGCGACCGCCGGCCCGCGCACCGACGACGAGCACCTCCTCCTGGAAAAGGCGGCGGCCCTGCGCGCCGAGGCTGACGCACTCGATTCCGCGTCGCTGCCGCACGTGACTTTTGCGCGGTTCGACTCCGAATATCGGTGGCCCCTGGAGGACGCCGCAGGAACGTCGCTTCCCGCCTGTCCGGTGTGCGCGGGTCCGGTCGGCGCCGTCCGCCGCTACTACCCGCCCAACCGGGACCGTGGCCTCTTCGCGCGTGCCGTCTTCGAGCCCTGCGGCCACGAGGCGCTGCTCGGCTACCAGGGGCCGGAGGCACGGCCGTGAGTCGCCCGGCGCCCGAGCCCGAGATCGTCGACGCCGAGCTGGTGAACGAGGGCGAGCTCGCGCTGCCGGTCCCGCCCGCCCCCGCGCGGCTACGGGTGAACCTGCACACGGTGCTGCGCCCCGGCCAAGCCCTGCCCACCGAAGACGACGTCCCCAGGTACTCCGCCGCCGAGCTCTACGTCTCTCCGGAGACCGCTGCCGCCATGGAGAGCAGCGACAAGGAGCCGCCGCCCATGGCGGCCTTCCGCGCCTGGTGCGCGGAGACGCAGCGCGTGCCCTTCCCCTGCACCACCGCGACGTTCACCGAATACGGTGCCCACCTGATGCGCCGGAGGCTGAAGGTAAGCACCATCCAGAACTACATGAGCCTGATCCGCACCACCATGCCGCCGGGCCAACGGCCCGACAACAGCCTGTACCTGGGCCTGCTGGCCGACTACCGCCGCGGCAACAAGAGGGCGGTGCGCAGGAAGCAGGCTTTCCCGATCACCCTCCCGTACACCCTGGCGCTCTGCACGAAGGCCGAGCAGGACGGCCGCCCCATCGGTATCCGCGATGCCGCGCTTTTCGCCTTCTCCTACCGCTTCCTGGCTCGCAGCGACGAAGACGTGAACCTCGACATCGAGGACCTGACCATCCTGGACGACCGGATCGAGGTCTGGCTCGACAAGGACAAGACGCACCAGAACGAGGACCAGACCCTGCTGCTCCTCGACCGCCCCGACCTCGCCCTCGTGCCCCGGATGCGCCGCTGGCTCGCCCATCTCGCTGCCTGCGGCATCACCAGCGGACCGCTCTTTCGCCATCTGATGAAGAACGGCCAGCCCGCCACGACCTTCCGTGTCACCGTCGCCACCAAGCGCGGCGACTACCTGCGCCCCCAGGCCGTGGACGAACGCCTCAAGCACTGGTGGCACAAGGCCGGGCTGATCGGCGACGGACGCCCCGTGTCTTCCCAGGGCTTCCGAGCCGGCGGAGCCACCGACCTCGCCGTCCACGGCGCCCCCGCGAAGACGATCCGCAAGGCCGGCCGATGGGACGAGAATTCCACCATCCCCGAGACCAGGTACGTCCGCCCCGCCAAGGACGCCCAGAACGACCCCTTCGACGTGATCCCTGTTCAGACCTAAAGGGCGGGCGAAGGATGCTCCCCAAGGTCCAGCAGGGCCGCGTGAACGTCGCGGGTGCGCGGGCTGCCGTCCCTCAGCTCGTAGGCGACCGTCACCTTCGTCCGCCGGATTTCGCTGACGGTGGCCCGGTAGGGGCGGCCCTTCAGGGTCAACGTGACCTCTTGGCCCACGCTGAGACGAGATCGTGCCTGCGCGGAGGCAGCGGCCAGTGCCCTGCGCTCCTCGCGGGCCCGTGCACGTTCAGCCTCCGCCATGGCGGCCGCACTCTCGGCAAGCCGGTCCTTCTCGCTGCGGCGGGCCGACTGCCGGGCGCACTCCTCGGCCAGCCACGGGTAGGCGGAGGCAATGAGCCGGTTGGCCTCGGCGTGCCGTTCGGTGGTCTGGTCGCTGTCGTAGTCCGTGTACTGGTGACGGAGGTAGTTCACACACTGTCGTTCAGCCGAGACGTCCGAGAGATCGACGAAGTACCTTCGGCCGGCGTTCACATGGGCCTGGGCGTGCTGCCGCGCACGGCGCTCAAGGGCCTCGGTGCTCAGGTTGAGAGGGAACTTCGCAGTCACCATGCCTCCACCCTAGGTGGGGACTCTGCGATTGGCGGGTATGTACGCGCGCGACGAGTGCGCTTGGCGCTCTGGCGGCTGTCAGTGCCGTCGGGCAGGGTAGGACACGACGCGATGGCGCCCTTCCCACATCGCCTGGGAAGGGCGCCATCGCCGTACGGTGCGCCTACTGCGGGATGCGGGCGAGGAACGCCGTCCACGAAGCAGAGGACGTCCGGACGCTGGGAACGGTCGTGTCCTTGGAGTCCCGCACTTCGATGACGTTGGGGCTGAGGCGGACCTCTACGCAGTTGTTGCCGCTCCCCTCGGAGTACGAGGACTTGAACCAGTCGGACCTGGATGCATGTGTCATTTCTTGGCCATCTCTTGTGTGATCGTGCGGATGAACTCCGGGGTCTCTTCCGGCGGCAGAGCTGCGGCAGTGAGCAGCTCGAACCTCCGGTTGAAGTTCCCCACGGTGCGGGGCTTCCCGGACATGGACAGGTCGCCCATGGCGCTGTCGACTTGAACCTGATCAGGCAGATTCTCCGGCATGCCGAGGATGGTGAAGTCCCCGGCGAACCTGTACACGTGTTTGTTCGAGGGAAGGAACTGGATCGTCACGTTCTCCCGCTCGTTGAGCTTGATGAGCGCTTCGCCCTGTTCCACCATCACGTCTATGTCGCCCACGATGTGTCGCAGCGCCGGCTCACCCAGGATGGCGTGGAACATCATCGGCTCCTCGTCGCGGGTGATGTACTTCTGGCGGAGCATCCGTAGACGTACGGCCTTGTCGATCGAGTCGCGCGGCAGTTCGAGCACAGGCTGCTGCATAGCGAAGATGGCTCGTGCGTAAGCCTCCGTCTGGAGGTACCCCCAGGGCAAGAGTGGGTGGTACGCGCGAACCGAGCGGGCTACGGCCTCCACCTGAACGAAGCGAGGCATCTGCGCTGGCGTGCTGGAGTCCTTGTAGGGGATGAACCAGTCCTCGTCCGAGGCCTGCGCCTGCATCTCCAGGAGCTCGTTCACCGTCTTCCTGTCCGTGACTCCGTACCGCTCCAACAGCTTGACGAGATGATCGCGCCTGCGCAGAGAACTCAGCCCCGTCTCGACCCGCTGGAGTTGCGCCTCGGAGAAGCCCAACCCCTGTGCCGCCTCCTCCAGAGTGAGCTTGCGCGTGTGGCGCAGCTCGCGGAGCTCGGAGCCCAGGGCGATACGCCGGCCCGTGGGACGAGTACGAGCATCCATATGTGCTTCCCTCCTCAGCAGGTCTGCGCGGCACCTTTGCAGATACGCGCAGTCTGACAGCAGATGTGCGCGTCCCAACAGCCCATGTGCGCGATTGGCACGTGCCATTTTGGGTCCCCGGTGGGGAATCCGTGAGTTCTCATTGAATCCTAACTGCGTCTTCAGCGACGGTAGTTGAGTCACAAGAAGCCGCGACGCGGACGGTGACACTTCCTCCGTTCATGGTGCCCTCTGGGCGCCTGCCTCGACCGCAGAGGACGACCTCATGGCAGCTCACCCCGTGCACCACACAGCATCGGCTTCCGGTCGGCGCTGCACAACGAGGTGGGTGCCCTACGAGGTCTACAAGCTGCCCCGCGTGGGGGACGTGCGACCTTGGCCCGGCCGGATGCGGCAGATCGTGGCCGCCCGACTGCGGTACGCCGACTATCCGGAAGACGTGGTTTACCGGGCCCAGATGATCGTCTCCGAGCTCGTCACCAACGGCTTCCAGCACGGGACCGGCGACACCGTCGGCGTCGGGTGCTTCGCGCACGGCGACGTGGTCGTCCTTGCGGTCGCCAGCGGTTCCCCGGTGTGCCTTCCGGAGATCGCCGAGCCCAGGGACATCGACGCGGAGAGCGGCCGGGGCCTGCACATCGTCCGCGAGCTCGCCGACGTCTGCACGTTCTCGGGAGACCGTGTGTGGGTGGTCCTCGCAGACTTCGAGACCGCCGCATGAGCGCCGCCCTGTGGGAGGGACTCGACTGGCCGCGCTTCACCATCGGCGCCGTCCTTATCGCCGTCATGGGGGGACTGCTGCTGCGGGCGCAGTCCTCGATCACCCCTGCTGAGGACGAGGACACCGGGCCCGACAGGGGCGCGGAGACGTACGAGCGAACAGGCCGTGACGACGACGGCCTCCACGAACCCCCGGCCGCTGAACGCCTTGGAGCGCAGCCGCCGGGAAGTTGGCCGCCGACCCCGGAGTGGTGCCCAGGGGCGACGGCGGCCGGTGCTGCCCCGCCCGGGGAAGTGCAGGAACCGGGGCGGGGCAGCACCCCCTTGGCACAACAGAACTCCGATTCGGACTGAGGGGAGAAAGCACGATGCGTACGGCCGTCAAGCCGCCCGTTCGGCAACAACACCTCGCCTCGGTCCTCCAGTGGGCACCGGTCGACGCCGCGACGTTGGCCCGCGTCCTGGTGCACCTCTCCCCCGAGAAGGTGCTGAGCAGGGTGTTGGACGCGGCCAGCGACGTACTCGACGACCAGGCGCCGCCCGAGCACGCCCTTCCCGCGCTCGACGTGCTGCTGCGCGCAGGGCTGGACCGGCTCGCTCGTCTCGCCTCCCACATCTGGACCGAGGACTCGCTGGCGAAGCTCCTGACCCGTGCCGCCGAGCTCCAGGGCGGCGGGCTCCCCGCCGACACCGAACGGGCCCAGACGTACGTGCGGCAGATGGCGGTGACGGCTGAAGGACTGCTGGAACACCTCATCGAAGCTGAGGTCATCGGCGAGATCGAACCACCGCCCGCTGTCCCGCAGGACTTCTCACAGAACTGGTACCTCCATGCCTGACTCGCCGCCCCCCGAAGAGGGCGCGACCCACTCCGTTGCGGGGACGCCCGTGCCCGCCACGGCGGCCGTTCGCACGGACGCCGTGTACGTGAAGGCCGAGTGCGCCATCATCCTCGGCTGGACGCGACCGCCCGGCTGGCCACGCCTCCTCAAGGCCGCTGGCGACCTGCACGGCTTCTACTGGGGCGTCGTCAACTCCACCGACCAGAGCCGGATCACTGCCCGCCTGCGGAAAGACTCCGTCGGGCTGGAGCACTACCAGACCGCGTTGGCCAAGGGGCGTGAGCTTGTCGGCGACCTCGAACGCACGGTCCGCGGCGCCACCAGCGAGGTCCAGGCGCTGCGCGCCGTCCAGGAACTGGCCGGCAAGGTGCGGGCGCTCGCGTTCGAACTCGACCAGCAGCAGAACTACGCGTCGGCCCACCGGCAGCTCGAACGGCTCTGTGCCGCCGACACCGCCGTGCGTGAACGCCAGGTTCCCCCATACCCCCGACTGTCCTACCCGCACTGCACAGGAGAATCACGATGAAGCACACGCCCAGCCTGATCGTTTGCACCGCTCTCGGCGCTGCCGCAGGCCACCTGCTGCTGTCGCGCCGCCAGCACAAGGAACTGCTGCTGGAGCGCACCCAGCGCATGCACTTCGATCAGCGGCTCGCTCTCCTCGCGGGCACCCCGGAAATGCGGGAAAGGGCCAACACCACCACGGTCCAACTGCCGGATGACGCGGCGCGCACCGCGTTCCTCATCCACGGCAACATGATGTCGGCCTGGTTCGTCGAGTACGAGACTCGCCTGATGAGCAGCGCCAAACTCCGGGGGTGCCTGCGCTACCTCTTCCAGGAGGAGGACGGCATCAAATACTGGGACCTGGCCCGGGAGGGCTGGAACGACCTCGACCTCCAGAAGCGGCCCCGCGGTGCGCGGTTCCTCGAGATCGTGGACGAGGAGCACGAGGTCTTTGCGCTCGGGCGCAACCGGTGACCGTACAGCCGGACCGCCTGGGCGTAGTAGCTCCGTCCGATGTCCTGGAGCGGGCGGAGCGGTTGGGGCTGGCCCGCGACGCGCTCATCGAGCGTATCGACCCGAACGCGGTGCCAGCCGCATGCCGCTCCCGCTTCAACCACGTCCTCGCCAAGCGTCACGAACTGCTCGCGGGCATACGCGACGCCAAAAGCCCAGTCGTGCAGCTCGTGCACTACCGGCTTCTGGTCGAACACGTCGACCTCCTGGGAGGGCTGTCCAGGCTCCCGGATCAAGCGCAGACGGAGGAAGGATGACCGGTGAGACCACCATCGCCCCCCTCTGGTTCCCTCGCTCTCCAGCACTCCGAGTCCCCGGCCCTCCAGCGCGAGCGCGTGCACCGCCCTATCACCGCGGCCTTACCTGCCCACCCCTTCTGAGGAGGAGCACTTCATGCACCGACCCCATACCACCCACATCCTGTTGACGGCCCTCGTCGTGGTCGGCGCCACCCATACCGCCCTCTCGGCCCGCGACCGGATGCGCGCTCGCGTCCAGACCTATGCCGGTCACCACCTGGCGTTGCTGCGGGACTTCCCCGGATACGGCAGCAAGCTGCTGGAAGGCAAGTCGGAGGAGGAGAGGACGACCTTGGTGGCCTGCAACGCCTGGGTGTCCTTCTGGTCGCACCACTACAAGGCGGGCCTGATCAGCCGGGACCACCTGCGGGAACTGGTCTCCCGCTTCCTCGACGGCCCGTCCGGGCTGGGCTACTGGGAATGGGCGCGCGCTTCCTGGGCGCAGGCCCCGAAGAACCACTACTCCCATGTCGTTGAGGGGATCTTCGACGACGTCCTGGACGAGCGTGGGCTCGGGGCCGTGGCATGAGCGCCGACACCGCCACCCCGCTGTGGATTCGCGGGCGCCTGGTGATGGCCACCACCCAGTTCGACGGCACGTTCTCGCACGAGAAATACGCTCAGCTCGCTGAAGACCTGGTCGTCGCGGCTGAAGTGCTGCTCCCGCAGGTCGACTACGGCCTCGTGGAGGACTACCGGCGCCGCGAGGTACAGCGGGCGTTCAACCGGGCCGGCCAACTGGTCCGCGACGGCTGCACCGACCCGGGTGACCGGCGCGTGCTCCGCGACTTCTGCCGGGATCTGGGCACAGCCCTTAAACGCGTACAACTCGCCATCCCCCAGCCCTGACGGTGGTGGGGGCCCCCCCCCCCGCGGGGCCCCCCCCCCCCCCCCCCGCCCCAAGGGGGGGGGGGGGGGGAAGGTAGAAACCACGGACCAAAAGACACC
>NZ_JBIVLB010000020.1:0-122359 GCF_044751045.1 Streptomyces sp. NPDC088745
CACACCCCCCCACCACCCCCCCCCCCCCCCCCCCCGCGCCCCCCCCCCGGGGGGGGGGGGGCCGGGGGCGCGGGGGGGGGGGGGCCCCCCCCCCCCCCCGCCCCCCCCCCCCCGCCCCTGTGCGTATCTGGGAGGGACCGAAAAAGGAGCCCGCCCCATGACGCAGCAGACGTCCTCACAGCACCTGGCCCCCGCCCACACCACGGGCGGCCCCGGCCTGGTGATCCCGTACGGGCAGCCCGGTGACCTGCCGGTCCTCTCCCTGTACGAGGACTTCCGCTGCCCGTACTGCGCGGCTCTGGAGCAGGCGTCGGGCCAAGCGATACGGGGCCTCGCGGACGCGGGCCGGCTGCGCCTGGAGTACCACTTCGCGGCGCTCCTGGACGGGATGCTCGGCGGGCAGGGCTCCGCCACCGCACTGAGCGCGGCCGGCGCCGCGATCAACGAGAGCCAGGCCGACTTCAAGACCCTGCACGAGGCCCTCTACGCCCAGCAGCCCGACGAGAGCGTCGACTCCTACGGGCACCCCTCCGTGGTGCTGCGCGTAGCGGAATCGGCGGGCCTGACCGCACCCGACTTCCGCGAGGCCGTCTCATCGGGCACGTACAGGCCGTGGGCCGACTCCGTCGCCGAGGCCTTCGCCCGCAGCGGGGTACGCGGGACGCCGACCCTGCGCCTGGGCGAGACCTCCATCCACGGCTTCGGCCGCACCGGTCGCCCGCTCCCGGCGGCCGAGGTCACCGCCCAGATCGAAACGGCACTGCCGCACTAGACGATTCCCGCACCGGAACGAACACCAGCAGGGGTACCGGCGAGCGGAGGAGCGGCGACCTGTTCCACTCCCCGCCGCCCCCTGACACTCTGTGGGAATGGCAGCAGTGGCAGAGGTCTTCTTCCGTCGGCTGAGCAGGTGGCAGGCGGACCAACAGCGGGAATCGATCGCCGACTTGTATGAGAAAACGTACCGCGACTCCGATCCCCCACCCCGTCCGCCGTCCACAGGCACCCGCATCTCATACGACAAAAGCGCGCGCCGCGAAACGCCCGCCCATGCCGCCCGCGACCGCGCCGCCTTCCTCGATCGCTTCGCCGCGGACGTCCAGCGCCCCGGCTTCGACATGCTGATCGCCAGCGCGGCGACGGCCCTGGTCGGCTGCATCTACGGCTACCTGCCCGACCGCCAGGGCTCCTGGTGGTACGGCCGCCACGACATCGCCCCCACCACCCTCGGCCAACTCGCCGACTCCGGCCGGATCTTCAACGTGGCGGAACTGATGGTCGCCCCCTCCCACCGCCGCCGGGGCGTGGCCGAGGAACTCCAGGACCGCCTTCTCGTACGGGTCGACGCCGAACTCGTCACCACCCTGATCGAGCCCGCCAACACGGTGGCCAAGGCAGCCTACGAAGCCTGGCACTGGCACCCCACCGACACCCTCCCCGCCGCCAACGGCCACCCCGCCCTGGAGGTCTGGACCCGCCCCACCCCCCAGAACGACCCGTCCTGACCCGGCCCCGCACACAACAGAAAACCCCAGACCGGAAACTTCCGGTCTGGGGTCCTTCTGAGCCGCCTTCGGGATTCGAACCCGAGACCTACGCATTACGAGTGCGTTGCTCTGGCCAACTGAGCTAAGGCGGCGCCGCCGCGTTCACACCATGGTGCGATCAGCAGCGGAGCCAAGTCTACACAGTTTCCGGGGGTGCTCCGCACACCCCCGGAATGGCGGACTCCGCGCAGGTCAGTGGCGGGCTGTGCGGGGGCGGCGCCGGGTCAGGAGCACTGCTTGCCGTCCTTCGGAGGGGTGCCTTCCAGGAGGTAGGTGTTGATCGCCGTGTCGATGCAGTCGCTGCCGCGGCCGTACGCCGTGTGGCCGTCGCCGTCGTACGTCAGGAGGGTGCCGGTGGCGAGCTGGCCGGCGAGGGACTCGGCCCACTTGTAAGGGGTCGCCGGGTCGCGGGTGGTGCCGACCACGACCAGCGGGGCCGCGCCCTTGGCCTCGATGCGGTGGGCGGCGCCGGTGGGCTCGACCGGCCAGGAGGCGCAGTTCAGGGAGGCCCAGGCCAGGCCCCTGCCGAAGACCGGGGAAGCCTTCTCGAAGGCGGGGAGGGCGGCCCGGACGTCGGCCGGCGAGGTGAAGGCCGGGGGGAGATCGAGGCAGTTGACGGCGGTGTTGGCGTACATGAGGTTGGCGTACGCACCGCTGCCGTCGCGCTCGTAGTAGGTGTCCGCGAGCGCCAGCAGGCCGTTGCCGTCGCCCTGCTGGGCGGCCGTGATGCCGGCCCGGAGCTGCGGCCAGGCCCCCTCGTCGTACATCGCGGCGATCGCGCCTGTCGTGGCGAGGGCCTCACCGAGCGGGCGGTTCTTGTCCTTGGTGGGGACGGGCTTGGTGTCCAGCGCCTTGAACAGGGCCTTCAGGCGGGCGCCGGCCTCGGCGGGGGTGCCGGTGCCGAGCGGGCAGCCCCGCTGCTTGACGCAGTCGGCGGCGAAGGACCGGAAGGCGGTCTCGAACCCGGCGGTCTGGTCCCGGTTCAGGTCCCGGGCGGTCAGGGAGGGGTCCATCGCGCCGTCGAGGACGAGGCGGCCGGTGCGGTCGGGGAAGAGTTCGGCGTACGTCGCCCCCAGGAAGGTGCCGTACGAGGCACCGACGTACTGGAGCTTCTGGTCGCCGAGGACCTCGCGCAGGATGTCCATGTCCCGGGCCGCCTCGACGGTGGAGATATGCGGGAGGATCTTCTTCGAACGCTTCTCGCAGCCCTTCGAGAACTTCTCGTACGCGGCCGTCAGCCTGGTGACCTCCGCCGCGTCGTCCGGCGTCTGGTCGACCTGCGTGTGGGCGTCCATCTCGGGTCCGGTCAGGCACTCCACGGGCTCGCTGCGGGCGACTCCGCGCGGATCGATGGCCACCATGTCGTAGCGGGCGCGGACCGGCGCCGGGTAACCGAGAGCGGCGTACGCCTGGAGGTAGCCGATCGCGGAACCGCCCGGCCCGCCGGGGTTGACCAGCAGCGATCCGATGCGCTTGCCCGGCCCGGTGGCCTTCTTCCGCGCCACCGCCAGCTTGATGTCGCCGCCGGACGGCTTCGCGTAGTCGAGCGGCGCCTTCATCGTCGCGCACTCGAAACCGGGCACCCCGCACTCCCGCCAGCTCAGCTTCTGCGCGTAGTACGGAGCCAGGGCCGCGCGGTCCCCGGCCGTCCCCGCGCTCTGCGCGGTGGTGGACACCGTCCGGCTCGGCGGCGACGAGGCCCCCGAACCACCGGAGCAGCCCGCGATCAGCAGACCGGTCACGGCGAACAGGGTGGCGGAGGAACGGAGCAGGCGCCTGGAGTTCATGTCCGGAGCGTAGTGGGATTGTCACGCGCCGTGGGTCTCGGATGCGTTCAGTTGCTCGTACGAGTGAGGTGGTCAACCCGGGGCCGCCCGCTTGCCCCGGGTCCCGCCGGCCCGGCGCTCGCCGCCCGGCATCCGCTCAGCCCGCTCGCAGGGACACCGCCATCGCTTCCACCGCGAGGAGAGGGGCCACGTTGCGGTCCAGGGCGTTGCGGCAGGCGATGATCGATTCGATGCGGCGCAGTGTGCGCTCGGGGGTGGAGTCGCGGGCGATGCGCTCCAGGGACTCGCGTACGTCCTCGTTGGCGAGGGCGACCGAGGAGCCCAGCTGGAGGGCGAGGACGTCGCGGTAGAAGCCGGTGAGGTCGGACAGGGCGAGGTCGAGGCTGTCGCGCTGGGTACGGGTGGAGCGGCGCTTCTGGCGGTCGGCCAGCTCCTTCATCGCGCCCGCCGTGCCGCGCGGCATCCGGCCCCCGGCGGCCGCGCCGAGGGCGGCCTTCAGGTCCTCGGTCTCCTTCTCGTCCACGTCCTCCGCGACCTGCTTGGCGTCCTCGCCCGCCGCGTCGACCAGTTCCTGGGCGGCCTTGAGGCAGCCGCCGATGTCGTCCACGCGCAGCGGGAGGCGCAGGACGGTGGCGCGGCGGCTGCGGGCCCGCTCGTCGGTGGCCAGGCGGCGGGCGCGGCCGATGTGCCCCTGGGTGGCGCGGGCCGCGGTCATGGCGGCCTCGGGCTCGATGCCGTCGCGGCGCACCAGGACGTCGGCCACCGCGGCGACGGAGGGCGTGCTGAGGGTGAGGTGGCGGCAGCGGGAGCGGATGGTGGGCAGCACGTCTTCGAGGGAGGGGGCGCAGAGCAGCCACACCGTGCGGGGGGCGGGCTCCTCGACGGCCTTGAGGAGGACGTTGCCCGCGCCCTCGGTGAGGCGGTCGGCGTCCTCCAGGACGATGACCTGCCAGCGGCCCACGGCCGGGGAGAGCTGGGCGCGGCGGACCAGGTCGCGGGTCTCCTTCACACCGATGGAGAGCAGGTCGGTACGGACGATCTCGACGTCCGCGTGCGTGCCGATGAGGGTGGTGTGACAGCCGTCGCAGAACCCGCAGCCCGGGTCGGCGCCGAGGGCGCGGTCGGGGCTCGTGCACTGGAGGGCCGCGGCGAAGGCGCGGGCGGCGGTGGAGCGGCCGGAGCCGGGGGGGCCGGTGAACAGCCAGGCGTGCGTCATCTTCGACGCGTCGGCGGCCTTCTCACCGGCGGACTGGGCGGTGACCTGGGCGTCGGCGTCCTTGGCCGCGCCGGCCAACTGCTCCTGGACGCGCTGCTGGCCGACGAGGTCGTCCCATACGGTCATGGCCGCTCCCTGCACTTGCGGGCCCCGGGGTGGGGCCGGTCTCCATTGTGGGGGAGCCCACTGACAATCGGGGACGGAGGGGGCGGGCGGTCGGGGGGTGGGGCCGGGGGCGGTCGGCGCGGGGGCGGTCGGGGCGTACGGGCACGCCCAGTGCGCAGGCGTACGCGCGCGAGCGGGGACCCCGCGCGCGGACCGGGGCGGGCGGCACCCGGTGGCGGGGGCATCTCCCCTCCCTGCCCCGTCCCGTGACCCCGCCGGGCGGTCAGCCGCTCCGAGCGGGCCGGTGAGCGGCTGGTCGCGCAGTTCCCCGCACCCCTGGCGGCATCCCTTGCCGGGGGCGAGCGATACGGGCGCGCCATCGCGTGAGCCCGCGGAGCCGCGGTCCGCCGCGCTCCTGGCGGCAGCCCCTGCCGGGACGGGCGGTCCGGCCCGTCCCGGCTCCGCCCTCTACCGTCGGCCCCGGCCCTTCGGGCCCTTGTTCCCGTCTTCCTCCGGGGGCCCTCCGAGCAGTTCGTCCGCCAGCGACGGCAGGTCGTCCAGCGGTGTCTCCTCCGCCCAGTCCGAGCGCCGTCGGGGCCGGCGTTCCGCCTCCGTCGGGCCGTCCGGGTCGACCTGCGGCAGCTCCCGCGTACGGTCCACCGCGGGTTCGTCCCGGAAGTACCCCGCGGGCACCCGGTCCGCCGGTCCCGCGTCCCGTACGGGCGGCAGCACCGCCGTCTCGTCCGCCGCCGGGCCCCCCTCCCGCACCGGGGGGATCACCGTGGTCTCGTCCGCCGAACCGTCCGCCGGGGTCCGCGGCAGCGCCGTCGTCCCGTCCGCCGCCGGCGTCTGCGGCAGGACCGCCGTCTCGTCCGCGGAGCCGGGCGCCGGGTCCTTCGTCAGGTCCAGCCGCACGATCGGCGTCGGCACGGTCCTCTCGTTGTCCGACTCCGGCACGCGCTCGGCCGGTCGCGGCGTACGCACCGGGGCCGTCGCCGAAGCCGTGGCCGAAGCCGTCGCCGCCGCAGCGGAAGCCGCCGCGGCAGCGGCCGCGGCCGCCCGCGCCTCCTCCGCCTTCAGCAGCGCCTCCTCCGCCTTGCGCTGCTTCTCCCGGCGGCGTTCCTCCGCCTCGGCGCGCAGCCGCGCCTCCTCCTCGGCCTGCTTGCGCAGACGTTCCTGCTCGGCGGCCCGCGCCTTGGCCTCGGCCTCGCGGCGTGCCCGCTCCTCCTCGGCGAGCCGGCGCGCCTCCTCGGCACGCTGCCTGGCCTCCTCGGCCTGCCGTTCGGCCTCGCGGCGCCGCGCCTCCTCGATCTCGCGGCGCTTGCGCTCCTCCTCCTCGGCGCGCAGCCGGGCGAGCTGTTCCTGCCGCTCGCGCTCGATGCGCTCCTCCTCGGCCTTGCGCGCGGCCTCCTCCTCGGCGCGGCGTCGCGCCTCCTCCTCGGCGGCCTTGCGCGCGGCCTCGGCGGCGGCGATCTCCTGCTCCGACATCGGCAGCATCCGGTCGAGCCGGTGACGTACGACCGTCGTGACCGCCTCGGGCTCCTGGCCCGCGTCGACGACCAGGTAGCGACTGGCGTCAGCAGCCGCGAGCGTCAGGAAGCCGGCTCGCACCCGCGCGTGGAACTCCGGCGGCTCCGACTCCAGCCGGTCCGGCGCCTCGGTGAACCGCTCGCGCGCCGTCTCCGGCGCCACGTCCAGCAGAACCGTCAGGTGCGGTACGAGGCCGTGGGTCGCCCAGCGGGACATGCGGGCGATCTCGGTCGGGGCCAGGTCGCGCCCCGCGCCCTGGTACGCCACCGAGGAGTCGATGTACCGGTCGGTGATCACCACGGCACCGCGCTCCAGCGCCGGCCGCACCACCGAATCCACGTGCTCGGCCCGGTCGGCCGCGTACAGCAGCGCCTCCGCCCGGTTCGACAGGCCGGCGCTCGACACGTCCAGCAGGATCGACCGCAGCCGCTTGCCGATCGGCGTCGCCCCCGGCTCGCGGGTGACGACGACCTCGTGGCCCTTGGCCCTTATCCAGTCGGCCAGCGCCTTCGCCTGTGTCGACTTCCCGGCGCCGTCGCCGCCCTCCAGGGCGATGAAGAACCCGGTCTTCGACGGTGCCTGCCCGGGCTCGCCGCCCCGGATCGCCTCCCGCAGGTCCCGCCGCAGCGGTACCCCCTGTCGGTCGTCCGTCTTCGCGAGCACGAGCGCGGCCACCGGCAGCAGCAAGGCCCCGACCAGCATCAACGTGTACCCGGCCCCGCCGCCCCGGACGAGGACGACGCTTCCGCTCTCCAGCCGGTGCAGCCCGATCGCGGCGGCCAGCAGGGGGCCGGCGAGCATGCCGAGCGCGCCACTGAGCCGTACGACGGCCTGAAGGTGCTCGGTGGTGCGGGCCTGCCGGTAGTCCTCGGTCTCCAGGTCGAGCAGGGTGTGCGCGGTGTTGGCGGCGACCCCGGCGGCGTACCCCGCGAGCAGGGCGAGGAGCAGCACGGTGGTGGTGTCCGGCACCAGCCCCATGGCCAGCAGCGCGACCCCGGCGACGGCGACCGCGAGGGACAGCAGGCGTCGGCGCGAGAACGCCGGGAGGACCTTGGCGGCCGTCCGGATGCCGAGCCCGGTGCCCGCGGCGAGCGCCAGCACCAGCAGCGCGAAGGTCGCGCCCCCGCCGCCGAGGTCCTGCGCGTGCAGGACGGAGACGGCGCCCGCGGCGGCGGTCGCGCAGGTCACGGCACCGCCCGCCAGCACCAGAAGCGGAAGGGCGCCGGTGCGGCCCTTGTCGGGGCCGTTGCCGGTGCTGGGCCGGCGCAGGCCCTCCAGCGGGGAGCGCGGCCGCGGAGTGTGCGCGTCGGGCAGCTCCAGCAGGGCGAGGACGGAGAGGGAGGCCGCGAAGAGGCCCGCCGCGACGTACGAGGCGAGGGCCGCCGGGTGCCCGGTGAACCATTCGATCCCGGTGCCGAGCAGTCGTCCCAGCAGCGTCGCGACGAGGAGCGCGGCCGCGGCGAGGGGGATCGTGGCGAAGTTCGTACGGAGCGTCAGCCTGCGCAGCGCTCCCAGGTGATCCGGAAGCGGACGTACCGCGTCGCCCTCGATGGGCGGGGTGGGCAGCAGGGCGGGGGCGGCGCTTTCGTGCGCCACCGACCAGAGCCGTTCCGCGACGCCGAGGAGGAAGACCGTGACGAGCAGCACCGCCGTCGCCCTGCCCGGCATCCAGCCGGCCCACAGGGGCGCGACGACCAGCAGCGCGAGCCGCAGCCCGTCGGCGGCGAGCATCGCCCAGCGCCGGTCGAGCGGGCCGCCGGGCGCGACGAGCGCGGACACCGGCCCGAGCAGGACGGCGCCGAACAACAGCGTGGCGAGAAGTCGCGCACCGAAGACCGCGGCGACCACGAAGGCGGCACCGCGGTAGTCACCGCCGAACACCGCCCGGGGGCCTGCGGCCTCCAGCGTCAGCAGGAGAAGGACGAGTAGGGCGAGAGCGTCCCCGACACCGCTGACGAGCTGTGCGCTCCACAGCCGCTTCAGCGGCTGGTGGCGCAGAAGAGCCCGTACGGCTCGCTCGCGTGAGTCTGCGGCTAGTGCGTCGGAGGTGGGGCTCACGACCGTTGGCTGCTCGGCTCGCGTCATCCCGCCAGCCTATCCGGAGTGTCCGGGGGGCATGCGGGGGTCCTCGAACGAATGTGTGCGTGGGTACGCGGGGGGCACGCGCGGCCCTTTCGGCGGCGGGCCCCGGGGCGGAACGGGCGGGCCCCCGGGGTCGGACGGGGCGGGCAAGGGGCGGCCCGGCCGGTCCCGGCCCGCCCGTTCCGGTTCCGGCCCCCGTACGCAACTCCTCGGGGCCGCCCCCGCTCCGCGAGCGGCAGCCCCGCTCCGCAAGCTCCAGCCCTACTCCGCCGGCGCCGCCGCCACCTTCTTGGCGGGAGCCTTCTTCGCCGGGGCCTTCTTCGCCGCCACGGTCTTCTTCGCCGCGGCCGAAGAGGAAGCCGTCTTCTTCGCCGCCGTCTTCTTGGCGGCGGCCTTCTTCGCCGGGGCCTTCTTCACCGCCTTCTTGGCGACCTTCTTCGCCGGGCCCTTGGCCCGCTTCTCGGCCAGCAGCTCGTACCCGCGCTCGGGAGTGATCTCCTCCACACTGTCGCCGGACCGCAGCGTCGCGTTCGTCTCGCCGTCGGTCACGTACGGCCCGAAACGGCCGTCCTTGACCACGACCGGACGCTCGCTCACCGGGTCGGTGCCCAGCTCCTTGAGCGGCGGCTTGGCGGCCGCCCGCCCGCGCTGCTTGGGCTGGGCGTAGATCGCCAGCGCCTCCTCGACCGTGATCGAGAAGAGCTGGTCCTCGGTCTCCAGCGACCGCGAGTCCGTGCCCTTCTTCAGGTACGGCCCGTACCGGCCGTTCTGCGCGGTGATCTCGACGCCCTCGGCGTCGACCCCGACCACCCGCGGCAACGACATCAGCTTCAGCGCGTCCGCCAGCGTCACCGTGTCCAGCGACATCGACTTGAACAGCGAGGCCGTCCGCGGCTTGACCGCGTTCTTGCCCGTCTTCGGCGTGCCCTCGGGAAGGATCTCCGTCACGTACGGGCCGTAGCGCCCGTCCTTCGCGACGATCTGCCGCCCCGTCTCCGGGTCCGTGCCCAGCTCGAAGTCACCGCTGGGCTTGGCGAGCAGCTCCTCCGCGTACTCCACCGTCAGCTCGTCCGGAGCCATGTCGTCCGGAACGTCCGCGCGCTGGTGGCCCTCGGCGTCCTTCTCACCACGCTCGATGTACGGCCCGTACCGGCCGACCCGCAGCACGATCCCGTCCCCGACGGGGAACGACGAGATCTCACGCGCGTCGATCGCGCCGAGATCCGTCACCAGCTCCTTGAGACCGCCGAGGTGGTCCCCGTCGCCGTTGCCGGCGTCCGAGGCGACGCCCGTGGCCTCGCCCTCGCCGAAGTAGAACCGCTTCAGCCACGGCACGGACTGCGCCTCGCCCCGCGCGATGCGGTCGAGGTCGTCCTCCATCCGGGCGGTGAAGTCGTAGTCGACGAGCCGGCCGAAGTGCTTCTCCAGCAGGTTGACCACGGCGAACGACAGGAACGACGGAACCAGCGCCGTCCCCTTCTTGAAGACGTATCCGCGGTCCAGGATCGTGCCGATGATCGAGGCGTACGTCGAAGGACGTCCGATCTCGCGCTCTTCCAGCTCCTTGACCAGCGAGGCCTCGGTGTAGCGGGCCGGCGGCTTCGTCGCGTGGCCGTCGACCGTGATCTCCTCGGCGGCCAGCGCGTCGCCCTCGGCGACCTGCGGCAGCCGGCGCTCGCGGTCGTCCAGCTCTGCGTTCGGGTCGTCGGCGCCTTCGACGTACGCCTTCATGAAGCCGTGGAAGGTGATCGTCTTGCCGGAGGCGGAGAACTCGGCGACCCGGCCGTCGGAGGCGGCGCCCGCGATCCTGACCGTGACCGAGTTGCCGACCGCGTCCTTCATCTGGGAGGCGACGGTCCGCTTCCAGATCAGCTCGTACAGCTTGAACTGGTCGCCGGTCAGCCCCGTCTCGGCGGGGGTGCGGAAACGATCACCCGAAGGGCGGATCGCCTCGTGCGCCTCCTGCGCGTTCTTGACCTTCCCGGCGTACGAGCGCGGCTTGTCCGGCAGGTAGGCGGCACCGTAAAGCTGCGTCACCTGGGCGCGGGCGGCGTTGATCGCCGTGTCCGACAGCGTCGTGGAGTCCGTACGCATGTAGGTGATGAAGCCGTTCTCGTACAGCTTCTGGGCCACCTGCATGGTCGACTTCGCGCCGAAGCCGAGCTTGCGGGAAGCCTCCTGCTGGAGCGTCGTCGTACGGAACGGGGCGTACGGCGAACGGCGGTACGGCTTGGACTCGACCGAGCGCACCGCGAAGGAGGAGTCGGCGAGGGCGGCGGCCAGCGCGCGGGCGTTCGCCTCGTCCAGGTGCAGGACGTCGCTCTTCAGTTGTCCGGCCGCGTTGAAGTCGCGGCCCTGGGCGACGCGCCGGCCGTCGACCGTCGTCAGGCGGGCGACCAGGGAGGACGGGTCGGAGGCGTCCCCGGCACGTCCGGTGGAGAACGTACCGGTGAGGTCCCAGTACTCGGCAGAACGAAAAGCGATGCGCTCGCGTTCCCGGGCGACGACGAGTCGCGTCGCGACCGACTGGACCCGGCCCGCCGAGAGCTTCGGCATGACCTTCTTCCACAGGACCGGCGAGACCTCGTACCCGTACAGCCGGTCGAGGATGCGGCGCGTCTCCTGGGCGTCGACCATCGGCTTGTTCAGCTCGCGCGGGTTCGACACCGCCTCGCGGATCGCGTCCTTGGTGATCTCGTGGAAGACCATCCGGTGGACCGGGACCTTGGGCTTCAGGACTTCCTGGAGGTGCCACGCGATGGCTTCGCCCTCGCGGTCCTCATCGGTGGCGAGGAAGAGTTCGTCCGACTCGGCCAGCAGCTCCTTGAGCTTCTTGACCTGGGCTTTCTTGTCGGCATTGACGACGTAGATGGGCTGGAAGTCGTGCTCGACGTCCACGCCCAGGCGGCGCACCTCACCGGTGTACTTGTCGGGCACCTCGGCGGCGCCGTTCGGGAGGTCGCGGATGTGCCCGACGCTCGCCTCGACTACGTATCCGGGGCCGAGGTAGCCCTTGATCGTCTTCGCCTTGGCAGGCGACTCGACGATGACGAGTCGGCGGCCGCCCTGTGCGGTCTCGCTGGTCGGGGACAACTTGGCTCTTCTCTCCGGTCGGCACTCAGTGATCACAGTCGTGGTCTCAGGCGCCCGCCGGACGGACCCGTCCGGACGCTTGACGCTGCGGAGTGTGACGGTACATGCCGTCCTCGTGTCAGACGGCAAAAGCCCGAAAGCCCGCAACGGCCACCTGAGAGACGGTAACCCGACAATCGCCATTCCTGCCGCCCGGACCACCCCACCGCCCCCGTACGGACCCTCTTCCCCCTCCCCTCGACCCCCACAACCCCACTTCCTTCACCCCCGCCCCCAACCCCTCGGGCGACGGACCCGCCCCGCCTTTCCCCTCCCCCCAGCCCCCTTGGGCGACGGGGCCGCCCTCCTCGCTTCCCCCGCCCCTTTGGGCGACGGGGCCGCCCTTCCCGCTTCCCCAGCCCAGCCCCCTTGGGCGACGGGGCCGCCCCAAGGGGGCGGAACGGGCGGGCAAGGGGGCGGCCCCTCCCGCTCCCGGCCCACCCGGGTGCCGCCCCCTGCCCAAGCGCCTGTGCCGGACGCGCGTCCCTGCCAGGGTCGTGACCTCAGCCCCGGCGCCGGACGCTCAGCCCCGCCCGGCTCGGCCCGGAGAGGCCCCGGACCCGCCCCTTTCCCTAAAGCGCTCGCCGCGCGGCTGCCCCGGTTCACCGCGGACGCGTCGTGGCCGGTCGCGCAGTTCCCCGCGCCCCTGAACGGAGCGCCCACCCCCGGCGGAAGACGTGCGGGTGCCTGGGGTCGCGCAGTTCCCCGCGCCCTGGGCGAGGCACTCCGCAGGGGCGGCCTACTCCCCAGCCCCCCGCGCCGGAAGCAGGAACCCCTCCGCCACCAGCCCCCGGATCGCCTCCGGCGTCCGGTCCCTCAGCACCACCCCGTCCTCCCCCAGCAACCGCGCGATCGCGTCCAGGATCTGCCCCGCGCTCAACCCCCCGTCCGACACCCCCGCGAACCCCGCCCCCACCGTGTCCACCCGCGTCGCCCGCCGCATCCCCCGGTGCTGACGCAGCACCACGTACTCCGGGTCCTCGGTCCCCGGCGCCCCGATCTGCTCCTGCACGACCTCGTCGGCCAGCACGAAGTGGTCCGCCAGCAGTCCCGCGTCATCCGTCGCCCGCAGGTAGTCCTGAAGCTCGAAGTGCTGCCGCACGACCTCCCCCAGCGGCTGCTCCACCGGATGCGGCCACTCCTCCACCAGCACCGACGGCTCGTCCCGCGCCGCGGCCGACTTCCGCAGCGTGATCCACCCGAAGCCGACGCCCACCGTCCTCCGCGCCTCGAACTCGTCCAGCCACGCCTCGTACCGCGCCGCGTACTCGGCCGGATCGCTGCGGTGATCGCCCCCGTCCCGCAGCCACAACTCCGCGTACTGCGTGACGTCCTGCACCTCGCGCTGCACGATCCACGCATCGCACCCACGCGGCACCCACGAGCGGACCCGGTCCTTCCAGTCCTCCCCCTCGACGTGCTGCCAATTGGCCAGGAACTGCGCGTACCCGCCCTCGTTGAGCCGTTCCCCGGCCTCCTGGACGAGCGTCCGGCACAGGTCGTCGCCGCCCATGCCGCCGTCGCGGTACGTCAGCCGGGCGCCCGGCGAGATGACGAACGGCGGATTCGAGACGATCAGGTCGTACGTCGCCTCCCCCACCGGCTCGAACAGCGAGCCCTCCGCCAACTCGGCCTCCGCCGCCCCCGACAGGGCGAGGGTGAGCCGAGTGAAGTCCAGCGCCCGGGGGTTGAGGTCCGTGGCCGTCACCCGCACCGCGTGCTGCGCGGCGTGCAGCGCCTGGATCCCCGACCCCGTACCGAGATCGAGGGCGGAGCCGACAGGCGTACGCACGGTGATTCCGGCGAGCGTGGTGGACGCACCGCCGACGCCGAGCACGACGCCCTCCTGCCGGGTCCCGGCACCGCCCGCGCCGCCGACCGCGCGCCCGAGGTCCGAGACGACGAACCAGTCCTGGCCGTCGTCCCCGCCGTACGGCCGCACGTCGACGGTCGCCCGCAGCTCCTCGCCCTCGCGGACCAGCCACCGGTCGGCCACGCACACGTCCACCGGGAGCACCCCGGCCACGCGGGTCGCCGGCACGGACTCCTGGAGCAGGAAGAGCCGCACCAGCGCCGCCAGCGGCTCCTCCCCCCTGGTCGCGCGCAGTGCGGGCACCGTCTCGCCGCGGGCCAGGGCGCTGTAGGCGGGCGCGCCGAGGAGGTCGAGCAGCCCGTCGGCGGTGAAGGCCGCCGCGAGCAGGGCCTCCCGGAGGCGGGCGGCACTCCCGGCGGCGGGCAGGGACTCGGGCAGGGGCGCGGAAAGGCTGGTCTGACTCACCCCGCCATTGTCGCCGCTGCCTCTGACAATCACGGCAGCCCCGCCCCGGGACGGGCTACGACGCGCCCGTCGTCGTCCCCGCGTTCGAGCTCGGGCAGAAGATCTTCGGCGCGGGCAGCTTGTCCGCCTTCCCGAGGTCCGCGCCGATCTTGTCGAGGGCCTTCGGGAACTCCTTCGACTCCGGGTCCAGCGCCTCCGCCTGCTTCTTCAGTTCGTCGTAGGCCTTCGCCCTGGCGTCCAGGTTCTTGATCATTTCCTTGTGGTCGCGCTCACCGTTCTCGACCGGCGGGACCCCGGCGTCCTTGAGCGCCTTGATCCTGTCCCGGGCCGCGTCGCCGTACATCTGGAAGGCCTGGATGTCGACCTTCTTGAGCTCTTCGGGCTTGCCGTCGGCGGCGACGGAGCTGATGAGCTTCTCCGCCTTGGTGGCCTTCTCGACGGCCGCCTTCTCCTTGGGGCAGTACGACGCGGACCAGTCCTTGGCCTTGTCCTCGGCGTCGTCCCCGCAGCCCGAGAGCGTCGCCGTCATCACGAGTACCGCACCGCCGGACAGCGCGGCTGCAAGCTTCTTGTTCACCGGATTGGTCCCTTCCAAGGTTCTCGGCCCCGGAACATACACGCCAAGTGGCCTACTACCGCGTGTCGGGCTTCCCATTCCTCCGGCATTGAAGCCATTTGCACCAAGAACGCGCCGGGCGTGCGCCCCCTTCCGGGCTCCGGCGCGGACGAACGGACGGCACGTCACCACGCGCCGCCCGTCCGCTTCCTGACCTGCCGTTACGCGTTCGCCTGCGGCACCGCCCGCGTCGGCACGGAGGGCTCGGCCTGCGGGGGGACCGCCGCCGCGTTGCCTTCGTCACCACCGGCGCCGCCGCCGCCCGTCGCGTCGCCCCCGGCCTCGTCGCCCATCACGATGCCGCGCCGCTTGGACACGTACACCGCACCGACGATCACCCCGAAGGCGATGACCGCGACGACGGCCCGCACCCACGGGCTGGCGTCGACGCCGAAGCTGAACTGCACCACGGCGGGTGCGATCAGCAGCGCCACCAGGTTCATCACCTTCAGCAGCGGGTTGATGGCCGGGCCGGCGGTGTCCTTGAACGGGTCGCCGACCGTGTCGCCGATCACCGTCGCGGCGTGCGCCTCGCTGCCCTTGCCGCCGTGGTGCCCGTCCTCGACGAGCTTCTTGGCGTTGTCCCAGGCCCCGCCGGAGTTCGCGAGGAAGACGGCCATCAGCGTGCCCGCGCCGATCGCGCCGGCCAGGTACGAGCCGAGCGCGCCGACGCCGAAGGTGAAGCCGACCGCGATCGGGGCCATGACGGCCAGCAGGCCGGGCGTCGCCAGTTCCCTGAGCGCGTCCTTCGTACAGATGTCGACGACCCGCCCGTACTCCGGTTTCTCCGTGTAGTCCATGATCCCGGGGTGCTCGCGGAACTGCCGCCGCACCTCGAAGACCACCGCTCCCGCCGACCGGGACACCGCGTTGATCGCCAGCCCCGAGAAGAGGAAGACGACCGCGGCGCCGAGCATCAGCCCGACCAGGTTGTTGGGCTGCGAGATGTCCATGGAGAGGTTGACCGGGGTGCCCTCGCCGCCGGTCACGACGCCCGCCTTCTTCGCCGCGCCCAGGATGGCGTCCCGGTACGAGCCGAAGAGCGCGGCGGCGGCCAGCACGGCCGTCGCGATGGCGATCCCCTTGGTGATGGCCTTGGTCGTGTTGCCCACGGCGTCCAGGTCGGTGAGCACCTGCGCGCCCGCGCCCGTCACGTCACCGGACATCTCGGCGATGCCCTGCGCGTTGTCGGAGACCGGCCCGAAGGTGTCCATGGCGACGATGACGCCGACGGTGGTGAGCAGCCCGGTCCCGGCCAGGGCGACCGCGAAGAGGGCCAGGATGATCGACGTACCGCCGAGCAGGAACGCTCCGTACACACCGAGTCCGATGAGCAGCGCGGTGTAGACGGCGGACTCCAGCCCGATCGAGATGCCCGCGAGGACCACGGTCGCGGGCCCGGTCAGCGACGACTTGCCGATGTCGCGCACCGGCCGCCGGGTGGTCTCCGTGAAGTACCCGGTGAGCTGCTGGATCAGTGCGGCCAGCACGATGCCGATGGCCACGGCCACCAGCGCCAGCATCCGCGGATCGCCTCCGTGCCCGGCCACGGACGCGTCCGCGCCGGTCAGTTCCCGGTACGACGACGGCAGGTGGAGGAAGACGGCCACGGCGACCAGCACCAGCGAGATCACGGCGGAGACGAAGAAACCGCGGTTGATCGCGGTCATGCCGCTGCGGTCGGCCCGCCTCGGCGCGACGGCGAAGATGCCGATCATGGCGGTGACCACCCCGATCGCGGGGACGATCAGCGGGAACGCGAGCCCCGCGTCGCCGAAGGCCGCCATGCCCAGGATCAGCGCGGCGACGAGCGTGACGGCGTACGACTCGAAGAGGTCGGCCGCCATGCCCGCGCAGTCGCCGACGTTGTCGCCCACGTTGTCCGCGATGGTGGCGGCATTGCGCGGATCGTCCTCCGGAATGCCCTGTTCCACCTTGCCGACAAGGTCGGCGCCGACGTCGGCGGCCTTGGTGAAGATGCCGCCGCCGACCCTCATGAACATCGCGATGAGGGCCGCTCCCAGCCCGAAGCCCTCCAGGACCTTGGGGGCGTCGGCGGCGTACACGAGGACGACGACGGCCGCACCGAGCAGACCGAGGCCCACGGTGATCATCCCGACGACGCCGCCGGTGCGAAAAGCAATCTTCATCGCTTTGTGGGAGACGGTTTTGAGATCCTTTTCCGCCTCACCGGGCGCAGGAGTCGCTTCCCGCGCGGCAGCCGCGACGCGCACATTGCTGCGTACGGCCAACCGCATTCCGATGTAACCGGTGGCCGCCGAGAAAACCGCGCCCACGAGGAAGAACAGTGAACGCCCCATCCGCTGCGAGGTGTTGTCCGCCGGAAGCAGCAGCAACAGGAATACCACCACTACCGCGAAGATCCCCAGAGTGCGCAACTGCCGCATCAGATAGGCATTCGCGCCTTCCTGCACCGCGGCGGCGATCTCCTTCATGGATTCGGTGCCCTCGTCGGCCGCCAGCACCTGCCGCACCAGCAGCCGGGCGACGATCAGTGCGGCGATCGCGACGGCCGCGATGACGATCACGATCAGCCGGTTGTCGTCGGTGAGGGAGACCGCGAGGTTCGAGAAGTGATCGGACTGTGGGGAGTTGAAGAGTCCCGCCATTCGTCCTCCTTGACGCGCAGAGCTCAAGATGGACGGATTCTAGGGAGCGGAAGCTGATCTCAACAGACCGCCGTTGAAGGGATCTTTCACCAATCCCGGAGAACGATATTGAAATGCTCCGGAAAAAACGAAAGACCCTGCTCAGCAGGGCCTTTCGAATATTCAGGAAAGATGTCGCACGCAGAATGCCTTCAGGGCATTACCACCGCGGAAGCGGTGGGCCAGCTCATCCGGATCGAACCGCCGCTTTCCCCGCCGACGACTTCGAGGTCGTCGACGAGTCCACTGATGACGGCGAGGCCCATGTCGTCCTCGGCGTCCGCTTCGAGTTCCGTCCCGCGCGCCCCCGTCCCCGCTGCGCCACGCGCCCCGGGGACCGGATCACCCGGTGCCGGCACCTCGTCGCTGACCTCGATGGAGAAGGTCTTCTCCTCCTCGGTCAGCGCGACCTTCACCGGTGCGGTGATGTTGTTCGTACGGTGCAGGCCCACGGCCCGGGAGCACGCCTCGCCCACCGCGAGCCGGACCTCGTCCAGCACCGCCTCGTCGACCCCGGCCCGACGCGCCACGGCGGCCGCCACGAGGCGGGCCGTCCTGACGTGCTCGGGCTGGGCGCTGAAACGGAGTTCCACGGTGGCCATTGCGCATCCCCCTAGGACGTACGGGCGTGCATCCGCGAGAGGCCGGGCGGTGAGGCCCGGCACCCCGCGTCGTACTGCTCTGAGCTTGTGTTCACGCCGGTGGGCGGCGCGTACTGCCACGCCGGTGAGGGCGTCGCACGCCCACATGGGGCGGGCGTGCTTCCCGGCGGACGGACCAGATGTCAGTCGGCCGCCGCGACGGCCTCGTCGACCGTCGTGTGGATCGGGAACACCTTGGTCAGTCCGGTGATCCGGAAGATCTTGAGAATGCGCTCCTGGTTGCAGACCAGGCGCAGCGAGCCCTCGTGGGCACGCACACGCTTCAGTCCGCCCACGAGCACGCCGAGTCCGGTGGAGTCGAGGAAGTCCACGGCCTCCATGTCGACGACCAGGTGGTAACTGCCGTCGTTCACCAACTCGACCAACTGCTCGCGCAGCTTGGGCGCGGTATACACATCAATCTCGCCACCGACCTCGACGACCGTACGGTCGCCGTTGGGGCCGTTCACGTTGCGAGTCGACAGGGACAGGTCCACGGATCCTCCAGCACCTTGCTATCGAGCGGCCGCCCCCCTGAGGTCTCCCCGGCGGAGCCAGAGGACGGAACGCCAGCCGCGAAACGCATTCAATCACTTACCAGCAGGCGAGCACGACGCCTTGGGACCATTGTCCGTCACGCCAGTGACACACTCGGCGGTGATGGCCACGAATTCCCGTCCTGGACGACCTCCCCGGAGCAGGGCCCAGACCCTGTCTCCCGGCGAGGTCCTCGCCCGTCTCTCCGCAGGGGAGAGCCGGGCCGCTCGCGTCACTCATACGGAGCACCTGCCCGCGCGGGAGGGCACCCATGCGGTGTGGCCGGACCGGATCCGCAGCGAGGTGATCGCGGCGATCGAGGCAGCCGGCGTGCGGGACCCCTGGGCCCACCAGGCACAAGCCGCCGAGCACGCCCTGGACGGCGAATCAGTGGTGATCGCCACAGGAACCGCGTCGGGCAAGTCGCTCGCCTACCTCGCCCCGGTCCTCAGCGCCCTGCTCGACGGCTCCGAGGCCCCCAACGGCCGGGGGGCCACCGCCCTCTACCTGGCGCCCACCAAGGCCCTGGCCGCCGACCAGCGCCGCGCGGTGAAGGCCCTGGCGGCCCCGCTGGGCAACGCGGTCCGCCCGGCGGTCTACGACGGGGACACCCCGGTCGAGGAACGCGAGTGGGTGCGCCAGTACGCCAACCTGGTCCTCACCAACCCCGACATGCTGCACCGGGGCATCCTCCCGTCCCACCCCCGCTGGTCCTCCTTCCTCAAGGCCCTGCGCTACGTCGTCATCGACGAGTGCCACACCTACCGGGGCGTCTTCGGCTCTCACGTCGCCCAGGTCGTACGACGTCTGCGCCGCCTCTGCGAGCGGTACGGCGCCGACCCGGTCTTCCTCCTCGCCTCGGCCACCTCCGCCGAACCGGCGATCGCCGCGAGCCGCCTGACCGGGCTGCCCGTCCGCGAGGTCGCCGACGACGCCTCACCCCGCGGCGAACTGGTCTTCGCCCTGTGGGAGCCTCCCCTCACCGAGTTCCACGGCGAGAACAACGCCCCTGTCCGGCGCACCGCCACCGCCGAGACCGCCGACCTCCTCACCGACCTGGTTCTCCACAACACCCGCACAGTCGCCTTCGTGCGCTCCCGTCGCGGGGCGGAGCTGATCTCCCTGATCGCCAAGGAGCGCCTCGCCGACCGCTCCGACCGCTTCCTGCCCCGCCGGGTGGCCGCCTACCGGGGCGGATATCTCCCCGAGGAACGCCGGGCCCTCGAAGCGGCCCTGCACTCCGGCGAACTCCTCGGCCTGGCCGCCACCACGGCCCTCGAACTCGGCATCGACGTCTCCGGCCTGGACGCCGTCCTCATCGCCGGATACCCCGGCACCCGCGCCTCCCTCTGGCAGCAGGCCGGCCGCGCGGGCCGTTCCGGCGGCGGGGCCCTGGCGATCCTGATCGCCCGCGACGACCCCCTGGACACCTATCTGGCGCACCATCCCGAGGCCCTCTTCGACCAGCCGGTCGAGTCCACGGTCCTCGACCCCGACAACCCGTACGTCCTGGCTCCCCACCTGTGCGCGGCCGCCGCCGAACTTCCCCTCACCTCCTCCGATCTCACCCTCTTCGGCCCCGCCGCCGAACCGCTCCTGCCGTCCCTCGAGGCGGCGAACCTGCTGCGCCGCCGGGGCACGTCCTGGTACTGGACCCGTCGCGAGCGGGCCGCCGACCTGGCCGACATCCGCGGCGGCGGGGGAAACCCCGTCCAGATCGTCGAGGAGTCCACCGGCCGCCTGCTCGGCACGGTCGACGCCGAAGCGGCCCACACCTCCGTCCACGAGGGCGCGGTCCACCTCCACCAGGGCCGCAGCTACCTCGTGCGCCGCCTCGACCTCGAAGACTCCGCCGCCCTCGTCGAGGAGGCCGCCCCGCCCTACTCCACGACCGCCCGCGACACGACCGCCATCTCCATCCTCTCCACCGACGAGTCCGTCCCCTGGGGCGCCGCCCGCCTCCACTTCGGCTCCGTCGAGGTCACCAACCAGGTGGTCTCCTTCCTCCGTCGCAAACTGATCACCGGCGAGGTCCTGGGCGAGACCAAACTCGACCTCCCGCCCCGCACGCTGCGCACCCGTGCCGTCTGGTGGACCCTCACCGAGGACGACCTCGACACCGCCGGCCTCACCCCGGAGATCCTCCCGGGCGCCCTGCACGCCGCCGAGCACGCCGCCATCGGCCTCCTTCCGCTCTTCGCCACCTGCGACCGCTGGGACATCGGCGGCGTCTCCATCCCCCTCCACCCGGACACCCTGCTGCCCACGGTCTTCGTGTACGACGGCCACCCGGGCGGAGCGGGCTTCGCCGAGCGCGGCTTCCACACGGCCCGTGCCTGGCTCACCGCCACCCGCGAGGCCATCGCCTCCTGCGAGTGCGACGCGGGCTGTCCCTCCTGCGTCCAGTCCCCGAAATGCGGCAACGGCAACGAACCCCTCCACAAACGCGGCGCCCTCCGCCTCCTCACCACCCTCCTGAACGCGGCCCCCGCTTAGCCGCCCGGCCCACCGCCCACCCCGCTCGTCCGGGCCCCCAGGACCCGCCCGTGCCCTCACCACCGCCTCGTACGGCCCCGCCCCCGCCGCCACCGAGACGTCCGCGACCTCGCCCCGCACCGCACACCGCACCACCCGCACCCCCTGCGCCCGGGCCACCTCGGCCGCCCTCCCGCACGCCGCCCGCTCGCCCCGCGTCCACTCCGTCGCCGCCGCCAGCGCCGCCAGATCTGCTCCGGCCCCGGCCCGGTGCCGGGCCAGCACCGCCTGCCCCATGGCCAGCACCCCCGCGCACACCACCCCGAGCAGCGCCACCACGCCCAGCACCCACACCGTCGCCGATCCGCGATCCGCCTCCCGCCCACGCCACGGCCGCCTCATGTCCGGGCCTCCACCGTCTCCTCCGCCAACGCCACCGCCTCGGCCCGCAGCGTCAGGCCCAGCGCCCCGGGCCCCGGTGCGGCGGCCTCCACCACCACCCGCACCAGATCGCCCTCCCGCCGGAACCCGACCCTCGCCCCGTCCGGCGCCGCCTGCCGGACCGCGGCCTCCGACGCGGCCCGCGGTTCCTGCCGGGCCGCCGCCCGCGCCCCGGCCCGGGCGGCGTCCACGCACTGGATCTGCGCGCAGGCCGCCAGCAGCGCCCACACCAGCGCCATCCCGAAAAGCACCAGCACCGGCAGCGCCAACGCCGCCTCGGCGGTCACATATCCCCGGTCCGCGCCCCGACGCCCCTCAGAACTGCACATCGAGGGCCCTCTGCACCGCCGCCTGCAACGCCCCCGAGACCGCCCCGCTGGTGACGACCTTGTAGAGCACCGCCGCGAAGGCACACGCGGCGATCGTCCCGACCGCGTACTCCGAGGTGCTCATCCCCGCGTCGCCGCCCGGACTCCGCAGCCGCCGCCGCACCCGGACCAGCCCCCACGCCGCCCGCACCCGCATCGTCTTCCACATCTCAACCTCCCGAAGTCACACACCACTTGAGTTGCTCGAAGTCCCTTGCGTCACACACCGCCCAGCAGCCCCTCCGCCAGTCCGATCACCACCGGAACCACTCCCACCACCAGGAAGGCGGGCAGGAAGCAGAGCGACAGCGGTGCGACGATCAGCACGGCCGCCCTGTTCGCCCCGGCCTCCGCCCTACGGGCCCGTTCCGCACGGAGCCAGTCCGCGACCCGGGCCACCGGTGCTGCGGCCGGAGCCCCGCTGAGGCCGGACCGCGCCAGGCACCTGGCCAGTCCGGCGGCGCCCGGTATCGCCCCCAGCCGCCCCCACGCCTGGGCCGGCTCACCCCCGAGACGCAGCTCCGCCGCCGCGTGCGCCAACCGCTCCCCGACCGGCCCGCCGAGCGACTCCCCGACCGCCCTGGCCGCCTCCCCCGGCCCCGCCCCCGCCGCCACGCAGGCCGCCATCAGGTCGGCGGCGAGAGGCAGTTGCCGTACCACCGCCGCGTCCTCCGCTGCCGTTGCCCCCTTCGTCTGCCGCCCCCGCAGCCACCTGCGCACCCCGGCTCCGGCCATCGCCCCGACGAGGCATCCCCACACCCCGCCCACCAGCACCCAGCCGGCCACCACTGCCGCCGCCGGTCCGCCCCAGCCCCGCGCCCACGCCGTTGCGGCCCCGAGGTCCCCGCGCCGCCGTCCCGCCAGCGCCGCCTCGACCGCCAGCAGCGTCACGAGCCGCCGTCTGGCCTCCCGCTCCCGGCGCCTGCCCGTCACCGCGAAGGCCAGGCACCCCACGGCCGCCGCAGCGGACACCACCGCCCCCAGCCTGTGGACGACCTCCCCGTTCACGCGCCCTCCCCCTCTCCGCTCCGTACGATCCGGCGGGCCCACAGCAGACCCGCCGCCTCCAACAACCCGCCGACCGCCAGGCAGCCGAGCCCCAGCGGCGTGTGCAGCAGCACCCGCAGCGGGTCCGCGCCCATCGCGCTCCCGATCAGCACACCCACCACCGGCAGCAGCGCCAGCAGTCCGACCGTCGACCAGGCCCCGGACAGCCGGGCCCGCAACAGCTCCCGCCGGTCCCGCTCGGCCCGCAGCGCCGCCTCCAGCCGGTCGAGCCCGGCGGCGAGCCCCGCCCCGCTGCCCACCGCCACCTGCCAGCACACGGCCACCCCGACCAGCCCTTCGGCGCCCGGCTCCCGCGCGGCCCGGTGCAACGCGGTGGGCACATCTCCCCCGAACCGCGCCGCCGCCAGCACCTCGGCCTCCGTCTCCCCCAGGCCTCCGGTGTCCGCCGCCGCGACGAACAGGGCCCGCCCCGGCTGGCTCCCGGCCCGCAACTCCCCGGTCACCGCCCCGCACAGCGCGATCACCCGCTCCTCGCGCCGCTCCCGCTCCCGGCCCGACTCCCGCTCCCGCAGCCGCCGGCCGACCACCGGCACGGCCACCGCCCCCAGCGCCAGCGGAATCACCGACTCCCCCAGCACCGCGACGACACCCGCCGCGGGCACGCACCACCACTCCGGCCGTCCCCGGGCCCGTACCGCCTCCCACAACCGCTCCCACGGCGCGGGCCGCGCCTCCTGCGCCGCGCCCCCGGCCACCACGAGCCGGGCCCTGCGCAACCCGTGCTCCCAGCCGACCAGCAGCCAGGCCGCCAGCCCGGCGCACACCATCGCCGCGTACGCGGCCGGCCCCAACGGGTTCACCAGGCACCCCCGATCAGCTCGCGCAGCCGGGGCCAGCCCCGTTCCCGTACGAACCCGTCCGGACCCCACCGCAGCGCGGGCACGGTCACCACGAGCCCGGCGGCGTCCCGTTCCAGGACGTGCACCTCGGCGAGCCGGCGTCGGCCCTCGCGGTCCCGTACGAGATGCAGCAGCACCGACAACGCGGCCGACACCTGGCTGTGCAACGCGGCCCGGTCGAGCCCGGCGGCCGTCCCCAACGCCTCCAGCCGAGCCGGAACATGGGCCGCCGCATTCGCGTGGAGGGTGCCCGCACCGCCTTCGTGCCCGGTGTTCAGGGCGGCCAGCAAGTCCGTCACCTCGGCCCCGCGCACCTCCCCGACGACCAGCCGGTCGGGCCTCATCCGCAGCGCCTGGCGCACCAGGTCCCGCAGGGTGACCCGGCCGGCCCCCTCCTGATTCGGCGGGCGGGACTCCAGCCGCACCACATGCGGGTGGTCGGGCCGCAACTCGGCCGAGTCCTCGGCCAGGACGATCCGCTCCTGTCTGCCCACCAGCCCGAGCAGAGCCGACAGCAGAGTCGTCTTGCCCGCCCCCGTACCCCCACTGATCAGGTACGACAGCCTGGCCTCGACCAGCGCCCGGAGCAGGACGTCACCGCCGGGCGGAACCGTCCCCGCCGTCACCAGCTCCTCCGGCCGGAAGGCCTTCGGCCGCACCACCCGCAGCGACAGACAGGTCCCGCCCACGGCCACCGGCGGCAGCACGGCGTGCATCCGCGTCCCGTCCGGCAGCCGCGCGTCCACCCAGGGCCTGGCGTCGTCCAGCCGCCTCCCGGCGACGGACGCGAGCCGCTGCGCCAACCTGCGCACCGCGGCCGCGTCCTCAAAGGTCACGTCGGCCAGTTCCAGCCCCGCCCCGCGGTCCACCCACACCCGGTCCGGCGCGGACACCAGCACATCACTCACCGAGGGGTCGGCGAGCAGCGGCTCCAACGGCCCCGCGCCCACCAACTCGTTCCGCAACTCGGCCGCCGCCCCCAGCACTTCGGCATCCCCCAGCAGCCGTCCCTGGGCCCGCAGCGCGGCGGCCACCCTGGCGGGCGTCGGCTCGGCCCCGGACTCCGCGAGCCGCCGGCGCACAGCGTTCAGCAGTACGGTCGCGCCCATCCGGACGCACCCCCCACGAGTGCCCGCTCCCAGAAGGCCGTGCAGAACCTGGCCAGCGGTCCGCGCGGACTGCCGCCCGGCGGCTCCCCGTCCGCGAGCGCGTCCCAGAGGCCGGGCTCGGCCGGGAGCTCGCCCACCAGCGGCAGGTCCAGGGCCTTCGCCACCCACTCCTCGTCGAGCCCGGCCGTATAGGGCCCGCGCACGACGGTCCGCAGGTCGCCCAGCACCATCGAGGCCGAGGCGGCGACCCGGCGGGCGGCGGCGACCGCCCGCAGCTCGCCGGGCACCACGAGCAGCCCCAGATCCAACTGCGCCAGCGCCTCGGCGACGCTCTCGTCCACCCGGCGCGGCAGGTCCACGACCACCACACCACCGGCGCGCCGTGCGGCGGCCAGCACCGCCCGCATCGCCTCGGGCGGGATCGCCACGGTGTCGCTGCGGTCCCAGCTGAGCACCCGGAGGTCGTGCAGCCTCGGCAGCGACTCCTCCAGGGCGGCGCTCGCCACCCGGCCCCGGGAGGCGGCGAAATCCGGCCAGCGCATGCCCTGGGCGCTCTCTCCGCCGAGCAGGACGTCCAGGCCGCCGCCGAGCGGGTCGCCGTCGACGAGCATCGTGCGGCGGCCGGTGCGCGCCGCCGTGACGGCCAGGGCGCAGGCCAGGGTGGAAGCACCGGCTCCGCCTCGCCCGCCCATCACCCCGACGGTGAGCGCCGGTCCGCCGACGCCCTCCGCCGCGTCGGCGAGCTGGTTCACGAGCCAGTTCTCGGCGTCGGGCAGCCGCAGCACGTAGTCCGCGCCGATCTCGACGGCCCGCCGCCAGACGTCCGGGTCGTCCTGGTCGTGGCCGACGAGCATGACGCCCCGTCTGCGCACCGCGCCGCGCACCCGCGGGGCCGCGTCGTCGCCGACGAGCACGATCGGAGCGGCTTCCCAGCTCCCCTGCCGTTCCGGCAGGCCGTGATGGACTTCCGGTTCCGCGCCGGCCGCGGCGCACAATCTCAGCAGATCGTCGAGGAGTTCCACGTCCTCGGTGACGATCAGCGGTCCGCCCCGCCCCTCTTCGGCGGCCGACAAGCGGTCGGGTGTGATCGGTCCAGCCACGATCTCCGCCCCCTCTCACTGCGCTCTCAAGCGATTCCGACATCCGCGAAGTTCGCGGTGGGGAATCACCGTGCAGCGATCCGGGAAATCAAGTGGATCTTGCTCAAAAACTGTGGACAACTCCGCGGTTGTGAATATTCCGCTCACCCATACCAGCGACTTCCAAGGGGAGCGGAACGACTACGCAGAGTCACGAGTTGGGGAGACAGGAGCCCGGCGCGGACGCGCGGGCACAGAGGAGGGAGTCGCGCGATGAGCGAGGATCGAAGGCCGCCGAGGCCCCGGAAAAACCATCCGGACATGCGACGACCCCCGCCGGGGGGGAGAGCGGGGGTCGTCTGCCACGGTTCGACTCGGGGGGGGAGGAGCCGAACCGGGGTAGCACGGTCGCGAACGATCCGTGACTTCCATGGTGTACCCGAGAGCCTTCTCAGGCAAACCCACGCGCCCCAGCGTACGCCGAATGGCGGGGTTCTATGCTCGGCTCGTGGAAAACCACTCGCTGCCCCGCACCGCTGCCTTCTTCGACCTGGACAAGACCGTCATTGCGAAGTCGAGCACGCTGACCTTCAGCAAGTCCTTCTACCAAGGCGGGCTGATCAACCGCCGCGCCGTTCTGCGAACGGCCTACGCGCAGTTCGTCTTCCTGGCGGGCGGCGCGGACCACGACCAGATGGAAGGGATGCGCAAATACCTCTCGGCCCTCTGCACGGGCTGGAACGTCCAGCAGGTGCGGGAGATCGTCGCCGAGACCCTGCACGACCTGATCGACCCGATCATCTACGACGAGGCCGCCTCCCTCATCGAGGAGCACCACGCGGCCGGCCGCGACGTGGTGATCGTTTCGACGTCCGGCGCGGAGGTGGTCGAACCGATCGGTGAACTGCTCGGCGCCGACCGGGTGGTGGCCACCCGGATGGTCGTCGGCGACGACGGCTGCTTCACCGGGGAGGTGGAGTACTACGCGTACGGCCCGACCAAGGCGGAGGCCGTGAAGGAACTCGCCGCCTCCGAGGGGTACGACCTGACGCGCTGCTACGCGTACAGCGACTCGGCGACCGACGTGCCGATGCTGGAGTCCGTCGGCCACCCCCACGCGGTCAATCCGGACCGCGCGCTGCGCCGCGAGGCCACCGCCCGGGAATGGCCGGTTCTCGTCTTCAACCGCCCCGTCCGTCTCAAGCAGCGCCTGCCCGGCCTGTCGATGCCGCCGCGCCCCGCGCTGATGGCGGCGGCAGCGGTGGGCGCGGCCGCCGCCACCGCCGGTCTCGTCTGGTACGCCAGCCGCCGCCGGACGGTCGTCACCGGTTGATGCCGCCTCTTCGCCCTCACGGCTTCGCCCGTGTTCACGCTCGCGGCTTTGCCCGTATTTGAGAGTAAAAGTAAAGAAGCGTTTCCAGGGCTTTCGCTCCTTCGGGAACGGGAGTACAAAGGAGTCAACGGCCCGCGAGACCAAGGCCATCCGCGAGGATCACCTGCTACGCAATACGGCCCCACGGACCGCGCATGGAAGCCGAGCACCCACGCGACGTCGACCCGTCGATTACGGGCCAGCCGCACCAGGCCACGGGCGAAGATCCCGACCTGATGGGCAACATTTCGAGGACGCTTGGTAACTCGACGGACATGCCAGCGGCGGTACCGAAGTCTGGTACCGCCGCATCTTTGTTCCCGGAGTGACCATCCGCCCGCGCCGGCTCGCGGTCAGCCGCCCCCGGAGCGGCGATCCACCGCGCCCGGGTACAGATCCGCTCCCGGGCGCAGATCCGCTCCCGCAGCCCTCAGGCGGCGCCGCGCTGGAGCGCCTCGCAGACCGCCATCGACTCACGCGCGCCCAGTTCGGCCGCACGCCCGCAGTGGGTGATCCACGCCGCGACACCCTCGGGCGTACCGGACGCGTATCCCTCCAGAGCGGCGACGTACTCCGCACGCCCCAGTTCCGCGTGGCCGACCTCGGCCGGGCAGACCGACTTCGGGTCGAGTCCGCTGTTGATCAGCACGATGCGCTCGGCGGCACGCGCGACGAGGCCGTTGTGCGAGCCGAACGGCCGCAGCGCGAGCAGCTCGCCGTGCACGACCGCCGACGTGACCAGCGCCGGAGCGGCCGCCCCGCCCGCGATGATCAGTTGCGACAGCCCTTCCAGCCGCCCCGCGACCTCATCCGCACCCGGCAGCGGCAACTCGATCAGCGGTTCGTCGACCGGCTCGCCCGCCAGCCTGGGCCGCCCCACCAGCTCGTCCTCGACGCCCGCGCCACCGGCCGCCACCAGGTGCAGCCTGGCCAGCACCCGCAACGGCGACTGCCGCCAGATGGACAGGAGCTGACCGGCCTCCGCGGTGAGCCGCAGCGCCCCGCCGATCACCCGGGCCTCGGCGTCACCGCTGAAGTCGGTACGCCGCCGCACCTCTTCCAGCGCCCAGTCCGCACCGGAGAGCGCCGCCGAACCGCGCGAGCCGCGCAGCGCCGCCTCGCCGGTGATCGCATTGCTCCTGCGCCGCATGACGCGGTGTCCGTACACCCGGTCGACCGCCTTGCGTACGGAGTCGACGGCCTCGGGCACGCCGGGCAGGGCGCCCAGCGCCGCGAGCGGATCAGCGTTCGTACTCATAAGTAGGGAGCGTACGCACCGTTCCGCCGCGCCCCCTTCCGCACCACCTTGGAGTGGTCTTCTTCACTTCGGTCGCACACGCAGCGCGTCTGTGCGCCTACCCTTGGTGAACATGAAGATCGCTTTCGTCGGGAAGGGCGGCAGTGGCAAGACCACGCTGTCCTCGCTGTTCATCCGCCACCTCGCGGCCAACGAAGCCCCGGTCGTCGCCGTCGACGCCGACATCAACCAGCACCTGGGCGCGGCACTGGGACTCAGCGAGGACGAGTCCGCCGCGCTGCCCGCCATGGGCGCGCACCTCCCGCTCATCAAGGACTACCTGCGCGGCACCAACCCCCGCATCGCCTCTGCCGAGACGATGATCAAGACGACCCCGCCCGGCGAGGGCTCCCGCCTGCTGCGGGTGCGCGAGGACAACCCGGTGTACGACGCGTGCGCGCGCCCGGTGACCCTCGACGACGGCGAGATCCGGCTGATGGCGACCGGCCCCTTCACCGAGTCGGACCTCGGCGTGGCCTGCTACCACTCCAAGGTCGGCGCGGTCGAGATGTGCCTGAACCACCTGCTCGACGGCCCCGACGAGTACGTCGTCGTCGACATGACGGCGGGCTCGGACTCCTTCGCCTCGGGCATGTTTACCCGCTTCGACATGACGTTCCTGGTGGCCGAGCCGACCCGCAAGGGCGTCTCCGTCTACCGCCAGTACAAGGAGTACGCCCGGGACTACGGCATCGCGCTCAAGGTCGTCGGCAACAAGGTGCAGGGCCAGGACGACCTGGACTTCCTGCGCGACGAGGTCGGCGACGACCTCCTCGTCACGGTGGGCCACTCGGACTGGGTGCGGGCCATGGAGAAGGGCCGCCCGTCCCGCTTCGAGCTGCTGGAGGCGGAGAACCGACAGGGCCTCCAGGTCCTCCAGGACGCCGCCGAGGACAGCTACGCGCACCGCGACTGGGAGCGCTACACCCGGCAGATGGTCCACTTCCACTTGAAGAACGCGGAGAGCTGGGGCAACGCGAAGACCGGTGCCGACCTGGCTGCCCAGGTCGACCCGGCCTTCGTACTGGACGAACGCCTGGCGGTCAGTGCCGCTCAGCCGGCGTAGGAACAGGTCGGTTCCGTTCAGTCAGCGTAGGAACGGATCGGTTCGGTTCGGCCGGCGCAGGAACGAGTCGGTTCCGTTCAGCCGGCGTGGAAACCGGTCAGTGCCGCTCGGCCGACGAAGCGGCCGGGGCGTGCCCGCCCGGGACGTGCGTCGCGGGCTGGGCGGCGGCCGGGTTCAGGAAGGTCGCCCAGCCCGTCTTCGGGGCCTGGCCGACCTTCAGGGTGCGCAGCTTGGCCAGGACCTGCGGGTCCTGGGCGTCCAGCCAGTCCGCGAGCTGGCGGAAGGACACGCACTTCACGCCGCGCTGGGTGCAGACCGCCTTGATGGTGTCCTCGACGGCGCGCATGTACGTGCCACCGTTCCAGGACTCGAAGTGGTTGCCGATGATCAGCGGGGCGCGGTTGCCCCGGTACGAGCGCTCGAAGGCCTGCAGCAGGCCGTCGCGCATCTGGTTGCCCCAGTACGCGTGCTTGCTCTCGTCACCGCGGGCCGCGCCCGACTGGTTCATGTAGAAGTTGTAGTCCATGGAGAGGGTCTGGAAGGCCCTCCCCGGCACCGGTACGAGCTGCATCGACAGGTCCCAGAGCTTGCCCCGCTTCTTGGGCCAGACCTGGTCGTTGACGCCACTGGTGTCGTAGCGGAAGCCCGTCTCGGCAGCGGCGCGCAGGAAGTTCTTGCGGCCCTCCAGGCAGGGCGTGCGGGCGCCGACGAGTTCCTTCTCGTAATCGAAGGGCAGCGGCTTGACGTCCTTGAGGGCGGCGTTGGACTTCCAGTTCTTGACGAAGGACTTGGCCTGGGCGATCTCGCTCTTCCACTCCTCCTTCGACCAGGTGCCGACCCCGCCGTCCTTGCCGCAGAAGTGACCGTTGAAGTGGGTGCCGATCTCGTTGCCCTCGAACCAGGCGCCGCGGATCTGCTCCACGGTGTCCTTGATTCCCTTGACGTCGTTGAAGCCGATGTCGGAGCGTCCGGTGGAGTGCTGCGGCGGGTCGTAGAGGTTCTTCTTGGCCTCGGGCAGCAGATAGACGCCGCTGAGGAAGTACGTCATCGTCGCGTTGTACCGCTGTCCCACCTTGCGGAAGTGGGAGAACAGCCGCTGGCTGTCCTCGCCCGCGCCGTCCCAGGAGAAGACCACGAACTGCGGCGGCTTCTCTCCCGGCGCCAGCTTCTTCGGCAGGGGCTGGAGCGGCTGGGCGCCGGTGTACGCGGTCGAACCGTCACCGATCAGGCGGACCGGGCCGTTGGGAGCGGCGGCGGGGACCCGCTTCGCGCCGTGCGCCCCCTGCTTCGCCGGGGGCTCCGACCCGGAACACCCGGCGAGGGCGGTCAGGGTCAGTGCGGCGGCAGTGACGCCGAAGGCAGTTCTCTTCGTGGCGGCCATCATCCGCCCACCCTCTTTCTCGGTCTGGATCCCGCGATGTCCGCCTCGGCCGAAACGGCGCGGCAAACCTCGCACGCACCCAGAAGTCGTCATATGCGACAAGCCGCCTGAAATACTTAATCACCGGTTTGGGTGAACAAATAGGCCATTTACCCGCAAACCAACCCGCAGATCTTTACTCTGAATTACGATTCGTTTACCGAGAGTTTTACGAGTCCCCCGCTGCACGCCGTGATCCACGGCCGCGACACCTCAGTTCCGCGACCGCGCTGCCCCGGAGGAGACAAGAGCAATGACTGCTTGCGTACCCACTCGCCCCGAACACACCTCTCGCACCACCCGAGCCTCACGGTTCAACCGCCCGCACAGCCCGCCGTCCGGTGACGGCCAGGACGGCAAGAAGCCCCACCGGGCCCGCTTCAGGATCGCCGGCGGTGACCTCGCCGCGTCGATCACCGTGTTCCTGATCGCCGTTCCCATGTCACTGGGCCTGGCTGTCGCCATCGACGCGCCGCTGGCCGCGGGCCTGATCGGCGCCGCCGTCGGCGGCATCGTCGCCGGTCTCCTCGGCGGCTCGCCCCTCCTGGTCAGCGGCCCTTCCGCCGGACTGACCGTCGTGACCGCAGGTCTCATCCAGCAGTACGGCTGGCGCACCACCTGCGGCATCGTCATCTGTGCCGGTTTCGTGCAGATCCTGCTCGGCTCGCTGCGGGCCGCCCGCGGCGCCCTCGCCGTCAGCCCGGCCATCGTGCACGGCACGCTCGCCGGCATCGGCGTCGCCATCGCGCTCGCCCAACTGCACATCGTGCTCGGCGGATCGCCCGAGAGCTCCGCCACGGCCAACGCCCTCGCCCTGCCCGGACAACTGGCGAACCTGGGCCCGGCCGCGCCACTGATCGGCGCGCTCACCATCGCCGTACTGATCCTGTGGCCGCGTCTGCCGGGTCGTGCGGGAAGGTTCCTGCGCAAGACCCCCGCCGCCCTGGCCTCCGTCGCGATCGCCACCGCGGTCGCCGCCGTCGCGGCCCCCTCGATCACCCGTGTCGACCTGCCCTCCTGGAGCAGTCACGCGCTGCCCCGGATGCCGGAGGGACCGGTACTGGGCCTGATCGCGGCGGTGCTGACCGTGACGCTGGTGGCGAGTCTGGAGTCACTGCTGTCCGTGGTCGCCGTGGACAAGCTGGCCGCCGAGCGGCCCCTCGTACCGGGCACCCCGCCCGTACCGCGCTCGGACCTGGACCGCGAGCTGCGCGGTCAGGGAATCTCGAACATGGTCTCCGGCATGCTCGGTGGCCTGCCGCTCTCCGGAGGCGCCGTGCGCAGCACGGCCAACGTCCGTACGGGCGCGGTCAGCCGGGCGGCCACCGTGCTGCACGGGGTGTGGGTGCTGCTCGCCTCCGTGCTGCTGGTCGGCGTACTGGAGTGGATTCCACTGGCGGCACTGGCCGCCCTGGTGATGATGGTCGGCATCCAGATGGTGAGCTTCGCCCACATCCGCAACGTCCACAAACACCGCGAATTCCTGGTGTACGCCACCACGGTCGCCGGTGTCGTCGTGCTCGGCGTCCTGGAGGGTGTGGCACTCGGAATCGCCGTCGCGGTCGCGGTCGCGCTGCACCGGCTGGCCAAGACCCGCATCGTCGTCGAGACCACGGCCGACGGCGTCCACCACGTGCGGGCGCGCGGGCAGTTGACCTTCCTGGCCGTCCCCCGGCTGAGCCGGACGCTGGGCCAGGTGCCCGAAGGGGCGCACGCGGTGGTGGAGCTGGACGGGTCCTTCATGGACCACGCCGCGTACGAAACGCTGCAGACCTGGCAGGACAGCCATGTCGCGCAGGGCGGAAGGGTCGAGGTCACCGGCCGGTCGGGCAGCCGCCTCGCCGGGCCCGTGACGGGCGTGGCGCACACCTGCTGCCGCCCCTGGACGCCCTGGCGCAATCACCACTGCGACGAGCACAACTCCCCCGGGCACGCCGCCGTCGACCACGCGGCCCAGGCGGTGACGCGCCCGTCGGGGACGCGTCAACTGGCCAGTGGGCTCAGCGCGTTCCAGCGCAACACCGCGCCGCTGGTGCGCGAGGAGCTGGCCCGCCTCGCGCGCGAGGGCCAGAGCCCCTCGCAGCTCTTCCTCACCTGCGCGGACTCCCGGCTGGTGACGAGCATGATCACGTCCAGCGGTCCGGGCGACCTCTTCACCGTACGGAACGTGGGAAACCTGGTTCCGCCGCCCGGTTCGGAGAGCGGGGACGACTCGGTGGCCGCGGCCATCGAGTACGCGGTGGACGTGCTGGAGGTCGAGTCGATCACCATCTGCGGGCACTCGGGGTGCGGAGCGATGCAGGCCCTGCTGAACGGGCCCGCCGAGGGCGGGGCGGACACCCCGCTGCGCCGTTGGCTGCGGCACGGCACGCCGAGTCTGCGACGCATGAAGAGCCGTCACCACCCGTGGGCGCGGATCTCCGGGCGGCTGCCCACCGATGTGGTGGAGCAGCTGTGCCTGACCAACGTGGTGCAGCAGTTGGAGCACCTGAGGAGCCACGAATCGGTGAAGCGCCGGCTCGCGGAGGGCACGCTGGAGCTGCACGGGATGTACTTCCACGTGGGCGAGGCCCAGGCGTACCTGCTGGTCGACGGGGCAGGGGTCGGGGAGACCAGCGAGGTCTTCGACCGTGTCGCGCCGTCGTCGCACACGGAGCTGGAGGATCTCAGCGCCTGATGGGTGCACCGTGAACCTTCCGCGGTTCGCATACGTGAGACCGTACGGCCCCCTCCGCACGACCGCGGCGGGGGCCGTACCGGCGCCATGCCCGCCAACAGGTCTAAACCAATTGCCGGATGGCTCTTGTCACCCGGCCCTTCGACTGATGAGCTAGGCCCCGGGACACATCGGACGCCCCTGGGAATGGGAGATGTCGTGAGCAACGAAAGCCTGGCCAACCTTCTTCGAGAAGAGCGTCGATTCGCTCCTCCCGCCGAGCTGGCCGCGAACGCCAACGTCACTGCGGAGGCGTACGAGCAGGCCGAGACCGACCGGCTCGGTTTCTGGGCCGAGCAGGCGCGCCGGCTCACCTGGGCCACCGAGCCCACCGAGACGCTCGACTGGACGAACCCGCCCTTCGCGAAGTGGTTCGCCGACGGCAAGCTGAACGTCGCGTACAACTGCGTGGACCGCCACGTCGAGGCGGGGAACGGCGACCGCGTCGCCATCCACTTCGAGGGCGAGCCGGGCGACAGCCGCTCCTTCACGTATGCGGAACTGAAGGACGAGGTGTCGCGCGCCGCGAACGCCCTCACCGAGCTGGGCATCCGCAAGGGCGACCGCGTCGCCGTCTACCTCCCGATGATTCCCGAGGCCGCGATCGCGATGCTGGCCTGCGCCCGTGTCGGCGCCGCGCACTCGGTGGTCTTCGGCGGTTTCTCCGCCGACGCCGTCGCCTCCCGCATCCAGGACGCCGACGCCAAGCTGGTCATCACCTCCGACGGCGGCTACCGGCGCGGCAAGCCGTCCGCGCTGAAGCCCGCGATCGACGAGGCCGTCGCCAAGTGTCCGACGGTCGAGCACGTCCTGGTCGTCCGGCGCACCGAACAGGAGACGGCGTGGGACGAGTCCCGCGACGTGTGGTGGCACGAGATCGTCGGCCGGCAGTCGGCCGAGCACACCCCGGAGGCCTTCGAGGCCGAGCACCCGCTCTTCATCCTGTACACCTCGGGCACGACGGGCAAGCCCAAGGGCATCCTGCACACCTCCGGCGGCTACCTCACCCAGGCGGCCTACACCCACCACGCCGTCTTCGACCTGAAGCCCGAGACCGACGTCTACTGGTGCACGGCCGACATCGGCTGGGTGACCGGCCACTCGTACATCGTCTACGGGCCGCTGGCGAACGGCGCGACGCAGGTCATGTACGAGGGTACCCCCGACACCCCGCACCAGGGGCGCTTCTGGGAGATCGTGCAGAAGTACGGCGTGACCATCCTCTACACGGCGCCGACCGCGATCCGCACGTTCATGAAGTGGGGCGACGACATCCCCGCGAAGTTCGACCTGTCCTCGCTGCGCGTCCTCGGGTCGGTCGGCGAGCCGATCAACCCCGAGGCGTGGGTCTGGTACCGCAAGCACATCGGCGGGGACACGTGCCCGATCGTGGACACCTGGTGGCAGACCGAGACGGGCGCGATGATGATCGCTCCGCTGCCGGGCGTCACCGAGACGAAGCCGGGCTCCGCGCAGCGCGCGCTGCCCGGCATCTCCGCGACGGTGGTGGACGACGAGGCGCGCGAGGTGCCCGACGGCGGGGGCGGCTACCTGGTCCTCACCGAGCCGTGGCCGTCGATGCTCCGCACGATCTGGGGCGACGACCAGCGGTTCATCGACACGTACTGGTCGCGTTTCGAGGGCAAGTACTTCGCGGGCGACGGTGCCAAGAAGGACGAGGACGGCGACATCTGGCTGCTGGGCCGCGTCGACGACGTGATGCTGGTGTCCGGGCACAACATCTCCACCACCGAGGTCGAGTCCGCGCTGGTCTCGCACCCGTCGGTCGCCGAGGCGGCCGTGGTCGGCGCGGCGGACGAGACGACCGGTCAGGCGATCGTGGCGTTCGTGATCCTGCGCGGCACGGCGTCCGAGACGCAGACGCTGGTCGCGGACCTGCGCAACCACGTCGGCTCGACACTGGGCCCGATCGCCAAGCCGAAGCGCATCCTGCCCGTCGCGGAGCTGCCCAAGACCCGCTCGGGCAAGATCATGCGCCGGCTGCTGCGCGACATCGCCGAGGGCCGTGAACTGGGTGACGTCTCGACGCTCACCGACGCCTCCGTGATGGGGCTGATCCAGACGAAGCTGCCGAGCTCGGCGGACGGCGAGGACTAGTCCCCCCTCCCCCGACCGCCCCTCCGGTCGCAGTAAGGGCACCCGGCGCTCCCCGCGCCGGGTGCCCTTTTCGTCCGTAAAGTGAAGGTCGCCGGATACGCCCTTGCGCACCACCGGTAGAGTTGTCGCTCGCGTCAGGAACGCGTCAAAACTCAACAGGTGCGCCGGGAAGTCTGGTCGGCAATGTGCTTCATGCTGCCCACCGACCGGAGGTAGATTCCCGTGGCCGCGCCCACTCCCCCCACGTCCGCTCCCGAGAGCAAGAGCAAGTTCCTCGGACGGCTCCCCCTTCCCGAGCGGCGCTACGTCGCCGAGGCCCTGCGCACCGAGACGGTGGGCGGCGTCCTGCTGCTCGTGGCCGCCGTCGCGGCGCTGATCTGGGCGAACACCTTCGGCTCCGGTTACGAGGCGTTCCGCGGGCTGCACTTCGGGCCCGGCTTCCTCGGACTCGACCTGTCCGTGCAGCACTGGGCGGCCGACGGCCTCCTCGCCGTCTTCTTCTTCGTCGCGGGCATCGAACTCAAGCGCGAACTCGTCGCGGGCGAACTGCGCGACCCGAAGGCCGCGGCGCTCCCGGTGATCGCCGCCCTGTGCGGCATGGCGGTCCCGGCACTCGTCTACGTGCTCGTCAACGTGGTCGGCGGCGGAGACACCGGCGGCTGGGCCGTGCCGACCGCGACCGACATCGCCTTCGCGCTCGCGGTCCTCGCCGTGATCGGCACCTCGCTGCCGTCCGCGCTGCGGGCCTTCCTGCTGACCCTGGCCGTCGTCGACGACCTCTTCGCGATCCTGATCATCGCGGTCTTCTTCACCACCGACATCAACTTCCTGGCGCTCGGCGGGGCCTTCCTCGCGCTGGCGGTCTTCTGGCTGCTGCTGCGCGCGAACGTCCGCGGCTGGTACGTCTACGTACCGCTCGCCCTGGTGATCTGGGGCCTGATGTACAACAGCGGCGTGCACGCCACCATCGCCGGTGTCGCCATGGGCCTGATGCTGCGGTGCACCCGGCGCGAGGGCGAGGAGCACTCGCCGGGTGAGCACATCGAACACCTGGTGCGGCCGCTGTCGGCGGGGCTCGCGGTGCCGTTGTTCGCCCTGTTCTCGGCGGGCGTGTCGGTGTCCGGGGGCGTGCTCGCGGACGTCTTCACCAAGCCGGAGACGCTCGGCGTGGTGCTGGGCCTGGTGCTCGGCAAGGCGCTCGGCATCTTCGGCGGCACCTGGCTGGCGGCCCGCTTCACCAAGGCGGAGCTCAACGAGGACCTGGTCTGGCCGGACGTCTTCGCGATCGCCTCGCTGGCCGGAATCGGCTTCACCGTTTCGCTCCTGATCGGCGAACTCGCCTTCACCGACGACTTGCAACTGGCCGAAGAGGTCAAGGCGGCGGTGCTCATCGGCTCGCTGACCGCCGCGATCCTGTCAGGCGTACTGCTGAAACTGCGGGTCCGCAAGTACCGCGCGCTCTACGACGAGGAGGAGCGCGACGAGGACATGGACGGAATCCCGGACGTCTACGAGGTCGGCAAGCCGGAATACCACCTGCGGATGGCCGACATCCACGACGCGAAGGCCGCCGAACACCGACGGCTGGCCGCCCAGTACGCGGGTAGCGGCAACAACGGCACCGGAGACACCGGCGCCACGAACACCGCACAAGTGCCGGGGGCAGCGCGCGACGACCGCAGCGGTCCGGCATGATCTGACTTCAGATCCGGCGAGTGTTCCGACATGTGTCGAAAACTCGCAGAGCTTGAACAAAAGAGGGAGTAAGCGATGAGCGACCCCGCGCGCAACGCCCACGGCGTCGAGAGCGCCGAGCGCAGCCTCGGCCAGTTGGTCGCCACGGCGACCACCGAGCTGTCGGCACTCGTGCACGACGAGATCGCGCTGGCCAAGATCCAGCTCCGGCAGGACGTGAAGCGCGGTGCGGTCGGCGGTGGGGCGTTCGGCGCGGCCGGCGCGGTGCTGATCTTCTCGCTGCCGATGCTGAGCTTCGCACTGGCGTACGGCATCCACGCCTGGAGCGACTGGCACCTGTCGGTCTGCTTCCTGCTCTCCTTCGTGGCGAACGTCCTGGTCGCGGGGCTGCTCGCGCTGATCGGCGTGGTCTTCGCGAAGAAGGCCAAGAGGGGCCGCGGCCCGCAGAAGGCGGCCGCGTCCGCCAAGGAGACGGCGGCCGTTCTGCAGAATGCGAAGCCGCACCCCCGTCAGACGCCGGACAGCACGTCCGTTGTGGCACGCTCGTCCGTATGACAGCCCTTGACACCAACGGCTCTTCCGGTACGCCCGCCACATCCGCCGCATCACCGGCCTCCGCCGCGTCCCTCGTGCGGCTCGACGGCCCGTGGACGCACCGGGACGTGGCGGCCAACGGCGCGCGCTTCCACATCGCGGAGCTGGGGGAAGGGCCGCTGGTTCTGCTGCTGCACGGGTTCCCGCAGTTCTGGTGGACCTGGCGGCATCAGCTGACGGCGCTCGCCGAGGCCGGGTTCCGGGCGGTGGCGATGGACCTGCGCGGGGTGGGCGGCAGCGACCGCACGCCCCGGGGATACGACCCGGCGAACCTCGCGCTCGACATCACGGGCGTCGTACGGTCCCTGGGCGAGCCGGACGCGGCCCTCGTCGGGCACGACCTGGGCGGGTACCTGGCGTGGACCGCGGCGGCGATGCGCCCCAAGCTGGTGCGCCGGCTGGTGGTCTCCTCGATGCCGCACCCGAGACGGTGGCGCTCCGCGATGCTGTCGGACTTCGCGCAGTCGCGGGCCGGCTCCTACGTCTGGGGCTTCCAGCGTCCGTGGGTACCGGAGCGCCAGCTCGTCGCGGACGACGCGGCGCTGACGGGCCGCCTGATCCGGGACTGGTCGGGTCCCCGGCAGCCGGACGACAAGGTGGTCGACACCTACCGGCGGGCGATCCAGATCCCTTCGACCGCGCACTGCTCGATCGAGCCGTACCGGTGGATGGTGCGCTCGATGGCCCGTCCCGACGGCCTCCAGTTCAACCGGCGGATGAAGACTCCTGTACGGGTGCCGACGCTGCATCTGCACGGCTCGCTCGACCCGGTGATGCGCGCCCGCAGCGCCGCGGGCTCCGGCGAGTACGTCGACGCGCCCTACCAGTGGCGGCTGCTGGAAGGACTCGGACACTTCCCGCACGAGGAGGACCCGGCCGCCTTCTCGGCCGAACTCATCCACTGGCTCCAGGACCCGGAACCGGCCCGCTAGATCCGGAGCCCACCCCCGGCAGAACACTTGTCCTACGAACTGCCAATTGCCTCCCGCATAGGCCAATTGGCGGCCTGTCAGGCGATTATCGACCTTGGGTGCCGGGCAGAGGTCGGGGTATGGGCTGGACGCACGACTACGGTGACGCAGCACGCAACCGCCGCTCGGCAATGACGCCGATCGCTCACGAGAGGGGACGCCCCCACAATGAGGGCCGCCAACACCCCGGCACGGCGATCGGCATTCCCCGTATCCTTCGGCGTCGCGCCCGGTGGATGTCGGCACGGCTGAGGCATCAGCGCAGCTGACGCCTCCCCCCGGCACCCGGCTCCCTGGCACGGAACGTCTCCGTCGGCCGAGGTCGCGCCCCCGTCGGGCGACCATGGCCGGTCAGTCCTTCCGGAGGTAGTCGAGTCCGGGATGTGCGCCCCGGTAGCCCTCCAGCAACCTGTGCGCCACCTGGACCGAGTCGACGAGCGGGTGCAGGGCGAACGCCTTGACCGCCTCCCGTCGCGACCCGCTCTCCCCCGCGGCCAGCACGCACCGCTCCACGGCCTTCACGGCGGCCACCAGGCCCGCCTCGTGACCGGTGAGCTGCGAGACCGCCAGGGGGTGCGCCCCGGTCGCGTCGACCAGGCACGGTGCTTCCACCACGGCCGCCTCGTCGAGGACGTCGAGCACGCGGCCTCCGTGCAGGCCACCGCCCTCCCGGCTGCCGTCGGACAGACCGACGTCTGGCCGGTCGGCGACGGGCCGGTCGACGGCTGGTGCGGTGCTCCTGCCGTTGCGGACGTTGAGGATCAGCGTGGTGCGTTCGTCGCGTGCGACGGCCCGCATCAGGGCCAGCGCCACGTACTCGTACCCGCCGGACTCCAGGTCGTCGGCGGCCCGCTCCCCCGCGCCCGCCGCCTCCCGGTTCTCCGCCATGTACGTCGCCTCGCGCTCGGCCCTCGTACGGTCCCAGGCTTCCCAGGCCGCGCCCTGCGGCCCTGTGGCCGCACGGGATGCCGGACCGGTCCTCAGAGCGTCGTAGAAGCGCGCCTGCTGGTCGCGGAGGAAGGCACCGCGGGTCTGCCTCGCCTGCTGGTAGGCGGCGACCGCCTCGCGGGTGAAGTAGTAGTAGTGCAGATACTCGTTGGGGACGGAGCCCAGGGAGCGCAGCCAGTCCGCGCCGAAGAGACGGCCCTCCTCGAAGGACGTCAGCCGCGCGTCGTCGGTGAAGAGCTGGGGCAGCACATCGCGGCCCGCCACGTACAACCCGCGCAGCCAGCCGAGGTGGTTGAGGCCCACGTAGTCCACCCGCGCCGACGCGGGGTCGGCGACGCCGAGCGTGCGCGCCACCCTGCGGGCCAGGCCCACCGGGGAGTCGCAGATGCCGATGACGCGCTCGCCGAGGTGACGGGACATGGCCTCGGTGACCAGGCCGGCCGGATTGGTGAAGTTGATGACCCAGGCCTCGGGCGCCAGCCGGGCCACCCTGCGGGCGATGTCGACGGCCACGGGGACGGTCCGCAGGCCGTACGCGATGCCGCCGGCGCCGACGGTCTCCTGGCCCAGTACCCCTTCGGCCAGGGCGATCCGCTCGTCGGCGGCCCTGCCCTCCAGGCCGCCGACCCGGATCGCGGAGAAGACGAAGTCGGCGCCGCGCAGCGCCTCGTCGAGGTCGGTGGTGACCGAGACCTCGGGCGCGTCGGGGACGCCCTCGGCGGCGGCGCGGGCGGCCTGGTCCCCGAGCACCCGGGCGATGGCGGCCAGCCGGGCCGGGTCCAGGTCGTACAGGGTGAGGTGGGTGACGCGGCCCTCGGCGCAGTCGCGCAGGAGTGCTCCGTACACCAGCGGGACGCGGAATCCACCGCCGCCCAGGATCGTCAGACGCATGCTCGTGGCCTTTCGGTAGGGACCCGCTGCCCGGGTCTCCGGTCCGCCTGCGGGTTCTCCCGCGAATGCGGGCTCTCCTGCGGATACGGATACGGATACTTCAGCCTCGCAGGTCACCTGATGCTCATGAATCAACCCGTGGGTTGGCATTTCTGCTCAGCCCACGGGTTGATTCCGAGGTCGTACGGGGCGCGTCGGCTCCCTGGTGTGCGGAACCCCGAGCGGGACGGGCCCCGGGGCGGGGGCGGCCGGGCACGCGGGACGGATCAGAGCGCGCAGCCCTGGCTGTCCACCTGCTGACTGGCCGTGCGGCCGGTCTTGATGTCGTCCTGGATCTCGTCGGCGGTCAGCGCGTAGCCCGTCTGCGGGTCGTCCAGCGACTTGGCGAAGATGACGCCGTAGACCTTGCCGTCGGGGGTCAGCAACGGGCCGCCGGAGTTGCCCTGGCGGACCGTCGCGTACAGCGAGTAGACGTCGCGGCGGACGGTGTCGCGGTGGTAGATGTCGGGGCCCTTGGCGTTGATGCGGCCGCGGACGCGGGCCGACCGGACGTCGTACGAGCCGTTCTCCGGGAAGCCGGCGACGATCGCGCTGTCGCCGCTGCGGGCGTCCTTGGCGATGAATTCCAGCGGCTTGGCCTCCAGGGCCGGGACGTCCAGGACGGCGATGTCGCGCTGCCAGTCGTACAGGACGACCTTGGCGTCGTACAGCTTGCCCTCGCCGCCGATCTGCACGGTCGGCTCGCTGACCCCGCCCACCACGTGCGCGTTCGTCATGACGCGGCGGTCGGCGAACACGAAGCCGGTGCCCTCCAGGACCTTGCCGCAGCTCGGCGCCGTGCCGACGACCTTGACGATGGACTGCTTGGCTCGGGCCGCCACCGGGCTGCCGGCGAGCTTCGGGTCGGGCGGGGTGACCTCGGTGATCGGCTCGTTCGAGAACGGGCTGAAGACCTGCGGGAAACCATTCTGCGCGAGGACGGAGCTGAAGTCCTCGAACCAGGTGCTGGCCTCTCCCGGCACCACCCGGTCCACCCCGAGCAGCACCTTAGAGCTCCGCACCTCCTTGCCGAACGTGGGCAGCGACGAGCCCGCGAGGGCGGAGCCGATCAGCCAGGCCACCAGCAGCATCGCCACGACGTTGACCAGCGCGCCGCCGGTCGCGTCCAGCGCGCGAGCGGGCGACCAGGTGATGTGTCTGCGCAGCCTGTTGCCCAGGTGGGTGGTGAAGGCCTGCCCCACCGAGGCGCAGACGATCACGATCACGACCGCCACCAGGATTCCGGTGGTGGAGTCGCCGAGGGAGGAACCCTCGTCGAACCACCCCCAGATGACCGGCAGCAGATACACCGCGACAAGACCGCCGCCGAGGAACCCGATCACCGACAGCACGCCGACGACGAATCCCTGGCGGTACCCGATCACCGCGAACCACACGGCCGCGACCAGCAACACAATGTCCAGGACGTTCACGCCCGCCACCCTGCCATGTCCGTCATGCGTGCCAGTCGAGCGGGACCTCGCGGGAGCGGTCCCAGGGACGCTCCCAGCCTGCGAAGTGCAGGACCTTGTCCACCACGCCCGCCGTGAATCCCCACAGCAGGCCGTGTTCCAGCAGGAAGGCGGGGCCCCGGTGACCGCGCGGATGCACGCTGGTGGCCCGGGTCGCCGGGTCGGTGAGCTGCGCCACCGGGACCGTGAAGACGTGCGCGGTCTCGCCCTGGTCGACGGCGCCGACCGGGCTCGGCTCCCGCCACCAGCCCAGCACCGGGGTCACCACGAAGCCGCTGACGGGGATGTACAGACGCGGCAGCACCCCGAAGACCTGAACACCGGAGGGGTCGAGTCCGGTCTCCTCCTCGGCCTCCCTGAGGGCGGCCCGCAGCGGCCCCGTGGTCGCGGGGTCGCCGTCCTCGGGGTCGAGGGCGCCGCCAGGGAAGGAGATCTGCCCGGCGTGCGAGCGCAGGCTGCCGGCCCGCTCCATCAAGAGCAGTTCGGGCCCCTGCGGCCCCTCGCCGAAGAGCACCAGGACCGCCGACTGACGTCCGCTGCCGCTTTCCGGCGGCAGAAAGCTGCTCAACTCCTCGGGACGGACACTGCGGGCCAGGCCGGCCACCGGATCGAGCCAGGCGGGCAGGCCCTGGTCGCTGACGACGACCGGGCCGGACGCGGCCGCCACGTCACGTGCGGCTCCGCCGACCGAGCCGGACGCGGCCCTCCCGTCGCCCGTGGCTCCGGCCGGCGGGCCGGACGCGGCCGCCCCGTCATCCGCGGCCTCGGCAACCCGTTCGGACGCCGACCTCACGTCGCCCATGCCCCCGGCCGGCGGGCCGATCGCCGTCGTTCCGTCCTCGTACGTCTCACTCGCGGCTCCCGCTGTGCTCGTCCGTGTCATCCGCCACACCCCGTACCTTCCCAACGTCCGCACCCGGCACGATCGTTCCGCACCACGTCGTCGTTCCCTCAATCCGTGGACCGTCCGGGGTCATTTTTCGGCCGCGGCCGCTCCCAGCGGCGGCGCCGGCCTGCCGCCCGCGTCCAGGAAGGACTGCGGGGGCTTCAGCCGCTGTCCCGGGTGCCCGCTCTTCTCGTACTTCAGCAGCTTTTCGGCCTTCTCCGGATCCGTCTCGCCCACGCCGTACGACGGACACAGGGCGGCGATCGGGCAGGCGCCGCAGGCGGGCTTGCGGGAGTGGCAGATGCGGCGGCCGTGGAAGATCACGCGGTGCGAGAGCATCGTCCACTCGGTCTTGGGGAAGATCTCGGCGACCACCGCCTCGACCTTCACCGGGTCCTCCTCGTCGGTCCACTTCCAGCGGCGTACCAGTCGCCCGAAGTGGGTGTCGACGGTGATTCCGGGAACGCCGAAGTAGTTGCCCAGCACCACGTTGGCGGTCTTGCGGCCGACCCCCGGCAGGGTCACCAGGTCCTCGATGCGGCCGGGCACCTCGCCGCCGAAGTCGTCCCGCAGGGCCGCGGACAGGCCCAGCAGGGACCTCGCCTTGGCGCGGAAGAAGCCCGTCGGCCGGATGATCTCCTCCAGTTCCTCCGGCACGGCGGCGGCCATGTCCTCGGGCGTCGGGTACGCCTCGAAGAGGGCCGGGGTGGTCTGGTTGACGCGCAGGTCGGTGGTCTGGGCGGAGAGCACCGTGGCGACCAGTAGCTGGAAGGGGTTCTCGAAGTCGAGCTCGGGGTGGGCGTACGGGTAGACCTCGGCCAGCGCGCGGTTGATCCTGCGGGCGCGGCGGACCATGGAGAGGTGGGACTCGGGCTTGGCCTGCTTGGCAGCGGCCTTCTTCGCCGCCGGGGCTCCCGCGGCCCCCGCGGCCTCCGGGGCCTGCTTCGCCTTCGCGGAGGGCTTCCTCTCGGCGGCCTTCTTGACCGGAGCCTTCGCAGCGGCCTTCTTCGCCGGCGTCTTCCCAGCGGCCCTCTTCGCCGGGGCCTTCGCGACGGCGGCCTTCCCGCCCGGCGCCTTCTTCGCCGCGGTCGGCCCGGCCGACGTCGCGGTGACCGCTTCGGCGGCCTTCCCCGGTTTCGCCGCGGCCTGTTCGCCCACGGCGGAATTACGACCTGCTGTCACCTGTCCGGCCCCCTTGACCTGCGCTCTCACCGGCGTGTTGGACACCCGTCCAGCCTAGGTGCAGCCACGGACATCCACCTTGGCCACAGCTCAACGCGTACCCAATCAGCCCCCTGAAGCACGACCTGGCCCGGATGTAAGTCATCCTTGGTGATTGAAGTGATTGATCGCACTGTTTTACCGTCCGGCATCATGGGGATCCAGGTCCCCTGAGCAGGTCGACAAGGAGAGAACACGTGGACGACGTTCTGCGGCGCGCCCCGCTCTTCGCGGCGCTCGATGACGAGCAGGCCGCGGAGCTGCGCGCCTCCATGAGCGAGGTGACCCTCGCACGCGGTGACGCCCTGTTCCACGAGGGCGACCCCGGTGACCGCCTCTATGTGGTGACCGAGGGCAAGGTGAAGCTGCACCGCACCTCCCCCGACGGCCGGGAGAACATGCTGGCCGTCCTCGGCCCCGGCGAGCTGATCGGCGAGCTGTCGCTGTTCGACCCGGGTCCGCGCACCGCCACCGCGACGGCGCTGACCGAGGTCAAGCTGCTGGGCCTCGGCCACGGCGACCTCCAGCCCTGGCTGAACGTACGCCCGGAGGTCGCGACCGCGCTGCTGCGCGCGGTGGCCCGCCGACTGCGCAAGACCAACGACCAGATGTCCGACCTGGTCTTCTCCGACGTGCCGGGCCGGGTGGCCCGTGCGCTTCTGGACCTGTCGCGCCGCTTCGGTGTGCAGTCCGAGGAGGGCATCCACGTCGTGCACGACCTGACGCAGGAAGAGCTGGCCCAGTTGGTCGGCGCCTCCCGCGAGACGGTCAACAAGGCGCTCGCGGACTTCGCGGGCCGCGGCTGGCTGCGCCTGGAGGCGCGGGCCGTGATCCTGCTGGACGTGGAACGTCTGGCGAAGCGCTCGCGCTGACACTGCCGTACGGGAAGTACGGACCGTACGGGCGACGGACGGACCGTACGGGCGACGGGAAGTACAGGCAGTACGGAAACGGGCCGCACCCTCTGTGAGGGTGCGGCCCGTTCCGTTCGTCACGGTGTTCAGTCCTTGCCCACGATCACCGGCGTCCGGCTGCCAGAGCCGCACGGAACGGCGTACACCGGGTGCTTCTGGGCGGCCTCCTTGTAGGCCTCGATGCACTGGTTCGCGAGCACCTTGTCGCTGAGCGAGTTGTTCAGGATGCGGTTGGCCTGGGCGACGCCCTCGGCCTCGATCTTGCGCCGCTTGGCCTCGGCGGTGGCCGTCTTGGCCGCCTCCTCGGCCCGCTCGGTGGCCTGCTGCTGCTGGATCTTCCGGTCGATCTGGCCCTGGAGCTGCGCGGAGGGCTTCACATTGCGCAGGTTGACGGCCGCGACGGCGATCCCGCGCGGAGCGAGCCGCTCCTTGATCAGCTCGCCGATCTCGGCGTTGATCTTCTCGCGGGCCGAGGAATAGCCCTGTTCGCTCGTGTGCCGGGCGAACACGTTGCGGATGATCTCCCGGCTGTCCGGCTGCACCAGACGCGTCTGCACGGACTCCTCGCTGCCCGCGAGGCGGTACAGCTCGACGACCTTGTCCGGGGTCACTGCCCACTTCACGGTCAGCTCGACCTCCATGACGCCGCCCTGCGAGGAGCGGACCTCGACGACGTCCTTGTCGGAGAGGTTGAGGTCGACGGGGCGGGTGGAGAAGGACGTGACGGTCGTGAACGGCGAGCGCAGGTGCATGCCGGAGAGCATCGGCCCGCCGACCTTGCCGAAGGTGACCGGCACCCCCACCTCGTACGCGCTCATCACGTACAGACAGCTGGAGATCCCCGCGATCAGCCCGGCGAGCAACGCGCCCGCCGCACCGAGTCTCAGACCTCGGGTGTCCTGCGCCCGGCCCACGAAGTAGAGCACCACGGCGGCCAGGACGAGCAGGATGGACAGCACAAACACAGTGGTTCCCCCCAGGAACAACGGACATCATGCCGGTACGCACCGGATGTAGGCGGAGAGTAAGCCATGGACATGACCAGCGCGGGGGAATTCGCGGGACGCCCTCCCCCGCACCCGTACATCGGGCGCGAGGGCTCCCTGTGCCGGGTCCAGGAGGAGTTCCGCCCCGTCGTCGCGGCGCTCCGCACGCGCCTGGCGACGGAGTTCGGCCCCGAGCGGCTGCACAGTGCGTATGTGTACGGTTCCGTGCCGCGCGGCACCGCCCGCCCCGGCCGCTCCGACCTCGACGTCCTGCTGGCCCTGCGCGGCGAGCCGACGGCTGCCGACCGGCAGGGCATGCGGCGGATCGGCGAGGTGCTCGACGTGCGGTTCCCCCAGATCGACGGCGTGGGTGAACTGGTCTTCAGCGAGGCCGTGCTGACGAGCGAGCGGGAACGGTACGACATGGGCTGGTTCGTCGCCTGTCTCTGCACCCCGCTGCTCGGGCCCGACCTCGGCGAGCGCCTGCCCCGGTACCGCCCCGACGCGCTGCTGGCGCGGGAGACCAACGGGGGCCTGATCGACGCGCTGCCGCGGTGGCGGGAACTGGTGGCGACGGCGGGTTCCGCGGCGGAACTCCGACGGCTGGAACGGACCTTCGCGCGCCGTCTCGTACGCACCGGACTGACCCTGGTGATGCCCCGCTGGGGCCGCTTCACCAGCGAACTCGCCGAATCCGCCGAGGTTTTCGCCCGGTATTACCCGGAGCGTGGCGACGAGATGCGAAAAATTTCTGAGGCGGCCGGGAATCCTTCGGGCCTACCGGCCGTTCTCTCTGTGTACACCGAGGATTTCGGACCGTGGCTGGCGACCGAGTACATCGCAGTCCACGGCAGGAAGACCCCTCGGCCGTAGAGAAGTACCGCAGTGCGCAGTACCGGAGTTCCGCAGGTCAGTGGGTCATTGAGCCCCCGCAGCTTGTGAACTGCACAGGGAAGAAGCACCAAGGCGGCTCAGGCGCGCGGCCGCTCGGAACGCGGCCGTCCGCAACGCCTCGGTCCGGAGCCCGGCCATCCGAGACGCGGTCATCCGGACCATCCGGAACGCGGCGGCCCGCAACGCCACGGTCCGGAGCTCAGCTCGGCCGCTCGCGTCCGATGAGGCCGTGCTCGCGCAGATACGCCAACTGCGCCCGCACCGAGAGCTCAGCCGCAGGCCACAGGGACCGGTCCACGTCCGCGTAGACATGCGCCACCACGTCGGACGCACTCACGTGCCCGTTCTCCACCGCCGTCTCCACCTGTGCCAGCCGGCTCGCCCGGTGCGCCAGGTAGAACTCGATCGCGCCCCGGGCGTCGTCGAGCACGGGGCCGTGGCCGGGCAGAACGAGCCGCACCCCGTCGTCCACCGTCAGCGACCGCAGCCGCCGCAGCGAGTCCAGGTAGTCCCCGAGCCGGCCGTCCGGATGGGCCACCACGGTGGTGCCGCGCCCCAGCACCGTGTCCCCCGTCAGCACGGCCTGGTCGGCGGGCAGATGGAAGCAGAGAGAGTCGGCGGTGTGCCCCGGCGTGGGCACCACCCGCATCTCGACTCCGCCGGTGGTGATCACATCGCCGGCGCCCAGCCCCTCGTCCCCGAGCCGCAGCGCGGGGTCCAGCGCCCGCACGGAGGTCCGGGTCAGCTCCGCGAACCGCGCGGCGCCCTCCGCGTGGTCGGGGTGCCCGTGCGTCAGCAGGGTCAGCGCGACCCGCTTGCCCGCCTTCTCCGCGGTGTCGATCACCGCCCGCAGGTGCACGTCGTCCAAGGGGCCCGGGTCCACGACGACGGCCAGGTCGGAGTCCGGCTCGGACACGATCCAGGTGTTCGTGCCGTCCAGGGTCATCGCCGAGGGGTTCGGGGCCAGGACGTTGACCGCGCGGGCGGTGGCGCGGCCGGACAGCACGCCGCCGCGGGGCTGCCCGGGCAGGGCCGCGGCGTCCGTCATCGGGTGCCTCCCGCGGAATCGGCCTGCCCGGAGGCGGCGGCCGGGACGTGCTTGGTGAACTCGTCGTGGCCCGGCCAGCTCAGCTCCAGTTCGCCGCCGACGAGACGGGCCCGGGCCAGTACGGGTGTCATGTCCTGCGCCGGAGCGCCCGCCAGGACCTCTGCCGCCGTACGGTACGGCTGGAGCCGCCGCAGCGTGGAGATGGTGGGCGGCATCATCAGCAGCTCGCCCCGGTCGTATCCGGCTGCCGCCTCGGCCGGGGAGATCCACACGGTGCGGTCGGCCTCCGTGGAGGCGTTGCGGGTCCGTTGTCCGGCCGGCAGCGCGGCCACGAAGAACCAGGTGTCGTAGCGCCGGGGTTCGAACTCGGGGGTGATCCAGCGCGCCCACGCGCCCAGCAGGTCGGAGCGCAGCACCAGCTCTCGCCGGTCGAGGAACTCGGCGAAGCCCAGCTCCCGGGCCACCAGGGCCTGCCGGTCCGCCTCCCAGTCCGCGCCGGTGGTGTCGCCGACCACGGTGTCCTCGGTGGGGCCGGCGAGGAGGACGCCCGCCTCCTCGAAGGTCTCGCGGACGGCCGCGCAGACCACCGCCTGGGCGGCGCCCAGGTCGTCCGGCAGGCCCAGCCGCTCGGCCCACTCGGGCAGGGAGGGGCCCGCCCAGCGCACCAGCGAGTCGTCGTCCCGGGGGTCGACGCCGCCGCCCGGATACGCGTACGCGCCTCCGGCGAAGGCCATGGAGGCGCGTCTGCGCAGCATGTGGACCCGGAGTCCGTCCTGGTCGGCGGCGGTGCCGTCACTCAGCAGCAGCACGGTCGCGGCCCGCTTGGGGGTCGCGGGGACGAGCTCGCCGCTCGCCAGCGCGCGAATCCGGTCGGGCCATTCGGGCGGGTACCACTGACCATTGGACATGGCCGGATGCTACGGCCAACCGCCGCGATGTTCGAGAGGCAGTTGTACCCGGCACGGACATACGCCGGGGCCCGGCAGCGGTCCCCGCCGCACGGACCGGACCGGGTCGTACCCGGCCCGGATCGCCCCCCGGGCCGGGCCGCCCCGGACCAGGCCGCGCCCGGACCGGGCCCGGGACCGGGTCACGCCTCGGTGAGCTCCACCTGGATCTCGACCTCGACCGGGGCGTCCAGCGGCAGCACCGTGACGCCGACGGCGCTGCGGGCGTGCACGCCCTTGTCGCCGAGCACCTCGCCGAGGAGCTCGCTCGCCCCGTTGATGACGCCGGGCTGGCCGGTGAAGTCGGTGGCCGAGGCCACGAAGCCGACGACCTTCACGACGCGCGCGACGCGGTCCAGGTCACCGGCGACGGACTTGACGGCCGCCAGGGCGTTCAGCGCGCAGATCCGCGCCAGGTCCTTGGCTTCCTCGGCGGTGACCTCCGCCCCGACCTTGCCGGTGACCGGCAGGGCGCCGTCCACCATCGGGAGCTGGCCCGCGGTGAAGACGTACACGCCGGACTGCACGGCCGGCTGGTACGCGGCGATCGGCGGGACGACCTCGGGCAGGGTCAGGCCGAGCGAGGCGATCTTCTCCTCGACCGCGCTCATGCGGACTTCTCCCGCTTGAGGTAGGCCACCAGCTGCTCGGGGTTGTTCGGACCCGGCACGACCTGGACGAGCTCCCAGCCGTCCTCGCCCCAGGTGTCCAGGATCTGCTTCGTCGCGTGGACGAGGAGGGGGACAGTCGCGTACTCCCACTTTGTACTCATGCGGCCGAACTCTAGCCGGTGGAAAGCGGGTGGGAACGCCCGGGAAGCCCCGTCGGAACGTACGGGACGGGCGGCCTCCTGATTGGCCCGCGGACCTACTGGTTAGGCTCGAAGGCGTGAGCAGGCTCCAGGTCGTCAGTGGCAAGGGCGGTACCGGCAAGACCACGGTCGCCGCAGCACTCGCGCTCGCCCTCGCCACCGAGGGCAAACGCACCCTTCTGGTGGAGGTCGAGGGCAGGCAGGGCATCGCGCAGCTCTTCGAGACGGAGCCCCTTCCGTACGAGGAGCGCAAGATCGCTGTCGCGTCGGGCCGCGGGGAGGTGTACGCCCTCGCGATCGACGCCGAACGCGCGCTCCTGGACTACCTCCAGATGTTCTACAAGCTGGGCAGCGCCGGGCGGGCGCTGAAGAAGCTCGGCGCGATCGACTTCGCGACGACCATCGCGCCGGGACTGCGGGACGTCCTGCTGACCGGCAAGGCCTGCGAGGCGGTCCGGCGCCGGGACAAGAAGGGCGCGTACGTCTACGACCACGTGGTGATGGACGCACCGCCCACCGGGCGCATCACCAAGTTCCTGAACGTGAACGACGAGGTGGCGGGACTCGCGAGGTTCGGGCCGATACACAACCAGGCGCAGGCCGTGATGCGGGTCCTCAAGTCCCCCGAGACCGCGGTGCACTTCGTGACGCTGCTGGAGGAGATGCCGGTCCAGGAGACCGCGGACGGGGTCGCCGAACTGCGGGCCGCGGAGCTGCCCGTGGGCAAGGTGCTGGTGAACATGGTCCGGCCGGAGCTGCTGGACGGGGCGGCGCTGCGTTCGGCGGCCGGCGAGCGGCGGGCGGCGGTGGCGCGGGCGCTGTCGGCGGCGGGCCTGGGCGGTGCGCGGCCCGGCGGTCCCGCGGAGCGACTGGTGGACCCGCTCCTGGAACAGGCGGCGGAGCACACGCAGCGGGTCGAGCTGGAACGGGAGCAGCGGGCGGCGCTGGCCGGGACCGGCCTTGAGACGTACGAACTGCCCATGCTGGGCGAGGGGTTGGACCTGGCCGGGCTCTACCGGCTGGCGGCGGCGCTCCGTACCCACCTGGGGGCGGACCGGGCAGGGAGATCGGCATGAGCGCGGACAGGCACCGGGCGGACGGTACGGCGATGGTCTCGGCACCGGCGCTGGACATCGATCCGCTGCTGGACGACCCGGCCACCCGGATCATCGTGTGCTGCGGATCGGGCGGCGTCGGGAAGACGACCACCGCGGCGGCACTGGGCGTGCGGGCGGCCGAGCGGGGACGGCGGGCGGTGGTGCTGACCATCGACCCGGCGCGCAGGCTCGCCCAGTCGATGGGGATCGACTCCCTGGACAACGTGCCGCGCCGGGTGAAGGGCGTCGACGAGAGCGCGGGCGGCGAGCTGCACGCCATGATGCTCGACATGAAGCGCACCTTCGACGAGATCGTCGAGGCGCACGCGGACGCGGACCGGGCCCGCGCCATCCTGGACAACCCCTTCTACCAGTCCCTGTCGGCCGGGTTCGCCGGTACGCAGGAGTACATGGCGATGGAGAAGCTGGGACAGCTCCGCTCGCGCGACGAGTGGGACCTGATCGTCGTGGACACCCCGCCGAGCCGGTCGGCGCTGGACTTCCTGGACGCGCCGAAGCGGCTGGGGTCGTTCCTGGACGGGAAGTTCATCCGGGTGCTGATGGCTCCGGCGAAGGTGGGCGGCCGGGCCGGGATGAAGTTCCTCAACGTCGGCATGTCGATGATGACCGGCACGCTCAGCAAGCTGATGGGCGGCCAACTCCTGCGTGACGTGCAGACGTTCGTGGCGGCGATGGACACGATGTTCGGCGGGTTCCGGACGCGCGCGGACGCCACCTACCGGCTGCTCCAGGCGCCCGGGACGGCGTTCCTGGTGGTCGCCGCCCCGGAGCGGGACGCGCTGCGCGAGGCGGCGTACTTCGTGGAGCGCCTGGCCGCCGAGGAGATGCCGCTGGCCGGTCTCGTACTCAACCGGGTGCACGGCAGCGGCGCACCCCAGCTCTCCGCCGACCGGGCCCTGGCGGCCGCGGAAAATCTTGCGCAGGGCGGCATTGTGGATCAGGGGGACGGGAATGCTGCTCCTCGTGGCTCCACGGCCGCCTCTCCCGAGACACCCCGCACCACCGCGAGCAGCGGCGCCGCCGACGGCACGCCCACCGAGAGCGAGCACGCCGAGGACACGCACGCCGTCGACACACCACCCACCGACGGCACGGACGACGTCGCGCAGTTGACCGCGGCCCTGCTGCGGCTGCACGCCGAACGCATGCAGGTCCTCGCGCGTGAACAGCGAACGCGCGACCGCTTCACCGCACTCCACCCCGAGGTGGCGGTGACCGAAGTCGCCGCCCTGCCCGGAGACGTGCACGACCTGGCCGGCCTGCGGACCATCGGTGAGCGTCTGAGTCACCGGTGAGCCGCCGGCCCGTGGGCCCCCTGGGGCCCGCAGGTCATCCGTGAGCCGTGAGGCCTGTGTGCACCCCGGGGCGTACGCGAACGACGCACCGCGGTGAGCGACCGGCGGCCGATCCGGACATCCCCGTCCGGGTCCTTCGCCCTGCGCGCCGTCACCCCCGGCACCGTCCCACCCGGCCCGGCCGTCACTCCCGGCACCGTGCCACCCGGCCCGGCTGCCACGATCGGCCCAGCCCCGCCACGATCGGCCTAGCCCACCGCGGCGTACGTCTCCTCGTACACCTCGGCCTCTTCGAGCACCGCGGGCAGGATTCCCGCGCCGCGCTCGTACTCCGTGCGCGCGGTCTCCAAGAGCCTGCGCCACGAGGTGACCGTCGGCCGCCTGCGCAGCAGCGCACGGCGTTCGCGCTCCGTCATGCCACCCCACACGCCGAATTCGACGCGGTTGTCCAGCGCGTCCGCCAGGCACTCGGTCCGCACCGGGCATCCGGTGCACACCGCCTTCGCCCGGTTCTGCGCCGCTCCTTGTACGAACAGTTCATCCGGATCGGTAGTGCGGCAGGCTGCCTGCGCACTCCAGTCGGTTACCCAGCCCATCCCGGCGCCGTCCTCTCCCGAATCGAGGCTCCCCCACGGCGGCAGCGGCATATTCACCGCTGCCAGTTGAGGACGTTACGGAAGGTGGGCACAGCGCAACACCCCCTTCGGGCCCAATCTTGAATGGCCCGAACGGACTATGCGTACGCGGCAGATCACCCAGGGGAGTGAGCTGGGGACATGCGTCATCTACCCGGCGAAACGGGACAGTTCAGCGGAGCCGAGGGGGTCTCGGGGAAAAGCGGGGGACCACTCGGCACGACCCCGCCGGAGTGAGACGGAACCGCACTGGCGTGACAGCTGAGAGCAGCTTAGGCCAGAGCCTTTACGTATGTCCGGCGATTGAGAACGTAGGCTGCTCCCCATGGCAAAAACGCGCTCGGGCGGGGGTCTCACGCGGACCCAGCAGGCCGCCAAGTTCCTCGGTGTCAGCGTGCTCTCCGGAGCCGTACTGGCCGGCATCGCCCTGCCCGCGGCCGGCGCCCTCGGTCTCGCGGCCAAGGGGACGGTCGAGGGTTTCGACACCATCCCGGCGAACCTCAAGCGCCCGCCGCTGAGCCAGCGCACCACGATCCTCGACAGCCAGGGCGGCAAGATCGCCACGGTGTTCTCCCGCGACCGCACGGTGGTCGACCTGAAGGACATCTCGCCGTACATGCAGAAGGCGATCGTCGCGATCGAGGACAACCGCTACTACGAGCACGGCGCGGTCGACATGAAGGGCATCCTGCGTGCCCTCAACCGCAATGTGCAGGCGGGCGGCACGGCGCAGGGCGCGTCCACGCTGACGCAGCAGTACGTGAAGAACGTGTTCGTCGAGGAGGCCGGCGACGACCCCGACAAGGTCGCCGAGGCCACCCAGCAGACCCTCGGCCGCAAGATCCGTGAGCTGAAGTACGCGATCCAGGTCGAGAAGGAACTCGGCAAGAAGAAGATCCTGGAGAACTACCTCAACATCACCTTCTTCGGCCAGCAGGCGTACGGCGTCGAGGCCGCCTCGCAGCGGTACTTCAGCAAGCGCGCCAAGGACCTGAAGCTGGAGGAGGCCGCGCTGCTGGCCGGGCTCGTCCAGTCGCCGACCCGCTACGACCCGGTCAACGACTCCGCCGAGGCCACCAAGCGGCGCAACGTCGTGCTCCAGCGCATGGCCGACATCCGCGAGATCTCGCCCGCCGAGGCCGCGCGCGCCAAGGCCGCCCCGCTCAAGCTGAACGTCAGCCGGCCCAAGAACGGCTGCATCACCGCGGTGAGCGGCGCCGGGTTCTTCTGCGACTACGTCCGCGAGATCTTCCTCAACGACCCGGTCTTCGGCAAGACCAAGGAGGACCGGGCCAAGATCTGGAACCAGGGCGGTCTGACCGTCCGCACGACCCTGGACCCGAAGGCCCAGAAGTCGACGCAGGCCTCCATCAAGGACCACGTCTACAAGAGCGACAAGGTCGCCACGGCCGTCACCCTGGTCGAGCCCGGCTCCGGCAAGGTCCTCGCGATGGGCCAGTCCAAGCCGTACGGCTTCGGGAACAACGAGACCCAGATCAACTACTCGGTCGACAAGAAGATGGGCGGCTCGAACTTCGGCTTCCCGACCGGCTCGACCTTCAAGCCGTTCCTGGCCGCGGCCGCGCTGGAGGAGGGCAGGCCCCCGACGCAGGTGTACTCGGCGCCGTACCAGATGCCCTATCCGGACCGCATCCAGACGTGCAGCGGCAAGCCGTGGGTCAACGCCGCCAACGAGAAGCTGGAGAACGAGAACGACAAGGAGGTCGGCCCGTATCCGCTCCGTGAAGCGATGAACATGTCGGTCAACACCTACTTCGTTCAGATGCTCCAGGACATCGGGATGTGCCCGGTGGCCAAGATGAGCGAGAAGATGGGCCTGGTCCAGGGCAACGGCAAGAAGATCCCGGAGGTGCCCTCGACGCTGACCCTGGGTTCCACCGGCATGTCGCCGCTGACCATGGCAAGCGCGTACGCGACCTTCGCCAACCGGGGCACGTACTGCACCCCGATCGCCATCGAGTCGATCACCGCCCCCGGCGGCAAGTCGCTGCCGGTGCCGAAGACCTCCTGCTCCGCCGCCATGGCCGAGCAGACCGCGGACACCGTCAACACGCTGCTGGGCGGAGTGGTCGACTCCGGTACGGGCAAGGAAGCCGGGCTCAAGGACGGCCGTGACAACGCGGGCAAGACCGGTACCACCGACGAGCGCAAGAACGCCTGGTTCGTCGGCTACACCCCGAACCTCTCCGGCGCCGTCTGGGTGGGCAGCCCCACCCAGCGGGTGAAGATGGAGAACATCACCATCGGCGGCAAGTACGAGGCCAAGGTGTTCGGCGGGCAGGTCCCCGGCCCGATCTGGAAGGACGCGATGTCCGGCGCCCTGGCCGGCAAGGACTCGCCGCAGTTCAGGACGGTCCACATCCCCGAGGCCCAGAAGGACAAGGGCGAGGACGAGGGCAAGCCCGACAAGAACAAGGGCCGCGACAAGAACCGCCCCGGCGGCGACAACAAGCCCCCGGGCCGGGGCGACGGCGGGGGCGACGACGGGGATGACATCTTCGGCGACTGGCCGTGATCCGGCGCCACCGGTGACCCCCTGAGCACGACGTGAGGGCGCCACCCCGACCGGGGTGGCGCCCTCACACGTACCTCGGCCGCTGCGGGTCAGCCCGCCAGCAGCTCCTTCACCGCCGCGGCGACGCGGCCGCCGTCGGCGCGGCCCGCGACCTTCGGGCTGACGATCTTCATGACGGCGCCCATCGCGCGCGGCCCCTCGGCCCCGGCCGCCCGCGCCTCGGCGACGGCCTCGGCGACGACCGCCTTCAGCTCCTCGTCGCTCAGCGGCTGCGGCAGGTACGTCGCGAGGATCTCGCCCTCCGCCTTCTCCCGCTCGGCCTGCTCGGCGCGACCGCCCTTGGCGAAGGCGTCGGCGGCCTCGCGGCGCTTCTTCGCCTCCTTGGCGATCACCTTCTCGACCTCGGCGTCGGAGAGCTCGCGGGCCTCCTTGCCCGACACCTCCTCGACCTGCACGGCGGCGAGGGTGAGCCGGAGCGTGGAGGAGCGGAGCTCGTCGCGGGCCCGGATGGCGGCGGTGAGGTCTTCCTTCAACTGCGACTTGAGCTGGGACTTGAGCGTGGTCATGACGCAAGTGTGGCAGGTCGTACGCCCCCGCCGCCCACCGATTTACGCCGCGGCGTCCGGCCCCTCCCCCATCTGCAACGATGGGAGGCATGCGCGCACGTTACGGAGTACCCCTGGGAATCACGGCCGTTGGCGCGGCCACACTCGCCTACGCGGCCGGTTTCGAGGCCCGTTCCTTCAGACTCCGACGCGTGAGCGTTCCCGTCCTCCCGCCGGGTGCGAAGCCCCTCCGCCTGCTCCAGGTCTCCGACATCCACATGGTGAGCGGCCAGCGCAAGAAGCAGCGCTGGCTCCAGTCGCTGGCCGGGCTGCGCCCCGACCTGGTCGTCAACACGGGCGACAACCTCTCCGACCCGGAGGGCGTGCCGGAGGTCCTGGACGCGCTCGGCCCGCTCATGCAGTTCCCCGGCGCGTACGTCTTCGGCTCGAACGACTACTACGGGCCGAAGCCCCGCAACCCCGCCCGCTACCTCCTCGAAAAGGTCCAGGGCAAGCACGGCCTGAACGGCAACCCGCCCGTCGTCGGCGCCGTCCACAACCCGTGGGAAGAGCTCCGCGACGGCTTCGACGCCGCGGGATGGCTCAACCTCACCAACACCCGCGGCAACCTCAAGCTCCGCGACGGCTTCGACCTGGCCCTCACCGGCCTCGACGACCCGCACATCAAGCGCGACCGCTACGCCGAGGTCGCGGGCGGCCCCTCCGCCACCGCCGACTTCTCGCTCGCCGTGGTCCACGCGCCGTACCTGCGGGCCCTGGACGCCTTCACCGCCGACGGCTACCCCCTGGTCCTCGCCGGCCACACCCACGGCGGCCAGGTCTGCATCCCCTTCTACGGCGCCCTGGTCACCAACTGCGACCTGGACACCGACCGCGTGAAGGGCCTCTCCACCCACACCCACGGCGGCCACCGCTCCTACCTCCACGTCTCCGCGGGCTGCGGCGCGAACCGCTACACGCCGGTGCGTCTCGCCTGCCCCCCGGAGGCGACCCTGCTGACGCTGACGCCGAAGGCCTGACCAGCGGTCGTACGGGCCGGGCCCCACCGCGCAGGGGCCCGGCCCGCGCCCCCACCCGTACGGGCCCGGGGCCCACCGCGCCGGAGACCCGACCCCACTCCCCCGTCCCGACCCACCGCCTCAAACCCGGACGAACTCCCCTACCGTGGGAGTCATGATCGCCCCGTCCTCCCCGGGGGTGCCGGCCGCAGCGGTCGTGCCGCCCCACCGTCGTCCGTACGCAGCCGTCTTCCGCGCACTGCTCTGCGCGGCCGCCGTCACCGGCATCGTGATCGACATGGCCCTCGGCGATCCGCTCCGGGCGCCGGTCTACTTCACGATCCAGTCGAACGCCCTGCTCGCCCTGGTCCTCGGCTGGTCCGCCCAGCGCGCCTGGACCGGCCGGCCGGCCCTCTCCCCACGCCTCACCGGCGGCGCGTTCCTCTTCATCGCCATCACCGGCCTCGTCTACCACCTGATCCTGGCCAACGACTCCAGTGGCTTCTCCATGACCGGCGACGCCCTCACCGGCCCGCGCGCGGTCTCCAACCAGCTCCTGCACACCGTCACCCCCCTCGGGGCGGCCCTGGACTGGTTCCTCCTCACCGCCCCCGGCGGCCTCCGCTTCCGGTACGCCGCCCAGTGGCTGCTCTACCCGGCCGCCTACCTCGCCTTCGCCCTGATCCGCGGCGCCCTCCTCGCCCCCACCGCCGAGGCCCGCTACCCCTACCCCTTCCTGGACGTCGCCGCCCACGGCTACGCCAGTACCGCCACAACCGCCCTGGTCCTGGGCCTGGCCTTCTACGCGCTGGCCCTCGGCCTGGTCGCCCTGGACCGCGTACGCCCCGACCTGCGCCGCCGCGAAAACCGGATTTCGCGTGAGCGCGCGGGTGGGCTAAAGTAATCGATGTCGCCACGGCAACGCGGTGGACATCGGGGTGTAGCGCAGCTTGGCAGCGCGCTTCGTTCGGGACGAAGAGGTCGTGGGTTCAAATCCCGCCACCCCGACAGCTGAAACATCAGGTCAGGCCTGGTCTTCCTTAGGGAAAGACCGGGCCTGATTTGCGTTGGGGAGGCCGTGGGGAGTGAGTGGATCTTCGGTCGGCGTCCAGCAACGGGGGAAGCGGCGCTCCCGCGACATCGGTGCCGCCGACGGCCAGGGCGACGGTTCCCCGCATGTGGTCGTGCGTATGACCGCGGCGGTGGCAGGGCGGCGGCCAGGGGCAGGTACTGCATCCTCAGCGTCCCCCTCCTCAGGGCCGGAACACTCCTTCACCCTGATCCGGCTCTGTCGTCCCCCGAGGTTCCGCTGTGATTGAAGCCTCCATCGGTGCCGTTCCCGGCCTGATCGTTGTGGCTGGGCGTGGGCGGAGGTGACGCCCGCATCGGCGCCGTCACCGGTCAGCGGATCATCCCCGCCCCGTAGCCGATGCGGGCCGTGGGGGTACGCGGGCGTCCGGGGCCCGGGGCCGGTACAGTTCGCCGCTGATTGAGGTGGGCCGGGAGCGGTGTGGGTGGCCGTGTGCCAGGGGGGTCTGGCGCTTCGGGTCCATTTCGTGGCCGTGCCGCCTCTTATTGGAGTACACCCCGATGACTGCGTCCGTCGTGGCTGGGCCCCCTGCCATACCTGCGCCCGTTCTCCCCCGGGAGAGCGGGGCGCCGGCTTCCCCGGAGGGGGCGCGGGGCGGGCGGTTGTACGTGCTGGACGGGTTGCGGCTGGTGGCCGCGCTCATGGTGGTCGGGTACCACTTCGTCGGGTACGACCGGTGGACGGCTCCGCCGTGGCCCGAGTCCACCTCGGTGGTCTTCCCGGTGGCGCACCAGGTGGGCGGTTACGGGTGGCTCGGGGTGCAGTTCTTCTTCCTCATCAGCGGGTTCGTCATCTGCATGTCCTGCTGGGGGCGTACGGTCCGGCAGTTCGCGGTGTCGCGGATCGTGCGGCTGTACCCGGCGTACTGGTTCGCCGTGCTGGCCGTCGCGACGTTGATGCTGCTGGTGCACGGGTCGGAGCAGACGGGGATCACGGCGTCGAAGATCCTGACGAACCTGACCATGTTCCAGGGCGGCATGGGGGTCGGGAACGTCACGCCCGTGGCGTGGACGCTGTGGGTGGAGATGCGGTTCTATCTCCTGTTCGCCGTGGTGTGCGCGCTCGGGGTCACCTACCGGCGGTGCGTGGTGTTCTGTGCGCTGTGGCTGTTGGCGGCGATGGTCGCGCCGCAGTCGGACAGTCCGCTGGTGGAGATGGCGGTGATGGCCGAGGCCGCGCCCTTCTTCGTCGGGGGCATGGTCGTCTTCCTGATGCGCCGGTTCGGGACGTCGGCCGTGCTGTGGCTGTTGCTCGGCGGGTCCTGGCTGGTCGCACAGCACCAGTTGCAGGGGTTGGTGGAGGGCGCCGAGGGCGCGGTGGGCGGGAAGTTGTCGTGGGAGATCGCGCTGGGGCTGGTGACCGTCTTCTACGGGTTGTTGCTGGCCGTGGCGCTGCTGCCGCTGCGGGCGGTCAACCGGCCGTGGCTCGTGACGGCGGGAGCGCTCACCTATCCGCTGTACCTGCTGCACGAGGACTTCGGCTGGGAGGCGATCCGGTGGCTGCATCCCTCGATGCCGCCGTGGGCCGTGATCGGGGTGACGCTCGCCGGGCTGTTCGTGGTGTCGTACGCCGTCCATCGGCTCGTCGAGCGGCCGGGCGGGAAGGCGCTGCGGAAGTGGCTGGGGCCGAAGCCCGAGGGGGGACGGGCGAAGGCCGTCTGAGCCGTATCGCGTCAGCCGTGGTGGCGTGAGTGGGTCGGTTGCTGCCACGGCGCGGCCGTCCCGGAGGCGAGGGGGTACAGGGAAGCGGGCGTCAGTAGCGCTCCACCAAGTGGTCGCGGCCGGCGGGGGGTTCGTAGGGTTCGGGCCAGAATTCGGTGATCTCGGTGATCAGGCCCGTGTGCGGGTCGGTGGTGAAGAAGGTCTGGGCGTGGAGCTCCGTCAGACCTGAGGTGGTGTGGGTCCAGGTGGCCGCCTGGGGGGACTCGACGACCGTGCGCAGGACGCGGGTCTGCCGTGCGCCCGGGTGGTCGCGGTGGAAGCGGGAGCAGGCCTGCTTGCCGCGGATGCGTTCGCGGGTCTGCGGGAGGTCGTGGACGACGTCGTCCGCGAGGGTCGTGTCAAGGAGGCCCCAGTCGCGGGTGTCCAGCGCCTTCCAGTACGTGGCGATCAGGGCGTCCAGGGGTGGAGCGGCCGGTGGGTTCGGTGGGTTCGGTGTGCTCTCCGTCATGGGGGCAGTCTGCCCCGGGGGTCCGACAAACAGGGGGTATGGATTCCGCTTGGGGGTGGGGCGGGAGTGGTGGGCGGTCCTGTTTGATGGGGGGATGACCAGTGGTGAGAGCAGTGTGGGTAAGGACGAAGCGGCGGACGTGCCCGCGTGGGAGCAGCGGTTCCGGGCGCCCCGGGTTTCGCTGCCCGAGTGGGCCGAGGAGGCTCCCGAGCGGGCGTTGTTCGTGTCGAACGCCACGGGGACGTACGAGCTGTACGCCTGGGACCGCGGCACCGGCGTGCAGCGGCAGGTCACCGACCGGGCGAACGGCACGACGGACGGGGTGCTGACGCCGGACGGGCGGCACGTGTGGTGGTTCAGCGACACCGACGGGGACGAGTTCGGGGTCTGGATGCGGCAGCCCTTCGAGGGGGGCGCGGACGTCGTCGCCGTGGCGGGCCTGGCGGCCTCGTACCCGGCCGGGCTGGCGCTGGGGGCCGACGGGACCGTCGTCGTCGGGCGGTCCACCGACGACGACGGGTCGACCGTGCACGTGGTCCGGGGCGGGGTGGGCGAGCCCGTCGAGATCTACCGGCACCGGGAGTCGGCCGGGGTGGGGGACCTGAGTCATGACTCCTCCCTGCTCGCCGTCGAGCACACCGAGCACGGTGACGCCATGCACTCGTCGCTGCGGGTGCTGCGGGTGAGCGACGGCGGTGTGGTCGCGGAGCTGGACGACACCAAGGGGGGCACGGAGGAGCTCGGGCTCGCCGTGCTCGGGTTCTCGCCGGTGGACGGGGACACCCGGCTGCTGGTGGGCCACCAGCGGCGGGGGCGCTGGGAGCCCATGATCTGGGACCCCGTGGCGGGGACCGAGACCGAGTTGGCCATCGACCTGCCGGGCGATGTCAGTGCCGACTGGTACCCGGACGGCTCGGCGCTGGTGGTCGGGCACAGCTTCGAGGCGCGGGGCGAGCTGTGGCGGTACGAGATCGACAGCGCCGAGCTGGTCAGGATCGAGACGCCGGCCGGGTCGGTGAGCGGGGCGACCGCGCGGCCGGACGGCTCGGTCGAGTACCTGTGGTCGTCGGCCGCCGAGCCGCCGGTGGTGCGGTCCACGGCGGGCGGGGTCGTGCTGGACCCGCCCGGGGCGAAGGCCCCGAGGTCGGTCCCCGTGGAGACCGTGTGGGTGGACGGGCCCGGCGGGCGGGTGCACGCGCTGGTGCAGCGGCCGGAGGGGGCCGGGGACGGTCCGTACCCGACCGTCTTCGAGGTGCACGGCGGGCCGACGTGGCACGACAGCGACGCCTTCGCGTCCGGGCCCGCGGCATGGGTGGATCACGGGTTCGCCGTGGTGCGGGTGAACTACCGGGGGTCCACCGGGTACGGCCGGGAGTGGACGGACGCGCTCAAGCACCGGGTCGGGCTGATCGAGCTGGAGGACATCGGGGCGGTCCGGGAGTGGGCGGTGAGCAGCGGGCTCGCGGACCCGGAGCGGCTGGTCCTGTCCGGCGGGTCGTGGGGCGGGTTCCTGACCCTGCTCGGGATCGGGACGCAGCCGCAGGCGTGGACGCTGGGGGTGGCGGCGGTGCCGGTCGCCGACTACGTGAAGGCGTACGAGGACGAGATGGAGGCCCTCAAGGCGCTGGACCGGACGCTGTTCGGGGGCACGCCGCAGGAGGTGCCCGAGAGGTACGCGGCGTCCTCGCCGATCACCTACGTGGACGACGTGCGGGTGCCGGTCTACATCTCGGCGGGGATGAACGATCCGCGGTGCCCGATCCAGCAGGTCGAGAACTACGTGGACCGGCTGGCGGCGCGGGGCGCGGTGCACGAGGTGTACCGGTACGAGGCGGGGCACGGGTCGCTGGTGGTGGAGGAGCGAATCAAGCAGGTGCGGCTGGAGATCGACTTCGTGAAGCGGCACCTGGACTGACGGGCCGGGGCGGGTGCGGCCGCTCCGCACGAGCGGGCCGCACCCCGCAGGGGCGCGTGGGGGGACCGGAGGAGGGGAACGTACCTTGGGGGGGTGTACCGGTTTCTGCTGACCCCGCGGTGGTGGGGGATCAACCTGTTCGTCGTGCTGGCCATCCCCTTCTGCATCTTCATGGGGTCCTGGCAGCTCGGCCGTTTCGAGGACCGGGTCGACTCGCACCGCAGCGCCGAGGCCGCCCCCGATCCCGCCCGACAGGCTGCCGTACCGCTGGCGGAGCTGTTGCCGGTGACCACCGAGACGTCCGGCAAGCAGGCCGAGGCCAGGGGGACGTACGCGGAGCAGTTCCTGGTGCCCGGCCGACGGCTCGACGACCGGGACGGGTACTACGTGCTGGGGATGCTGCGGACGGAGGGCGGCCCGGCGCTGCCCGTGGTGCGGGGGTGGGTCGCCGGGGACGCGGACAAGGCCGCGCCGCCGCCCGCGCCCCGGGGCCCGGTCACCGTCGTCGGGGCGCTTCAGGCATCCGAGAACGCGCGGACCGACGGCGTCGACGCGGCGGGCGGACTGCCGCGGGGGCAGGTCGGGATGATCAGCTCCGCGACGCTGGTCAATCTGGTGCCGTACGACGTCCACGACGCGTGGATCACGCAGAGCTCCGGGCAGCCGGCCGGGATGAAGGCGGTGCCCGCGGTGGCGCCGCAGGGCAGCGGGCTGGACCTGAAGGCGTTCCAGAACCTCGGGTACACCGGCGAGTGGTTCGTCTTCGCCGGGTTCGTGCTGTTCATGTGGTTCCGCCTGGTGCGCAGGGAGGTCGAGGCCGCCCGGGACCTCGCACTCGGACTTCCGAGCGAGGACGGGGAGACGGGCGGTCACGACGGGACCGCCGGTCGGGGTGGTTCCACGGGGCGGGAAGAGACCGCCGGTCAGGAAGAGTCCGCCGGTCAGGAGGAGACCACCGATCAGGGGGAGACCACCGGCCAGGGGGAGTCCGCCGGTCAGGGAGCGTCCAGGACGCCCGTCCGGTAGATCGTTCCCGCGCACGCGTTCGGGATCGTCGTCGCGGCGCTCGGCGCGCCCTCCTCCGGCGTGTGCGTCACCGCCACCTTGCCGTCCACCGGGTCGCCGTCGCCGGTGAGGAGCTGCGTCGTGGTGCCCGTCGACTTCGCGTCCTCCGGGCCCGGCTCGGGGACCTTGCCGCCCGGTTCGCCGCCCGGGGTGCCGCCGACCGTGCCGCTCGCGCCCGGGTTCTCGCCCGTGGGGGTCGGCTCCGGGGTGGTGTCGTTCGTGCTGGGGCAGGTGTCCTGCGGCACCCAGGCGAACTGCACCTCGTACGCCGCTTCCGGCGGCAGCACCAGGCTGCGCGCCTCCTTCGCCGGATCGGGCAGGCCCACCGCGGGGTCGCCCTGCTTGTGCTCGACGACCTTGATGCGCTTCTGGTCGGCCGCGCCCATCGCCTGGAACTTCATCCGGCCCTCGCCCGGAACAGTGCATTCCGCGCCGGACTTGTTGGCGATGCGGAACGCCCCGTAGACCTTGCCCGTGGCGTCCGGGGCCCCCGTGGTGGCCTGGATGACCTGGAGCTGGTCGCCGTCGCAGGCGGGCTTCTCGGGCGCGTCGCCGCTCTGTTCGTACGCGTCCGGGCGGTGCTCGTCGGAGCCTTCGGTGACGTTCTGCCCGGTGTCGGGAACGCCGGGGGCCGGGGGCCGGGACGCGCCGCCGGGGTCCTTGCCGGTGGTCTTGCCCGGTGTCTTGCCCTGCGGGTCGGCCGGGCCCTGGCCGGTGCCGTCGCTGCCGGTGCCGGTCGACCTGTCCCCGTCGGAGCCCTCGGTGCTCTGGGAGTGGCCCGCGTTGGCCGAGTGCGCGGTGGTGCTGCCGTCGGAGCGCGAGACGTGCAGGAAGGCCGGGATCGCGGTGCCTATCAGCAGTGCCGCGGCGGCCGCCCCGACCACCGCCTGCCGCCTGCGGGTGCGCCGCAGCGGCACCGCGCGGCGCAGCTGGTCCAGCGCGCCGTCAGCGGGCTTCAGGTCGTGCACCGCGCCCTGCATGAGGCGCCTGATGGCCAGCTCGTCGGGGCTGAGGGCGGCGCCGGCCGGCTGCGGGCCGGGGGCGGGGAAGGCGAGCGTGGGCGCCGGGGCCCGGCGGGGCCCGGGGAAGGCGTCACGGGCCGGGGAGGGGCCGCCCGCGCCCGGGGAGGAACCACCGCCGTTCCGGGCGGGGAACGCACCGCCGGGGAACGCACCGGCCGGGAACGCACCGCCGTCCGCGCCCCAGGACGTGCCCTTGTCACCGCCGTCCGAACCCCAGGACGTACCCCTGTCGCCGCCGTCCGCGCCCCAGGACGTACCCCTGTCATCGCCGTCCGCGCCCCAGGACGTCGTACCCCTGTCGCCGAAGGCTCCGGTGCGGGAGTCGGGGGAGTCCCCGCGAGGATGCGCCGGGTTCTCCCGCCCGTGGCGCTCCTCGCGCCCGTCGCGCCCGTCGTTCACAGCCCTGTTCTTTCCGGTCCGGTCGGTGCGCGGCCCGTCCGGCCCGTGCCTCTCCTGGTCGCTCCCGCTCATGCGGTCGCCTCCATCGCGACGCGCAGCGCCGCGATCCCGCGTGAACCGTACGCCTTCACCGAGCCCAGCGATATTCCGAGCACGTCGGCGACCTGGGCCTCCGTCATGTCGGCGAAGTAGCGCAGGCTCAGCACCTCGCGCTGGCGGCGCTGCAGGCCGCGCATGGCCTTGATCAGCGCGTCGCGCTCCAGGCTGACGTACGCCCCCTCCTCCGCGCTCGCCATGTCCGGCATCGGCTTGGAGAGGAGTTTGAGGCCGAGTATGCGGCGGCGCAGCGCCGAGCGCGAGAGGTTGACGACCGTCTGGCGCAGGTAGGCCAGGGTCTTCTCGGGCTCGCGGACCCGGCCCCGCGCCGAGTGGACCCGGATGAAGGCCTCCTGGACCACGTCCTCGCAGGAGGCGAGGTCGTCCAGCAGCAGCGCGGCGAGGCCCAGCAGTGAGCGGTAGTGCGCGCGGTAGGTCTCGGTGAGGTGGTCGACGGTGGTGCCCTCGGCGGCGGCGTGCGGGCCGGCGGCACTCTGCGCGCCTGCCGCACCGGGCGTGCCCGCCGCGCCGTACGCGCCCGCGGCGCTCTGCGTGCCCTCGGCCGGGTGTCCGGCGAGGGTCCTCTCCTCAGCGCCCACGGGCCCGGGTCCCGAGGGCGCGGCGGACCGGTCCGGTACGGACCTGACGGGCGACACCGCCGGCGGCACGGGAGGCGCCGCCATCGACGGGATCGCGGAGAGCGCCTGCTGCACCGGCAGGCGCACCGGGCGCGCCGCGGGCATGGGGGCGATCACCGGCATGCCGCCGGGCACGCGGGACCTGCGCCGCGGGCGCGCCGACGCGCCGCGCAGCGAGACCGCCGTGATGTCGAGAACCTCTGCTGCCACGCCTGTTGGACACGCTTCTCCCCGTCAGGGTTGTACGCGCGGGTCGCCGCTTTCACCGGCGTGCTCGATGTACGCGTCGCGCGGTGCCCCACCCGCGCCGCATCGATGTGCCCCATGCGTAACCGCCCCTCCCCTTTGCCCCGGAATTCACCCCGGAATTTTCCCCGAAATCGCCGCGGCCCGTCCGAGGGCGTCGGCGAAGACGCCACGCGCCCGACCGCCGGTTCCCGCGGGGCCGCAGGCATCGCCCGCGGCCCTTCCCGAACTCCCGCGGACCTTCCGGACTTCCCCGGACTTCCCCGAAACTTTCCCGAACGTCCCGTGCTTCACGTGCTGCTGGTGCTTCCCGTGCCTCCCGTGCTCCCCGCACGGCGGCCCGCACACTTTCCCGTACGACCCCCCGCGCAACGGGAAACCTGCACGACAGTGCCCTGCCGACAGTCCATCCTCTGTGGTCCGGACCTGTCACTCATCCACAGGGCTTTCACGGATCCTACAAAGAATTCCGGTCAGTTCGGAGCGAGTTCGGAAGCGACCAATTCGGCGATCTGCACCGTATTCAGGGCAGATCCCTTGCGCAGGTTGTCGCCGCAGACGAAGAGTTCCAGGGCCTGTGGGTCGTCCATCGAGCGGCGTACCCGGCCGACCCAGGTGGGGTCGGTGCCGACCACGTCGGCGGGGGTGGGGAAGTCGCCGGCCGCCGGGTCGTCGAAGAGGACCACGCCGGGGGCGGTGGCGAGGATCTCCTCGGCCCGCGCCACGGTCACCTCGGACTCGAAGCGGGCGTGCACGGACGCGGAGTGCGTGCTGATGACCGGTACCCGGACGCAGGTCGCGGTGACCCGGAGATCGGGCAGGCCCAGGATCTTGCGGGACTCCTCGCGGATCTTCAGCTCCTCCGAGGACCAGCCGCCGTCCTGCGGGGTGCCGACCCAGGGCACGACGTTCAGCGCGAGCGGGGCCGGGAACGGGCCGAGGTCGTCGCCGACCGCCCGGCGCACCCCGCCGGGGGTGGTGCCCGCGTCCGGCTCGGCCGCCAGCAGCGAGAGCTGGGCGCGCAGGGTGTCGATGCCGCGCTGTCCGGCCCCGCTGGCCGCCTGGTACGAGGAGACCACCAGCTCGGCCAGGCCGAACTCGGCGTGCAGGGCGCCCAGCGCCACGATCATCGAAAGGGTGGTGCAGTTGGGGGTGGCGACGATGCCGCGCGGTCTGACCCGTACGCAGTGCGGATTGACCTCGGGGACCACGAGCGGAACGTCCGCCTCCTGGCGGAAGGCGGCCGAGTTGTCCACCACCACCGCGCCCTTGGCGACGGCGACGGGCGCCCAGCGGGCGGCCACCTCGTCGGGCACGTCGAACAGCGCGACGTCCACGCCCTCCAGAGCCTGCTCGGAGAGTGCGTGGACCTCGCACGCCTCCCCGCGCACGGCCAGCTTGGCGCTGGCCGAGCGCGGGGAGGCGAGAAGTCGGATCTCGCCCCAGACGTCGGCGTGCTGCGACAGGATCTGGAGCATGACCCGGCCGACCGCTCCGGTCGCCCCGACGACCGCGAGCGTCGGCTTGTGCGTCACCTTCCGGTGCCTCCGTAGACCACGGCCTCGTCGGAGTCCGTGTCGAGTCCGAAGGCGGTGTGCACGGCGCGGACGGCCTCGTTGACGTCGTCGGCGCGGGTGACCACCGAAATGCGGATCTCGGAGGTCGAGATCAGCTCGATGTTCACGCCCGCGTCGGAGAGCGCCTCGAAGAAGCCGGCTGTGACGCCCGGGTTCGTCTTCATACCGGCTCCGACCAGGGAGATCTTGCCGATCTGGTCGTCGTAGCGCAGCGAGTCGTAGCCGATGGCCGTGCGCGCCTTCTCCAGCGCGTCGGTGGCCTTGCGGCCCTCGGTCTTGGGCAGCGTGAAGGAGATGTCCGTGAGCCCGGTGGAGGCGGCGGACACGTTCTGCACGACCATGTCGATGTTGATCTCGGCGTCCGCGATGGCGCGGAAGATCGCCGCGGCCTCGCCCGGCTTGTCCGGGACGCCGACGACCGTGACCTTGGCCTCGGAGACGTCGTGGGCGACTCCGGAGATGATGGCCTGCTCCACCTGCTGGTCTCCCTGCGGCTCGTTGCTGACCCAGGTGCCGCGCAGTCCGGAGAAGGACGAGCGGACGTGGATCGGGATGTTGTATCGGCGTGCGTACTCCACACAGCGGTGCAGCAGCACCTTGGAACCGGACGCGGCCAGCTCCAGCATGTCCTCGAAGGAGATCCACTCGATCTTCTTCGCCTTCTTCACCACCCGGGGGTCGGCGGTGAACACGCCGTCCACGTCCGTGTAGATCTCGCAGACCTCGGCGTCGAGGGCGGCGGCCAGCGCCACGGCCGTCGTGTCCGAGCCACCGCGACCGAGGGTCGTGATGTTCTTCCCCTCCTGGCTGACGCCCTGGAACCCGGCGACGATGGCGATGTTGCCCTCGTCGATCGAGGTCCGGATGCGGCCGGGGGTGACGTCGATGATCCGCGCCTTGTTGTGGACCGAGTCGGTGATGACTCCGGCCTGGCTGCCCGTGAAGGACTGGGCCTCGTGGCCCAGGTTTTTGATCGCCATGGCCAGCAGGGCCATGGAGATCCGCTCTCCCGCGGTCAGCAGCATGTCGAATTCGCGTCCGGCAGGGATCGGAGATACCTGCCCGGCGAGGTCGATCAGCTCATCCGTGGTGTCGCCCATCGCGGACACCACGACGACGACCTGATGGCCGGCCTTCTTGGCATCCACGACTCGCTTGGCGACACGCTTGATGCCTTCGGCATCGGCGACGGAGGAGCCTCCGTACTTCTGCACGACAAGGCCCACGTGCGCTCCTCGTTAGTCCATTGCGGCAGTTCATTACTGCGCTCGGGTCAGTTTAACGAGCGGGAGTCCCGCGCCGGGCGGGTATCGCATGGTGAGACGTCCCGCTCACGCACTGGTCCCGCCGCCGGCGTCCTGCCTGCTCGAACGGGATGCTGCCCCGCTCCCCGGGGGCTACGCGAAAGGTGTCCTGCCTCACATGCCCGCTGTGCGGCGGTACGTACGGGGAGGGGGGCGGCCCGCACCGCGCGGGCCGCCCCCCTCCCCGTAACCGGCGTCCGCTACGTGGTCCGCAGCCCCAGCGGGCCCGCGATCTCCTCCAGCATCACGCGGCCCGCCTCCTCCTCCAGGTCCTTCTCGCCCAGGTCCTCATCGGTGTCCAGGCCGTCCAGCTCCTGGAGCGGCTGGTCGAGGCGGACGTGCGCCACCAGGGACTGGAGGGCGCGCAGGCAGGCCGAGGCGGTGGAGCCCCAGTTGGAGAAGTAGGAGAACTGCCACCACCACAGCGCCTCGGACGTGCGGCCCGCGCGGTAGTGCGCGAGGCCGTGCCGCAGGTCGGTGACGATGTCGGCGAGGTCGTCGGAGATCCGGCAGGGGACGGGCGCCTTGCGCGGCTCGTACGGGTCGAAGACCTCGGAGTAGACGTCGATCGGCTCCAGCATGCGCGCGAAGCGGATGCGCAGGTCGTCGACGTCCGGCTCGGGGCCGAGGTCCGGCTCGTACCGTTCGTCCGGGACGATGTCCTCGTGCGCGCCCAGTCGGCCGCCCGCGAGCAGGAGCTGGGACACCTCCAGGAGCAGGAAGGGCACCGCGCTGTCCGGCTCGTCGCCCTTCGCCACTTCCGTGACGGTGAGGAGGAAGCTCTCGATCTGGTCGGCGATCTGGACGGCGAAGTCGTCCGGTTCGGCTTCGGTGCCGACAGGCGTCGCTGCGGCGGTGGCTTCAGACATCCAGCAATCGTCTCCCCTCGAAGGCACGCCCGAGCGTGACCTCGTCGGCGTACTCAAGATCTCCCCCTACGGGGAGACCACTGGCCAGCCGGGTGACCTTCAAACCCATGGGTTTGATCATCCGCGCCAGGTAGGTGGCCGTGGCCTCGCCCTCCAGGTTCGGGTCCGTCGCCAGGATGAGCTCGGTGACGGAGCCGTCGGCGAGGCGGGCGAGCAGTTCCCTGATCCGCAGGTCGTCCGGGCCGACGCCCTCGATGGGGCTGATCGCGCCGCCCAGCACGTGGTAGCGCCCCCGGAACTCCCGCGTCCGCTCGATCGCGACCACGTCCTTGGGCTCTTCCACGACACAGATGACGGTCTGGTCGCGGCGCGGGTCGCGGCAGATGTTGCACCGCTCCTCCTGCGCCACGTTCCCGCACACCGCGCAGAAGCGGACCTTGTCCTTGACTTCCAGCAGGGCGTGCGCGAGCCGGCGGACGTCCGTCGGCTCGGCCTGGAGGATGTGGAAGGCGATCCGCTGCGCGCTCTTGGGACCGACGCCGGGCAGCCTGCCCAACTCGTCGATGAGGTCCTGGACCACGCCTTCGTACACGGAGTGCCTTTCCTGTTCTTTCCTGCGGTCGTGCTCGGTTCGTACGGTAGTTGCTGCGGGGGCCCGCGCAGAAGGGCCGCGGGCCGGCGGCTCGCCCTAGAAGGGCAGGCCCGGCATCCCGCCGAGGCCCTGGGTGAGCGGGCCGAGCTTCTGCTGCTGGAGGGTCTGGGCGTTGTCGTTCGCGGCCTGGACGGCGGCGACGACGAGGTCCGCGAGGGTCTCGGTGTCCTCCGGGTCCACGGCCTTCGGGTCGATCACCAGGCCGCGCAGCTCACCGGAGCCGTTGACGGTCGCCTTGACCAGGCCGCCGCCGGCGGTGCCGTCCACCTCGGTGCGGGCGAGCTCCTCCTGCGCCTGGGCGAGGTCCTGCTGCATCTTCTGGGCCTGCTGGAGCAGCTGCTGCATGTTGGGCTGGCCACCACCGGGGATCACGGCATGTCTCCTACGGGTCGGGAGGACCTCGTACGGATCACGGGGAACGCGTACGGGTCGAAAGGTCGGTCGATCCGAGCCTACGTGGTCGCCCGACGGCCCGCCGCACGCCGTACGAGCTGACTCTTTCGAGTGACGGCGCTTCGGCTCCTCCACCTGTTCACGGCCTCGTACGGGGGGAAATACCGGGACAACGGCCCCAGGGCGCGCCCTGCGGCGGTAGGAAGGGCAAGCGCACCCGTACGGAGCAGTTTGCCGGTTCGCCGTACGGCGTTCCCGGTGCGGAACTCTCAGAGCAGAAGAGCAGAGGAGTGCCCGGTGAGTCAGCCGGAGATGCAGCCCGAGGGGCCGCCGGCCCGGCACGACGCCGGTTCCGGTCACGATTTCGCCGGGAACGGCGGGGAAGAGTGGGGCTGGGACGCCGAGGACCTCGCCGGCCGGCCCTTTCCGCTCGGTGACTGGGGCGAGCCCGCGGAGCGGCTGGACGAGCTGTACCGGTGGGTGGAGGCGGGAGCGCTGCGCACGGCCCGCTGGTACCTCGCCGACCGGGGCTGGAAGCGGCGGGGCGCGCGGGCGCTGCGGATCGGCACGGCGGTGGGGGTGGTGGCCGGGGCCTCGCTGCCCCTGCTCGACCTGACGGGCACGGTCGCCGGGGGCGCGGGATGGGGGTATCTGGCGCTGCTGGCGGGGGCCGCGTGCCTGGCCTGCGACCGGTACTTCGGGCTGACCTCGGGGTGGATGCGGGACATGGCCACCGCGCAGGCGGTGCAGCGGCGGCTGACGGCCCTGCAGTTCGACTGGGCGTCGGAGAGCGTACGGGAGATCCTGGGGCCGACGGAGGGCACGGCGAGCGAGGCCGCGGAGCGGTGCCTGGGGGTGCTGCGGCGCTTCACCGAGGACATCACCGAGCTGATCCGGGTGGAGACGACGGACTGGATGGTCGAGTTCCGCTCGGGGCCCGCTCCCCTGGTCATGCAGACCCTGGGCGCGTCCCCGGCCCGCCCGGAGCCCGGCGTTCCGCACCCGAGCCGCATCCCCCTCCCCCCGGGCGCCCGCCCGAACATGCCCCGCCAGCGCCCTCCGGAGCCGCCCCGCTAGCGGGGCCGCGCCGGCGCGGGCCCGCCCTCCCCGGCCGACGGCGGAGCGCCCCCCGCGGGGCCCGCCTCCCCGCGGCCCCCCGGGGCTCCGGCGGGGGTCTGCCTCGACACCCTGCCGATCCGGGCGGCCCATCCCGTACAGGATGGCCATGGCCCCTGCCGCCCGGGGCGATCTACCCTCCCCCCATGACCCCTCATCTCACCCCCGACCCGGCCCAGGGCGCAGCCGTCAAGGCCGCGGACCGGGCGCACGTGTTCCACTCCTGGTCCGCGCAGGGCCTGATCGACCCCCTGGCCGTCGCCGGCGCGGAGGGGTCGTACTTCTGGGACTACGAGGGCAACCGCTACCTCGACTTCACCAGCGGCCTCGTCTTCACCAACATCGGCTACCAGCACCCCGAGGTCGTCCGGGCGATCCAGGAGCAGGCCGCGAAGATGACCACCTTCGCGCCCGCGTTCGCCGTCGAGGCCCGGTCCGAGGCCGCACGCCTCATCGCCTCGCACACCCCCGGCGACCTCGACAAGATCTTCTTCACCAACGGCGGGGCGGAGGCCGTCGAGAACGCGGTGCGCATGGCCCGCCTGCACACCGGCCGCCACAAGGTGCTGGCCGCCTACCGCTCGTACCACGGCGCGACGAACACGGCCATCAACCTCACCGGTGACCCGCGCCGCTGGGCCTCCGACAACGGGTCGTCGGGCACCGTCCACTTCTGGGCGCCGTTCCTCTACCGGTCCGCGTTCTACTCCGCGACCCAGGAGGAGGAGTGCGCCCGCGCCCTCCAGCACCTGGAGGACACCATCGTCTTCGAGGGGCCGGCCGGCGTCGCCGCGATCGTCCTGGAGACCGTCCCCGGCACCGCCGGGATCATGACGCCGCCCCCCGGCTACCTCCAGGGCGTGCGCGAGCTCTGCGACCGGTACGGGATCGTGTTCGTGCTGGACGAGGTCATGGCGGGCTTCGGGCGGACCGGCAAGTGGTTCGCCGCCGAGCACGACGACGTCGTACCGGACCTGATGACCTTCGCCAAGGGCGTCAACAGCGGTTACGTGCCGCTGGGCGGCGTCGCCATCTCCGGCGCGATCGCCGAGACCTTCGAGAAGCGGGCCTTCCCGGGCGGCCTCACCTACTCCGGGCACCCGCTGGCCTGCGCCGCCGCCGTCGCCACGATCCGGGTGATGGAGGAGGAGAAGGTCGTCGAGAACGCCGCCCACATCGGCGCGAGCGTCATCGGCCCCGGCCTGCGCGACCTCGCGGAGCGGCACCCGAGCATCGGCGAGGTGCGCGGCACCGGCATGTTCTGGGCGCTGGAGCTGGTCAGGAACCGCGAGACCCGCGAGCCGCTCGTCCCGTACAACGCGACCGGCGCGGACGCCGCCCCCATGGCGGCCTTCGGCGCGGCCTGCAAGAAGAACGGCCTGTGGCCCTTCATCAACATGAACCGCACCCATGTCGTCCCGCCGTGCAACGTCACCGAGGCCGAGGCGAAGGAGGGCCTGGCCGCGCTCGACGAGGCGCTCGCGGTGGCGGACGAGCACACGGCGTGATCGTCCCGCCGGCCGCGGCTTCGGGTGCGCCTTTGGCTTCGGCTGCGGCTGCGATTTCGGCCGCGGACCGGACCGCGGACCCGGCCGCGTAACGGAATGTGATCTTCCCCCTTGTCCCGCTCCGAACGCCCCATAAGGTGTCCGGAGCGGACGAAGGGGGAGACACCATGCCCGCGAGCGGAGCCGGTGCGCGCGGGATCGTGCACCGCAGCACGCTGCGCCAGCAGCTCGCCGACGCGCTGAGGGACGAGGTCCTGGCGGGACGCCTGCCGCCCGGCCGCGAGTTCACCGTCAAGCACATCGCCGAGCAGTACGAGGTCTCCGCGACCCCGGTGCGCGAGGCCCTCTTCGACCTCGCGGCGCAGGGCCTGCTGGAGTCCGACCAGCACAAGGGCTTCCGGGTGCGGGAGTACAGCGTCGCCGAGTTCCGGGGCATGGTCGAGGCCCGCTCGCTCGTCGTCGCCGGGGTCCGGGGCCGGCTGGCCATCGCCGCGAGCGACCTCGCGCCCGACCGGCTGGCGGTGCTGCGCCGCCGCGCCGAGGAGGCCGCCCGAGCGGCGGGCGCCGGGGACCTGGACGTCCTGATCGGCTACGACCTGCGCTTCTGGAGCGAGCTGGCGACCATGGTCGGCAACCCCCACATAGCCGCCTTCCTCCACCAGCTCCGGGTCCGCTGCTGGGTGTTCTCCATATCCCGGCTGCGCGCGGAACTCCTGCGGCACGCGCCGGGCAGCGGCGCGGGCGGGCTGTGGAGCCGGCACGAGGAGGTGGTCGCGGCGCTCGCCCGGGGGGACGAGGAGGGGGTGTACGCGCTCCTCGCCGAGCACGACGAGCGGGCGCTCGGATGGGCGGACCGGCTGGAGGGGCGCGGCGGGTACGCGGGCCCACCGGGCTTCTGAGGCCGCCGTACCGGCGCGGGCGCGGACACCGGCGGGGCGGTCCGCCCGGTGGCGGCGCGGGCGTCGCTGGAGCGGCCGGCCCGGGGCTTGTCGCCGGTGGTCTTCGCTCGGCGCACACATGGCATTACGCTGCCTGGACCGACCGGTCGCCGACCACGGGGCCGGGAGCCCCGGACATCCCCGACACTTCCCGGACCGTGGAGGAGCGCACCCCTTGGCCTGTGACCTGTGGCTGGTCCCCCTTGTCGACATCCTCTGCCAGAGCCCCGACAACCCCTTCGCCGAAGAGATCGCCGCCTACGACAAGGCACTCACCGACGCCGGTCTGCCGACGGTCCCGATCTTCCCGTACATGCCGGGCCTGTCCGGCGACGTGGCCCCGGTCGCGGGCTTCGACTACGACGCCCTGCACCTGCTGCGGCGCGCGTACATGCTCCAGGCGCGCGGGCTCGCGGTGACCCCGGTCGACGAACTGGGCGGCGACTACGAGCAGTTGCTCGAAATCTTCGAGGAGACGGCGCTCCACTCGCACCTGGTCTGGCACTTCGACCACGCGGGGGCGTACGTCCCGGTCGACTTCCCGGCCCCCCTCTCCAACGAGGAACTCCTCGTCGGAGGCGGCCCGTTGGGCTCCGCCCAGGGACTCCTGCGGGAGCTGGAGTACGTCGCCCCCGCGATCGGCATCGATCCGGCGAACCCGCCCGCGCCCCCGCTGCCGCCCGCCGGGCCGACCGCGCTGGACGAGCCCGCGGCCCCGGTGACGGACCCCTCGCCCTTCGCGCGCGAACGGCACGTCTGGCTGGGGCTGCACGCCGCCACCACGCGGAGCCTGGGCCAGGGCTCCATGATCGTCTTCAGTTGACGTACCGGGATCAGTCCGACCGGGTGTAGGTGACGGACCTGTTGTCCGGGGTCGTACGGCGCATTCTGCCGTCCGGCAGGAGCACCACCTCCGACGCCCGGCCCGGTGAGCAGGACGCGGCCGGGCCCGTCACCACCCGGGACGGGCCCAGCCGGACCGGCCCGCCCGGCGGCGGGTCCGCGGCGAGTTCCGCCTCGAACAGGCAGCGGAACGAGGCCCCCTCCGCCACCAGCGACATCACCGTCTCGCCGGACCGCCCCTGCCGGAGCGTGAGGTCGCGGGTGCTCGTCCCCGAGTCCCCGCTCACCGTGCCGTGCCAGGTTCCGAGGAATTCGGAGGGAATCGTTCCGGCCGGGTCGGCCGAGGTGGGCGGGGGCGTGGTGACCGTGCCGCTGGAGGGGACGCCGCCCGAGGAGGACGCCGAGCCCCGCGGGGAGGGCTTGTCGTCGGACGTGCCGACGGCGGCCGGCGGTCTGTCCTGGCCGTCGCCCCGCATGAACGCGTACACCGAGCCGCCCGCCGCGAGCGCGACGACGACCGCGACGACGACCAGGGCCGCCGTGGAACGCCTGCTGCGCTGCGCCGGGGGCTCCGGGGCCGGGCCGGGAGCCGGGCCCGGGTAGCCGTAGCCGCCGGGCGGGGTGGGCCTGCCGTACGGGTCGAAGCCGCTCGGCGGGTAGGCGTAGGCGGCCTGCGGGGCGGGGGCGCCGGGGTAGCCGTACGGGGCGGGGGCGGCGGGCGGGAGCGCGGGGAGCCCCGGGCCCGGGGCGGCACGCGGCGGCACCGCGCTGCCGGAGGCGCCGGGAGTGCCGGACGCGCCGGGGGTCCCGGGGGCGGGCGGTCCGGCGGAGCCCGGTGCGCCGGGGTGTGCGGAGGGGGCCCGGCCGCTCGTACCGGCGCCGCTCGGGTCGCCGGGGGGCGGGCCGCCCGGCCGCGGGCCGACGCTCATCGTGGGCAGCGCGTGCACGTTGCCCCCGGGGGGCTGCGTCCCGGGCGGCAGCGGAGTCCCGACACCGATCGTCGGCGTCCGCACCCCGGCTCCGGGCCCGGCCCCGGGATCAGACCTGGGATCGGACCCGGGCCCCGCCCCGGGCAAGGACGTCGTCGGGTTCTCCAGGTCCAGCAACTGCACCGCGTGCGCGCCCAGTTGGGCCACCAGCGACGCCGGAAGCCACGGTTCGCCCGGGGCCTGCGCCGGGCCGGTGCGGGCCAGGACCGCGTCCAGGCCCGGGCGCGCCTCCGGTGCCTTCTGGAGGCAGTCGCGGATCAGGTCGTGCAGGGATTCCGGCACGTCCGCCAGGTCCGGCGGCTCCTGCGCGATGCGGAACATCAGCGCGTGGACGCCGCTGTGCGTCGTACCGAAGGGAAGCCGTCCGGTCGCCGCGTACGCGAGCACGGAACCGAGACAGAACACGTCGCAGGCGGCGGTGACCCGGTCGCCCCGGATCTGCTCGGGGGCCATGAACCCGGGCGAGCCGACCAGCGCGCCCGTCCGCGTCAGCCCGCTGTCGGTGACCGTCTCCAGCGCGCGGGCGATGCCGAAGTCGATGACGCGGGGGCCGTCGATGGTGACCAGGACGTTGGAGGGCTTCAGGTCGCGGTGGATGAGGCCCGCCGCGTGGATGTCCTTCAGGGCGCGGGCGAGACCGGCCGCCAGGATCAGCACCGAGCGCTCGGGCAGCGGCCCGTGCCCGCCGGAGACGACCTGCTGGAGGGTGGGACCGGCGACGTAACCCGTGGCCACCCACGGCACCTCGGCCTCGGTGTCCGCGTCCAGCACGGGAGCCGTCCAGTGCCCGCCGACGCGCCGCGCCGCCCGCACCTCCTGGCGGAACCGGGAGCGGAACTCCTCCTGTTCGGCGAGTTCGCGCCGTACGAGCTTCACGGCGACGGTACGGCCGCGGTCGGAGCGGGCCAGGTAGACCTGGCCCATCCCGCCCGCACCGAGCCGGGCCAACAGACGGTAGGCGCCGATGTGTTGGGGGTCGACGGGCCCCAGTTTCTCCATGGCCATGACTGCTGTGCCACCCTCCCCCGACGCGACAGCGATGGGCCGAGGATAGTGCCGTCGTACGACGGAGAAGTCTGCCGATCGCTACCGTTTCGTCACCGAGTGTCCCTCATGGCGCGGCCGGTGGGGAGGGGAATGCCGGGGGCACCGTGTCCATCGCCGCCGAGAGGCGCTCCAGGACGCGGACGGTCTCCGCGAAGCCCTCCTCGCCCAGCTCCGCGCGCAGCCGGTCCGCCAGGGCCTCGTGGGCGGGGTTGCACCGGCGGAGCGCGTCCGTCCCCTCCCCGGTGACGCGCAGCAGCTTGGCTCGGCGATGGGCGGGGTTGTCGGCGTACTCCGCGAGGCCCCGCTCCACCAGGACGTCGGCGATGCGCTGCACGCTCTGGCGGGTGATGCCCATGGTGCGGGCGACGGCCGCGACGGGGGCCGGCGCGCGGTCGACGGCCCCCAGCACCTGCCACCAGGCGGCGGTGAGGCCCACCTCGCGGGCCATCCGGTCGGAGACGGCCACGAACCGGCCGTTGAGGTGGAACACGCCGAGCGCGGTACGGGTGAGGAGCTGCTGGGCGGGGGTCTCCGGGGAGCGGGCGCCCGGGCGCGGGGACGTCACGACGCGAGGACCTCGTACGCGGCGGGGTCGGAGTCGTGGAACAGCCGGTACCAGGCGTCCAGCTTCTCCGGCGGGAACACGTCGAGGCGGCGCAGGATCTCGCGGGCGAAGGCCTCGGGCTGGGTGCTGTTGGCGGTGATGAGGTCGCCGTCGGTGAGGGCGTCGGTGTCGACGTAGTGGGCGGCGCCCCGGTACCCGGTGGCGTCGAGGTAGAAGGAGACGTTGCTGGTGTGCGGGCGGTCGTCGAGGAGCCCTTCACGGGCCAGCCCCGCGGTCGCCCCGCAGATGGCGGCGACGGGCACCCCGGCGTCGAGGAAGGTCCGGGCGGCCTTGGCGAAGGGCTCCAGCTCCACGCCCTCGTCCCAGAGTTCGGCGCCGGTCAGGATGAGCAGCGCGCTGTCCTCGGGCCGGAGGTCGGCGAGGACGAGGTCCGGGAGGACGCGGAGGCCGCCCTTGGTGGTGACGGGCTCCGGAGTGAGGGCGACGGTCCTGACCGTGTACCCCTGGTCGCCCAGCTCGGCGGTGATGTGGCCGGACTCCCAGTCGGCGTAGGTGTCGTAGACGGCGAGGTGCACGGTCTTGCGGGACATGGACGTCTCCTGGAGATCGTGGAACGCGGCCCCGACGGGCCGATGACAGCAGGCTGTCATCACGACAGTTCACTGTCAACGCCCTTGCACCGGAACGGTGTTGACGCGCAACGCGTCCGGACCGGGCCGCCTCAGCCCCGGGGCCCGTACAGGGCCGCCCGCTCGCCCCGGGCCAGGGCCCAGTACCTGTCCCCGTACGACCAGTGCCACCACTCCGTCGGGTAGTTGACCAGGCCCGCCGCGTCCAGCGCCGCGCCCAGCACCGCCCGGTTCGCCCGCGCGGCGGCGCCCACGCCCGGACCCTCCGTGTAGCACGCGCCGCCGCTCTGCTCCGGGCTCGCGTTCATCGGCGTGCCCATGTCCAGCTCGACGCCCGCCGCGTCCGCGAGTGTCAGGTCGACCGCGCCGCCCGCGCTGTGCGGGGCGATCTCGGGCGGCGACACATAGCGGCTGGCCGCGGACCGGACGCGGGAGGCGGGCCAGTCCGGGTGCAGGCCGCGCAGTTCCTCCTCGTACTCCTCGAAGTACTCCCGCTGGAGCGCCGGCGTCCGGTAACCCTCCACGATCACCAGGCGCAGCCCGTCGGGCAGCAGCTCCTGTGCCTTCAGCAGCCGTTCGACGACGCCCGACCGCAGCAGCGCGTACGCCTCCACCCCGTCCGCCCGCTCCGGCCTCAGCTCCAGCCCGGACTCCCGTACGTCGACCAGCGGTTCGCCGCAGTCCCGCACCGGCACGGCGGCTATGCGGGGGTCGGCCATCAGAACGATCTCGGCAGCAGTCATAACGGGGATCATGCCCGGCGCACACCCGCCTCCGCACGCCTTCTCGCGCTCCCTCGCCCCCGCGTCCATTCGGAGTTCCCCCGCGCGGCGGCCCGGCGTACTGGAACAGGATGTTCCGCATGAACCGCCCCCTCGCCGCCGCCCTGAGCGCGGCCGCCCTGACCACCGCCCTCCTCGCCGCCGCCCCCGCCGGGGCCGCCTCCGCTCCCGCTCCCGCTCTCGAATGCGGCGGCACCGCCGCCGACTGGGCGGACCAGGGAGACCTCGGCGGGATGTACGTGGGACGCGTCCACTTCGACCACTACAACCGCCCCGTCAGCGCCGGTTTCCTCGTGCACCTCACGCACGACAGGTTCCGGCTGCGGACGGACGAGGCCAACGGCACCGGACAGTGGGAGATCCGCCGCTACTTCGGCGACCCCTCCCCCTCCGTCCTCTTCCGGTCGACGTGGGGCGCGACCGTCCTGAGCGACCCCCGGTGCGAGGACCCGTCCCGCCCGACCCGCGTCACCAGCACCACCGCCACCGTCGAGGACAACGAGACCGGCCGCCTGACCCGCGCCGCCGGCTGACCCTCCCGGAGGCCCTCGGCCGCCCGCCGCGCCGCGTGGGATCATGCCGCCGTGGATGCGCTGAGAGCCGAAGACCCCGCTCGGGTGGGACCGTTCCGGCTGCTCGCCCGGCTCGGGGCGGGCGGCATGGGCCGCGTGTTCCTCGCGCGGTCGGCCGGGGGGCGCACCGTCGCCGTCAAACTCGTCCAGCCGGACCTGGCGCAGCAGCCCGCCTTCCGGGAGCGGTTCGCCCGGGAGGTCGCGGCGGCCCGGCGCGCGGGCGGCCTCTGGACGGCGGAGGTCATCGACGCCGACACGGAGGCCGAAGTGCCGTGGGTGGCGACCGCGTACGTCCCGGGGCCGTCCCTCCGTGACGTCGTGGGCCGGGAGTTCGGTCCGCTGCCGCCCGACACGGTACGGGTCCTGGCGCACGGGCTGGCGCAGGCGCTGGAGGCCATCCACGCCGGGGGTCTCGTCCACCGGGACCTCAAGCCGTCGAACGTCCTGCTGGCCGTGCAGGGCCCGCGCATCATCGACTTCGGCATCGCGCGGGCGCTGGACGCGGTCACCGGGGAGGGCGCGCTCACCCTCACCGGCACCGGCGAGCTGCTCGGGTCGCCCGGGTTCATGTCGCCGGAGCAGGTGCGCGGCGAGCGGGTCGGCACGGCCTCCGACATCTTCTGCCTCGGGTCGTTGCTGGCGTACGCGGCGAGCGGGACGCAGCCCTTCGGGGACGGGGCCAGCGGGGCGCACTCGGTGATGTTCCGCATCGCGCACGACGAGCCGCGGCTGCCCGGGGCGGAGGACCTGCCCGAGGACCTGGCCGGTCTGGTGCGGGCCTGTCTGCGCAAGGACCCCGCCGCCCGCCCCGACGCCGCGACGATCGCCGCGCACCTGTCGCCCCCGCCGGGGCCGTGGCTGCCCGCCGGGGTGCTGGCGCTGATCGGCGAGCGCAACGCCGAACTGCTGGACTTCGAGGTACGGGGCACGGCGGGCGACGAGGAGCGCGCGGCCGCATCCCTCGCACCCCCTGAGGGGACCAGCACGCCCGACTCCCCCACCGCCGCCCCGCCCCGCCGCCGGCACCGGGCCGTCCTCGCCGTCTGCGCGGTGCTGGCGCTCGCCGCGGGCGGGGCCTTCGCCGCCCACCAGGCGCGGGACAAGGAGGCGCCGGGTGCGGCGGGCGGCGGGGCCTCCCCCTCGCCCACCCGCCCCGCACAGGACGCCGGTGCCGTGCCCGCCGCGTTCCTCGGGGCGTGGGAGGGCGTCGTACGCGGGGACCAGGACATGCCGAGCGAGACCCGGCGGATCGAGCTCGCCCAGGGGCGGGCCGGGGACAAGGCCGGAACGTACGTCCAGGTCGGCCCGGACCTGCTGTGCATGGGCCGGTCGGTACTGGTCTCGGCCAGCGCCGACGCGGTGGAGCTCGGCGAGAGCAACGTGACCACCGGCGTGCCCGCCAAGCGGTGCGCCCCCGCCGCCCGCCAGACCCTCACCCTGCGCTCGGCCGACGTACTGGAGTGGAGGTCCGGACAGCTCACCGCCACGCTGAAGCGGGCGAAGGCGGGACCGGAGGCGGTGCCCGCGCGGTTCGTCGGGGTCTGGCAGAGCGTGCCGTTCAAGGAGCTGCCGCGCGAGCAGCAGGACCGCTACCGGACCACCCTGACCGTCAGCCAGGGGCCGGTCGGGGCCCCGCTCGTCCGGATCGACGAGACCATGCCCCGCACGGACGCCGAGGGCAGCCCGCTGCCGGGCGACGTGCTGTGCGTGAAGACGGCGACCGTCGGCGGCGCGGGGAACCTGCTGGTGCTCGGCCCGATGACCCTCGACCGCGACACCTCCGACCAGCAGTGCCCACGGGACACGACCTCGCGGAACCTGCGGATCATCCGCCACGAGGGCAAGGAGCTCCTCCAGGACTTCTCCATGGGCACGGACAGCGAACCCGGGCAGTTCACCCGGAAGTGGGGGGCGGGGGGCTGATCCCGCCCCGCCGCGAGTGGGTGGGCCGGTCGCCACGCCGGGGGTGGGGCGCGCCCCACCCCCTCACCTCAGGGCAGCCGGATGGTTCGCACCAGCGGCATGTCGGCATACAGCTCCGGCTCCACCGTTACGACCGGCCGCCCGTCCGGCCAGTCCAGAGTGGGGCGGGACAGATGTACGGCGTGTCCGACCGGCATCGCGATCCCGTCCCTGAGCAGTGCGCCCAGCGCCGAGGCACCTGCGAAATCCAGATCCACGATCTCGGCGGCGGGCAGAGCTCCGACGTGGTCCGCGAGCCCCTTGCGCACACCGTCCGCCGTGGCGAGGCAGACGGCGGGCACGTACACGTGCCGGGTCGGTCCGTGCTCGGTGTTGGACAGGAACTGCGAGGCGAGCCGGTTGCCCCGGCCCAGAGCGAGCAGCGCGGATTCGTCGTAGACCACCGCCACGGATCGGGTCACAGGCTGTCCACGGGCCGTCCGGCCTCCAAGTCCTTCCACGCCTGTTCGGCCCGATCGTGGTCGTCGTCGGTCAGCGTCACGCCGAAGTGCGTCTCGCAGTACGTCTTGGTCGCCTCGTACCGCTTGCGGAGCTCCTCACGGGTGGGCGTGGCACCGGCCAGCTCCGTGAGCAGGTCGCGCATGGTCATGCCGCGCTCCCTGGCGAGGACCATGAGCCGGTCTCGGGTGTCGGGGTCAACCTTGATCGTGGTGTCGGCCATGACAACAGTATACCGCCGGTATACCGCCTGGGGTGGTTCGAGCAATGCGGTCACAAGGACCCCTTCCTGCTTCTTCGGTTACTTGCTTCCACCGGCCCGGGTCCGGGCCGGAAGTCCTTGGGCGTACGGGGCCCCGCCCCGCTACACCGCCGCGAGGCCGCCCGGCGCCGGCGCGTCCCCTCCCAGCCCCCGCATCGCGGCCCGTGCCGCCTCCGCGCCCCGCCTGGCCGACTCGATGAACCCGAGCACGCCCTCGGCGACCGGCACCGGCTCCCGGCTGTCCCGCGCCGCCGCCCGTACGCACGCCGCACACCGCCCCGCGTGCGGCAGCCGCGCCCCGCACCCCTCGCACGCGTGCCGCAGCAGCGGTTCCGGCGGGGCGGGCGGCACCGGCGGGCACTTGCGCCGCAGCCGGTCGGCGAGGAGCTTCGGGGCCGAGTGCACCTCCGTGGGCAGCCCCGCCGTCAGCGCCTTCGTCAGCACGGCGTCACTGGCCCCCCGCTCCCACCACACCTCCACCAGCGGTGCGAGCTTCAGCGCCTCGGCGGCTCCCAGCGACAGGGCGGGGGCGGTCCGCCCGAGCCCGTGCAGGAAGCGGGCGGCCCGGCCGGTTCGTACGGCCGGGTCGGCCCCGCCCTCCGCCAGGGAGGGAGGTTCTTTGGAAGAGGTGCTTGAAACCAAGGGTTTCGGGCCCGTCGCGGGAGCCTCCGGGTCACCGGGGGCCGGGTTCCGGCCACTTTCGGGTTCATTTCCGGGATCGGCCTCGACGGGCTCCGCGTCGTCCCTGTCGTACGGGTTGTCGAACACCACGTACACCGTGCGGAGCTGCCCCGACCCGGGGTCCTTGCGCACCTCGCGCCGCAGATACCGGGCTTTCTCCAGCTCACGCAGGGCGGAAGCGATCCGGGCGCGGCCCTCCTTGCGCTTCTCCGCCAGCGAGCGGACGGACGCGCGGGCTTCCTCGGGGAGGCTGATGAGGTACATCAGTACGCCTGCCGCGCACCAGGAGATCGAGCAATCGCGCAGCAATTCATTCCGGAAGACGGTGAAGGCGCGCGTGGGGGAGGTACGGTGAATCTGCATCGGAGGTCACTTCTCCTGGTGCCGGGCCCCGGGTGCTGAGAACACCGCGGGGCCGACTTATGTCAGTGTGTTGATGTGTCGGTGACCATTACGCGACCATCAACAGCGCGCCACGCAAGCCGAGTTGGCCTTTCCCACTCATACGGGTGAGGACTCCGATTCCGCTGACCCCTCCCCCAGCACCGCGTCCGCCGTCCCGGCGAGCAGTCCCAGATGCACCCGCCGCCCGGCCGAACTCGGCGGACACCACCACACCAATGGCCAGGTCCCGCCGCTGAGCGCGGGAACCGGGATGTAACTGACCCTGTTCGGGCCGGAGTTCAGTACGGTCACGCCCCGCGGCCACGCCCGGTACCCCGTGCTGCCGGCCCGGACCAGGAAGTACACGGCGCGCGCACCCCTGACCTCCGCGACGATCGGTCCGGGGTCGCCGCCCGTCATCTCCTCCAGCGCCTCCGCCACGCGTCGGCCCGCGTCGCCTTCGATGCGTACGGCATCGAATTGCACGCCCGCTTTGCGGAGCTGGAAGCCGGATGCGGGAATCCAGTCGATGTTTAGTTCGCGAGTTTGCGTATTCACGCTGACAGCTTGGCGGGGCCTGACTTACGTTTTCCATAGGCTTCGGCGGACCGTTGCACAATGCCAACTCCCGTCGTGCCGCGTTGAATTCGGCGGGGACTGGTTGAGGCTGGTTGAGGCCAGTTGAGAGTGAATCGGTGAATGCGATGGCTCGTGCGGAGAACAAGGAAACGGCAGGCCCGGCGGCACGACTGGTAGCGAAGATGGTCCTGGCCATCAGGAAACAGAGGGGCTGGTCGCAGGAACGAACCGGGCAGGAGCTGGGCTTCAGCGGAGCTGCGATCAGCGCGATGGAAACCTGCGCGCAGCCGCCGAGCGATCAGATGCTGATCCGGCTGGAGGAGGTCATGGGAGGGGGCTCCGGCTTCTTCGAGGAAGCGCGGACTGCTGTGCGCAGGGAGAAATTCCCACCGCTGTTCCAGGACTTCGCGGGGCTGGAGGCCAGGGCGGCGACACTGCTCCTCTACTCGATGCAGATGGTCGACGGGCTGTTCCAGACGGAAGCGTACGCACGGGCGCTGATCAGTGGCGGCTACCCCCCGGCCCGTGAGGCGCGCGTGGAGGAACTCGTTCAGGCACGCATGGAGCGGCAAGCATTGCTCGACCGCGAGCCGACAGCCCTGATCGAGCTGGTCATCGAAGAGGCGGTCCTGACACGTCTGGTGGGCAACGACAACATCATGCGCGAGCAAATGCGGCATCTAGCCGCGTGCGCCCGGCGTCGTAACGTCACCCTCCATGTGCTCAAACAGGACTGCGGCCGCTATGGCGAGTACGCGGGCGACCGGGGCAACCTCACCGTCCTCGAAACGCTCGACAATGAACGTCTGGTCTATCTGGAAGTACAGGACCAGAGCATCCTGATCGAGGACCCGACAAAGGTCAGCCTCTACTTCCAGCGGTATGCGAAGATCCGGTCACAGGCCCTGGGCCCTCGTGAATCACTGGGCCTCATTGAGCGGTTGGCAGGAGAGCAGAGATGAGCGAGAGCCTCCGGTGGTTCAAGTCGAGCTACAGCAGCAGCAGCGGAGGCGAGTGCCTCGAAGTGGCCTATGAATGGCACAAATCCTCCTACAGCGACAGCGGCGGCGGGCAGTGCGTCGAGGTCTCCGCGTGCCCCCACACCGTCCACGTCCGTGACTCCAAGCTGAGCGACTCCAGTCCCGTCTTCACCGTCGCCTCCGCCAGTTGGACGGCGTTCCTCGGCAGCGCTCTGGTGCGTTGAGCACTCCGTCCGGGCCCGGACGGTGACGTGCTTCCTCCCGCCAAAAAGTCCCCCCTCCCGAAAAGTGGGACACTTTCCCCCGAAAGCGTCCCACTTTTCCTGCACCCCCCGCCGATCGCCACCTCTGGGTGATCTTGTGGGGTATCAGCCGCGCGGCAGCAGCGGACGCGGCCACGCTGGTGGCATGAACGCTCGTCCCCGGGTGATGGACCCGCCTCCGCAGCGCCTCGTGTACGAGGCCACCCTCCAGGCCATGGCCGAACGCGGCGTCCGCACGCCCGGTCTCCAGAACATCGCCCAGCTCGCGGGCACCCACCGGAGCCTTCTCTACCGGCACTGGCCCCGCCCCCGGCTGCTGCTCTCCGAAGCCCTCGCCTACGGCCTCGACATGCTCCTCCAGCACGCCGCCGAACCTCCGCAGTCGCTGTTCACCCGGCTCCCGCCGCTCTGCGAGCTGGCCGCTCAACTGACGTACGCCACCCGCCTCCTGCGCGAGCACCCGCTCACGGCCTCGCTCCGGCAACGCTCCCCCGACGTACTGCTGGAGGCCGTGAGCACAAGCGACCACCCCCTGTACTGGGCCGCGAAGTCCTGGCTGCACCAACGCCTCAGCGACTACGCCAGGAACTCCGCCCCCCTCACCACCCCGGACACGGCGGGCACCGCCTCCCCGGCCCCCGCGCCCGCCGCCTACGCCCCCGTCCTCCTGCTCACTCTCGTCCCCCTCGCCCTGCTGCCCTCCGCCCTGCCCGAGTCCGACCTCGACCGCACGACACGGGCCCTCGTCCACGGCCTGTTCTCCCCGTCCCCCGACTGTTCCACCTGCCTGCGCCCCACGACGTAGGCAGAGGCCGCAGGCCGGCCGGAGCACGCTCCGGTCAGGCAGGCGTCGACCGCGCCCGGTGCCGGCGGACGGCGTCACGGTTGGCGCACCGCTGCGAGCAGTAGCGCTGCCGTCCGGTGCGCGACGTGTCGGCGAAGGCCGTGGCGCATCCGGCCGTCTCGCAGCGCCCCAGGCGGTGCATGCCCCGGCCCGCCAGGTGGAACGCCGTGCCGACCGCGAACAGCGTGAACAGGACGGAGCCCAGCGGCTGCTCCTCGTCCCGGTAGTGCAGATGCCAGCCGGTGCCGGGGTGGGAGGTCAGCCGTGGGTAGGCGGCGGCCTCGGCCAGCATCCGGTTGAGCAGCTCGGCGCGCTCCTGCTCCCCGGCGGCGTCGACGACCTCCTCCCAGGCGTCGAGTGCGGCCCCGGCACGGTCGAGGTCGTCCGCCGTCACCGGGCGCTCCAGTACGAGCCCGGCAGCACGGCAGCGGTCCGCCAGCTCTTCCGTGCTGCCGGGCCGTCGGTTGGCCAGGTCCGCGGCGAGATTCACCGCGTCCGCGCCGTAAGGGTTGAGCTGCACAAGACCATGACAGCAGGGTGTCGGGCATGACACAAGGCACGGCAGGGCACGTCGTACGTTCCGCCAGGCGCACCGGACTGCGGTCCGGCGACCCGTGGCGCTACCGCTGGGTCGTGCTGGGCGTCGCCACCTTCACCCAGGCGGCGTCCGGCTTCTTCGTGGGCGGCATCGGCGCGCTCGGCGTCCACCTGCAGAGCGCCCTGGACCTGACCACTGCGCAACTGGGCCTGCTGGTCTCGGCCGCCCAACTCGCGCCGCTGGCAGGGTTGTTGGTGGCGGGCGAGCTGCTGGACCGCTACAGCGAACGCTGGGTGGTCGGCATCGGGGCCGGCACGGTCGGGCTGGCTCTGTGCACGGGGAGCCTGGCACCGGGATACGCGGCACTGCTGACCGCTCTGTTCGTGGTCGGGATGGGGTACAGCACCGTCCAGCCGGGCGGGAGCAAGTCGGTGGCGTCCTGGTTCGACGCGTCGCAGCGCGGCTTCGCCATGGGCGTCCGGCAGGCCGGGCTGCCGCTGGGAGCGGCGCTCGCCTCGGCCGTACTGCCCTTCGTTGCGGTGGAGTTCGGCTGGCGGGCGACCCTGCTGACCGGCGGCTTCGTCGCGCTGCTCGGAGCCGGTCTCTTCACGGGCTGCCACCGCCGGCCGCCCGCGCCGCCCGCGCCGGCCGTCCCGAAGGACGAGGAGGCCCCGCTCCCGCTCGCGGCCCAGCTCCGCGCCCGGCTGCGCATGCTCCGGGAGCCGTCCACGGTGAAGATCATGCTCTCGGGGACCAGCCTGGTCTCCGTGCAGTGCGGCGTGGGCATCCTGACGGTGCTCCACCTCCACCGGACGGCATCGGTCGGCGCCGGGACGGCGGCGCTGGTCCTGGTGGCCTCCCAGGCCGCCGGTGTCGCGGGCCGGATCTGCCTGGCGGCCTGGAGCGACCGGAGCCGGTCCGGGCGCTGTGCCGTCGTGCTGGTCTGCATGGTCGCCGTGCTCGCGGGCCTGACCGTGCTGACGACCCCGGCCGGGCGGTCGCCGGCCGTCGCGTCCGGCGTCTTCGTCTGGCTCGGCTTCTTCGGCTTCGGCTGGTACGGCCCGTGGGTCGCCTACGTCACCGAGGCGGCCCCGCCGGGCAGGACCGGCTTCGCCCTGGGGCTGGCCATGTCCGTCAACCAGATCGCCATCGTCACCGTGCCGCCCGTGCTCGGGCTGCTGGCCGATCTCACCGGCAGCTTCACCCCGGCCTGGGCGCTGCTCTGCCTGCTGACCGCCGTCGCCCTGGCGGTCACGGCGAGGGCGGAGCTCCGTACCCGCTGACGCAGGAAGGCATGGAGCGTCACCCGGGTGCGGTCCGCGGCCCCGGCCGCACCCGGGCGCCCCGCCCTCAGGACCCCGTCGGAACCTCCGGGTCCAGCGAGTTGCCCGCCGGGATGCGCCCGCAGTCCGACGGCGCCTTCTTGCCCGCGAAGCGGTCGTTCAGCCAGCCCAGGGCGGTGGGGGCCCACGGCACGGCGGCCCCGACGTGGCTCAGCAGCTCGAACTGCTGGTACTTGATCGCCGTGCCGCCCTTGGCGCAGTACTGCCGTGCCAGCGCCCGCACGTCGCCGGACACCATGACGCCGTCGCCCCGGCCGATGCCCGGGTGGTTGCTGAGGGTGCCTTCGAGGACGCCGCCGTTGCCCTGGGCGATGTAGCCGGGGATCTGCGGGGTGGCCGCCGAGCCGAGGTTGAGCTTGTTCACGGCCTCCAGGAAGGGGCCCACCGAGTTCGGGTTCTCGTACTGCGGCTTGACCATCTTCTTCCAGGTCAGACCCGGGTACTGGCCCAGCGCGTTCGCGATGGACGCCTTCTCCAGCTTCTTGAAGACCTTCAGGCCGTAGTCGTTGAGGTAGGGCGTGAAGTCGATGTCGTACGCGCGGGCCGCCCCGATCACGGCCATCGGCGCGACGCCCGCCCAGATCGAACTGCCGCTGATGTACTTGAGGTTGTGGGACGGGTTCACCAGCAGCCCGCCCTCCGCGTAGCCGACCAGTCTCCTGTTGACGTCCGGCGCGTAGCCCGGGGCGAGGACGGCCGCCCAGTGGGTGGCGATGGCCCCGCCGGAGTACCCGGCGAGCCCGAACCGGGTGGCGGAGTTCAGGCCGGTCTCCGGGGCCTTGCTCGCGGCCCGGATCGAGTCGAGCGTGGTCGTGCCGTACTCGGGGCCGGCCGCGAAGTTGGCGGTCTGGCCCTCGGTGTCCGGGATGACGACGTTGTAGCCCGCGAGCAGCAGCGGGGCCAGGAGCAGGGACTCGCCGTTGGCGATCGCGCCGCCGAGGGAGACGTCACCGGCGATCGCCCGGGACGGTCCGTGCTCGGGGTCGAGGGAGTCGTAGAACGACTGGTAGGAGACGGCCTTGCCGCTGTCGCCGTTCGGGCTGCGCACGACCGAGGTCACCCCGGCCGACGGCCTGCCCTGGGCGTCGACCGTGCGGAAGAGGAGCTGAGTCGCCCTGACGGGGGTCGGGACGCCGAGGACGTGGTACTTCAGCGTGCGCGTCTTCAGCACGTCGCCGGGGGCGTACTCGGAGAGCGGCTTGCTTCCGTCGTACGCGTAGAAGGGGTCCTTCGCGGCGGCGGAGACGGCCTCGCGCGGGGCGGCGGACGCGGTGGCGGTGGCGGTCATCGGGACGGCGGTGACGGCCAGGGCGGTGACGACGGCGGCGGCCAGCCTACCCGGCGTGCGGCGGGGTGCGAGGCGCGGTGCGGTGCTGCGGGGCATGGGTTCCCTCGGATTCGGCTCATGGAACACGGGGACGGCGTGGGGGGGGTGTTACCTGGCGGTAACAGCGCCGAAAGTTACCAAGGGGTACGCCTGTTGACCAGAGTTCTCACAAGACCGGGCGCGTCGGGGCATGACGGAAGGGGCGCCCGGACCGAAGTCCGGACGCCCCTTCCCGTACCGCCGAAAGCCCCTAGATGAAGGAGTTGATCTCGATCGTCTCGGTGCGGCCGGGGCCGACGCCGATCGCGGAGATCGGCGCGCCCGACATCTCCTCCAGCGCCTTCACGTACGCCTGCGCATTCTTCGGCAGGTCGGCGAAGGTCTTGGCCTTGGTGATGTCCTCGGACCAGCCGGGGAGCTTCTCGTAGATCGGCTTCGCGTGGTGGAAGTCGGTCTGCGAGTACGGCAGCTCCTCGACGCGCTTGCCGTCGATCTCGTACGCGACGCAGACGGGGATCTCCTCCCAGCCGGTCAGGACGTCCAGCTTGGTGAGGAAGAAGTCCGTGAGGCCGTTCACCCGGGTGGCGTAACGCGCGATCGGCGCGTCGAACCAGCCGCAGCGGCGGTCGCGGCCGGTGGTGACACCGCGCTCGCCGCCGATGCGGCGCAGCGCCTCGCCGTCCTCGTCGAACAGCTCCGTCGGGAACGGGCCCGCGCCGACGCGGGTCGTGTACGCCTTCAGGATGCCGATGACGCGGCTGATCTTCGTCGGGCCCACGCCCGCACCCGTGCAGGCGCCGCCCGCGGTCGGGTTCGAGGAGGTGACGAAGGGGTACGTGCCGTGGTCGACGTCGAGCAGGGTGCCCTGGCCGCCCTCGAAGAGGACCACCTTGTCCTCGTCCAGCGCCTTGTTGAGGATCAGGGTGGTGTCGGCGACGAAGGGCTTGATCTGCTCCGCGTACTGGAGCATCTCCTCGACGATCCGCGCCGACTCGATGGCGCGGCGGTTGTAGAGCTTCGTGAGGAGCTGGTTCTTGGTCTCCAGCGCCGCTTCGACCTTCTGGGTGAGGATCGACTCGTCGTAGAGGTCCTGGACGCGGATGCCGACGCGGTTGATCTTGTCGGCGTACGTCGGACCGATGCCCCGGCCGGTCGTACCGATCTTCCGCTTGCCGAGGAACCGTTCCGTCACCTTGTCGACGGTGACGTTGTACGGCGTGATCAGGTGAGCGTTGCCGCTGATCAGGAGCTTGGACGTGTCGACGCCGCGGTCGTTCAGTCCGCTCAGCTCGGAGAGCAGGACGGCGGGATCGACGACGACACCGTTTCCGATGACCGGCGTGCACTCAGGCGAGAGGATTCCGGAAGGGAGAAGATGCAGCGCGTACTTCTGGTCGCCGACGACGACCGTGTGGCCGGCGTTGTTGCCGCCCTGGTAGCGCACCACATAGTCAACGGATCCACCGAGCAGGTCGGTGGCCTTTCCCTTGCCTTCGTCACCCCACTGAGCACCGAGCAGCACAAGTGCGGGCACAGGCGTACACCCCTTCCGGGCGGGGCATGTCCAAGGCCAAGGGGAGTGCGCGATGACGTGCGCCGACGACTGTGTCGGCGTACGAGACGTCTGCTGACGTCCGTCGCGTGCCTTGACCGCTGAACGAGCTGCCCCGGAATAGACGAAGCCCCTGGCGCAATAGCGCAAGGGGCTCTTGCACAAAGATGCTACCCGAGGAAGGACCGAGGTGTCGGCTCCCGACCAGCTCATGGTGGTCATCGACCCGGTCGCCCGGCGTACGGACGGCGAGTCCGTGCGCATCGCGAAGGACGTGCTGGGCGCCGGGGCACGGACGAGGATCTCTCTTCCGGAGAGTGCCGAGGAGTTCGCGCGGGCCCTGTCCCGCCGGGGCCGCAGGCGGCTGGTGGTGATCGGTGACGACCGGGCGCTGTTACGGGCCGTGGGGCTGCTGCACCGCGAACGCGAGCTCTCCGGCGGGCGGCCGGTGGGGCTCGTCCCGGTGGGCGACCGGGTGGTGCTCGCGCGCTCCCTCGGCGTGCCGACGGAGACGGTGGCGGCGGCGCGGGCGGTCCTGGAGGGGGCCTCGCGCCGGCTCGACCTCCTGGTCGACGACAGCGACGGGGTGGTCCTGGGCGGGCTGCGCGTCCCGGCGCTCTCGCCCTCGGGGCCGGGCGCGGCCTCCGGGAGTCCGCCCTCGGTCTGGACGGCCTGCCGTTCCCTCGTCCGTACGCTGGTGCGCCCGACGCCGCCGGAGCGGCTGGTGACGTACCGGCTGCGGGTGGAGGCGGACGGGGTGCTGCTGAGCGATCTCGACGAGGCGGTGCGGGGCGTGTCGCTCCGTTCCCGGGGCGGCGGCACGGTCGAGGTGGAGGTCGCGGGAACCTCGGGCGCGTCGGCCCGCGCCCGCACGGTGACGGTCTCGGGCCCGGACTTCCGCTACCGGGCGGACGGGGCGGTGGGGGGCCCGGTCCGGAGGAGGACGTGGACGGTGCGGGAGGGTGGGTGGCGGCTGGTCGTGCCGGTCGGTTCGGCCGGCCCGGTCGAACCGCTTGAGCCGCTCGACCCGGTCGGTTCGGTTGATCCGGGCGGCCCGGGCGGTCCCGTCGATCCGGATGTTCCGGTCGTCCGGGGGCCCTGAGCGGTGTCCCGGACCGCCGGGGTGCTCGTTCCCGAGTCCCTGAGCGGTGCCTAGGACCGGCCGAGGGGGGCCGCCCCCCCTCGGCCCCGAGCCGGACGCCCCTACCCCGTCACGTCCCGCCTCCGCAGTCCCGCCAGCCCCGCTCCCACCAGGGCCACCGCGAGCCCCAGCAGCACCGTCACCGGGGTCCACTCCATCCCCGCCCCCGGCAGCTTCGGCAGATGCCCGAACGGGGAGATCCGCAGCAGCGCGTCCGGCGCGCCGGCCAGCGGCCCGATCCACCCCACCGCCAGGCACAGCCCCGTCAGGCCCCACGCCGCCTGCGCCAATGCGGGCACGAAGCCGTACAGCAGCACCGCCAGGCCCCCCAGCGCCCACACCGCCGGCACCTGGACCAGACACGCCCCCAGCACCGGCCCGAAGCCCTCGCCGTACCCGAGGGCCAGCCCCAGCCCTCCGGCGAGCAGGACGAGCACCGTGCCGCCGAACGCGACGGCCAGGTGACCGGCCGCCCAGCGCAGCCGTCCCACCGCGCCCGCCAGCACCGGTTCGGCCCGGCCCGAGGTCTCCTCGCCGTGCAGGCGCAGCACGGACCCGACGACGTACAGCGCCGCCACCATGCCCAGCAGCCCGACCATCGCGGCGAGGAACGCCTCGCTCAACCCCTGCTTCCCGCCCAGGCGCTGGAAGATCTCGGCCGTCCGCGCACTGCCCCCGAGCAGGTCGCTCACGCCGTCCGTCATGCCGCCGAAGAGCAGGCCGCAGAGCAGGAAGGCGACGGTCCAGGCGGCCAGGTTGCCGCGCTGGAGGCGCAGGGCCAGTCCGTACGCGGAGGACAGGCGTCCGGCGGCGGGTCCCGGCCTGGCGGGCAGGAAGCTCATGCCGACGTCCCGGCGGGCGGCCAGGAGCTGCGCCGCCACGGCCAGCAGGGCCGCACCGGCGAGGAGCAGCAGCAGGACCCACCAGCGTTCGGCGGCGTACGGGCGGATGTTCTCGGTCCAGCCGAGCGGGGAGATCCAGTTCAGCGCGGACGAGGCGTCCGCCGTCGCGGCGTCGCCGGCGGCCCGCAGCACGAAGGACGCGCCGAGCACCGCCGCCGCGAGCCCCTTCGCCAGCCGGGCGCTCTCGCTGAGCTGGGCGGTGACGGCCGCGACCCCGGCGAAGAACATGCCCGTCGCGCCGATGCCGAGGCCCAGCGCGAGCGCCCCGGCCGTGTCGCCGGTGGCGGAGGCGAGGCCGCCGAAGGTGAGGAGCACCAGGGCCGTGTCGGCGACGAGGGCGGTGAGCAGGGCCGCGGCCAGCGGGGCCCGGCGTCCCACCACGGCCGACGACAGCAGCTCCTGCCGCCCGGTCTCCTCTTCCTCCCGGGTGTGCCGTACGACGACGACCAGGCTCATCGCGCCCGCCATCAGGGCGACGAACCCGCCGAGCCGCCAGGCCACGAGGCCGCCGACGGAGGAGTCGAAGACCGGCCCGTACAGGGCGCGCAGCGAACCGTTCGCGGACATCGTCCCGGCCACCTGGGCGCGCTCGGCGGCCGTGCCGTACAGCCCCTCGACCGTGCCGGCGCCACTGCTCACGACCAGGCCGAGCACCAGGACCCACACCGTCAGCACGATCCGGTCGCGCCGCAGGGCGAGCCGCAACAGGGTTCCTGTGCCGGCCAGTTGGGGCGACCGGGCGGGCACGGGGGCGGACGCGGGGGTGAGCACGCTCATCGCGCGGGCACCCCCTCGGCGCGCGCGTCGCTGTAGTGCCGCAGGAACAGCTCCTCCAGCGTCGGCGGCGTGCTGGTCAGCGAGCGCACGCCGGCCGCGGTGAGCGCGCCGAGGACCGCGTCCAGCTTGTCGGTGTCGACCTGGAGGCGGACCCGGCGGCCCCGCACGTCGACGTCGTGGACGCCGGGAAGCGCGGCGACGCCGTCGGGCGCGGAGGCCAGTTCGGCGGTGATGGACGTGCGGGCGAGGTGGCGCAGCTCGGCGAGCGAGCCGGTCTCGACGGTGCGGCCCCGGCGGATGATGCTGACCCGGTCGCAGAGGGTCTCGACCTCGCTGAGGATGTGCGAGGACAGCAGCACGGTCCGCCCGTCGTCGCGGGCCTCCCGCACGCAGCGCTGGAACACCGACTCCATCAGCGGGTCGAGCCCGCTGGTCGGCTCGTCGAGGATCAGCAGGTCGACGTCGCGGGCGGCGAAGGCGGCGACGAGGGCGACCTTCTGCCGGTTGCCCTTGGAGTACGTACGTCCCTTCTTGGTCGGGTCGAGCTCGAACCGCGCGACCAGCTCGGCCCGCCGCGCCGGGTCGAGCCCGCCGCGCAGGGTGCCGTACAGGTCGATGGCTTCGCCCCCGGAGAGGTTGCGCCACAGGGTGACGTCGCCGGGCACGTAGGCGATCCGCCGGTGCAGGGCGACCGCGTCCCGCCAGGGGTCGCCGCCGAGCAGCCGCACGGTCCCGGAGTCGGGGCGCAGCAGGCCCAGCAGGACGCGGATGGCGGTGGACTTGCCGGACCCGTTGGGGCCGAGGAAGCCGTGGACCTCGCCGGAGCGGACCTCCAGGTCCAGTCCGTCCAATGCGTGCGTGCGCCCGAAGGACTTGCGGAGTCCGGCGACGCTGAGTGCGGTGGTCATGTTTTTGAACGTACGCTCACTTCACAAATTTGTGAAGTTAAGGAAGCGTATAAAGTCGGGGCGACGGCGGGGGGACCCGGAGCAGGGGAGAAGATGGGCCGATGACCAGTACGAACGGTGCCCCGCCGGGCGGCGGACGGGACCCCGAGGCCGTGTCCCGGTTCGTGGAGCGCTTCGCGGGCGAGATGGCGGACGCGGGCATGCAGCGGATGGCCTCCCGGGTCTTCGCGGCGCTCCTCGCCTCCGAGAAGGGCTCCCTGACCTCCACCGAGCTCTCCGAACAGCTCCGGATCAGCCCGGCGGCGGTCTCGGGCGCGATCCGCTACCTCACGCACGTGAGCATGGTCCGCCGCGAACGCGAACCGGGCACCCGGCGCGACCGCTACCTCCTGCACGACCAGCTCTGGTACGAGGCCTTCGGCCGCCGCGACCAGATCCTGGTGCGCTGGGAGGCGGTCCTCGTGGAGGGCGCGGAGCTGCTGGGCCCGGACACCCCGGCGGGCCGCCGCATCGCGGAGTCGGCGGAATTCTTCGCCTTCGTCCAGGAGGAGATCCCGCTGATGATGGAACGCTGGCGGGCCCAGCGGGCGCGGCAGCGGGAGGAATAGGACCCGCGGGACACGGGGCGCCGGCGTCCCGGCCGGAGGGCCGCGGGCGGTCCGGTGCGGAGGGACCCGGTTCGCCGCCGCTCCCCGAGGGGCCACCTCCCCGTAACCCGGGATTCAGACACCCTTGCGACCCTCGCTCAATGCGACCCCCCGCGCCCACCCCTCCCGCCGCCCTCTATTTCGGCGCGCCCGCCGAGGGCCCCGCACGGAAGAATGGGTCCATGAGCCAGCAGCCCAGCACCGGCGCCAGCAAGAGCACGAGCCAGAGCGCGAGCGAGAACGCCGGCGCGAGTGCCGACGTCCCGGTCCAGCACGCGCAGCCCTCGGTCGGCGCCATAGCCGCCCACCGGCCGCACACCCTGGCCGCCGCACCCTCCTCCGGGTTCGATCCGGACCTGGACTCCGACCTGGACACGTACGAGGAGAGCGAGGAGGAGGGCGGGGACGGCACCCGCGTCCCGCTGCCCCAGGGGCGTTTCCTGGACCGGGAGCGGAGCTGGCTCGCGTTCAACGAGCGGGTCCTGGAACTGGCCGAGGACCCCAGCACCCCCCTCCTCGAACGGGCTAATTTCCTGGCCATCTTCGCCAGCAACCTGGACGAGTTCTTCATGGTCCGGGTCGCCGGCCTCAAGCGGCGCATCGCGACGGGAGTGGCCACCCGGTCCGCCTCCGGTCTCCAGCCGCGCGAGGTGCTGGACCTGATCTGGACGCGTTCGCGCGAGCTCATGGCCCGGCACGCCGCCTGTTTCCAGCAGGACATCTGCCCGGCGCTGGCCGACGAGGGCATCCACCTCATCCGCTGGCCGGAACTCACGGAGAAGGAGCAGGCCCGCCTCTTCACCCTGTTCCGGCAGCAGATCTTCCCGGTGCTGACCCCGCTGGCGGTGGACCCCGCGCACCCCTTCCCGTACATCTCGGGGCTGTCCCTGAACCTCGCGGTGGTGGTGCGCAACCCGGTCAGCGGGCACCGCCACTTCGCCCGCGTGAAGGTCCCGCCGCTGCTCACACGCTTCCTGGAGGCCTCGCCCGAGCGGTACGTGCCCCTCGAAGACGTCATCGCGGCGCACCTGGAGGAGCTGTTCCCGGGGATGGAGGTGCTGGCCCACCACGCCTTCCGGGTGACGCGCAACGAGGACCTGGAGGTCGAGGAGGACGACGCCGAGAACCTCCTCAAGGCCCTGGAGAAGGAGCTGATGCGGCGCCGCTTCGGGCCGCCGGTGCGCCTGGAGGTCGAGGAGTCCATCGACCCGTACGTACTGGACCTGCTGGTACGGGAGTTGAAGGTCTCCGACGCGGAGGTCTACCCGCTGCCCGGCCCGCTGGACCTCACCGGCCTCTTCGGCATCGCCGGGCTCGACCGGCCCGAGCTGAAGTACCCGCGCTTCATCGCCGGCACCCACCGCGACCTCGCCGAGGTCGAGTCGGCGTCCGCGCCGGACATCTTCGCCGCCCTGCGCGAGCGGGACGTCCTGCTGCACCACCCGTACGACTCCTTCTCGACCTCCGTCCAGCTCTTCCTGGAGCAGGCCGCCGCCGACCCGGACGTGCTGGCCATCAAGCAGACGCTGTACCGCACCTCGGGCGACTCGCCGATAGTGGACGCGCTGATCGACGCCGCCGAGTCCGGCAAGCAGGTCCTCGTACTGGTGGAGATCAAGGCCCGCTTCGACGAGCAGGCGAACATCAAGTGGGCGCGGAAGCTGGAGGAGGCGGGCTGCCACGTCGTCTACGGCCTCGTCGGGCTGAAGACCCACTGCAAGCTCTCCCTGGTCGTCCGGCAGGAGGGCGACACGCTGCGCCGCTACAGCCACGTCGGGACGGGCAACTACCACCCCAAGACGGCCCGCCTGTACGAGGACCTGGGGCTGCTCACGACCGATCCGCAGGTCGGTGCGGACCTCTCGGACCTCTTCAACCGGCTGTCGGGGTACTCGCGCCGCGAGACCTACCGGCGGCTGCTCGTCGCGCCCAAGTCCCTGCGCGACGGCCTCGTCTCGCGGATCAACCAGGAGGTCGTGCACCACCGGGCCGGCCGCCCCGCGTACGTCAGGATCAAGGTCAACTCGATGGTCGACGAGGCCGTCATCGACTCCCTCTACCGGGCCTCCCAGGCGGGCGTCCCGGTGGACGTGTGGGTGCGCGGGATCTGCGCGGTGCGGCCGGGCGTGGCGGGCCTGTCGGAGAACATCCGGGTGCGTTCCGTGCTCGGCCGGTTCCTGGAGCACTCCCGCGTCTTCGCCTTCGGCAACGGCGGCGAGCCCGAAGTCTGGTTCGGCAGCGCCGACATGATGCACCGCAACCTCGACCGGCGCATAGAGGCCCTGGTCCGCGTCACCGACCCGGCCCACCGCGCCGCCCTGTCCCGGATGCTGGAGACCGGCATGTCGGACACCACCTCGTCCTGGCACCTGGGCCCGGACGGCAACTGGACGCGCCACGCCACGGACGCGGACGGGCACCCCCTTCGTCACGTACAGGAAATGCTGATCGACGCCCGGAGGCGCCGGCGTGCCACACCATGAACCGCTTACCTCGACTCCCCCTGCCCGGCCCGGCGCCGCGGCCGCCGTCACGGGCGGTGAGGCCATGCTCGCCGGCCACCTGAACGCCCACGCCGCCGAGTTCCTGCGCGCACTGCGGCGGCACCGGGAGGGCTCGGACGCCGCCGACCCGGCGCAGGCCGCGCGCTCGGCGCTCGACATGCGGCGCGCGGCCCGCCGGATCGGCAGCGCCCTGCACACCTTCCGGCCGATGACCGACACCGCCTGGGCGGACCCGCTGCGGGCCGAACTGGCCTGGCTGGGCAGCACCCTGGGCCGGGAGCACGCGTGCGCGGCACGGCTGGGCAGGCTGCTGGAGGCGATGGAGCGGCTGGGCTCCGGCGCCTCCGTGCCGGGCCAGCGGGACGACCCGTCCGCCGCCTCCGTACGGGAGACCGCGCTCGGCATCGCCCGGGCCGGCGCCCTGCTGGAGCGGCAGCTCACCCTGGCCCGCACCCGGGCCCACTCCGCCGCCCTCCAGGCCCTCGGCTCCGCCCGCTTCCACGCGCTGGCCGACGCGGTGGCGCTGCTGGCGTCGGACGCGCCGGTGGTGCCGGGCGACCCGTACGAACACGCGGCGCGGGCCGCCCGCCGGCTGACCGAGGCGGTGGACGCGCTGCCCCTGGGCCGGGCGGCCCGCCCGTACAACGCGGAGGCCGCCCACGACGGGCAGGACTCCCCCTGGCACCACGTACGCCTGCTGCTCCGCCTGCACCGGTACGCGGCCGACGTCACCGGCGGCGACACCGGGGCCCTCGCCGAGGCGGGCGGGGCCCTGGACCGGCACCGCGACGCGGCCGACGCGGGGGCCGCCGCGGCGGCGGCCGCCAGGACCGCCCGCATCGCGCCCGCCACGGCGTACGCGCTCGGGGTGCTCCACTCCTCGCAGCGCCACGAGGTCGAGGCGGCCCGCTTCGCCTTCCAGCGGGCGTGGCGGCAGGCGGTGGTGGCGCGGTGAGCGGCGGGGCGGCGGCGCGGTGAGCAGCGGGGTGGTGCGGGCGGCGGGGTGCGTGCTGTGGCGGCGGGCGCCGTACGACGGGGAGGTCGAGGTGTGCCTGGTGCACCGGCCGCGCTACGACGACTGGTCCTTCCCCAAGGGCAAGCTGAAGCGGGGCGAGGAGGCGCTCGCCGGGGCCCTGCGGGAGGTCCTGGAGGAGACCGGCTTCCACGCCCGGCCGGGGGCGCGGCTGCCCACCCTGCGGTATGTCACCGGGGGGCGGCCCAAGCAGGTCCTCTACTGGGCGGCCGAGGCGGTGTCCGGCTCCTTCGCGGCCAACTCCGAGGTGGACCGGCTCCTCTGGCTGCCGCCGGGCGCGGCCGCCGCCCGCCTCACCCACCCCCGTGACCGGCCGCTCCTGCCCGCCCTCCTCTCCAGCCTCTGACCTGCGGAGCTTCCCTTTCCCCGCTCTCCCTGGACGGCTCCGTTCCCTCTTGATTCCCCTCGTTCCCGCACGGCGATGTGCGGGCGCGCGGTTGCCCGCGCCCCGGAACGGGGCACGGATGAGCCGGGCAGGAACGCGAAGCTCCGGAAGTCCCCTGCCCGCCCGCCACGGTTCACCCCCCGTTCACTCTCCCCCGCAGCCCGCTTCACCTGATCTGCCTAATTTCGTACTGGCAACGCAAGGGACCGGCCATCCGGCCGAGAACCCCCCTGTCCCACCTCGCACGCCGCCCGCCACAGGGCCCGGCGGCACCCGGAAGGAACCCAGAGAGTGATGAAGCTCCCGCGCAAGAACCGGCTCCGCGCCTCCGCACTCGGCGCCCTCGCCGTCTCCGGCGCCCTGCTCCTCACGGCGTGCGGCTCGGACAACAACACCGGTGGCACCGGCGGCACCGGCACCAACACCGCCGCCAAGAACGTCAAGTGCGAAGGCGCCAAGGGCAAGATCCTCGCCGCCGGCTCCTCCGCGCAGAAGAACGCCATGGACCTCTGGGTCAAGAACTACATGGCCGCCTGCCAGGGCATCGAGGTCAACTACAAGTCCTCCTCCTCCGGCGAGGGCATCAGCAACTTCACCAAGGGCGTCGTCAGCTTCGCCGGTTCCGACTCCGCGCTGAAGCCCGAAGAGGTCGCCGCCTCCAAGACCGCCTGCAAGACCGGCCAGGGCATCGACCTGCCGATGGTCGGCGGCCCGATCGCGATCGGCTACAACCTCCCCGAGGTCAAGGACCTGGTCCTGGACGCCTCCTCGATCGCCAAGATCTTCAACAGCCAGATCAAGAAGTGGAACGACCCGGCGATCGCCAAGCTCAACCCGAACGCCAAGCTGCCGGACAAGCCCATCCAGTCCGTCCACCGCTCCGGCGACTCCGGCACCACCCAGAACCTCGGCAAGTACCTGGGCAAGGCCGCCCCGAACGACTGGAAGTACGAGGCCGAGAAGAAGTGGCCCGCCCCCGGCGGCCAGGGCGCCAACGGCTCCGCCGGTGTCGCCGCCCAGGTCAAGCAGGTGGAGGGCGCCATCGGCTACTTCGAGCTCAGCTACGCGACCTCGCAGTCCATCCCCACGGTGAAGGTCGACACCGGCGCCTCCGCCCCGGTCGCCGCCAACTCCGAGAACGCCTCGAAGGCCATCGCCGCCGCCAAGATCAAGGGCACCGGCAAGGACCTGGCGCTGGAGCTGGACTACGCGACCAAGGCCGAGGGCGCCTACCCGCTGGTCCTCGTCACGTACGAGATCGTCTGCGACTCGGGCAACAACCCGGAGACCCTGCCGACGCTCAAGTCCTTCCTCGGCTACACCGCCTCCGACGACGGCCAGAAGGCCCTCTCCGGCATCGGCTACGCGCCCATCCCGGCCGAGATCAACGCCAAGGTCCGCGAGACCATCGCCGGCCTGAAGTAACACCCCGCAGCACCCGGGACGGGAGGCGCGCCCCGCACGGCCCGCCTCCCCGCCCGCCCGGCACGACCCCGCCCCACCCAGCCCGATCCGGTGCACCGCCGCCCGGGAGCGCCCCAGGGCGCTCCCTCCCAGACCGGAAAGACCCACCATGACCATCACCGCCACACCGACCGACTCGCCCCCCTCCCCACCTCCACCGCCCGTCACCGCGAAATCCGCGAACCGCCCCGGCGACAAGATCTTCTCGGGCCTCTCCCGGGGCTCCGGCATCCTGCTGCTCGTCGTCATGGCGTCGATCGCGATCTTCCTGACGGTCCGCGCCACCGCCGCCCTCACCCAGAACGAGGGCAACTTCTTCACCACCTTCGACTGGGACCCGGCCGCCAACCCGCCGGTCTTCGGCATCGCCGTACTCCTCTACGGCACCGTCGTCAGCTCGGTCATCGCGATGGTCATCGCGGTCCCGATCGCCGTCGGCATCGCGCTGTTCATCTCGCACTACGCGCCCCGCAAGCTGGCCGCGCCGCTCGCCTACGTGGTGGACCTGCTGGCCGCCGTGCCGTCGATCATCTACGGCATCTGGGGCGCCCTGGTCCTGGTCCCCTACCTCGACGGCCTGAACTCCTGGCTGGACACCTTCCTCGGCTGGACGATCGTCTTCGAGAAGACCGAGGTGGGCGCCGCCCGCAACCTGTTCACCGTCGGCATCCTGCTCGCGATCATGATCCTGCCGATCGTGACCAGCGTCAGCCGCGAGGTCTTCCTCCAGGTCCCGAAGATGAACGAGGAGGCCGCCCTCGCGCTCGGCGCCACCCGCTGGGAAGTCATCCGGATGTCGGTGCTCCCCTTCGGCCGCTCCGGAGTGATCAGCGCCTCGATGCTGGGCCTGGGCCGCGCGCTCGGCGAGACGATGGCCGTCGCCACCGTCCTGTCCCCCAACTTCCTGCTCTCCTTCCACCTGCTCGACGCGGGCGGCGGCACCTTCGCGCAGAACATCGCCGCGAAGTTCGACGAGGCCGACGACCTCGGCCGGGACGCACTGATCGCCTCCGGTCTGGTCCTCTTCGTCCTCACCCTGATCGTCAATGGCGCGGCCCGGCTGATCATCGCCCGCCGCAAGGAGTACTCGGGGGCCAACGCATGAGCCAGGCAACGATGACCCAGGACACCACCGTCCCCGCGGCCCCCCGCCCCTCCTCGCTGGCCGGCAAGAGCCTGCCGCGCTGGTCGCCCTTCGGCTTCGCCGCCGTGTCCCTGGCGCTCGGCGCCGGCCTCGGCCTCGTGGCCGGCTGGCACAGCAAGGTCCAGTGGGGCCTGATCGCCGCCCTGCTGTTCGTCGTCCTGACCTACACGGTCAGCACCGCGGTCGAGGGCAAGCGGCAGGCCAAGGACCGGGTCGCCACCAGCGTCGTCTGGGTCTGCTTCCTCCTCGCGATCATTCCGCTGGTCTCCCTCCTGTGGACGACGATCAGCCGCGGCATCAAGGTCCTCGACGGTTACTTCCTCACCCACTCGATGGCGGGCGTCCCCGGCTTCGAGACCGGCGGCGGCGTCTACCACGCCCTGATCGGCACCCTGGAGCAGGTCGGCATCGCCACCCTGATCGCCGCGCCGGTCGGCCTGCTGACCGCCGTCTACCTGGTCGAGTACGGCAAGGGGGCGCTCGCCAAGGCGGTGACGTTCTTCGTGGACGTCATGACCGGCATTCCCTCGATCGTCGCCGGTCTGTTCCTGCTGGCCATCATGCTGATGTTCGGCCTGGGCCCCTCCGGCCTGCTGGGCGCGCTCGCCCTGGCCATCCTGATGGTCCCGGTGGTCGTCCGCTCCACCGAGGAGATGCTCAAGCTGGTCCCCAACGAGCTGCGCGAGGCCTCCCTCGCCCTCGGCGTACCGAAGTGGCGCACGATCCTGAAGGTGGTCCTGCCGACCGCCCTGGGCGGCATCACCACCGGCGTCATGCTCGCCATCGCCCGCATCGCAGGCGAGACCGCGCCGATCATGCTCCTCGTCTTCGGCAGCCAGCTGATCAACCCGAACCCCTTCGAAGGCGCCCAGTCCTCGCTCCCCTTCTACATCTGGGAGCAGTACCGGGTCGGCAGCGAGGCGAGCTACGACCGCGCCTGGGCAGCGGCCCTCGTCCTCATCGCCTTCGTCATGATCCTCAATCTGGTGGCTCGCGGCATCGCCCGCTGGAAGGCACCCAAGACCGGTCGCTGAAGCGCCGATGAGCGGCCCCGCCGCGTGAGACACCCCCCGAAAGCGAAGTGACCGACATCATGGCCAAGCGAATCGACGTCTCCGGACTCTCCGCCTACTACGGCTCCCACCGGGCCATCGACGACATCTCCATGACCGTCGAACCCCGCTCCGTCACGGCCTTCATCGGCCCCTCCGGCTGCGGAAAGTCGACGTTCCTGCGCACCCTCAACCGCATGCACGAGGTCACCCCCGGCGGCCGGGTCGAGGGCAAGGTCCTCCTGGACGACGAGAACCTCTACGCCTCCAACGTCGACCCGGTCTCGGTACGCCGTACCGTCGGCATGGTCTTCCAGCGCCCCAACCCCTTCCCCACCATGTCGATCTTCGACAACGTGGCGGCGGGGCTGCGCCTGAACGGCTCGTACAAGAAGTCCGAACTGGCCGACGTCGTGGAGAAGTCCCTCAAGGGCGCCAACCTCTGGAACGAGGTCAAGGACCGCCTGAACAAGCCCGGCTCGGGCCTCTCCGGCGGCCAGCAGCAGCGTCTGTGCATCGCCCGCGCCATCGCGGTCGAGCCCCAGGTGCTCCTGATGGACGAGCCGTGCTCCGCCCTGGACCCGATCTCCACCCTCGCCATCGAGGACCTGATCGGGGAGCTCAAGGAGCGCTTCACGATCGTCATCGTGACGCACAACATGCAGCAGGCCGCCCGCGTCTCCGACCGCACCGCCTTCTTCAACCTGGCGGCGGTCGGCCAGCCCGGCAAGCTGATCGAGATCGACGAGACGGAACGGATCTTCTCCAACCCCTCCGTCCAGGCCACCGAGGACTACATCTCCGGCCGCTTCGGCTGAACCGGACGGGCCCCAGCGGCCCCCCTGATCCTCGCGGTGCTGCATGGCGGTGCCACCGCGAGTCCCCTTCGCCCCGCCGGGCCAGACCCCGGCGGGGCGAAGCACGTGGTCCCCGGGGCACGGAGAAGGCCCGCCCCCCGCGCCGAAAAGCGCCAGGGACGGGCCCAGGACCGTACGAAGAAGGGAGAGCGTCTAGCCGAAGACGAGCTGAACCGCCCAGAAGCTGACCGCCGCCACGATCGCCGCCGCCGGCATCGTGATGAACCAGCCCATCACGATGTTCTTCGCGACCCCCCACCGCACGGCGCGCGGCCCCTTCGTCGAGCCGACGCCCATGATCGCCGAGGTGATCACGTGCGTGGTTGAGATGGGCGCGTGGAACATGAAGGAGGCCGTGTACATCACCGAAGCCGCGGTCGTCTCCGCCGCGAATCCCTGCGGCGGGTCCAGCTCGATGATCCGGCGCCCCAGCGTCCGCATGATGCGCCAGCCGCCCGCGTACGTGCCGAGCGAGAGCGTCACCGCGCACGCGATCTTGACCCAGATCGGAATGGCGTCGTCCTGACCCTCGACATCGGCGATGACCAGCGCCATCACCACGATGCCCATGGTCTTCTGCGCGTCCTGGAGACCGTGACCGAGCGCCATGCCGGCCGCCGAGACCGTCTGGGCGATACGGAAGCCCCGCTTCGCCTTGTGCGGGTTGGACTTCCGGAACATCCACATGATCGCGACCATCACCAGATAGCCGATGACCAGGCCGACGAACGGCGACAGGAACATCGGGATGACGACCTTGGACAGCACACCGCCCCAGATCACCTCCGTCCCGCCCGCCAGCGCCGCCCCGACCATGCCGCCGAACAGTGCGTGGGAGGACGAGGACGGCAGCCCGAAGTACCAGGTCACGAGGTTCCACACGATCGCCCCGACCAGCGCGGCGAAGAGGATTCCCATGCCCTTCTGACCGTGCGGAGTGGCGATGAGCCCCTCACTGACGGTCTTCGCGACGCCCTGCCCGAGGAAGGCGCCCGCGAGGTTCATCACCGCGGCCATGGCCAGCGCCGCCCTCGGCGTCAGCGCACGCGTGGAGACCGACGTGGCGATCGCGTTCGCCGAGTCGTGGAAGCCATTGGTGTACGTGAAGCCGAGCGCGACGGCGATGGTCACGACCAGCGCAAAGGTGTCCACGAAGCTCAGGACTCCTTGACGGCGATGGTCTCCACCGTGTTCGCCACGTGCTCGAAGGCGTCGGCGGCCTCTTCCAGCACATCCACGATCTGCTTCAGCTTCAGCACCTCCATGGCGTCGTACTTGCCGTTGAAGAGGTGGGCGAGCAGCTTGCGGTGGATCTGGTCGGCCTGGTTCTCCAGGCGGTTGACCTCGATCCAGTATTCGGTCAGATTGCTCATCGTACGGAGACCGGGCATGGCCTCCGCGGTGAGCTCGGCGGCCCGCGCGAGCACCTCGATCTGCTGCTCGACGCCCTTGGGCAGTTCTTCCACCTGGTAGAGGACGACGAGGTCGACGGCCTCCTCCATGAAGTCCATGATGTCGTCGAGCGACGACGCGAGGTTGTAGATGTCCTCGCGGTCGAACGGCGTGATGAAGGAGGAGTTGAGCTGGTGGAAGATCGCGTGCGTGGCGTCGTCACCCGCGTGCTCGGCTGCCCGCATCCGCTCCGCGATCTCGGCCCGGGCGGCGGAATCCGCACCGAGCAGTTCCATGAGGAGCTTGGAGCCCGTGACGATGTTGTCCGCGGATGCGGAGAACATGTCGTAGAAGCTCGTCTCCCGGGGGGTCAGACGAAAGCGCACGTGGGGTCCTCGGGGTGCATTGGATTCGGTCAGGCTGATGCTAGGCGCATCATCCGGCCACGGCTAACCGGCGTTCTTCAGTGTCGCCCATCGGGGACAGTGGCAGGCAGCGGCCCCCGAGCACCCCGGCGAAATCCCGTAGAATATACCCACGAGGGGTATGCGATCCCGTATACGGCCCCTCCCCCCTTCCCCAGGAGGACGCGATGACGACCACCGAAGAGGCGGCCGGCGTGACCACGACGGACGCGCCCTCCACCGAGGCCGCCGGCACCGCCGTGGCGCACGCCACGCACGGCTACCACAAGCAGAAGGACGAGCACCTCAAGCGCCTGCGCCGGATCGAGGGCCAGATCCGCGGCCTCCAGCGCCTGGTGGACGAGGACGTCTACTGCATCGACATACTCACCCAGGTCTCGGCCTCCACGAAGGCCCTCCAGTCCTTCGCGCTCCAGCTCCTGGAGGAGCACCTGCGGCACTGCGTCGCGGACGCGGCCGTCAAGGGCGGGGCGGAGATCGACGAGAAGGTGGAGGAGGCGACGAAGGCGATCGCCCGCATGCTGCGGACGTGACCGTTCCCGTACGTGCGCGTGCCGGGCGCACGGAAGAGGGGGGAGACGACATCGGTCGCCTCCCCCCTCTCCTCCTGCCCGGGGGCCGCCGGAACGCGGATCGCCCGCCGTCGCCGGAGCTGTCCCGCCCGCACGCGTCCCCCTCGGCTACTCGAACTCCTTCGCCGCGTGCATCAGCACCTCGTCGATCCGGTCCGGACTGAGCCGGTCGCCGTCCACGGACGACGCCGCGATCATCAACTCGCCGCACAGCTCGATCTCGGCGAGGGCGACACGGTCCTGTACGGCCGCACCACGCATCGAACCCACGTGCATCACCTCTTCCCGACCTCGTTCCCCCCGCGGGCCGACTTCCTAGCGTAGGGAGGACGGCACTCACCGCGCATGGCACGGACGGGCCATTTCACTCCCACCCGCCCTCGCCATGCGCCAGGGCGCGCCGGGACCACGGACCCGGCCCCCGGGCCGGCCGGAACCCCGGCCGGCCCGCCTCCCGACCGCTACTGCCTGCGGATCTTCCCGGTGTAGATGTCGCCGGCGGGCGGTGTGACGACCCGTACCGGCTTCCCGAACCCGTCGAACGTGACGGTGGAGGCCACCGCGACCGTCTTCCCGGCGTTCACGAAGCTGAACTCGTGGCGCACCTTGCGCACCCGGCCCGCCCCGTCCAGGTACGCCTCGAACGGCACCCCCTTGGTGGAGAACCCTTTCGCCGCCGCTCCGAGCGGCCCCCGGACCTGCGGCGAAGCGGCCTTCGACGCGAGCGCGAGATCGGCGACGCCCCGGTAGCGCCGGACGCCGTCCGCCCCCTGCCCCACGAAGGCGACCTCCCGCGCCCCGCGCAACAGCTCCACGGCGGCCAGCGGATCGGTCGCGCCGCCCGTCACGAGGTTCCCGTCGGCCAGGGCCGCCGTGTCGATCCGCACCCACTTGTCGGCGGGCACCCCGGCTCCCCGGTTCTTCATGAACAGGGCCCCGGGCACGAACACCTCGATGATCGGCCGGTGTTCCTGCTTGCCCGCCGGGCCGGTCGGCAGCAGCACCTCCAACTGGCCCCGGCTGCGCCGGAAGTCGTAGACGCCCGTGCCCCGGATGGTCACCCGCGTGCCGCCGGCCGCCATCTCCATGCCGGTCCGCACCGCGTCCGCGCTGCCCGCGCGCAGCACCGCGTCGGCGGCTCCCCTGACGGCCCGCCCCGGATCGACGCCCTTACGGTCCTCGGCGGCGGCCCCGCTCCCGCCGCACCCGGCGCAGGTCCCCACCAGCCCCACCACGACGGCCAGCGCAGCCGCGCCCCCGCTCACCCTGTCCATCCGTCTGCCTCCGGAGTACGAGCCTCCTGCTCGCCCCGCCTAACGAGTGCCGGGGGAACTTCGTCACGCCGTACCGTGGAGAGGTGCCCGAGAACGAGTCCCCCCGGCAGGCCTCCACCGCCCCCCACACCCCCACCGTCACCGAACACGGCTCCTTCACCCACGCCCACTGCCCGTGCGGCTGGCGCGGCCCGGCCCGCCGCAGCCGCGACCGGGCCAGAACGGACGCGACGGAACACGCTTCCGCGGCCCGCTGACCGCCCCGCCCGACAAGAGCCCCGGCCCGACCAACGGCCCAAGCTTTCCCGGCGGGAAGCCCCGGCCCACCGGGCGACCCGAGCTCCCCGACGGGAAGCCCCGGTCCGACCGGCGGCCCCGCACCCCGCCCCCTCGGTTCAACCCCCCTCCGCGCCGGGCACACCGCCCCGCGCAGCGGCAACGCCCATCCGCCCCCGTCCCGGGCCGCCGCCCCGTCCGCCCCGGGAGACCGCCATGCCCCTGCCCCGCCGACGCACCCTCCTCGCCGCCACCGGCGCCGCCGCCCTGACCTCGGCCTGCGACACCGGTCCCGCGCCGCGGCCCCCGGCGGACCCGAAGCCCGGCGCGGACCCCGCCCCCGAGGCGCCTCCCAGGCCCGCCCCCAGGGCCCCGCAGGACTGGGCCGCCCTCGCCCGCTCCCTCCAGGGCCCCCTCGTCCGCCCCCAGGACGCCGACTACGCCACCGCGCGCCAGCTCTACAACCCCCGCTTCGACGGCCTGCGCCCCGCCGCCGTCGCCTACGTCGCGCACGAGGCCGACGTCCGCGAGGCCCTCGCGTTCGCCCGGACGACCCGCACCCCCGTCTCGATCCGCAACGGCGGTCACGCCTACACCGGTTGGTCCAGCGGCACGGGCCACCTGGTGATCGACGTGTCGCAGCTCAGCGCCATCACGACCACCCCCTCCACCGCGACCGTCGGCGCCGGCGCCCGGTTGGTCCACGTCTACCGCACCCTCACCACCAGCACCGGCCGCACCGTTCCCGGCGGCTCCTGCCCCACCGTCGGCATCTCCGGACTCACCCTCGGCGGCGGGCACGGCGTGCTGTCCCGTGCGTACGGGCTGACCTGCGACAGCCTCACCGCCGCGACCCTGGTCACCGCCGACGGCACGACACTGCGCTGCGACGACGCCACCCACCCCGACCTCTTCTGGGCCCTGCGCGGCGCGGGCAACGGGCAGTTCGGCGTCGTCACCCGGCTCGAATTCCGCACCCACCCGGCCCCCGAGGTCGTCACCGCCCGTCTCACCTGGCCCTGGTCGAAGGCGGCGGCCGTCCTCACCGCCTGGCAGGAGTGGGGCCCGGCCCAGCCCGACGAGATCTGGTCCTCGGCGCACTTCTCCGCGGGCGCGGGCGGCGGCACCCCCACCGTGAACGTCACCGCCTGCTCCCTGGGCTCCCGCTCCGCACTGGCCGACGCCCTCGACCGCCTCACCGCGCGGGCCGGAGCCCCCCGCTCCAGTTCTCTGCGCACCACCCCGCACCTCGACGCGATGCTCCAGTACGCGGGCTGCGCCGGACTCTCCGAGGCCCAGTGCCACCTGCCGGGCACGACCCCGGGCCGCGACCCCGCCGGGACCCTCGGCCGGGAGAACTACGGCGCCCGCTCCGCCTTCTTCGCCGCGTCCCTCGACCGGGCGGGGGTACGGACCCTGCTCGCCGCCGTCGAGCGCTTCACCCGCGTCCCGGCCGCGCAGGGCGGCGCCGGCACCGTCGCGCTCACCGCACTGGGCGGCGCGGTCAACCGGGTCGCGCCCGAGGCCACCGCCTTCGTCCACCGGAACATGCGGATGCTCGCCCAGTACACGGCGTCCTGGCGGCCCGCCACCCCCGGCACCGCGCACCAGCAGTGGCTGACGGCCACTCATGACGCGCTGCGCAGGCACGCCTCGGGCTCCGCCTACCAGAACTACCCGGACGCGAACCTGCCCGACTGGCGCCGTGCGTACTTCGGCAGCGCGGCCGGCCGCCTCACCGGGCTCAAGGCCCGCTACGACCCGGACCGCCTCTTCGACTTCCCGCAGGCCCTCTGATTCCGCCACGGCCGCCCGGACCCCCGAGGTCCGCCGGCCGCGGCTCGGCCCGACGGTTTTCAGCCAAAAAACCTAAGCTGCGAGTCCGTTGTAACCGCTGCCGTCCTGCCGCGCCTCCACCGCCGCCCGCGCCTGTCCGGCCGGCGCGGCGGTCCGCCGCTCGGCGTCCCGCTCCCGCGCGCTCCTGGACCGTACGAGGAAGCGCGTCGCCCCCCAGCGGGACAGCGCCCCCACGGCCGGCGTCAGCAGCATCAGCGCGAGCGGGGCCAGCAGCAGCGTCACCGCGGTGCCCAGCGCGAAGCCGCCCACCACGTCGGTCGGGTAGTGCACCCCCATGTAGACCCGGCAGAAGCCCTCGGCGCAGGCGAGCGCGATGCTCAGCAGCCCCCACCTGCGGTTCGCCATGAACACCCCGATGGCGACCGCCATGGCCAGCGTGGCGTGGTCGCTCACGAAGGAGAAGTCCGTCTTGCCGGCGACCAGCACCTCCAGCCCCTTGTGCTCCAGGAAGGGCCGCGGCCGCTCCACGAAGCTCCGGATCGGGATGTTGACCAGCAGTGCGATGCCGGCCGCGAGGGGGGCCCACACGATCGCCGCCGCCGACGCCACCGAGTCCTCGGCGCTCCCGCGCGTGCGCCCGCGCCACCAGCACCACAGGGCGACCAGGACGAGCCCGAGCAGGATTCCGTACTCGCCGACGTACTCCACGAGCCGGTCGGCCCAGCCGGGTGCGTCGGCGGCGATGCCGTTGATGTCGTAGAGCAGGCTGACATCGGGGTTCGACCCGTCCATCGAGAGTCCAGCCATCTGCACGGCCCCTTGCCCTTGCTGTGTCGCAGTCGCACGTCTCCCGGCCCGCGCACGTCGTTGTGCGCGGCGGGCCCATCACCCCCGTGACAGTTCTTCCCGAAAGTCTTTCCCGGAGCTGGAGCCGACGCCCTCGACAGCACGGTCGCCGCGTCGTCACGGTCGTCGCGTCCAGGGAACGCCCTGGGGCGTCCCGAGGTTCCACTCTCCACCGAACGATCACCATGACGTTATCGAAGAGAGACTCATCGTCCCAGCTCAGGGCGGAGTCGTCACAGAGAGTTCCGGCCAGAACCGACGTCCCGTCAGGCTTCCGGACGACGGCGCGCATCACGCCTTGGGCAATGCCTTCGCGCCATCAGCGGTGACTCTGGTGGCCCCGAAGTAGTCATCCGTGTCGATCTTGTCGAAGCGGATCACGGCACCGGTGAAGGGCGCGTTGATCATGTAACCGCCGCCCACGTAGATCCCCACGTGCCGGATCATCCGGGAGTTGGCGGGATCGTCGGAGAAGAACACCAGGTCGCCCGGCAGCAGCTCGTCGCGGGAGGGGTGCGGTCCGGCGTTGTACTGGTCGTTGGCGACGCGCGGCAGCTCGATGTCGACGGTCCGGTACGCGGCCTGCGTGAGCCCGGAGCAGTCGAACCGCCCCTGCTGGTCCGGCGTCCCGTTGCCGCCCCACAGGTACGGCGTGCCGAGCTTGCTCTGCGCGTAGTTGATGGCGGTCGCCGCGGCCCGCGAGGGCGCGACCCGGCCGACGGGCTTGGCGAAGCTCTGCTCCAGGGAGCGGATGATCTTGACGTAGTTCTGGGTCTCCTTGTACGGGGGGACCCCGCCGTACTTGATCACCGCGTACGCGCCCGCGTTGTAGGCGGCCAGCATGTTGTTCGTCGGGTCGCCGGGGGCCTTCTTCACGTACCCGGCCAGTTCGCAGTCGTACGAGGCGGCCGACGGAATGGCGTCCTTCGGGTCCCACACGTCCCGGTCGCCGTCGCCGTCGCCGTCGATGCCGTGCGTGGCCCAGGTGCCAGGGATGAACTGGGCGATGCCCTGCGCCTTGGCCGGGCTCACCACCTTCGGGTCGAAGCCGCTCTCCTGGTAGAGCTGGGCGGCCAGCAGCGCCGGGTTGATGGCCGGGCAGAGGTTGCCCCACTTCTGGACGAGCGGCTGGTAGAGGGCCGGCACCGCCCCCTTGACCAGTCCGACGGCCCGCCCGCCGGCACCGCCCTGGCCCGCGATGCCCGCCGCCGCCGAGAACGTACCGACCACGAGCAGCACGACGAAGGCCAGGAACAGCCCGATCCCGGCCCCGCTCGCCACCCAGACTTTGCGCACGCCCCAACCCTCCCTCATCGCGGCCCGGTTCACGGGGGTTCTCCACACTGTCGTGTCGCGCCGCCGGTCCAGGCAAGAGCGCCCGGCATGCGCCAGGGAGCGCGGCAGGCGTCGCGCTCGCCGTTCGCGGGGCTCGTCACGCGGCGCGCGGCCCGCCCGAACCCCCCGGCGGAGCAGCCCCGTTGCCCCCGCGTCTCACGGCGGCCCCGCCCCCAGCAGCGTCAGCGCCCCGTACGCCCCCGACGCGACCCCCGCCGCCCCCACGACCACCGCCGGCGCCCAGCGCCGCCGCAGCCCCGCCAGCGCCACCGCGGGCCCCAGCAGCAACAGGAACGACGGCATCATCAGCCGCGGCCGCGACCCGAAGTACCCGGACCCGACCAGCGAGACCACGACGACCGCCACCCCGTACACCGCGACCGGCAGCGCAGGCCGCAGCCGCAGCGCCGCCCACAGCGCCCATCCCAGCACCGCGAAGGCGGCGCACAGGCCCGCCCCCGCGAAGGCGTTCACCGCGAGCTGCCCGGCGACGAACCGCGCCAGCGCCACTCCGCCGTCGATCCGGTTGTCCCACCCCGCCTGGACGTCGAAGTACGCGAACGGCCGCCCTTCCCGTACCGCCACGAAGCAGACGTATCCCAGCCAGCCCAGCGGCGCCAGCAGCACGCCCGCGACCACCCGCCGGGGACGCACTCCGGACCCCCGCCGGGCGGCCAGCCGCCGCACCCCCGCGACGGCGATCGCCGCGACGAGCGCCGCCGCCACCGGCCGGGTCAGCCCCGCGCCCACCGCGAGCAGCCCCGCCGACACCCACCGGTCGCGCAGGACCGCGTACAGCGACCAGGCCGCCAGCGCGGTGAAGAGCGCCTCGGTGTACGCCATGGACTGCACGAAGGCCGTCGGGTACGCCCCCCACAGCACTGCCAGCAGCACGCCCGCCCGGCGTCCGTACAGCCGCGCGCCGACCGCGAAGATCCCCCACGCGGCGGCGACGGACGCGGCCCAGGAGACGAGCAGCCCCGCCCCGGCGACGTCCAGCGGCGGCACGAGCGCGTGCAGGGCCCGTTCCAGCGCCGGGAGCAGCGGGAAGAAGGCGAGGTCGGAGTGGAGCGTGCCGTCGGGGAGCACCGCGGTGTGGCCGTAGCCGTGCTGGGCGATGCGCTGGTACCAGAGGGAGTCCCAGCGTCCGTGCAGCCGCAGCACGCCGTCCTGGCCCCGGGCGGCGGCGACGGCCAGCAGGATGGCCAGACCGGTGAGCCGCACGGCGGCATAGCCGAGCAGCGCGGGGGCGGCGTACCGCAGCGCGTCCGCGAACGGGCGGGCGGCGGCGGCCGGTTCCGCTCCGTCCGTCCGGGGCCGGGGCGGCGCCTGGGTCTCGGGCATGCTGGACACTATCGCGCGGCGACGCCCCGGAAAGCACATGCGTTCGGATCGAGGGGCCCCGACGGGAGGGCGTCGGAACGCCGGTCCGCCACCGCATCCGACGCAGCGCCCGCGCGCGTGGACGCAACGCGGGCGCAGGGGAGCGCACGCCTCGGCCGGACGTAACAGGGCCAAGGTGCACAACGCCAGTCATTGCCCGGAGTCACCCCCCGTGATACACAGAGTGACCGTACGGCTTTTCGCCCGACAACCGGTTTGGACCCCTCCGCACCGCAGGTCAGAGCGGTGAGACCGGACCTGTGTGCGAAAAACCGACAAAGATTGCCGCCAAGTCGACATACCCGGGCGGTTTCATCAGCGAAGATAGGGCGATGCTCCCTGCCGTCCGGCAGGAGTGCGAACTACCCGACAGGGGCGGTGACTTAATGATCCTGGCAGCCGAAAAGGGCGACATCACCACCATCATCGGCGGAATCGCGCCGAACTGGGGACCGTTCGGAAACCTCGGCAACGAGGCCCGCATCATGGTCGAGGTCGTCATGGCCGTGGCGATCCTGCTGTGCCTCGGCATCGCCATCTGGGGCGCGGCCAAGCAGCGCATCGGAGCCACGGCACTGCGCGACACGTTCAGCGCGGAACAGGGCAAGGGCCTCATCGTCGCGGGTCTGACCGGCGTGTTCATCATCGGCTCGCTCGGCACGCTGTTCACCATCGTGTACGGCATGGCCGTCTAGCCCCCTTCCCCCCCACTCCGCACCGGGCGTGCCCGGAACTCCCCCCGAGGTTGCGTTCTCTGATGCCGACTCACCTGACGAGTCACCACACCGCGCCCACCCGGGAAGCGGCACCGCTACCGTCTAGGCAGTACGCCTCCGCATACGTGTGCGGGTGCGGCGGGACGGACACGGGACGGCGAAAGGCTGAGGGGGCGTACGCGGCATGAACCGCGGTGACGACGAGCGACGGGGGACGGACGACCCCTATACGACGATGGGCGGCACCCGTCAGACGCGTACCCGCATGCCGGACGACACGGGCGCGGCCCGGCCGCGCGCCCCACGGGCCCGGGCGTCGCGTTCGACGGTCACGGTGGTGGGCGTGGCGGTGCTGCTGATCGCGGCGATCGCGTTCGTCAACCGGGGGCCGGGGAGCAGCGGCGGCGGCACGGGCCGGGCGGGCGGCGAGCCGGAGTCCAGCTCGACGGCGGCGACGGGCGACAAGCCCGTGACGGCCAAGGGCCCGTCCGGCATCCCCTCGGGCTTCGCGCGGAGCAGTCAGGGCGCGCAGAGCGCGGCGTCGAACTACACGGTGGCGCTGAATTCGGCGGACATGTTCAAGACCGCCGAGCGGCACCGGATCATCGACGCGCTGTACACGCCCGAGGCGGCGGCGAAGCTGAACCGCGCCCAGGACGCCGTGATCAACGCCGACTTCCTCAAGAGGCGGGGGCTCGACGCCGCCGGCAATGCCCCCGCGGGCAGTCTGTTCGTCTCCCGCACGCTCCCGGTGGGGACCAAGGTCTCCTACGCCGACGCGGACAGCGCGACCGTTTCGGTCTGGTACTCGGGCCTGGTCGGCATGTCCGCGGAGAAGTCGACCAACCCGGTCAAGGCCAGCTGGAACACCCTGACCTTCCAGTTGAAGTGGGTGTCCGACGACTGGAAGATCGTCAGCACTTCGGAGAAGAAGGGACCGACTCCGCTCCCCTCGGACGAGACGGCCTCCGACTCGGGCGAGATCAGCAGGGCTGTCGAAGAGTATGGAGGGTTCACTTATGCCAGGTAGCCTCCGCCGACGCGTCGGCCCCGCCGCCGCTGCCCTGGCCGCGGCGCAGGTGGCCTTCTTCATGCTGGCCTCCCGGGCGGCCGCGGCCCCGACGCCGACACCGACACCGACGCCGAGCCCCAAGCCGAGCGGCAGCATCTGCGAGCGCCTGACCGGGGCGTCGAAGGCGTTCTGCGAGATGGACAACGCCGCGCCCGGGACGACTCCCTCGCCCCCCACCGGCAGCGCCGACGCCCCCCTCGACCCCCTCACCTCCCTCGCCAAGGGCTGCGCCGACGCCGCCGCCTGGATCGTCGGCAAGCTCAGCGAGGCCGTGAAGTCCACCGCCAACGTCGACTTCACCAACCCCAAGTTCCTCCAGCAGTACGCCGTCGTCTTCGCCGCCTCCACCGTCCTGACCCTCGTCCTGTGGCTCCTCGCGGTGGCCAAGCGCGCCATGCGCGGCGTCCCCCTCGCCACCGCCGCATCCGAGGCCATCGGCTTCCTCTGGCTGACCGTCCTGGCCTCCGCCTTCACCCCGCTGATCCTCTACACGATCGTCTCCGCCACCGACGGCGTCACCGAGGTCATCGCCGCCGCGTCCGGCGGCCAGACCGACGTCTTCTTCGGCTCCTTCGCCGAGGCCCTGAAGAACCGCGAGTCCATCGGCGGCGGCCCGATCATGCTGATCGTCGTCGCCCTCGTCACGATCCTGGCCGCCGGCGTCCTCTGGCTCGAACTGGTGATCAGGGCCGCCCTCCTCTACGTGGGCGCCCTCCTCGGCACGGTCGTCTACGCGGGCCTCGTCGACAAGAACCTGTGGAGCCACGTCCGCCGCTGGGCCGGCATCATGATCGCCGTCATCCTGGTCAAACCGGTCATCGTGATCGTCCTCGGCCTCGCCGGAGCGCTCTCCACCGGCGACGGCCCCAACGCCTTCTCCGCCGTCGTCTCGGGCCTGGCGATCATCCTGCTCGCCATCTTCGCCTCCGCGATGATCTACCGCTTCGTGCCCGGCTTCGGCGACGACATCGCCGCCGCCAGCGCCAGCCGCAAGCAGGTCACCGACGGCGCCCGCGCCTCCGCGGTCCTCTCCTCCCCGGCCAACCTCGTCTCCCAGGGCATCAAGACCCACAGCAGCCGGGGCGGCGGCGGAGGCGGCGGAGGCAGCGCCCCCGCCCCCCGCCAGGCCGCGAACGCCTCCTCCGGCGTCACCGCCCACGGCTCCCGTACGGGAAATCCGGGCCCCACCTCGAGCGGAACCCCGACCGGAGGAACCGGCGGCACCGGGTCCATCCCCTCCGCCGCCCCGTCGGCCCGTAGCAACAGCACCCACAGCAACCGCGGCACCGGCAACACGGGCACCTCCAACTCCCCGCACAGCCACCGCAAGAACTCAGGAGGGGGAGGGCGTTGACCACCCAGTCCCACCCGATCGCGCCCCGTCGCACCTACCTCATCGGCCGGGCCCGCCCCAACGCCATCGTCGGCAAGAACCGCGAGACCGGCGAGATCGCCCTGATCATCGCCGGCGGCTTCATCGGCATGATGTGCGGCCTGCTGGTCCCCAGCCTCTCCCTGCGCATCCTGCTCCTCGTCGGGTTCCCCCTGCTCGCCCTGATGGCGGTGTACGTGCCGTACAAGCACCGCACCTTCTACAAGTGGTTCGAGATCAACCGGAGTTACAAGCGGAACCTCCGCAAGGGCACCGCCTACCGCTCCCAGGCGATGGACGCCGGCACCCGCATCGACGGCCGCGAGGTCGAGATCGGCCCGCCCCCCGGCATCGGCCGCATCAACTGGCTGGCCGCCCCCTTCGGCCCCGACGAGATCGCCGTCCTGCTGCACGCGGACCGGCGCACCGTCACCGCCGCCATCGAGATCGAGGGCCCCGGCGTCGGCCTGCGCGACAGCGAGGACCAGGAGGCCCTGGTCGACCGCTTCGGCACGCTCCTCAAACACGTCGCGAACGGCGACGGCTTCGTCACCCGCCTCCAGATGCTCGCCCGCACCCTCCCCGCCGACCCCGACGCGCACGCCAAGGACGTCGCCCAGCGCGGCGACCGCACCGCCCCCGACTGGCTCCTGGACTCGTACGACCAGCTCCAGTCGATGGTGTCCACCTCCAGCGAGCAGCACCGCGCCTACCTCGTCGCCTGCATGCACTACACCCGCGAACTCGCCGCCGAGGGGGCCGCGATGGCCCGCGCGTCGCGTCCCAAGGGCCAGCGCAAGCTCGACAAGGACTCCGGCCTCGCCATCGTCATGGCCCGCGAGCTGACCGACATCTGCGCCCGCCTCGCCGAGGCCGACATCCGGGTGCGCCAGCCGCTCGGCCAGTCCCGGCTGTCCTCCCTCGTCCACTCCATGTACGACCCGGACCACCCCATCGACCACATCCAGGCCATGACCAAGCGCAACGCCTGGCCCGCCGAGCTGGACGCCGTCGAGCCGACCTACCTCCAGGCCAAGACCCGCGAGTCCCTCACCCGCGAGCCCTGGTGCCACGCCACCGCGTGGGTGAAGGAGTGGCCGATGACCCCCGTCGGCGTCAACTTCCTCGCCCCGCTCCTCGTCCACACCCCGGACGTGATCCGTACCGTCGCCGTCTGCATGGACCTCGAACCCACCGAGGTCGCCATCGAGCGCATGCTCACCGAGAAGACCAACGACGAGGCCGACGCGTCGCGCGCCGCCAAGATGAACCGCACCGTCGACCCCCGCGACATCGCCGCCCACGGCCGCCTCGACCAGCGCGGCGAGGACCTGGCCTCCGGAGCCGCCGGCGTCAACATCGTCGGCTACATCACGGTCTCCTCCCGCAATCCCGAGGAGCTGGCCCGCGACAAGCGCACCATCCGCGCCTCCGCCGGAAAGTCGTACCTGAAGCTCGAATGGTGCGACCGCGAGCACCACCGCGCCTTCGTGAACACCCTCCCCTTCGCCACCGGCATCCGTCGCTGACCGCTCCCCCCGGAAGGACAGACCATGCGAGACCCCCTGTCCGCACTCACGGATGCCTTCACCAGCTTCCTCTTCGGCAAGGTCGAGACCACCCGCCTCCCGGTCCGCACCTCCACCGGCCAGGCCCAGGCGGTCTACCTCCCCACCGCCGCCCCGGGCCTCGGCGACTCCGGTGTGATCATCGGCCGCGAGGTCTACAGCGGCAAGGGCTACATCTACGACCCCTTCCAGTTGTACGGCCAGCAGCTCCCGGCCCCCCACTGGCTGGTCCTCGGCGAATCCGGAAACGGGAAGTCCGCCCTGGAGAAGACCTACGTACTGCGCCAGCTCCGCTTCAAGGACCGCCAGGTCGTGGTCCTGGACGCGCAGGGCGAGGACGGCGTCGGCGAGTGGAACCTCATCGCCCAGCAGTTGGGCATAACCCCCATCCGCCTGGACCCGATGGCCGCCCTCAACGACGGCATCCGGCTCAACCCCCTCGACCCCGCCATCACCACCACCGGCCAGCTCGCCCTGCTCCGCACCATCATCGAAGTCGCCATGGGCCACGGCCTGGACGAACGTTCCGGCTTCGCCCTCAAGGTCGCGCACGCCTACGTCAACGAGACGATCACCAACCGCCAGCCCGTCCTGACCGACATCGTCGAACAACTCCGCCACCCGGAACCGGAGTCCGCCCAGGCGATGAACGTCGACCTGGACGACGTACGGGCCTGGGGCCTGGACGTCGCGCTGGTCCTGGACCGCCTGGTCGACGGCGACCTCCGCGGCATGTTCGACGGCCCCACCACCGTGGGCATCGACCTGGACGCCCCCCTGATCGTCTTCGACCTCTCCCACATCGACCGCAACTCCATCGCCATGCCGATCCTCATGGCGATCGTCGGCGTGTGGCTGGAACACACCTGGATCCGCCCGGACCGCGTGAAGCGCATCTTCCTGGTCGAAGAGGCCTGGCACATCATCAACAGCCCCTTCGTGGCCCAGCTCTTCCAGCGCCTGCTCAAATTCGGCCGCCGCCTGGGCCTGTCCTTCGTCGCCGTCGTCCACCACCTCTCCGACGTCGTCGACGGAGCCGCCGCCCGCGAGGCCGCGGCGATCCTCAAGATGGCCTCCACCCGCACGATCTACGCCCAGAAGGCCGACGAGGCCCGCGCGACGGGCAAGGTCCTCGGCCTCCCCCGGTGGGCGGTGGAGATCATCCCGACCCTCACCCCCGGCATCGCCGTCTGGGACGTCAACGGCAACGTCCAGGTCGTCAAACACCTGATCACCGAGGCCGAACGCCCCCTGGTCTTCACCGACCGCGCCATGACCGAGTCCTCGGCGACCCCTGAGGAGTCCTTCCTCAACGACGACGCCCGCGCCGCCGACTGGGAGGCGGAGCAGCGCGCGGCCCTCATCGAGCAGCACATGGCCGAAGTCGAGTCCTCGGACGCGACGGTGGCCTGACATGCCCGGTTCGTACGATCGGGGACACGGCGCCGGCAGCCGGGGCGGCGACCGGAACCGCGGAGGAACGGGCGGCATCCCGGACGGCCTCCTGCTGGCCCTCCTCGGCCTGCTGCTGGGCCTGACGGTCCTCACCTGGACCTCCACGGGCCTGGCGGGCCTGTTCGCCCACGGCTCCTGGCCGAGCCGGGTCACCTTCCCCCACACCCCGTCCGCCCTGCGCCAGTTGGCCGCCGACCCCGGCGACATCCCCGCCGCCTGGCCCGCCACCCCGCCCGCGGAACTCTCCGGTTACGGCCTCTTCTACGGCCTGCTCATCGGCCAGCTCCTGGTCCTGCTGGTCCTCACGATCTTCGCCATCGGCACCTTCACTCGCTGGCGCCACACCCGCACCCACTCCCGCACATCCACCGCCCCCCTCCCCCAAGAGGACCCCACCCCCGTGAGCCCTCTTGGGCGGCAGGGCTCCGCTCCCGTGAGCCCCCTCGCCCAAGAGGTCCCCGCTCCCGTGAGCCCCCTCGGGCGGCAGGGCTCCGCTCCCGTGAGCCCCCTCGCCCAAGAGGTCCCCGCTCCCCTGAGCCCTCTTGGGCGACGGGGCCGCCCCAAGGGGGCGGAACGGGCGGGCAAGGGGGCGGCCCCCGGCGGAGCCGAACCCCCCGCCCCGGCCCACCTCGACACCGCCCAGGCCCCCGCCCCGGCCCACCCCGGCACCACCGCCCACCTGACCACCCCCCGCCTCGCCCCGTCCCCCTCACCCCGTACGCCCCACGAGGGCCTCCTCCTCAACCGCCACACCCACCGCACCACCGCCACCGAAACCATCCTCGACGCCCCCGGCCCCGCCCTCGTCCTCACCTCCGACCCCGCCCTCTGGTCGGAGACCAAAGACGTCCGCGCCACACTGGGCCCCGTCCTCCTCTACGACCCCGAGCACCGCTGCGACACCCCCTCCCGCCTCCACTGGTCCCCCACCACCGGCTGCGAGGACCCCGGCACGGCGACCGCCCGCGCCCGGGCCCTGCTCGCCCCCGTCCGCCCCCGCGCCCGAGCCGACTCCGCCGTCGCCGAAACCGCCGAGACCCTCCTCAGCAGTTGGCTGCACGCCGCAGCCATAGACGACCGCCCCTTCAAACACCTGCTCCGCTGGGCGCAAGGATCAGGGGCCCACGAGCCCGTCCGCATCCTCCGCACCCACCCCCGCGCCCGCTCCGGCGCCGCCGGCCTCCTCGAATCGGCCCTCACCGCTTATCCCGAACGCCGCGAACAGGCCCAAAACCTCACCACCCGCGCCTTCTCCGCCCTCTCCTCGATCCACCTCCGCGAGGCTTGCACCCCCAACCGAACCGATTCGCTCACCTTGGAATCATTTGTGGTCGAGGGGGGAACGCTCTACATGGTCGGTGAGTCCATCGAGGACCCCCGCACCCGCCCCTCGGGACCGGGCGCGATGCCGCTGCTCACCGCCCTCGCCTCATACGTGGTCGAGCACGGCCGCCGCATGGCCGCACGGTCATCCGACGGTCGGCTCGACCCACCAATGACGCTCGTCCTGGACGACATCGCGGCCGTGGCCCCGCTCCCCCAGCTCCCGGACCTCCTCACCTCCGGCCGGCCCCAGGGCCTCCCGACCCTGGCCCTGCTCCGCTCCCAGGAACAGTTCAACTCGGCCTGGCCCAGCACACGTTGAAACGCCCCCGGGGTGCACCGACCACCACCCCGAGCAGGCCCGCCACCCCCCTCCCCCTCGCCCCTCTCTTCGACAAGAGTGACGAGTCGTACGCACCGGCCTCGCGGACCTCACGAACGCGCGGACCCGGCGCGCACCCACCCGGCCCGCACCCACTCCTGTCGGAAGAGACGCCCACCCATGTCCAAGCCCCCGCACACCCACCCCGACCGCCGCCCGGCCCCCGGCACCACGGCCGCGCCCACCACCACGGACCTCGCCCCCGCTCCGGCCACCGCGAGCCCCCGGGCCGCCCGCCCGGCACCCCCCGTCCTCGCCCTCACCCACGCCACCGTCCTGCTCACCCCGCACTCCCGCCCGCTCCCCGACCACACCCTCCTCCTCACCGACGGCAGAATCACCGCCACCGGACCGAGCTCCCAACTCAAACCTCCGCCGCACGCCCGGGTCGTCGACCTCACGGGCAAGTACGTCGTCCCGGGCCTGACCGAGTCCCACATCCACACCTTGGGCGACGAGGCCCTCACCGCCCCGCTCTTCCCGCTGACCGGCATCACCTCGGTCCGCGAGATGTGGGGCCAGCCCTTCCACCACGCCTGGCGCCGCAGGATCTCCTCCGGAACCCTCCTCGGTCCCCGCTTCGTCATCGCGAGCCCGATCCTCGACGGCCCGCCGTCCATCTGGGCGGACGACCTCGGTCTGCCCGTCCTCGAAGTGGCCGACGCGCAGGCGGCCCGCGCCGCCGTATGCAAGGTCCACCGCGAGGGCGCCGACTTCGTCAAGGTCTACTCCCGCCTCTCCCCGGAGGCCTACTACGCGATCGCCGACGAGGCGAAGCGCCTGCGCATCCCCTTCGCCGGCCACTGCCCGGACATCCTGCCGATGTCCCGCGCCGCCACCTCCGGCCAACGCTCCATCGAGCACCTGCACGCCATGCTCCTGGCCACGTCCTCCCGCGAGGACGAGATCCGCCGAGCCCTCGCCGAGGTCCGCATCGACCCCACCGACCCCTCCAGCCTCTCCCGTTACGGCAGTTGGTTCCGCCAGGTCCACCCGCTGGAGTGGCAGGCCACGCTCTCGTACGACAAGGGCCGCGCCCGCCGCCTCTTCGACACCCTCGCCGAGAACGGCACGTACGTCACCCCGACCCTCCTGGTCCACCACTCCCTGGAACGCATCGCGGACCTGCCCACCTCCTCCCCCGACTGGAAGTACCTCCCCGCCTGGGCGGTTGCCTCCTGGCCCGCCATCTGGGAAGCGATGACCGGCTCCCGCACCCCGGAGGACACCGCCCGCATCCGCCGCATCTACGAGCACCGCCTCACCCTCGTCTCCGAGATGCACCGCGCCGGCGTCCGCCTGACCGCGGGCACGGACACGGGCACGGGATACGCCGTCCCCGGCTTCTCCCTCCACGAGGAACTCCGCCTCCTCTCCGAAGCCGGTCTCCCCGCCCCCGACGTCCTCGCCACGGCCACCACCCACCCCGACGCCCTCCTGCGCCTCCCGAAGTCCCGCCCCGCCGACCTCCTCGTCCTCAACAGCGACCCCCTCCATGACATCCGCCGCACCCGCGACATCCACTCCGTGGTTAACGCCGGCCACTACCTCTCCCCCGCCGACCGCGTCCGCCTGCTCGCGGACGTGGAAAAGGCCGCAGCCGAAAGCACCCCTCCCGAAGAAGAAGCACTTCCGGCCACGGCCACTCCCGGCTGCGCCTGCAACGCACCCCACTGACGCAAAAGGCCCCGAACGCAGAAAAGCCCCGTACCGGTTTCCCGGTACGGGGCTTTTCCACAATGATTGTTCGGCGGCGTCCTACTCTCCCACAGGGTCCCCCCTGCAG
>NZ_JBIVLB010000021.1:0-94185 GCF_044751045.1 Streptomyces sp. NPDC088745
GTCACGCGGCTTGGGGTGTGGGGGTGTTTGTGGGGGGGGGGGGGCCCCGGGGGGGGGGGGGGGGGGGGCGGGCGGGGGGGGGGGGCCCCCCCCCCCCCGGCCCCCCCCCCCCCCACCGGGGTGGATCAGGCTGCTGTGGCAGCGGGTTCGGCCTCGGCCGTCTGGCGGGCAGCGGCGCTGGCCCGGGCGGCAGCGAGGAACGCAGCCGGGTCGGCTTCCCACTCCGCGAGCGCGGGCAGGAAGTGGGCGACCTCGATGCGGTCCAGCTCGTGGGTGCCGAAGCGGTCGGTCAGCAGCGGGAAGACACGGTCGGGCCAGCCCGCGAGGCCGACGTCCTTGTGACCCAGGAGGATCTTGAAGCGGGCGAAGGCGTCGCTCTTGAGCACCGGGTGCACGACGGGGATACCGTCCGGGCCCACGGCGCGGTCGGTGTCGGCGACGCGGGCCACCGTGTCCATCAGCGGGCCGACGGTGGCGATGACCTTGCTGGCCCACGCGTTGCGGGCGAGGACCGCCTCAGCGCTGATCGGGTCGGTCATCTCGGCGGTGTAGGCGAGTGCGGGCTGGTGGCTGACGACGAAGTCGATCCACGCACGGGCCTCGTGGTGGGAGCGGTCGGACCGGATGGCGCTTCCGTCGGTCTTGCGGTAGACGCCGAGCTGGATACGGTCGGCCATCCCCAGGATCAGTTCGGCGAGGGTGCCGACCACGGCCGGGTCGGTGTCAGGGTCGACGCCCGCCGAAGCGATCATCTGGTGCGCCTGCGCGTACGTCTCCCGGATGGCGGTGGCCAGGTAGGAGCCGTGGTTGAAGCGGCCGTCGGTGTTCCAGTCCTCCCACGGCTTGGCCTCGGCGGCGTGGGCAGCCCGCTGCGTCGGGCGGCCCGGGCGCGCGCTGGCGGCCGGTGCGGTGTTGGAGCCGAAGAACTTCTTCAGCTCGTTGCGTATCTGCTGGCTCACGTCGACGTTGCCGGACGAGGCGTTGGCGGCGGGGATGATCGCTCCGCCGAAGACGGCGTAGCCGTCGGGGGCGAGGCTGCCGTCGCGGTTCTCCCGCAGCGACTCCCACTCCTCGGGGTCGGAGACCAGCTCGTCGGTGAACTCGCCGTTGACCGCGACCACGAGGTTGCGGCAGTTGCGGTTGGTGATCTCCGCGTTCGCCCGGGTCGAGTCGCCGACGATGCCGCGCAGCTCGTGAATGGGTGTGAGCGGGCTGATCATCTCGCCACTGTCGTTCTGCTTGTACCGGCGGGTCGTCTCGATGGCGACGGTGACCGGCAGGTCGTTCTTGAACGCCTCAGCCAGCAGTTCCGCTGCCTTGGAGTCGGCCTGGACCGACCCGTGGAAGTCGTGCTCCAGCCCGACGGACTCGGCGTCGAAGGTCACACGGCCGGTGCGGAAGGGGCCGTCGTCGGTCGCCTTCGTCTTCACCTTGTACGCGCTGACCTTCACACCCACGTGCTCCCGCACGTACACGCTCGGACGGGCGCGGACGGTCTGGCCGTCGGGCCCGGCGGCAGCGCGTGCCTTCTTCTCGTACGCGATGAACGGACGGCCCTTGGCCGGCGGCTCGTACGCCATGGGGTGACTCCCTCTGTAGTGGATCAACGGGCTCAGATTCCGGCCAGACGGGCCGTACAGCGAGCTCTCGCGAAAATCCGTCGGACGGTCGGCAGCGGGCTTGCGGTGCCGCGCGTCCGCGCTGGTCAGAGGAGGTCAGAACGGGGAGAAGTGTGAAGATTCGCGTCAGGGGTCCGGTATCCCGGCCCGCACGGGGCAGCAGCGACTACAGGTGGCCTCTGTGCAGTGCCCGCACTCATCTCGACCGCAGTGCTCAAAGCGACATGAAGCCAATTTCGGTAGGGCGACTGTGAGCGGGGACGTTTTGATGCAACACTCATCCGGATCTCCGTTCGGGGACTACAACCGGATCCGGTCACTCAGGTTCCTAGGCCAGAGCGTGACCGGGTCCGGTAGGCCCGTCCTCTGCAGGACAGGTAGTTCAGGCGTGGACTAGGCACGGCATAAGATCGCCTTGTGAGGCAGAGCTCTCACCACCAGGCCCGATACGGAAACGTACGCTAGATGCGTGGATCGATCAAGCCAGTTGTGGTTAAGGTTCGGGCCATCGTCCCCAGGTTCTAGACCGCCGAGTCGCAGGAGTTCATGTGCCACGTCAGTTCGACGGCAGCCGAGTACGGGTTGTCCGACGGGGCAAAGAGCTCAGCCAGAAGGAGCTGGGCGCGATGGTCGGTGTCAGTGGCCCCACTGTTGCCCGGTGGGAGAGCGGGGAGGAGTTCCCCAAGGGCGACAAGTTCCCCGCGATCGCTGCCGCGCTCGGAGAGGAACTCGACGTTCTCTTCCCCTTCGACGGACCTGTGGACCTGCAGCTCCTTCGCTGCGACGCCGGCCTCAGCGTGGCCCAGGCCGCCGCAGTCATTGACGCCAGCCGTGTACCTATCAGCAATGCGGAGTCCGGCCGGCGGCGGCTACAGGACACCTACGTTGCTCCCCTCGCCCACGCCTACGGCGTAAGCGAGGAGGAACTGCTCGCTGCGCAGGACGTGTCGTTCGGCGTACGCGGTGCCCAGCGGCCGCAAGAGGCGCAGCCGTCCGCGCCTCGCACCGTCGGGGAGAAGATCAACTACCTCCTCGAGCACGGGTATGTAGGCCAAGCACCTCCGTCTGACGAGCAGATCGCTCGGGCCGTCAACGAACACACCGGCGTCGCGAGTGTGACGGCGTCCGACATCGCCGCGCTGCGTTCGGGCACTACGACGGAAGCCTCGGATGTCGTGCGCGCCGGACTGGCTCACGCTCTGCAGGTAGACGCCACCCTCTTCCAGGACGACGCAGAGCTGAGCCCGGCGGCTGGCGAGTTCCTCGAAGCCGTCCGCTTCCTCGGATCGATCCACCGTGGTCAGATTCTCGGCCTGGCGGCCCGCGGCAACCACTCGGGGTTGTCGGCCGGCATGATGGCGAAGATCAACGAGCTCGTGGGAGAGCTGAAGCACAAGCTGCCAGACATCAAGGACGAGGGGTAGCGGGGTAGCACGCGCGGCGGCTGCACGGGCCGCTCGTCGAGGGGCGTCGACGCCGAACATCAGGCTGGGTAGGCCCGGCGGCGTCGCTGGCACGCCCTCGGTGGGACCTCGCCTCGGCGAAGTGCACCAGAGAGTGGCCGATCCGCCCCACCGAGCTTCCCAGCCGCAGACACCTGCCGGCGGGCAGCACACCGCACGGCCCCGAGTCGGGAACGCTTGGATCCGTTCACATGCCGCCGTCGTTCAATGTGCGCGAATGGTCCTGTTCCTGTTTGCAGCAGCCGCACCGGTCCGCAACCCGGCTGGCCCCTGCCTCCTCATCATGAGGAGGCAGGGGCCAGCCGGGTAACGACCGCGCCCTGGAGACCCGGGCGACGTAGAGGACTACGCAGCTGCGGTGAGATCCACGCCGAACAGGTTCGAGAGATCGACGACCGTCTGCTTGGGGTCCTTGTTGTGGACCCCTGCGAAGCCGAGCTGCTCTGCCGCCCGGACGTACCCCTCGGTGTCGTCGACGAAGACGCACTGCTCGGCCGGCAGCTCCATGAGCTTGAGCGTGGCCTCGAAGAGCGCCGCGTCGGGCTTGCGCAGCTGGTGGTGCTCGGAGATGACCACCACGTCGTAGAGCTTGTCGAGGTCGTAGCCGTCGTACAGATCCCAAGGGGCGAGGCCGACCGAGTTGGACAGGATCCCCACCTTGATGCCGGCTCGTCGAGCCGCGGCGGCCGCGTTGATCAGCAGGGGCTCAGGCTCCAGGCCGCCGAAGATGCGTCCCATGAGGTTGTCGGCAGAGACTCCCAGCTTCTTGGCCGCGAACTCGTTCCACTCGGTCTGGCTGACCACTCCACGCTCGAGGTCACTGGTGATCCGGACGCCTTCTTCGTCCTGGTACAGCGCGTTGATGCAGGCCCCCTTGGGAAGCCCTTCGCGCTGCTCGAAGGCGAGCACGACAGGCAGCAGCGGGGTGGTGAGGACGCCTCCGAAGTCGAGGACGAGGCCGGTGCGGTGAGACATGCAGGAACTCCATTACTGGTACTGAGAATTCGGGCGCCATCCGTACTGAACAGCGTCCGGCCCCGGCTGACGCGTGGCGGCGACAGTGCCTGCGCTTCGCATACCAGGGGCGGGTGGTAGCTACGGGGCGGAGTGGACGCCACCCACAGTCTGGCCCACGGTACCAGCAGCCATTCCGGGCACTTGGACGGTGTTGTCCGCGCCGAGTGAATCTGCCGTACAACTCGGGCACATTCGCACTATTCATTCCTCCAATCTCTGACTTTTCAACTGTCAGGCGGGGGTCGAGCTCTTGACCGAAGAGTTATCCACTCAAACTTCCAGCTCTGCGGATTTCTGGAGAAGCTCTTGAGCGCCTACGGGAGAGATCTGGGCGTATATGTTGCTCACCCGAATGAGCCAGGCCGCTTCGCTATTGGTATCTACGAACGGCTTCTCCCGCAGTGGCGCACTCGCGTACTGGCCAGGTTTCGCGGAGGAAGCGGCCCGGAGTGCGGCTGCGATCCAGTAGGCCTCGGCGGCCGGCTCGGGGTCGGAGTGCGATTCGGTCGCGTCCTCCGCCGCCCACAGCAGGCCCTCGGGGGCGTAGTACCTCAGTCTCTCGCAGGCATCGGCGATGTCCTGGGTCCATCGGTCGAGGCGCACGTCATCAGGTACACGCGTGTGGGTCAACTCCGCCAGGCGCGACTTCGGGGGGTAGAGACTGGTCCCCGGGAACGCCTTCACCAGGTCGTACCAGAGCGGGTGAAGGTAGTAGAGAGTCTTCAGCATCTTCCAGCGCGCGGTGGCTGCACTTGTCGTGGGGATGCTCGCGCCTACCGCCACAATCAGGAACAGCAAGTTCATCCACATTGCCGTGAGATCGATTAGCGTCTCCATGACGGAGTCGCTCAGCGGAAAAAGTACCGCCGTCCACACAATGACGATTCGGGCCGCCGTGTGGGCGAGCCCCATCCACATCGAGATTCCCATGAGCCGAAGCCCGATGCGCATACTCGTCGTCTCGGCTTTCCGTGCCCCGCGCGACCATTGGTATCCGCAGACTGCGGTGGTGACGAGTGGGAAGAAGTAGAAGACGGTCATGTACGTTGCGGCGCCCCATTCCCCGGCATGATCGCTGAGGAAGTCGTCGCTTTGTCTGGGGCGGTCCACCACGGTGAAGAACAGGATGGTGAGCAGCGTTACGCCGACGGCGCCTGCTCTGTAGGACGCGCGGGCGATCCAGCGGGAGACCGCGACGTGCCGGGGCACCACCTTCTCGGTGCTCTTGCCGTAGCTGGTCGCAACGTAGGTCAGGGACGCGATGATGGCGGCGGTGCTGGCGAAGTGCCGCATCAGTGCGCTGATGTCGACCACGGGTATGCGGTCCACCGCGAGCATCACGGCCGGCGTGTAGAGCCACAGTGCCACGGCGAATCCGGCGTAGCCGCCCCAGAGGGCTCGGCGGTGGGCGTCCCCGTAGCGGACAGCCGGGAATCGCCACACGGCGATGAGGGTCATCACCCCCGCGGTCAGGTAGCGGAAGGAGTCGAGTGCGGCGTCGCTCATCCTCGGTGGCCGCCTCGACGCGGGGGAGCCACGGGGTGGGACAGCGAGGACTCCAAGAGGCTGACCATGTCGTCGCCGGCGAACTTCATGCGGCGGGCGAGCCGCTTGATCAGAGATGCCGACATCTCGGCCTGCTGCTCCTCGGGACTGTCGTAGTTGACGCGCCCCTGGACGAGGGCCGAGGGGAAGCGTCGCAGGACTTCCTCCTGGATGTGCTCAGGAACGTACCGCTCGATCTCGTCAGGGGTCAGGGTGGACCCGTGGTCCAACCACTCGTGCGCGAGTTCGTGAAGGATGATGTGTTCGGTCTGGTTGCGGCTGGACCGGCGCCGGTAGAGCACGATCGTGAACTCCGGCGTCTTGATCCGGAGCCCGCAGGCCGTGCCCAGACCTCCGTCGGGGTCATCGAAGGGCACCAGTTGGATCCGGCGCTCTAGTACCTGCTCCATGTTCTTCACCAGCGCTTCGACACTGAACGGTGTCGGGACGGGCAGATCGGCGAGCAGCCTCTCGCACTCTTTGATGAGATCGCCTTGCGCGGGATCCCTGCGCCACCGCCGGAGGACCCTAAGCAGGCGCAGGAGCTGTCTGCTGTTCGGCAGCTCGCGGGGCCCGTAGCGTCCCGCGCCTCGCCGAGTGGCTGACCTCCGCCGATCCCACGCCGTCATCGCGTCCGTCCTCCTTGCCCCGCGCCCCGGATGCCGAACGAGCTCCTCCGAGCTCGCTTTCCGGCCGAACCAAAGGCAAACACATGTTCTATTTTTGTGTCGAGTCGCTTGCTGGCACCCTGCTTCTGACGACGGGCGCCTTGCCGTCCCCTTCATCGGGGCGGGGTGGCGGAGAGCGGTGACCCTACGCAGCAAGCGGGTCTGTGCGGAGCCCGCAGCCGGCGCACCTTGCGGTCTGCCTTCTTTCGCGATGCGCCGTGGGCCATGCCTGCCGACCGGCTGGAGCCGTCGTTGCGCGACATTCCGCTACTTCCCCCTTGATCATCGAGACGGGTCTCGAACGCTGCGACGCCATCGCGGCGTCGGCGGGCCGGACAGGCCCTCCCTGAGGCCGGCCCGGCGGGACGCAGACCAATCCGGCGCGCCCTTGTCTGCCGCGGTGGACACCTGCGGCGGTCGTGCCGATGAGCCCCGTCTCCCACCGGCACAGCAACCGCCGCTGACTGGATCGTTGGCACGCGCAAATATGAGCTGTCTCCGACTGGCGGTGGCAGCTCAATTCGCCCTGCAGGATGGAGGGTTGACTACGCAATGCCCATCCACGTCGGCAGGCAGCGCACGAAAGGGCCCTGCGTCACGGTACGCGGCGTAAGACCCCCACAGCGCCAGCCCCTCGATCCATCCCAGTTGATCTGGCCGGTATGAACGTATGCGTATGTCCGTGGCATAGTCAACTGAGATGGATCGCCCTCGAAGTCGAGAAGGACTGCATGACACCCGCGAACCCACGGCCTCAGCCCGAAGAGCCGAGAGCGGCGAATGACCCTTGTGACGCAGGTCTCTCGCTAGCCGACAAGCTGAACCAGCTCTTCGAAGTCGTACATCCGAAGGGCCGTGGCCCTTACACCAATGACGAGGTCGCCGAAGCTCTGAAAGAACAGGGCGGTTCCACGATATCCGGAACCTACCTTTGGCAGCTGCGGACCGGCAGGCGCGATAACCCGACGCGACGTCACTATGAGGCCATCGCGACCTTCTTCAAGGTGCCTCCGGCCTACTTTTTTGACGATGATCTTGCACGCCGATACGGCGAACAGTTGAAGCGTCTACAAAAACTGCAGCAGGCGGGCGTGGAACGCGTCGCCCTGCGCGCCGTCGGTCTCTCACCGAAGAGCATGGACACGCTGATGGCCATGATCGACAGGGTGCGAGAACTTGAGGGGCTGCCCGATGAGCCCGAAGAGACGACTCTCTAGTGTGTCTGACCGGCACCTATCGTCAGCCCGGGAGGATCAGTTGAATCAGGAACAGAGGCGAGCCAGTGAGGGCTTCGTCCGGGGCCTCCACCTCCCGCCCGTCGACAGCATCCGCGACCTGGTGCCCGAGATCGAGTGGCGCACCGGGCGCAAGGTCGAACTTCAGCCTGCCGAGCTCGACTGGTCCGCGCCGTGCGGCATGTGGGTTGCCATGAAGAGCCGGCACCTCGTCTTCTTTGATCCGCGGACTACGTTGGCGCACCAGGACCACATCATCGCTCACGAATTCGCGCACATGCTGAGGCGTCACAAAGGCGGCGTGACCATTGGTGGTGAGACTGTCGGTGGACTTCTTCCGGATCTCGATCCCGATCTGATTCAAATGGTGCTCGGTCGAACTCAGTACGACGAGAAGGATGAGATGGAAGCCGAACTCGACGGCTCCTACCTCCAAGCCCACGTTCACGCATCCCAGTATCGCGTCGTTTCACAGCGCGGAAGTTCGGACGTGGACCGACGAGTTGAGCGCACATTCTTGCGCGGAAGAAAGTAAGGCCGCGTGAAGGACATACTTCACCCCATCTGCCTGATAATCGCAGGCCTGGGGTTTCTCCTCCTGCTCCGGGACCTCAAGAAGAACAGCCGAGATGCCGCTCTCATTCTCCTGAGCCTGGTCTACCTGTCATCTGCCCTGAGCTTTGCCATATCCATCACCCCTATCTGGATACGCATCGACAGCACCCTCGGGGTCACCAACATTGCTGTCCCGCTCGCGCAAAGCTGCGTGATCCTGGTCCTGGTGTTCCAGACCAGCGTGCTGGCTCACTGGGCTCTGCCGGCCCAGGAGGCGCGTCGACGGACGCGGCTCTTCGGGCTCGCCGGTCTCGCGGTCATCGTGGGCATGTTCGTCCTGTTCGCCTTCCTGACGCCAGCCGTCCAGCGAACCTCCGACTTCGCCACCTACTACGTCCACGACCCCGCCTACAAGGCCTACCTCGCGCTCTACATGGCGGCGTACACCGCCGCCGAGATCTACCTCGGGGTCGTCTGCTGGCGGCACGCGCGCCACGCCGGCAACGTCTGGGTCGTCCGCGGCCTGCGGACCATCACCATCGGCGCGGTCGTGATCATGGGCTACTGCGCCATCCGGATCGGGGGAATCCTCGGGGACTCGTTCGGCTTCAGCGTCGCCCGATTCAAGGACATCGCCTGGTTCTGCGGAGATGTCGGCGCCCTGCTCACCTTGATCGGATATTTCCTCCCCACCCTGATGGAACGGGTCGAGGGTGTTCGAAGCTGGACGCGCAGCCATTACGCCTTGTGGCGCCTGGAACCGCTCTGGCGGGCGCTCCATGCAGTCGCGCCCACGATCGCCCTGATGCCCCCTCCGTCACAGTTGCAGGAGCTTGTGCGGTTCCGTTCGGTGAGCTTCTTGCTATACCGACGAGTAACTGAGATTCGCGACGGGATGATCGAACTTCGCCCTTACCTGGACCCGCAAGTTCGAGCCATAGCCGAAACCCGACTTACAGGGCAGGGACTCCAAGATCCCGAACTTGCGGCCGCGGTGACTGCAGAGCAAATCAGCCAGGCCATTTCCAGCCTCACGCATGGCCAGGACTTCCCCGAGCCGGCCGAGTACGCCGACGCCCGGATTTCGATCGCTACGACCGAAGAGGACATGCAGGCCCAACTGCGCATCGCCGCGCATTTCACTCCGCCTGCCGTATCAACTCCAACAGCACAGCACCCGGCACGCTCCGCCAGCCGGGCGGGAGACGAATAGTGATCAGACGCACCTTCCTCACCGGCACCGCAGCAGCCGTGGCTGTGAACGCCTCAGTGGCCAGCGTGGCCCATGCAGGCACTCCGCCCCGCCCCTCAGCCAAGGACAATCGAAGGACCGCCCCCATGACCACCGCTCCCCACCTGCGCCCCGCCCACGAGCAGGTGACAGCCCTCACGAGTCGGAAGATTTCCAGCCGGCAGCTCCTGGAGCTGCAGCTGAAGCACATCGAAGCGACCAACCCGGGGATCAACGCGATCGTCACCCTGGATGTCGAGCGGGCCAGGAAGGAAGCCGACAACGCGGACCGGCACATGGCACGCACGGGCAAACCGCTCGGACCCCTGCACGGTCTTCCCCTCACGGTGAAGGACGCGCTTGAGACCGACGGCATGCGCACCACGTGCGGCAGCCCCGACCTGAAGGACCACATTCCCGACCAGGACGCGGACGCCGTCGCCCGGCTTCGTGAAGCGGGCGCGATCATCATCGGGAAGACCAACACTCCGGCGTACTGCCAGGACATCCAGACCTCCAACGCCCTCTTCGGCACCACCAAGAACCCGCACGCGTCCGGCCGGACCGCAGGCGGTTCCTCCGGCGGCCCCGCAGCCGCCGTCGCCGCAGGTCTCACGAGCGCCGAGGTCGGCAGCGATCTCGCCGGATCGCTGCGGCTCCCTGCGGCCTACTGCGGGGTCTACGCCCTGCGGCCGAGCTATGGGCTGATCTCCGCCCGCGGCCACATCCCCCGGCTGCCGGGTTGGCTCACTTCGAGTGACATGACCACGCTCGGCCCAATCGCGCGTACGCCGGCAGACCTCGCTCTCCTCCTGGACGCCCTCGTCGGACCGTCGCCGGCAGACGCCCCGGCCTGGAGGGTAGAGCTGCCCGGTCCCCGCTTGTCCCGGCTGCGGGACTACCGGGTCGGCATCTGGGCCGACGACGACTACTGCCGCGTCGATGCCGCCACCCGGGACCTGATGGACACCGTCACGGGACTCGTCCGCTCCTCCGGGGCGCAGGTCGACGCCACCACCCGGCCCGTCAGCATGCCGGAGTCCGACCGGGCCTTCACGAACCTGATGTACGCCACGTCGACTGCCACCACCACAGACTCCGTGTTCCAGGGCGAGGTGGACCAGGCGGACAAGCTCGCCCCCGAGGACACGTCACCTGGAGCCTTCTACCTGCGGGCACGCACCCAGCGCCACCGCGACTGGCTGATCGCCAACGAGGCCCGCGAGAAGCTGCGCCAGCGCTGGGCTCAGTACTTCACCCGGCACGACATCCTGATCACGCCGGCCGCACCGACAGCGGCTGTCGAAGACCAGACGTCCATCCCGGTGCAGCAGCGGTCCATCACCGTCGACGGGACGAAGCGCAGCTACTACGACCAGACGACCTGGCTGAACCTGACCAGCCAGGTACGTCTCCCGTCAGCGATCGTCCCCGCCGGGCGCACAACCGACGGACTGCCACTGAGCATTCAGGTCGTCGGACCGTACCTCGCCGACCGCACCGTCCTCGCTGTGGCAGCACATCTGGCACAGCTGCTGCCGAAGCCACTGGGCCCTGCTGCGCTGCGAAAGCGATAGCGCCAAGCACAGGCACCTCAGCCGAGGCCTGGTCCGTACATTCCCCCGTGTGCGCAGGGCGCACACGGCCTCGCCTGAGTGTTGCCGACCGGGGCTACTGCTAGCACAGATGCGGGCGATGCCGCGGCCTCGGTCATCACCACAGGTCCAGTGCTTCCAGGGCCTGCGCGACCGTGGGCAGCGGCGTAGTGGGGATGGTGGTGAGGAGACTGTCGGGGATGGCGGTTTTGGTGTCGAGCTTGATCTGCGCACGGGCATCCGTTGCCGGATGACCACGGAGTCTAGTGAGCAGGGGCAGGGGGTGAGAGGTGGATGGGCTCTCAGAAGGTCGTGCGGATATCGCTGCGCGGGTCCCCGACAACCAGTCGATCCTCGTAGAGCCCGTCCTGCGCCCGGCGGCGCCAAGGCCGGGCGTACCGAAGGGCCACCTCGATGTCCGGATCGGTCGAACCGAGGTCGATGTCCGCGACCGCCAGAGCGGGTTGCCCGTCGGTAGGGCATTGTGCGATCCACCGGCCGCCGGGCGCCACGATCCCGGACGGCACTGTCGCGCTGAATTGCGCCGGCACGGCGTAGCCCACCCAGTAGCAGTACAGCGTCCCGTAGGCCTGGGCGATGCGCGCCCTCGGAGCATCGTCCACCATCACGGAGATCAGGACGCAGTCGACGCCCAGGCGCTCGTACTCGTCGAAGAGTGGTGGGAAGTTCGCCTCGACGCACAGCGCGCAGCCGATCCGGATGCCATCCACCTCAAAGACGACCGGCTCGCGCCCTGGGGTGTACAGGTAGGAGACCTCGGTATGCGACAGGAACCGCTTGTCGTACCTGGCAACCAGCTCGCCACGGTCGGAGACGATGAAGAGGCTGTTGTGGGGCCTGTTCGGCGGCGTGAGCGGGTGGAGCGACCCGAACGCCGTCCACAGTCGTAGTTCCCCAGCCAGCGCGGCGATCGACTCGGCCTCCTCGCGCATGACGTCCCAGGCGGCACGGCTCCAGTCGGCCGGGACCAAGCTTCCGTCCGGTCCGGCCGCCATCACGTGCTTGCTCGGATAGACGATCGCCCCCTCGGGGAACTGCACCAGTTGCGCACCCGCCCCGGCGGCCTCGGTCATCAGGGCCCGGATCTCCTGCCCGGCCGCCCGCAGCGTGCCGTGGTCTGTCGGGTCCTCCGGCACGGTGCTCTGCGCGACAGCCAGCCGCAATGTCTTAGCCATGGCTCACACCTCCTCGATGCGACTGCTCTGGGGGAGGAACTTCGCGGACTTCTGGGCAAGAACGTCGGCCAGGAACGCAGGTGCATCGTCGCCAAGCATCCGATGCAACGTGACCAGGCTGGTGATCGCGGTGTCGGCCACCTCTTCCTGAACGTGTCGCCACGTGTGGCTTTGCCCCTTCCGGGGGTTGGTGCCCCAGGCGCCGACCACGGCCTGCGCGGACTCGCCGACCTCCTCGGTGAGCTTGAGGACCTGCAGCGTCCACTGCTGCTCTGGGGTCATCCCGCGTTCTGAGTCCAGGCCGGTGAAGAGGGCGGCGAGCCGGCCGATCACTTCCCACAGCGGCGGGTTCGACGGGTGTGCTGTCAACGGGCGCTCCTTGAGAGGGGGCGAAGGGGGTGAGTGTCGGTGTTGTCGGACAACGGAGGGAGTCAGGGCGTCAGATTCCGCTGCGGCCCGGGTGCGGGTTTGGTGTCCAGGCGCGTGTACCACTCGGTGGCGAGGATCCGGTGCCGGTCGTCGACGGTGAGGCGGGACAGAAGGGCCGGCAGAGGGCGCCGGCTCTCGACCTGGCTGCGGTGCGCAAGGATCGCGCGCCACTTCGTCTGAGCCCAGGGGCCCACATCGACGGTCGCGGTCACCTGTTCATCGGGGGCGCTGTGGACCGTCTTGCCGACACGTTGGAGAAGGCTGCCAAGTTCGTCGACGCCCGACTCCGGGTGCGTGGCCACGTACAGGCCGCCGGGCTGCCAAGGGGCGCCGGCGTGCGGGTAGAGGTGGTGGAGCCCGGCGGCGTGTACGGCGAGCAGGGTCACGCGGTGGGTGTGGATGTGGTCGGGGTGCCCGGTGAGCTGCCCGTACGCGTCGTGCGTGACGACGATGTCCGGCCGAAGCTCGCGAATGTGTCCCACGAGCACCTCGACCACGTCATCGAGAGTGGCGTCGCACAGACGGGACTTGCCGGGAGCGGAGTGGGGGATCCGGGCGTCGGCGTATCCGAGCATCCGGGGCTTGCCGGCCCCCAGGACCGCGAGCGCGTCCGTGAGCTCGGCGGCTCGGTGGGTGTTGGGGGCCCAGGTGGCCGTGACCACGGCGGTCGCGGCGCCTGCGGCGGCGTGCTGCGCGAGGACGCCGCCAGCCAGGAGGGATTCGTCGTCCGGGTGCGCAAACACCCCCAGCAGTGAAGGCAGGTGTGGGACGTTCATGGTGAAGAGGTCTCCTTACGGGTGTGGTTCCGGGTGGAGTTCGCCGCGCGACGTCCTCCTGGGGCGGTCCGCCGGTTAGAACAGGGAGCCCTGTTCCGCGTCCTGAGCCGGGGGTGGCTGGGTGGGCTGCAATCCGGCGGCCATGTCCAGCTCGAGCAGCGTGCTCCACCGGCCGCCCGCGCACCCGTCGTCTAGGAGTCGGGTCAGCACCTGGGCGGTGACCTCGACATCCGGCATCGCACGGTGCCGTCCGGCGGGCCTGGGGATGCCGTAGTGGCCGAGCAGGCTGTCCAGTCCGTAGGAGCCGAGACCGGGCACGACGGCCTTGGCCAGGCGCAATGTGTCCAGCAGCGGCGTCGCGGCGAGTACGGGACAGTGCTCGGCTTGGCGGGCGATGATTCCGGCTTCTGTGGAGGCGTGATGGGCGACCAGCCGGTACGGCGGCGTAGTCAGGCGCGCGTCGAGCTGCGCCATCACATCGGCAGCGGGGGTCGCAGAGGTGAGCATTCGCTGGGTGATGCCCTTGAGCTGGACATCCCGCGCGGTCACGGGCACGTCGGCAGGCGGTCGCATCAGCTCCTCGAATCGGCCGGTTTCCACCAGTCGGCCATCCAGCGGGCGCAGCGCCAACGTCGCAACCTCGATCGGCTCGGCGGGTCGTCCTTGCGGGGTGAGGCCCTCGAAGTCGATCACCACGAACGTCGTCACGGCGAAGCGAGGATCGTCCGTCAGCGCGGCCACGATGTGGCCTCCCCGGCAACCGTGGTCGGCTTCCGATCGACGGTTCTTCCGTCGTTCTGGGGGACTGGATCGACGTGACTGCCGCGTGCCGGGCTGGGCACCCGCTGCGGGCGCCGGGCTGTGTACAGCCGGTAGGAGACGTGGTTGCCCGGGTTCGGGGAGCCGATCACGGTGACCGCCTCCATGGTGAGGCCGTGCTGGACCAAGAGGTCCTCCCACAGCTGCGCGGTCAGGACCCACATGTCGACGGGGTAGTCGTCGGTGGTGCCGGGCAGCCGCAGGATCTCGGACCGCGGGGCGACCTCGTTCGACGGTCCGGTGCCGCCCGAGTTGGTGTGCAACGCGGAGAAGAGCAGGCGGCCGCCCGGCTTCAGGCCGTTGGCCAGGACGGGCAGCAGTCGGTCGGGGTCCAGGTAGGGGACGGAGCAGACGGAGTAGATCAGGTCGTACGGGTCGGCGTCGCGCAGGTGGGATACGGCGTCGGCGCACACCAGGCGCAGGCCCGGGATGCTGGGGTAGCGGGTGGCGGCGCGCTGGTGCTGGGCGGCGGAGGCGTCGACGGCGGTGACGTCGGTGCCCCGGGCGGCAAGGTGGGCAGCGTGCCGGCCGAGGCCGCTGCCGAGGTCGAGGACGCGCAGCCCGGCCACGTCGCCGAAGACCTCGATGCCGGGGCCGGTGCCAGGGATGCCCCAGTCCCACCGGTCCAGCTCAGGTAGCTCGAGTCCTCGCGCGAGTTGGTGGTTGCCGTAGGTGTTCCAGGTCGCGACGGTGTCCTGCTCGGTGGTCACCGGTCCTCCATCAGATCGCGGGGTGGGGTCAGGGGCGCAGGGCGTAGCAGCGCAGGACGTCGAGGTCGTCGGTGTGGACGGCGGACCAGCGCGTGGTCAGGAGTTCGGCCTGGGCCGGGGTGATGCCGAGGCCCTGCAAGGGGTCGGTGGCGGGGCGGCGTCCGGCAATCTCGGCGACGACCCAGAAGGTCCCGCCCGGGGCGAGGAGGCGGCGGACGCGGTCGAGGAAGGCCGCCTTGCCGTCGATTCACCGGTAGACGAGGCGGCAGGTGATGACCGCAAACGCCGGCTCCGGCAGGGTGCCGAGGTCGTCGGTGGTGAAGTCCATGCACTGCCAGACCGGCACGCGGCCGTGCCCGAACTCCTGGGTGGCGGCGAGCGCGATGGCGCTGGGGGAACAGTCGATGCCGGTCGTGCGGAAGCCGAGTTGGGCGAGGCGCCGGGTGAGCGTGCCGTCGCCGCAGCCGATGTCGAGGGCCGGGCGGTCGCGCCCGGCGCCGAGATGCTTCTCGAGCAGCCGGTTCTCGGTGTCGTCGGGCTGCCGGTAGCGGCGGCCCTGGGACCAGAGCGGTTCCCAGTAGGTCGCGGCCGCGGTGGACACGGTGGTGGTCATGAAGGGGCTCCTTCGCGGGCGGGTGGCACGGCCGTACGGGCGGGGATCGTCCGAAGGGCGCGGATGGGGGAGGCCAGCAGCAGGACGATGGGTACGACCTGGAGGAGCGCGCCGATGGCGAGGGTGGCCCGAACGTCGAGGAGGAGGACCAAGCCGCCAGCGGTGGCGGCGGCGAGCGGGCGGGCACCGGCAGTGAGCGTGGTGCTCGCGGACTGCATCCGGCCCTGGAAGTCGGGGTCGCACAAGGCTTGGCGCAGGGACCGCTGGCTGGTCCCCGACGCCGTCGCCCAGAACAGCTGCACCGCCAGCGTGGCGGCCAGGACGATCTGCCACCGCAGGCTGGGCCCGGCGCACAGCAGGGGCATCTGGGCGAGGGGGCTGACCGCGAAGCCCACGATGATCGTGGGCCCGATGCCGATCCGGGCGGCGATCCTCGGCGCGAGCAGCGCACCGGCCACACCGCCGGCGCCCCCGACGCCCATGATCACCCCGAACACGGGCGGTGAAGCTCCGAGCCGGTCCAGGAGGTAGTACGCCCAGTAGGTGTTCATGACCGCCAGGCCAAAGGAGAGGGTCGAGAGGGCGGCGATCACGGTGCGGATCGTGGGCTGCCGGGCCACGTAGCGCACGCCGTCGGCGATGTCCCGTGCCAGACTCGTACGGGTGCGCGGCGCGGTGGCGGCCTCGGGGATGCGCATGCGCGAGATGAGGACTGCGGAGACGACGAAGGACAGGGCGTCGGCAAGGACGGAGCGGGCGGGACCGACGGCGCCGACTAGGACGGCACCGGCGTTCGTGCCGGCACTGTCGGCTACCGAGGACGCGGCGCCGAGCTTCGCGTTGGCGTCGTGGAGCTGGTCCGGATCGACGAGGGCCGGCAGGAGGCTGATCGCAGCGGCGTCGCGCAGCACCTTGGCCGCACCGAGCACGACCGCGACCGCGCACAGCTGCCAGATGGTGAGCGCGCCGACGAGGGCGGCGGCCGGGATGGTCACCAGCGCGCCGGCCGCCGCCAGGTCCGAGGCGATCATCTGGGGTCGTTTGGGGTGCCGGTCGGACAGGGCCCCGGCCCACAGCGTGACCGCGCTCGGAAGCTGTCCAAGGAACGCGAGCGCGGCGACCTCGGTGGTGGATGCGCGCAGCTCCACCACGGCCAGCGCGGGCAGGGCGACGGTGCTCACCGCCGACCCGGACAGGGTCACGGCTTCGCTGCTGAGCAGGAATCGGAAGGCGGGTCTCGACCACGCGGTGGCCTTCGTGGCCCGGGCGGCGACCGTCATTGTGACTCACCCCCGTCGGTCAGCTCCGGGGCGGCGACGTTGGCGTACCGGACTCCGGCAGCGAAGTGGCGCAGGACCTCGTGGGTGAAGGGGTGGCAGTCGGCGGGTGGGCTGGCGGGATTGGCCCAGACCAGCTCGCTGTGGGTGCCCGGCTCCCGGTTGTATGGCTCGCCCTCCCACTCCCGGGCCAGGAACACCACGCCGGTGACCCGTTCCCCGTCCGCGGCGTGCAGGTGGACGAGCTGACAGAACTCGAGCCGGGCCGGGGTGATGAGGATGCCGGTCTCCTCGGCGAGTTCGCGTGCGGCGCCCTCGTCGAAGAACTCGCCGGCTTCGAGCCGGCCGCCGACGAGGGTGAGCAGCCCGGGGGAGTGCCACGACCGCGGCTGGTGCCGGACAGTGAGAACCCGGCCGCCGGCTGGACGTTGAAGCAGGACCATGACGTGCGTGATGCTGCGGTGGACGTCGCTCACGGTCGGTCCTCCTTCATGAGCCGGTCCAGGGTTCGCCGGCCTCGGGCGGTGACCTCGGGATGGTCGTTGTCCGGGCCCCAGGCCAGGCAGTTGACCGCGTCTAGCGCGGTCAGGCAGCGCAGCGCGTGTTGTTCGGCGCCGGTGAGCTCTCGCCCGTACGCCTGGAGGAATGCCTGCTCGCGGTCGGGGTGGTCGAGCCACTCGGTGACGGCGAGGATGACGAGGTCCTGCACGCGGGCGGCCGGGCGGGTGCGCTCGAAGTCGACGAGCGCGAGCCTCTGCGTAGACCACAGCCAGTTCCTCGGCTGGTTGTCGCCGTGGATGTAGCCAAGCGGCACCGGTCCGACGCGGCGGAGCTGGGCCGCGTAGTCGCGGACCAGTTGCTGCTCGTCCCCGGTGAGCCGGTCCCCGGCGCGGCCCAGGTACTTCTCCGCACCGTCGGCCGCGGCCACCAACGACGCCGCGGCTTCCGTCCGGTCGTGGGCGTCGAGTGCACCGGCGTCGTGGAGGCGGGCGCACAGCATGCCGGCCTGCGCATGCACGGCCCGCCACGCGGCGGCGGTCAGGCTCAGGCCTGGGGCTGGAGTCCCGGGGGCCACGGTGAGCAGCAAGGCCAGGTCGTCGGCGCTGCTGTCGAGGAGATGGGGCGCCCGGTTGTGCCCGAGCGCGGGAACGACGCTCCGGTAGGCCCTGGTCTCACGGGTGAAGAACTTCACCGAGGGCGAGACCTTCACGTACCAGCGGGCCCCGCCCTCGCCGGTCAGCTCCCACACCCGAGAGCGGTGCCAGTCGTGCGAGGCGTCGCGTACGGCGACGACCGGCCCGGTTCGCTGCTCGGCCCAACGTTGCGCGGCGGTGGGTAGGGGTTTCGTCTTCCTCACGCCGTGCACCTCGCGCTCGGGCGCGAAGCGTACGAGGAGTGGGCGAAGGCGGCGGCAACGGCGAGGGATGGTGGCACGGGTCCTCCTTGGCGGGGGCCCGCCTCGTCTCGCCCCGCCGGCGCGGGGTGGGACGAGGGCGAGGCGGATCAGCGGTCCTGCGACAGTTCCAGGAGTTCGGCGAAGGTCCCGCCGGCGTGGACAAGGTCGTCGTACCGGCCCTGTTCGGTGATCCGGCCGTCCTCCATCACGATGATGTGGTCGGCGATCTTGGTGTTCTCCAGACGGTGCGTGACCACGATCGTGATGCGGTCCGCGGCGATGTCCTTGATCTGCTCGAACATCTGGTGCTCGCCACGCGGGTCCATCTGGGAGGTGGGCTCGTCCAGGATCAGCAGCCCCGGGCGCCGGTACAGGGCCCTCGAACACGCCACGCGCTGCCACAGTCCGCCGGAGAGCTCCGAGCCTCCGAAGACGTCCCGGGCCAGAAGAGTGTCCAGACCCGCGGGGAGATCCTCCACGGCCTCGCGCAGACCGACCGCGTCGACGGCCTCCCACACGGGGGCGTCGTCGTGGGTGCGGGGCTGGCCGAGGGTGACGTTCTCCCGGACCCGCAGGGGCCACTGTGCGAAGATCTGCGGCACCAGGCCGGTGTCCGCCCACACCGTGGCGGGGTCCACCTCAGCCAGGTCAGTGCCGTTCCAGGTGACCTTGCCTTTGTCGGGCAGGTAGATCCCGGTCAGCAGCCGGGTGAGCGTGGACTTCCCCGAGCCGTTCGCGCCGACGATCGCGAGGATCTGGCCGCGCTGCAGCGTAAGGGAGACGCCGTCCACGGCGGGCTTCTCCTTGCCGGGGTACTGGTAGACGACCTCGTCGAGCCGGATCTCCTCCGTCGGCGCAGTGTGCACGTGGGAACCGCGCTTGGGGGCGCGGGCGGCGGCGTCGTCGAGAAATGCCTGCATGTCGCTGAGGTACAGGCTGGTGTGGAAGACCGCGGCGCCGTTGATGACCACCTGGGACAGTGCGGAAAGCGTGGTCTGCACGGCGATGACCGCCGTCGCCGCGACCGCGAGTTCGATTCGCCCGGACACCGCCAGCCAGGCCAGCGCGCCCCAGGTCGCGACGAGGAAGACGCCGCCGGCCAGTGCAGAGAACAGGGAGATCCGCAGGGTACGCGGGGCTGCGGCTAGGGTGCGGCGGTCGCACCGGTCGGACAGGGCTCGGTACCAGTAGACGAGGTAGTCGGTCATCGAGTTGGCGCGGACCTCGTCGCCGTACTTCGACTCAGTCGCCCACCAGCGCATCATGCCGCGCACGTTGCGGTCGGCGATGTTGGCGTAGTGGATCTCGTAGTCGACCCGGGCGGTCAACACGGCACCGACACCGGCCGGCAGCACCGCGAGCAGGAGCGGCGGCAGCATCCACGGGTTGAGCACCGACAGAACCCCGCCCGCGGTGACCATCCGGATCAGCGCGGACAGGAACCGCTGGGCGTCAGTGACCATGACGTGTGTGCGGATCACCCCCATCTCGGCAGCCTCGTGCCGGTCCGAGAAGCCGTCCTCGGCGTATGCGGAGGCCTCGACCCGGCACACCGCCTCGACCAGGGCGGTGTCCGTCTCCGTGGTCAACCGCGGAGTGATCCGCCGCTCGGCGTACGTGGCGGCCGCCCCCGCCACGCGTGCCAGTGCGGCGCCGAGCGCCACTACGACCAGAGCCGGCAGTGCGCCGCGCAACCGCTCGGCAGCAGTGCCGTCCCCCAGGACTGGTTCCATGGCGCGAGCGGTGGCGGCCAGCAATACGGCGCCCGCTACGCCGGCGATTACCTGGCAGCCGAGGAGAAGCTGCACGGCCCGCCGGTCGGTTCGCCATGACAGACGTCCGATTCGGCCCAGGACGGCAGGGATCTGCGCGCACATGCGCCGGAAGGAGACCTCGGCGAGCGGGTTAACGGAGTACTGCCCGCTGTACGTGATCTCTGCCGGCGGGGGCGGAGGAGGCGCTGAGTTCTGCTGCTCGTTCGTTGCGGCCGAGGTCAACGTGGTCCCCCTAGACGGTCGTCCGGCGTGGTCGTGAGGCTCAACGACCACGCCGGGCATATCGAACTGGTGTATTTGAGTCGCTTCGGATTTCCCGACATAGAGCGGGTGCGAGCGCATGGAGAATGCATGCATCCAGCCCCCGCAACAGGTCTGTGCAGTAGAGCGGTTGGCCGAATCGCCGACGGTGGCATCCTCTGGGACAGATCGCTGTTGCGCGGCACCCGACAGCAGTGCGGCCGTGGGGCGTCGAGGTGACGCGCCACAGCCAGCGACGTACTACTGCTGAAGCGGGATGAGCTGCCGGAGCCAGGTGTCGCCCGTCGTCGAGGTGAGCAAGCCACCGAGGGCGAAGGCCACGGCAGCGGACAGGCCTTCGCGGACGGGGGTGACCGCTCGCCTAGACGGAGTACGGCATGGCGGTCGCCAGGCTCGAACCGGCTGGCAAGCTCTCACCCGACCGTGGCCGTCCATCCCTTCCGCGAGAGGGTGACCATCCCGTTGGCGGTGATGGTCACCGCAGCGCCCCGGACGGGGAGCTCTCCGTCTACGACGAGCCAGGTGCGAATGCGGTCCAGCTCGTCCCACAGGCGGGTCGGGCCACCCTGGTGCACGGTCGGCAGCTCGTGGCGCGTTGACGCCGTCGCCCGGGCCCAGGAGCCGTCCTGGTGCAGCATGTACACGGTGCGGCTGCCGTTGTCCGCCGTGTGCTGACGGTGCTCGATGCCGGGCAGCAGGAGTTCGAGGGTGGACCGCAGGTCCCAGGTGTCCGGCACGTACGTCAGTGGGTAGCGGCCCGTGCTGGTCTCGCCTTCGGCGTGCCGGGCGTGCTGCCATCCGGGCGCGTCGTCCGTGAGGATGGCGTCGTAGTCCTCGCCGTGGCGTGCACTCATGAAGCCGGCCGACTCGGGCGCGACGTACCCGGTCGCTCCGCCGTCGCTGTTCTTGTCCGCGACGATGATCAGTCCGGTCCGGGCGAGGGTGGTCACCAGCCGTCCGCCGGGGGCGAGTGCCTCCAGCCACGGGGCGGGTACGGCGGGCACCGACACAGTGGAGATGATCCGGTCGTAGCTGCCGTCGGGAAGCGCCTTGGTCAGGTCGCAGACCTCAAGCCGCGGGTGGTGGCCGACGTCGGCGAGGCGCTGTCGGGCTGCCGAGACGAGGTAGGGGTCGACGTCGACGCTTGTGATCTGGTCGTCGCCGAGCCGGGCGCAGGCCAGGGCGGTTCCGTAGCCGCTTCCGGTGGTCACCAGCACGCGGGAGGTGTCGGTGATGCATCCGGAGCGGTACATCAGCAGCACCAGTGAGGGCAGCGTGGAAGACGACGTTTGGTACCTGTCGGACCTGCGGACAAGGGACTGGCCCGGGTCGGCGTGGTCGGCGTGATGGTGGCCGACCCGGGTGACGAGCGTGCTGTCGCTGTAGGCAGTCCGCAGCCACTGCTCGGGGTCAGCGGCACCGTCCCGCAGCACCCAGACAGGCTTGCCGTCGTGCGCGGTGTCCCGGGCCCACCAGCGCTGTACGAACCGGTGGCGCTGCGTGGTGGCAACCGGTGCGTACCACCGGGACTCCGGTCGGACGGCAGTGCTGGCGGCGAGCCGGCGTGCTGCTGATTCCCAGTCCATCGAGGTTCTCCCCGTTCAGTCCGCGGTGGTCGGAGTGAGGCCGGAGGCGGGGTCGCAGGTGCCGCCGCCCTTGCAGCTGTCGTCGTTGGGCCCGCAGTCGGGGCCGCAGGGGTCGTGCCGGCTGGCAGGAATGCTCGCGGCGACCTGCCGCCAGGACGAGGAGGCGAACACCCCCTGCAGCGTATTGCCCTGGACGTGGCCTGCGGGCAGGAATCGGCCCAGGACGCACGGGGTGACCGTCCCGTCCGACAGGACCGCGGCGATGCCGTTGGCGCACCGGCCGCACAGCGCGGAGGTGGACGGCAGGGCCGTGCCCTTGGCGGCGTTGCCGACGGCGCGGACACGGTCGGTGTGGATGTCCGTGATGCCGAGGCTCTGGAGGTCCGCGCGGGCCTCGGCGACGCGCTGTCCCTCCAGGACGTCGACGATCCCGACCCGGACGTGGATGCCGCGGCGGTGCGCCTCGGCGATGTTCGCTCGGGTGGCGGCGTGGGATCCGGTGCGGCCGGTGACCCGGTCGTGGCCGTCATCTGTGTCCGCGTAGTAGGAGGTGGCGAGGCTGACGCCGGGCCGCGTGAAGTGCTTCCAGTGCGCGGCGCGCACGTGGTAGAGGTTCGAGTAGACGAGCACCTCGAGCCCGCTCGACAGGGCGTGTTCGACGAGCTCGGCGAAGTCGGGGTGCAGCGTGGGCTCGCCGCCGATCAGCTGGATCCGCTCCGTGCCGAGGGCTGCGGCTTCGCTGATGATCCGCTTCCACTCGTCGGTGGTCATGGATCCGTGCCCCTGCGTCGGGCCGGCCTCGGCGTAGCAGTGCGATCGGCAGGTCAACTGGCAGCGCCGGGTGATCTCCAGTTCGAGGAGCCCAGGCGCGGTCGGCGGCTTCGCCACCGTGGGTTCGAGCGTGACGGTCATGAACGTGGTCCCTTCTCGACGGTCCAGGATCGGTTCGTGCCTCCCGTGCGGGAGAGTTCCGCGGAGCGCTGCGCATGCTCGACGAACACCCGTTCGTAGAGCCGGTGTTGAGCTGATTCGGCTGTCGGTTGGCTGATCGCTACGCTGGCGTCGGCGCCTGCCTGGCGAACACGCGCGGCGGGCGCTCGTCCGACATTCCTGCCCAACGAAGGTGCGCACCTGTGACCAGTACCGAGACCGTCTCCGACTTCTACTGCCACCAGGCGCTCACCGGCGCGGTCCCCATCGAGAAGGTGGCGGAGACTGATCGGGTGCTGGCCTTCCACCACACCAACCCGTCGTACCCAGTGCACATCGTGGTGATCCCCAAGGAGCACGTCCCCTCGCTCACCGACCTCGGGAACTCTGACGAGAGCCTTCTGCACGAGGTTGTCGCGGTGGTGCGGGAGGTGGCCGCCGGAGTGGAGAAGGAGTACGGATCGTGCTCGGTGAACACGAACCTGGGGCTGTACCAGGAGTCCAAGCACATGCACTGGCACCTCACCTACCGGGGTGAGAGCGAGGCGGAGATCCGCAACATGTACGGCAACCACGACTGACCTCCCGCTACCTGTGTCGGCCGGCCGCCCGCAGGACGAGGTCGGCGACGCGTTCGGCCGCGGCTTCCGGGCGCGGCCGGGCGCCCTGTCCGCCGCGGGGGGCAGCGGACAGGGCGGCGCAGGCATGGACGAGGGCGCCGGGGTCGTCAGTCAGCTGCTCGTCGGCGACGACGCGGCAGCGCTGCGGGTGCTGGGCGGCGTAGGCGCGCGCGTTGTCGAGCTGGTCCCCGCGGCTGACGGAGGCGGGCAGCGGTACCAGGACGGCGGGCAGCTCCAGGGCGGCGAGTTCGGCGAGGGTGGTGGCCCCGGCCCGGCCGATGACGAGGTTGGCCAGGGCCAGGGCGTGCGGCATGTCGTCGTGGAGGTACTCCAGCTGCCAGTACCCGGCCCGCCCGGTGAGCTGAGGTTCGAGGTTGCCCGTGCCGACGACATGCAGGACGCTGTACCGCTCGCACAGGACGTCGAGTTGGGCGCGGATGGCGGTGTTGATGCGCTGCGATCCGCTGCTTCCGCAGAAGATCAGCAGCACCGGCTTGTCGGCGGGGACGCCGAGGCGCTCGCGCAGCGCTTCGGGCTTGGCGTCGGCAAGGTCCGCGCGCAGCGGCAGCCCGGTCACCTGAGTCTTGTTGCGCATCCAGCGGGGCGTGGGGCCGGAAGCCGGGACGCTCAGGCAGATGGTGGTGGCTACGCGCCCCAGAATCTTGTTCGCCAGGCCAAGGGAGTGGTCGCTCTCGTGGATGACGACGGGGACGCGGGCGAGGGCGGCGCCGATGCCGACAGGCACGGAGACGTACGAGCCCTTGGAGAACAGGGCGTCGGGCCGTTCGCGCCGCAGCGCCGTGAAGGCGGCGAGGATGCCCCGGGCGACGGTGAAGGGCATCAGCAGGTTGCCGGCGGAGCGGTGGCGGCGCAGCCCGGCCGAGGGGACGTGGCGGAAGGGGATTCCGGCGCGCTGGGCGTAGTCGTGCTCGATCGTGTTCTCGCGTCCGAGGTAGACCAGTTCAGCACCACGGTCGCGGAGCTGGCCTGCGACAGCGAGGGCCGGAACGACGTGGCCGGCGCTGGCGCCGCCCGTGATGGCAATTTTCATCTGCACCATTCTGTGATCGTGGCGGTCCCGGCGACGCGTCGAATTCGGTAATGCTTTGACGCATTGTGTTCGGTTTCTCGTTGAGTCGGGTCGGCTGGATTCGAACCAGCTCCTCGGTCACGCTTTGACCGTGCTCCGCCCTTGAGCTACGACCCGTTCGCTTCGGCGATGTTCCTCAAGCTAGAGGCCCCTGGATAGGTCGTCAACCGGGTCGAGAGATTCCAGCCAGAGCTTTTCCGGGCTGATCATCTGGATTTCTTGTGCGGATTTCCATATTTCGGCAGCGCTAATAGCGTCGCCTGTTTTCGCGGACTGCGGCGACGCTATTCGCTGTCTTCTGTGGGTGGATGTGCTGCTATCGGGCGGAGGTGATCTGGTGGATCTGGCTGGATTCGGCGGTGGTGGTGCGGCCGGTCCAGCGGTCGAGGAGTTCGAGCTCGTCCGCCGGGCGGTGGGGGGAGAGGACGACGGTGTGGGGGAGACCGAGGAGGCGGGCGTAGCGCAGCTTGTCTCCGGTCGGCAGCGGCCGGTCGTCGACGAGGACGCTCAGGCCCTGGGTGTGCAGCTGCTGGGTGAGCTTGTCGCCTCGTTCGCGCATCTCGGGCTGGTCGGCGCGCAGGACGGTGAGGTGGATGTCGGCGGGCCCGGTGCCGGGCTTCCATCGCAGGCCGTGGTGGTCACGGTGGAGTTCGGCGGAGGTCTGCAGGCAGCGGGTGATGCCGATTCCGGAGCAGGCCATCCACGGCGTGGCCGGCTGGCCGCTGGCGTCGGTGAAGGTGAGGTTCATGGGCTGGGAGTACTGGGTGCCCAGCTCGAAGACGTGGGCGACTTCGACGGCCTTGGTCTCGCGGTAGCGGCCTTCGCGGCAGCGGGCGCAGCGGCTGCGGTCGGTGGCGTGATGGAGGTCGTCGCCGTGCGGGGACAGGTCGGGCAGGCCGGATGTTCCACTCCACTGGACGTTCGTGCGCAGTCCGTCGCGACCGTCGGAGATCGAGAACCGCTCGAGGTCGGCTGCGGATTGGTCGTAGAGCGGCAGGACGGTGTCCGCGGTGGCGGCGTCCCACGGGGTGAGCGTGCCGGCCTTCTTGCCGAGGAGCGGGGGGAGGGCGTCCTCGTCGAGGAGGCGGACGTGGACGGCTCCGGTGGCGGCGGCGACCTTACGGAGGCTGACCTGGAGGTCGGCGCGGATGGAGACGGTTGCCGCGCGGCTCGTGCCGTCGGGGAGGGTGAGCGCGAGGGCGATGACGTTGACGATGGGATCCCGGGGGGACGGCGGGGGTTGGGAGGCGATGACGGCGCCGTCGCCCCGGTTGCCGCAGTGGTCGCAGACGACGATCGTGCTCTGACCGGTGTCGGACAGCACCAGGTGCTCGGTGCTGGGGCCGGAGGAGATGCTGCCGCCGTCGGCGGATGCCTGGAAGACGCCGCTCAGACCCATGCCCGTCAGGGCGGCGGTGACGGAGGCGTTGAGGAATCCGACCGATTCGAGCATCCCTTCTCGGGAGGCGTCGAAGGTGTAGGCGTCGGCCATCACGAACTCGCGTCCGCGCATCAGCCCGCCCCGCGGGGCGATCTCGTCGCGGAACTTCCTCGTGCTGAGCGAGAGACGGACCGGCAGGTCACGGAAGGACTGCAGATGCTCGCGGATGACGGAGGTCGCGATCTCCTCCGAGGTGGGCGCGAGGCACATCTCCTCCCCTCCGGCGGAGGTGACGGTCAGCAGGGCGCCTTCCGCGCGGTAGGCGTCCCACCGGCCGGTCTCCTGCCACAGCTCCCGGCTCTGCAGCGTCGGCGCGGAGAAGGTGAGGGCGCCGCGCTCCTCGAACGCGCGCCGGGCGATGGCCGTCAGGCGATCGTGCACGCGCAGGCCCAGCGGCAGGAGGGTGTGCACCCCTGTGGCTCCGGTGCGGGCGACCAGGCCCAGGTCGCGCAGCAGATCGATGGTGGTGGCGGTCGCTTCACCGGTCCGGGGGCGTACCGGCGGCCACAGTCGGCTCGCGTACAGCGGCGTCTCGGTCACCGAAGACCCTCCAGAACGGACCGTGACATCGCGGCCAGACCATCGGCTGTGCCCGCGATGTCGTGTCGGCGCGCGTTGGCGATCGCGTCGGTGCGCAGGGTCTGCCGCCGAGCCGGGTCGGCGGCCAGGTCGTCGATCAGGGCCGCCAGCGCGGCGGCGTCACCGGGCGGGTAGCTCAGTGCGCCGGGGCCGAGGATGTCCTTCAGGCCCGGGAGGTCTCCGTACAGGACGGGCACACCGTGGGCCTGGGCCTCGACGGCGACCAGTCCGTACGCCTCCAACTGGCGGGTGGTGAACAGCTTGAGGTCGAAGTCCGGGAGGCGGGACCACAGCTCGTCTCGCGGGAGGAACGCCTCGAACCGCACATGGTCGCCAAGGTCGAGTTCGGCGGCCCGATGCTGGAGGGCCGCGAGTTCGCTGCCGCTTCCGATGACGGTGAGCTGGTGCGGTTCTGCGGTCAGGGCGAGGGCTTCGATCGCGGTCCGGGTGGACTTGTTGGCGTCCAGGCGGCCGGCGTGCACCAGCCGCAGTCGCCGGCCCCCACCGGGGCGTGCGAGGGGGGCTTCGGGCAGCGGGATGCCCCACGGCACCACGTTCACGCGTCCGGTGTAGCGGCCGTCGGTGAGCCGGTCGACCTCCGCGGCCATCGCCAGGGTGGGGACAACGATGCGTTGGCTGGCGGCGGCGATCTCCCGAAGGGCGCTGAGCGCCTGGTCGTTTTCGGCGGCGGCGATGACGTCGGTGCCGTGGGCTACCGAGATGATCGGGATCCGCCGGCGTTCGTCCCCGGCCGCCCGGGCGAAGGCGAGGGACAGGCCGAAGCCCAGGTGCTGGGCGTGGATGAGATCGGGGCGGTGTGCGTCGAGGAGGTCGGCGACCTCCTCCGTCAGGCGGGTGGTGTAGGCCTCGAAGGCGGGGCCGTAGGGCTGCTTCGTGGCGCCGAGCAGGACGGTGTCGGTGAAGCCGTGCTTCCAGGTGCCGCTGCCGGGAAGGCCCACGAAGACCGTGCGGAAGCCGTCGAGGCGGGAGTAGACGTCGCTGCACCAGATGGTGGAGCCGCAGAACGGCTCCAGGGGCAGGTCGATGCCGGTGAGGATCAGAGGGCGGGTCACGCGGCGGCTCCCTTCTGGGCGTGGGGGAGGTAGGTGTCGAGGGAGGTGCGGAGCAGGGCGGCGGTGCCGGCCCAGCCCAGGGCGCAGACGGCGTCGATCACGGACATCCGGGGGAGGAAGCCCTGCCGCGGCCACGCCTGGCGGTAGAGAGGGTGCCGGTCGGAGAACTCGTTCCAGATCACCTCGACGCCGTGGGCGTCGAGGGCGGTGGTGTCGAGGTACTGCCGGGTGCCGGAGCCCGCCCAGAGCACTGTCTCCCGGGCGTGGGAGCAGATGGCCGCCAGCCGCTCGGTCCTGTCCTCGCAGTCGATCTTCATCTCGGAGGTGAGCATGATCCGGGCCTTGGCGCCGAGGGCCGTGGCGATCTGGTTGATGAGGTCGATGTTGAGGTCGACCAGCCACGCGTGGCCGGCGCCCAGGACGGGGCGCAGGACGTGCAGGGCCTCGTCGACGTAGGGGCTGCGGGCGTAGGCCAGGCGGATCTGGCGGAGCAGTACATCCGGGTCGAAGGCGGGCGCGATGCGGATGTCGCGGATGAGCGGGCCCGCCGAGCGGGTCACGGGCACGGTGATCAGCTGAGGGCCGCCGGCGGTCTTGATCGTGTTGCGGTTCTGGTAGCCGCCGTCGGTGTACTGGACGGAGTCGTACAGGGCGACGGTGTCGCAGCCGATGAGGGCCTCGCAGAAACCGAGCCACGGAGCGAACGGCGGTTGCTCGATGTAGATCACGAGCGGGGCTCCTTTCCTGCGGGGGTGAAGGTGAGGGTGAGCACGCTCGTCTCGAAGGTCTCGAAGACCCGGCCGTCGGTCGCCGCGGTGGGCCGCAGCCGCCAAGCGGCCTGCGCGGCCTGGTGCCGGGTGTACTCCTCGCCCAGGTACCAGCGGCCGGCCTGGCTCTGGTGGGCCTTGAGGGCGAGGACCTTGTCGTCGAGGAAGGAGGTGATGTCGACCAGCACGGTGGGGGTGAAGCCGGAGCGGGGAGCGTGGGGTTCGCCGTGCAGCACGGTGTGGCAGGACGGGACGCGGGTGGCCGCGTTCGCGGCGGCCGTGCCGACGGCGAGGTGGTCCTGGTGATCGTTGGCCGCCCGCAGGCTGTGCGTGATGAGTACCGTGCACCGCCGGGCGGCGAGTTCGCGTTCCACGGCGGAGATCAGGTCTCGGTCCGGCGCCAGGGCGCCGTCGGGCAGGCCGAGGAACACGGTGTCGACGCCGGTCCCGGCCCAGGCCGCACGGACTTCGGCGGCCCGGTCGTCCTCATCGAGCCGGCGGCCGGCGTCTGCGTCGGCCACGGAGACGCCGTTGGCCCCATGGGTGACGACCACGACGGTGGCCGCCGCGCCGGCGAGCCGGGCCTGGCGCAGGGTTCCGTAGCAGAGCAGCTCTGCGTCGTCCGGGTGGGCGATCACAGCGACGACGTGCTCGCTGGGCCCGGCCAGCCGCTGGGCGGCGGTCACCGGTCCGCCTCGAAGTCCCGGTGGATCTGCGACGGGCGGGGACCGTCGGAGCCCTGGTACTTGCCGTCGTACAGCGTGATCTCGCCCTCGGGGGTCCAGAAGGTCACCTGGCCGATCAGCATCCCGGGGTAGACGCGGACGGGCTGGACGGCGTGCAGCTGGAGGGTGAGCTGTCCGTACGAGCCGATGTCGATCAGGTCGGCCGTGACGTGCACGAACAGGCCGAGCCGGGCGACGGACGACTTCGCGCGGATGATCGGGGCGTAGTGGTCGCTGCCGATCCGCTCGACGGTGGATCCCAGGTAGATGCGGTCCGGCAGGAGAACCATGCCGTCGTCCGGCAAGGGGTGCTCCTCGAACGGGTTCTCCCGCGCGCAGTCGAGGACGTCGTCGGTGTACCAGCCGATCCGCTCGCTGAGGTGGAAGTCGTAGGAGTTCGGCTGGAGCAGGGTGGGGTCGAAGGGGTCGATGCGGATGCCGCCGTCGTTGACGCGCTTTCCGATCTGCGGGCCGGTGAGGATCACGCGGCCACCTCCTGCCCGGTCAGCGCCGCGTGCGCGACCGCACCGGGCAAGGAGTTCGGGGCCCAAGGCGCCGGGTCGCTGATCCGGCCGTAGTGCCCCTGGTAGGGCATCCGGTCACCGGTGGGGCGCCAGAAGGACACCTGCCCGATTCGCATGCCGGGGTAGACCCTGAGGGGCTGGACGACGGTGATCTCCAGGGTCCAGCAGTGCTCGGCACCGAGCTGCCCGAGGTCGGCGGAGATCTGCAGGAAGCAGCCGAGCCGGCCGACCGAGGAGCGCCCGATCAGGCTGGACACTCGCTCGTTGCTGCCGATGCGCTCCACGGTGTTCCCGAGGTAGACCACCCCGGGCCGCAGGACGTAGCCCTCCGGCGGGAGGACGAGGGTGGTCGTCTCGGGCTCGCGGCGGGGGTCGGCCGGGGAGCTGGTGAGCGCCTTCAGGGTGTGGCCGAGGCGGTAGTTGTAGCTGTTGGGGTTCAGCAGCTCGGGGTCGAAGGGGTCGATGGTGATATCGCCGGCCTCGACGGCCTCGCGGATGGCGGTCTTGGTGAGGATCACAGGGCACCCCCGAGCGGCGCGGCGCCGACGTACGTCTGCTTCAGCAGCCGCCGCACGTCCGCGGACAGGTCCCCCTGGCCCTCACCGAGCGGCATCCGGCCGTGGGCGTAGCGGTGCTGGTCGAAGACGAGCAGCTGCCCGGGCTGCAGGCGGCACGTCGTGCGCGCCGCGTACACGGCGTCGACGAACCGACCGAACGCGGTGGCCACCGGTACGGGGTCGTCGTCCTCGGTGAGTTCGCCGCGCTCCAGGTGCGGCTGCATCTTGGCGGTGAACCGGACCGGCGTCGTGCCGTCGAGCCGGTCGGGCAGCACGGCGAAGGTCTTCAGGCTCTCGCCGACGCCGTGGACGTCCCGGTCGGCGAAGTACGAGAAGACGGAGCGGCCCAGAAGCCGGCGGTCGTCCTCGCCCAGGGCGTCGGCGGCCTGCCACAGGTCGGCCAGTGCGGAGGCTCCTCCTCCACGGGGGTCCTGCCGCACGCAGTACAGCGCGATGTAGCGGGGGAGGCCGTCGCGGTCGACGAGGTCGACGTGGAGGCGGTTCTCCCCGACGCCGTGCGTACGGCCGGGGTCGGCGTCCTCGCGGACGGACAGGTCGCTCCAGCAGCCGTCGCCGGGGTAGACGGTCAGGATGGGGCCGAGGCTGGAGAGCAGGCTGAGGCTGAGCTCGAGGTTCCGCTCGTGCTCGGCGCCGGCGAAGGTGACCAGGGCGCGGCCGGCGCCGGGGCCGGTGAGGGCCTCGGCGAAGTGGCGCGGGGCGGACGGGCCGTGAGTCAGGTCGCGGCCGTCCAAGGTCAGCAGGTTGGTCATCGGGACTCCTGAGCGAGGTCGATGAGGAGGTCGTGCAGGGAGCACGGCGGGTCGAGGGGGCGGAAGGCCACGGCAAGGCGCCCGGCCAGGTAGCGGGTCGTGGCGATGCTGTGCGGGCCGGCGGGCGTCGTAGCGGACGCGGTGACGTCCTCGCCCAGTTCTCGGGCTCGGAGGATCAGGTCCTCGACCTGGTGGCCGGCGTCGAGGATGACCAGTTCGCTGTCGAACGGTGCGCAGCGGAAGAGATCTCGTCGGGTCACGGTGCCCGGCAGTCCGCCGCGCAGGGTGTACGTGTTGAGCAGGAAACTGCCGGTGCCGGCTGCGGCGAGGCCCCGGCCGACGAGCCTGCGGGCCACGCTGTCCCGGTCGGGCAGGGGTTCGTGCAGGGCAGCGAGCCGTTCCGCGCCCCAGGCGGAGAAGCCGGCGAGGTCCTCGTCCAGACGGTCGTCGAAGTCCCGCGCGCCGTCTGCGTTCAGGTGCTGGCTGATGCTCTCCAACCCGTTCCCGCCGATCCGCAGGCGAAGCAGCCCCTTGCCGGAGGCGGGCGGCTTCGCCACGTGACGCGATCCGTCTGCCCAGTGCGACCACGGGGAGTGGCAGTGGGCGGCGATCACCGTGTCGAGCGGCCAGCCGGCTTCCTGGTCGGCGACGTCGTCGAGGAAGCCGCTGTGGCTCACTCCGATGACGATCTCGGCACCCTCGCGGCGCAGCGCTTCCGCTTCGGCGGCGATCAGGTCCGCAGTGGGAGGGCGGAAGTCGAAGCCATCACGCTCCTCCTTCGGGATCGCCTCGAAGGCCTGTGCACCGAGATAGCCCACGATCCCCACCACGCGGGTGCTGCCCCGGAGCGTCAACCCGCTGACCCACCTGCCCCGAAAGGCGGCGGGCGGGCGCAGGTTGGCGCACACGACCGGCGGGAAGCCGAGCGGATCGGTCAGGCGCATCAGATCGGCCAGGTCGTGGTTGCCGGGCACGACGACGTCGTACAGCTCCGCCAGGAGCCGCTGCTCGACCCTTCCTTCGGAGAAGGCGTAGAACGCGCTGCCGGAGAAGAAGTCGCCCGCGTCGATCACCAGGGCGCCGTCCGCCTTCGCGCGGCGGACAGCGCCCAGTGTGGCCCGGCCGTCGGGGAGGGCGGAGTGGAAGCAGCCGGTGGCGATCAGCTCCTGCACGGCAGGACCTTCTCGATGGTCACCACACGCAGGACCGTCGAGGCCTCCGGCCAGAAGTCGGACCGGGAGATCCCGTCCACTTCCTCGACCTCCAGCTGATGGCCGGTCTCGGACGCCAGGCGGTCGGCGGCGGCGCACGGCAGGACCACGAGACCGCGGGTCACGGCGGGGAAGCTGAGCACGTGCTTGGTCAGGGCCACCGACAGCTCCGGGTCGAAGGGCATGATCGACACCAGAACGCCGCGCTCGCCGACGCCGTGCTCCAGGTCGACGTGGCGGACGTCCCCGATGGTGAGCCGGGCCCTGCTGCCGAACTCGGCCAGTTGGCCCGTCAGCTGCTGCCGGAGACGTTCGTCCTTCTCGATGGCCCAGAGGCGGTAGCCGGCCAGCGCGATCGTCCTGGACAGCGTGCCCAGCCCCGCGCCCACCTCGATCACGTGAGCATCGGCGGGGATGTCTATGGCGCCCAGGAGGCGGCGGGCGGCTTCCGACGAGCGGAGGAAGTGCTGACCCAGTTCCGTGCGCGTCAGGAAGCCGCGCGCGGCGATCTCGTCGGCCTCCACGACCGGCGGGAGGGTCGATGTCTGCTGCATCTGCGGAGTCCCTTCAGGATGCTCCAGGCGGCGCCGACGTAGGTACCGCAAGGGGCGAAAGAAGCCCTCAACCGCCAGCACGGAGAGAGCGTGGCGGGAACCGGGGTGCGGGACAGTCGATCCGAGGCGGCCGTTGCGCCGCTAGGTCCTCACGCGTTGCGGTATCCGCGCAACGGCCGTGCGCTGTCGCGACGAGGGTCTGCTGACAGCCGTCTCGCCGACAGAAGTCGACTGGAACCCCGAGAAGTTGGGCTCTCTCGGGACCGGCCTCGCGTTCGTTGCCTGCTCCGAGGTGGCTGCTCGGGCACCTCGTACGGCGTCGTGACCTCGACGGTGTTGCGCCTGTACCGCAACACCGCCCGGTGCAGACGGAGGGTGTGGCCAGACCGTAGGGTGCGGCTCTGCGCGTCGGAGAAGGGGGAGTAGGTGAGCCGTCTGGCGGGCGTATCCGTCCTGATCACCGGGGCCACGAGCGGGATCGGCCGCGCGGCGGCACTTGAGCTTTCCGCGCTCGGGGCCCAAGTCGCCTTGATGGCCAGGAGCAGGGCAGCGCTGCGGGCCACCGGCCTTGCCGTGGCCGAGCGAGGGGGCATCGCCATCGAGATCGTCGGAGACGTCACCGACCCGGCCTCCGCTCGCGACGCGGTCGAGCACGCTGCCGCCGAGTTCGGCAGCCTGGACATCCTGGTGAACTCGGCCGGCACCGCTGCCCTGGGCCCGTTCGCCGACGGGGCCGCCTATCAGTGGCAGGCCATGGTCGAGACGAACCTCCTCGGCTCCCTCTACACCGCTGGAGCGGCCGTCGAACACCTCAAAGCAGCCGCTGCCGGGCCGCGCCGAACCGCAGACCTGATCACGATCGGGTCCGTCGCGAGGCACGCGGCCAAGGCGGGAACGGCGGTGTACGCAGCCACGAAGAGCGCCGTCGCCTCCTGGAGCGAGGGCCTGCGACAGGAACTGGAACCGCACGGAGTGAGGGTGGCCGTCATCGAGCCCGGTCTCGTCGACACCGCGCTGACCGCCGGCCTGCTGCGCGGGGACCGTGCGGCGCTCACCGCGCAGGATGTCGCCGACGCCATCTCCTACATGGTCACCCGGCCCCCGCACCTTGCCGTCACCCAGGCAGTTCTCCGGCCGATGGGCAAGCGCCGCTGAACCCTCCGGGGGCACCCTCGGCTGTTGCGCGACAACCGCGACACCGCCACCTCTACCGGCGCAACACCCGGCCGGGATGCACTGGCCGTGGCCGCAGGGCGCATATGCCTGCACGGCCACATTCCGTCCTGATCAGCGGTTCCACCGAGTACGGAATCGCCGGCTGGTGTGCACAGAAGGGCTCTTCCCGCACATGAACGCCACTGTGGTCACCCACGAGATGGGGCGCCGCATCTCCGGTCACCGCGACCGGTTCCAGGCTCTGTTCGAGGCCTACTTCCGCTCGCTGCGCAGTCGTTGGGATGCGCCGCAGCTCAGCCGTTTCGCTCCCGAGGCCTTGGACCGCGTCGAGGAACTGGCGCTACGCGGAGGCAAACGGCAGCGCGTCGCCTTCGTGCACGAGGCGATGAACCTGGTGCCCGGCACGGGTCGTCAGGATGCGGTCGACACGGCCGCGCTGAGCATCGAGCTGCTCCAGGCCCACCTCCTCATCCACGACGACATCATCGACGACGCCCCCACGCGCCGCGGCGGCCCGTCCACCTACTACGCCTACCGCGACGCGATCCCGGACCGGCCCCAGCACGCTCTCGGGCTCGCCATGCTCGCGGGCGACCTCGCCCTGACGCTGTCCCTTCAGGTGATCGCCGACGCCGCCCTTCCCGCGTGGATGGCCCAGTCCATGACGCAACTGCAGCTCGAGGCGGCCACCTCCACGTTCCTCGGTCAGATCTTCGACCTTGAGCGCGACTTCCTCGGCGTTCCGGACGAGGACCTGCTGCATTCCGTCTGCGACTACAAGGCCGCCCGATCCTCCGCGCTCGCCCCGCTCCAGCTCGGTCTGCTCGCAGCGGAGCAGGATCCCCGCGAGCACGACGAGAGCCTTCGCCGCTACGCCTGGGCCTTCGGCGTCTCGGGGCAGATGCGGGACGACTACCTGAGCCTGTTCGGCGACGAGATGGTCACCGGGAAGCCGGCCACCGCTGATGTCCGCGACGGCCGGGTCACCTACCCGATCCGCATGGTGCTGCTGGCCGCCTCGCCCAGCGAACGGAAGGTGCTGGAGTCGGTCCTGGGCCGGCCGAATGCCTCGGAGACGGATGTGGACAACGTTCGGCAGATCATCCGCGACCACCGCGTCGACCGGGCGCTGCTGACCGCCATGCGCCGCTACGCCGACCTCGCCGGCCGGGAAGCGGCCACCTGGGCCGGCTGGGGCGAGGCCGAATCCGTGGCGTTTTTCCGGGACGTCCCCGTCTGGGGCATCGAGCGTCTGCTGTGAGTACCGTCCCGAGCCACGTCGGCATCGTCCTCGACGGCAACCGGCGATGGGCGCGGCGGCACAGGCTGTCGCCCTCCGACGGTCACCGGATCGGCTTCGGCAAGATTCCGCAACTCCTGTCCTGGTGCGAGGAGGCGGGCATCTCCTTCGTGACCCTGTGGATGCTCTCCACCGACAACCTGCGCCGCGACAGGGAGGAGGTGGACGCCCTGATGGAGATCATCACGGCCGCGGCGCTCCAGCTGGCGTGGTCGCAGCGGTGGCGCATCCATCATCTGGGTGACGCCGAGCTCCTTCCTCCGCATGTCGCGGCCGCCGTGCGACACGCTGAGACGACCACTGCCGAGGTGTCGAACAGGCTGACCGTGAACCTGGCCATCGCCTACGGAGGCCGCAGCGAGATCACCGGCGGCATCCGCCGCCTGCTCGCAGACTGGGCCGGCGAGGGGATCTCGCCGGGTGAGGCGGCCAAACGGATCACGCCAGAAGACCTCCACCAGCTCATCAGCCGCGGCCAGCCGGACCCCGAGCTCCTCATACGGACCTCCGGTGAACAACGAGGCAGCGGATTCCTGCTCTGGACCGCCGCCAACGCGCGGCTGTGGTTCACCCGCACCCACTGGCCGGACTTCAGCCGGGACGACCTGGCCCGGGCCCTGGCCGAACACCGGAAGGCATACCTATGACCCCTGGATCCGCCATCTCGTTCCTGGGCGTGGACGGCTCGGGCAAGTCCACCATCGCCCGGGCCCTGCGCGAGGAACTGGCAGCGGCCGGCACGAAGGTGCGCATCCTGTCGCGACGCGACTACCTGCGTGACCAGCCCCAAGGGCACGTCGCCGACGTCAACCGGGCGCTCTACGACGCGGGGCTGCGCTCGCTGTACTCCTTCGCCCTCACCGACGAGGGACAGGCGCTCGGAGAGCTGCTCCCCGGCCCGTCGGGAGACCTCCGCGACAGCGCGTTGGAGCAGAAGCTGAACGCGGCCCGCATCAGCGCCAACGACCCGCAGGCCATCACCGCCGCCGCCCTGAGCGAGATCGCCGGCAGCCTCGTCTACTACACCAGCGTCGTCCGGCCCGAGCTGGACCGCGGCACCGCGGTGATCGAGGAGACCCACCCGCTGAAGATGGTCACCAAGCTGTGCCTGATCGCCTCCCAGATCGCGTCCGACGAACGCCACGGGCGCGCAGCCGTCACCGCGCTCCGGTCGGCCACCATGGTCCTGGCCCCCGACCCCTTCCGGGACGTGCCGGTTCTCGTGCGGTGCGACCCGCAGCGGGCGTACGACCGGCTCATCACCGCGCGCGGCGGCCTGGGCGTGCTGGAGCACCATGGGCTAGCCGGCCGCGGCACCGGCCGGGAGGCGTACATGGACCTGATGGTCCGGGTCCAGGAAGCCTTCGAGGACGTGGCGCAGAGCTGGCGGTGCGTCGTGGTCGACAGCGACGACGAGGACCAGGACCGCTCAGTGAAGCGCGCGATCGAGACGATCCTCGCCGATCCGCGCACCGCGCATCTGGCCTGATGTCAACGGCCGTACCGGCGCTCGCGGGCCGCATACGACCGCAGGGCGCGCAGCAGGTCGATCTGCCGGAAGGCGGGCCACAGCACCTCAACGAAGTGGACCTCGGCGTAGGTGGACTGCCACAGCAGGAAGCCGGACAGCCGCTGCTCACCGGAGGTGCGGATGATGAAGTCGGTCGTGTCGCGCCCGGCCGAGGAGTACAGGTGCTCGGAGATGTGCTCGATGTCGAACTTCTCCACCAGCTCCATCGGGTCTCCGCCCGCGGCGGTGTGCTTTTCGAACGCTGTCTTGACCGCGTCCACGATCTCCCGGCGGCCGCCGTAGCCGACGGCGACATCGACGCGCATCCCGCCCCGGCCGGTGGTCTGCGCGGCAGCGGCCTTCAGCTTCTGCGCGCTGTCCCCGGGCAGCAGGTCCAGGGCTCCGATGATCTCGATCTCCCACGGACCTGGGACCGCGCAGATGTTCTGGACGGTCTCCTCGATGACCTCGAGCAGGGGGCCGAGCTGCTCGGCGGGCCGGTTGAGGTTGTCGTCAGAGAGCATCCACAGGGTCACGTGCTCGAGGTCGGCTTCGACGCACCAGCGCAGGAAGTCGCTGACCTTGGCTCCGCCCATGCGGTAGCCCTCACGCGGGTCGGAGTGCCCCTGTCCGCGGGCCCAGCGGCGGTTGCCGTCGAGCATGATCCCGACGTGCGCGGGCCGGGGCGCGCCCTTCAGCTTGCCGGCCAGGCGCCTGACGTACACCTTCTCCAACGCCGACCGGACGGCCCTGAGCGTCACGCCGCTCCCCTTCGCTGTTCACCCGCACTGCCAGATCAGCGTCACCGTATCGCCATCCTCACCGGCCCGAAGCAGGTTCGATGCTGACAACCACAATTCTCGCCACCGCGCTCGACGCGATCGACTGGAACCGGCCGCGCGCCTGCGCGAAGGCCAGCGAGGAGGTCCTGGGCGCCCTGGCCGAGGACCGTGCCCTGCTGACCGAGCTGGTGTGCTCCCTCCAGGACGACCCCGCCCGGCGGCGGAGGTGCGAGACCAACCCGCTGGTCGACCGGCTCGTCCTGGCCGAGGATGCCACCGGGGCCGACCGGTGGCAGCTGCGTCTGCACGCGTTCCCCAAGGGTGAGCTGGAACTGATCCCCCACGACCACAAGTACCCCTTCGCCGTCCGCGTCCTCCACGGCGGCTACCTCCACACGTGGAACCGGCGCACCGGCCAGACCCAGACAGGGCCGTTCACCTCCGCCGACCTCGCGGCCGGCACCGTGACCGTCGAAGGGCCGGGCAGCGGATACCTCCTCTTGCACTCCCTGGTCCACCAGACGGCCGTCCTCCCGGGCTCGGTCACCTTCTTCCTGCGCGGCCCGGCGCGCCAGAGCCGGTGGCACTCGGCAACCGACCTGCACGACCTGCACCAGGACGAGCAGGGACGCCCGGTCCGTGACGACACCCGCTACCGGCGCTCCATACCCATGTCCCCCGCCCAGCTCCAGAACCGCGTCGCGGATCTGGCACGCCTCGGCGTCATCACCACAGAAAGGCCCGCCCGCACGTGACCCGCCTTGCCCTGCTTGCGCCTGTGACCGCGCTGCTCGACCAGAGCAGCGCTCCCTCCGACGTCCCGGACAGCCCCGACATCCTCCACGGCGGCTGGCTGCCGTACGCGGCCCGCCAGGCCCTCACCCTGATCACCGGCGCGGGCGCCGCCAACGCCGCGGGCTCGTTCACCGGGAACGGCCACGCCCACCTCCTCCTGCACCACGAGGACGACGTGGCCCTCTACCTCCGGACCCACGCCGACGGCACGCCCGCTCCCGCCGAGGCGGCCGAGAAGACCGTCACCCTCACCCTGGCCGGCACCCACTATCTGGAGTGCTTCCGCCATCGCGGCGACGCCGAGGCCGATCACCCCTGGTACCTGCGCACCTTCCAGCCCGAGAGCACCTACGCCTGCCACCCGGGGACCCTGCGTACGACGGAGACCAGTCCGGACGGAGTCCAGCTGGTCGTCGCCCGCGCCCCTCTGGCGCCGCAAGGGCCGTCTCTCGACCCCGATGCCTACCTGCAGAGGCTCACGGCCGCCCAGGCCCTGATCACGCCCGCGCTGACCGGGCGCCAGGCGGCCACGGAGGTGAGCGCGCGATGACGACCGCCGCCCCGAGCTGGCTCGACGCCCTGCCGGCCATCGACGACACGGACCTGCGGGCCAGCCACCGCGTCCGTAGCGAGATCCTCGAACGCCTCGGCGCCGACCAGACGCTGCTGACCCGCCTCGTCCACGAGATCGAGCACGACCCGCACCGCCTGGCCGAGAGCGAGATCCACCCGCTGATCAACCGGCTCGTCCTCTATCAGGACGACGCCCGCGGGCTGCAGATCCGCCTGCACATGTCGCCCGGCAGCCGCGAGTTGGTGCCGCACGACCACAAGTACTCCTTCACGGTGAAGATCCTCAAGGGCGCCTACATCCACGTGTGGCGGCGCCGCACCGGCACCAGCGAAGGAGAGTTCACCGCCGCCGACATCGAACCGGGCGTCATCACGATCGAGCGCCCCGGCTCGGCGTACACCCTCGGGCACCCGATGATCCACCAGACGGTCATGCTGCCCGGGACGGTCACCCTGTTCATCCGGGGGCCGCGCGCCAAGGGCCGGTCCCATGCCGCGCTGGACATGCTGCCCGCCGCCGACGACTGGCCGGAGGCCTCGCAGGCGGGCAAGCCCAAGCACGCGCGCGGGCAGCGCCCGGTCACGATGGACGAGTACCGCGCCATGCGGCAGCAGCTCGTCGACCAGGGCGTCATCACGGCGGCCTGAGCCTGGGCGCAGTCCAGGCCGGGGGGTGTTGCGGAGCCTGCGCAACACCCCCGGCCTCCTTCTTCGCCCACAACAACGTCACTCTTCGAGCCGAATAGGATACGTATCGTGACTGAGCGAGATGCATTGGAATGGGACCTGGTCGGCGAACGGCCGGAGCCGGCCGGCTTCCTGAAGATCGGATGCCGCACCTACCGCTACCCCGACGGCCGCGAGGGCGACTGGGACATCCTCAACGGCCCGCGGACCGTGGCGCTGGTGGCGCTCACGGACGACGGCCGCGGCGTGCTGGTGCGCCAGTTCCGCCCCGGCCCGGGCAAGGTCCTCAAGGAGCTGCCCGGCGGCCTGGTCGGGCCGGACGAGCGCGTCGAGGACGCCGCGGCCCGCGAACTGCTGGAGGAGACCGGCTTCGAGGCCCAGTCGCTCACCGTCGTCATGCAGACCTACCTGGCCTCGTACGCCACCCACGTCCGCTACGCGGTCCTCGCCCAGGGCTGCCGCAAGGTCGCCGAGCCCCGGCCCGACGGCGACGAGTTCGTGGAGCCGCTCACGGTGCCGCTGGAGGAGTACGTGGCCCATGTCCTGGGCGGTCAGCTGACCGACGCGGACATGGGCCTGGCCGGGCTGGTGGCCGCCGGCCTGCTCAAGCAGACAGTTTGAACGCCGGCCCGCCGAGTGTCCGGGTGAGCAGCTCGGCCGTCTCGGCGGGGGCTTCGATGTAGAGGCGGGTGCCCGGTTCGGTGCCGGAGGCGCGCACGGCGATGTGGCCGTGCGCGCCGTCGTCGTAGTGGGCGACCTCACCGGCGATGTCGGCGCGCCAGGTGGGCAGCAGCCCGGGAAGAGCGCGCAGCACGTCGGTGAGCGGGGAAGGCGTGGTGTGGACGAGCTGGGTGTGCGGGTGGGCCTGGCGGACGTCCTGGATCGCGTCGTCCAGGTCCTCCAGGGAGGCGAAGGTACGCAGGAGGATGGTCAAGGCGGTGAGGGCGTCCCGCTCGAAGTAGCCGTCCGGGCCGGTGACGTGGACGAGCGCGCCATTGGGCTCCAGCGCCAGTGCCGGGACGGGCTGTTCGCGCCATGCCCCCACGAGGTGCTTGAAGCCGACGCTGGTCTCGGTGACTTTCAGGCCGGGCTGCGCCCGCCTCGCAGCGCGCAGCGCCATGCGCGGGGCGACCTGGGTGGTGATCAGCCGTCGCACCGGCAGACCCGCGTACAGCAGCGCGGCGGCCTGTTCGGCGCTGGGGATGTAGCCGGAGCGATGGGTGAACAGTACGAGCCGGTCCCCGTCGCCGTCGGTCATCGCCAGCAGGGCCCGCTCGCGGTGGGCGAGTTGGTCCAGGAGGGCGCGGCCGGTGTGTTCGGCGTGGACGCGGGGGACGGGGTCGGGGCTCTGCCCGGCGAAGAACGGCAGCGGACGCCCGCGCAGGACCCGGACGCCGGTCAGGCGCCCCGCGAGGACGCCGACCGCGCCGTGGGCGGCGTCGAGGAGGACGTCACCGTCGAAGGTTCCGGCGGCCGTGCTGAGCGGGTCGCCGACGGCACCGACGTAGGGGCTGAGGACATCGGTGCGCTGGTGGTGGCGCACCTCCAGCAGGCCCGGGTCGAGGGCGGCGCCTGCCGGGGGCTGGGGCCAGGGGATGCCGTGCCCGGAGCGGTCGCGGACCTTGATGCCGATGTATCCGGGCGGGTTGTGGCTGGCGGTGACGACGACGGCCGCGGTCAGGTCGGACCGGCGGTGCACGAGGCTTCCGAACGCGGGTGTGGGCCCGGGTGCCGAAGCGAGGTAGGTCGTCAGCCCGTGGTGGGCGAGCAGGTCGGCGGCGAGGTGTGCGACTTCGCGGGCGCCGGCCCGGGCGTCGTGCCCGATGAGGACGTGCTCGCCCAGGACGCCCTGGGCGGCGCAGTGGTCGAGGGCGGCGAGGAGCTGCGGTTCGGCCCAGTCCGGGCCGGGACGGCCGCGCCAGCCGTCGGTGGTGGTGGCGAGGGAGCGCATCGAAGAAGGTCCTTCTACAGGTGGGGAGCGGCCGGTGGGCGCAGCAGCGCCGACAGGTCCGCGTCGGGCGGTTGGAGCGAGGCGAGCCAGCCGTCGAGCCGGGCAGGCCGGGTCCGGGCGAGGTCGCTCCCGGCGGTGTCGTGGACGGTTCCGCCGGCCGCGGCGACGGCGAGGGCTGCGGCCGGGTAGTCCCACGGTGCGGCGCCGCTGCCGGGCCGGGGCAGGTAGACGGCGGCCGGGGCGCGGCCGAGAGCGACGAAGGTGATCTTCACGCTGGCGGTGGCGACGGGGTGCGCGGACCAGCCGGTGCCGGGCAACCGGGCTTGGACGGCGGCCGCGTGGCCGGGGCTGGTCAGGACGGTTCGGGGGCCGTGGTGAGGCAGCCGGGTCACGTCGCCGGTGACGTGGAGGAGGCCGGGCGCCGCGCTGATGCGGATGTCGTGGGCGGGAAGGTCGATGACGCCTTCGGCCGGGATGCCGTCGCGGATCAGGCAGACGGCGATCGCGTAGTCGCTACTGCCGGCGAGGAACGGCGCGGTGCCGTCCAGCGGATCCACGAGCAGGCACTCGTCCGGCAGTTGGGGGATCTCGGCCAGGCCCTCCTCGGCGATCACCGGGATTCCCGGGAACGCGCGGGAGAGCTCGGTGGTGAGGCGGTCTTGCAGGGTGATGTCGAGGTCGGTGACGACTTCGCGGCCGCCGTGAACACTCGCCTTGCCCCGCGCGGGGGCCGGTGCCGCGCGGAAGCGGGCGACGTCCTGACGGCAGGTGTCGAGGGCCGGCCGCAGCGCGCGCCCGAGTTCCAGGTCCGCGCCTGCCCTTGGCTCGGACGGACGGGCACGCCGCGCGGTCACGGCCGGCTCCCTGGGATGGGGTCGGCGTGCACGGGCATGGCCCGGCCCAGGGCCGCGATCGCCGCCGGGTCCCGCCACAGGCCGAGCAGGTGCAGCAGGCCGGGCCCCGGGACCGCGGCCACCCGGGGAGCGACACCGACCCCGAACTGTGCGCGGGCCCGGCTGAGGAACCGCTCGCGCAGGATGTCGGAGTGGAGCAGGGAACCGGACAGCACGAGGGCGGGCGGCGTCGCTGCGGCCAGTCCGACGGCTCGGCAGACCGCCTCGGCTCCTTCGGCCAGCTCCCGGGCAGTGTCGTCGAGCAGCCCGCCGGCCACCGGATCGCCGGCGCGGGCCGCATCGAGCACGAACGGCGCGAACGAGGCGACGTACGGCTTGCGGGCGGCGTCGCCGTGTACGGCGTGGAAGAGGGCCTCGCCGAGGGAGGTGTCCGCGCCGGGGCCCGGCGGGCACCATCGGCGGGCGGCGTCGACGAGTGCGGTGGCGGGGCTGCGGCCGTCCTGGGCCCGGACGACGGCCCGCAGGGCGCGGGCCGCCAGGTCGTGACCGCCTCCTTCGTCGGACAGCAGCCACTCCAGTCCTGAGGCTCGCGCCCAGCGGTCGCCGTTGCGGGCGGCGAACCCGGTGCCCGTGCCGCAGAGCACCACGCACAGGGGGCCGTCGCCGTCGAGCAGCAGCGGCACGATGTCGTTGGTGACCAGCACCGGGACGGGCGGGTAGCCGGCGGTGGCAAGCGCCCGCCGGATCAGGGCGGCGAACTCGTCGGCGCAGACGCGAGTGGAAGCGGCGCCGTGGGCGGCGACGACTCCCCGCAACGATCCGGTGCGGGGGAGCGCGCGGACCAGGCCGGCCAGGGTGTCGTGTGCCTGGTCGTGGCCCACGGAGCGGGGGTTGGTCGAGGGCCCCTCCCGCTCGGCGGCGACGCAGTCGAAGGTGGCCAGGGCGGCCCAGGTGCGGCTCCCGCCACCCTCGATCAGCAGCCAGTACGGATCAGGGTCGCTCACGGGCGGGCCGCCAGTTCGGACACGGCCTTGTCGTAGGAGGCGCGGTCGATGTCGTCGGTCATGGTGCAGTGGCCGGGTGTGCGGGGCAGGACGAGGTGGAGCGGTCCTCCGCGGACGCGGCGAACCGTGTCCATCCCCTCCCAGGTGCGCTCCCGCATCGTTTCCGGCAGGGCGGCGGGAAGCTGGTAGGCGTCGAGGAGACTGAGTATCCGGTCCCGTTCGCCCAGGGTGGTGACGCCGGTCAGGTGCGCGTGCGCGGCCGCGGCCGCCATGCCGACGGCGACGGCTTCGCCGTGCAGGACCCGGTAGCCGGTGGCGGCCTCGTAAGGGTGCCCGATGCAGTGTCCGAGGTTCAGCAGCCGCCTCAAGTCGCCCTGCTCGAAAGGATCGTCGGCCAGGAGGCGGAGCTTGGCGGCGATGGCAGCGCGGACGATCTCGGTCAGCTCCTGGCCGGTCGGCAGTTGATCGGGGTGCTTCTCCAGGACGTGGAACAGGCCGTCCGTGTCGTCGATGAGCGCCACCTTGATGACCTCGGCCAGGCCGTTGCGGACGTGCCGCTCGGGCAGTGTGCCGGTCAGCAGAGGGTCGACGAAGACGGCCGCGGGGTGGTGGAAAGCTCCGAGGAGGTTCTTCGCGCCGTTGTCGTCGAGTCCGCCCTTGCCGCCGATCGCCGCGTCGACCTGGGCGAGGACCGTGGTGGGCAGCAGTGCGTAGGGGATGCCGCGCATGTACCCGGCGGCGGCGGTGGTGGCCAGATCGCACACCATGCCGCCGCCTACCGCCAGCAGCAGGGTGCGGCGGGAGGCACGGTGGTGGTGCAGGGCGCGGACCAGGGCGCGCAGCCCACGTGGGGACTTGCTCGCCTCGCCGGCCGGGACCGGTACCACCTGGAAGGGCCGGCTGGTGGACAGGACGGCGGCGGTGAGGGCGCCGAGGTGGTGCTCGGCGGCGCCGGTGTCGACGGCGATCACCACGTCGGGGCTGTCGAGCCGGTCCAGGACGTCGGTGAGAAGGCCGGTCAGGCGGGTGAGCAGACCGTCGTCGACGTGGACGGCGTAGTTGTCGATCCGGTGTGCCCTGACCAGGATCGGGCCCTGGTCGAGGAAGGACAGACCGAGGTGCGAGGAGGTCATGCCAGCTCCTTGAGGATGCGGTCGACGAGCGCGTCCGTGGTCAGTCCGGCCGTCTCGTACAAGGCGGTCTGCGGCCACCCGGCGACGCCATAGGTGTCGACGCCGATGGCCAAAGCGCCGTCGCCCAGAAGGGAGCCGAGGACGCTGCTGGGCGCGTTGTGGATGCTGACGGCCCGCACCCCGGGCGGAAGGAACTGGGCGCGCTGGTCGGCCGTGAGGCGGGAGAAGCGGCTGGTGCTGAAGACCTCGACCACCCGGACGGTGTGGCCGTGGGCGTGCAGCTGCTCGGCACTCTCCAGGGCCCGCTCGCGCAGCGCGCCGGCCGTCACCAGGACGAGGTCAGGGGTGTCGGCGTCGGCGAGCGTCCAGGCGCCGGCGTTGGTCGGGCGGGTGGCGAGTTCGGTGAGGCTGTGGCGGACGGGCACGGCCTCGTGCGGCAGCCGCAGGTAGGCGGGGCGCCCGGAGGTGAGGGCTTCGGCCGCCAGGAGCTTGGCCGTGTTGATGTCACCGGCCTCGAGCAGCTCCAGGCCGGGAATGGCGGCGAGCGCCGTCAGGCAGCCGTCGGACTGCACCATGGGGCCGAGCGGGTCGCCGAGGCCTCCGGAGGTTCCCACCAGCAGCACGGGCAGTTGGGGGAAGGCGATCGACTCGCGGATCTGGTCGAGCATCCGCCAGTAGAAGCCCTCCATGGAGAACAGCACCGGCCACAGTCCGGCGCTCGCCGCGCCGGCGGCCAGGGAGGCCGCGTCCTGCTCGGCGATGGCGCACTGCAGCACGTCCGCGCCGGGGGTGCCCCACGTCCAGGACCCGACCTGCTCCATCCGCGCGAGGAGGCCGGAGTTGCGGATGGCGTCGGGGGCCATCCACAGCAGGGGCAGCCCGGCGAGCTCCTGGGCTAGGTCCCCGCCGAGAGCCTTCTTCGCTACGACCTCGGCGCCCTCGGGGTGCCCGGCGAGCTGCCCGAGAAGCTCGGCGCGAGAGGGCCGGACCGGCGCGGTCACGGCCGGGCGGATACCGGACGAGACGCGGGCCCGGGCGGCGTGGGGGTGGTGGCGGTCGATGACGGCCAGGGCCGCCTCGATCAGCGCACCGGTGTCCCAGTCGGGCAGGTGCTGCTCCTCGACCTCCGCGGACAGGGTGTTGGAGCCCTCGACCTCGGCGGCCAGGCCCCGGCCCTTGATGGTGTTGAGGATGATCGCGGTCGGCCGGTCCGTCTCGGCGCGCAGCTCCTGGGCGATGGCGCCGATGTCGTGTCCGTCCAGGCTCACCGCGCGCCAGCCGAAGGCGGCGAACTTCTCGGCCCACTGCGTGCGGTCGAGCTTGATGACGCTGCCGGAGCCGTTCGCGTCGACGAGCGCCACCAGGTTCTTCAGGCCGAGGCGGGCCGCGGTCATCGCCGCCTCCCACACCTGGCCCTCGGTGCACTCGCCGTCCCCGAGCACGACGAAGGTCCGGGTGCCGAGGCCGTCGCGCCGGTCGGCGAGCGCGGTACCGACCCCGAAGGACAGGCCCTGGCCGAGCGCGCCGGTGCTCATCTCCATGCCCGGCACGCTCCCGCGGACCGGCATGCGGGGCACCGGGTGGCCGACCTGACCGAAGCCGGTCGCCTCCTGCCACGTCATCTGGGGCATCGCGCCGAGCATCCACAGCGCGGCGTACCAGCCGGCGGCGGCGTGGCCCTTGGAGTAGATGAGCCGGTCGCGGACCGGGCCCGGCGCGGCGAGGGTGGTGGCGCCGGAGAAGTAGAGGGCGGTGATCGCCTCGACCGCGGAGGAGGCTCCACCCGGGTGCTTGTTGGCGGCGAAGACGAAGGCGCGCAGGCCCTGCGCGACGGTCGTCAGGTCCTGCGGGGCCGACTGGGACTGGGGTGAGGTACGCATCAGGAGGTGTCCTTGGGATGGGAGGCCGCGGGCGTGATGCCGTGCGGCGCGGATGGTGAGGCGGTGGTGAGGCGGGGGCGGTCGAGCTTGCCGCTGGCCAAGGTGCGCGGCAGCGCGTCCACGGCCAGCAGTCGGGAGGGGACGGCGGCCGCCGGGAGATGGTTGAGGAGGGCCGCGCGCAGGCCGGCGGGAATCCGGTCGTAGCCGGCGGCGAGCACCAGGTGCGCGGTCAGGCGCGGCGGCGAGCCGTCGACGCCGGGTTCGGCTGTGACGGCGGCCTGGTCGATGCCGGGCTGGGCTTCGAGGGCCGCTTCGACGCCGTGGAGGTGGAACCGGACGCCGTGGATCTTGATCTGGTCGTCGCTGCGGCCGTGGAAGTGGAACAGGCCGTGCTCGTCGACGCTGCCGAGATCGCCGGTGCGGTAAGTGACCTCGCCGTCAGGTCCGAAGGTGAACCGGGCGGCCGTGAGGGCTTCTTCACCGAGGTAGCCGCTGGTGCCGTAGCTGGTACGGATGACGATCTCGCCCACCGTGCCCGCGGGGGCGCGGACGCCTTGCGGGTCTACGATCCATGCTTCGCTGCCGGGGATCGGGCGGCCCAGCGGCTGGATGCCGGGCACCGGATGGTCGACCGGGTGCCAGCAGCGGATGAGGGTGGTCTCGGTCGGCCCGTACTGGTTGACGATCACGCCCCGGTAGTCGAGGTGGGCCCGCCACCGGCGGATGAGCGTGTCGGTGAGCGGCTCGCCGCTGAACAGCACAGCCCTCAGCCGCGGCAGACGTATCCCCTCGGGCGCGAAGTGCAGCCAGGCGCGGGCGACGGTCGGCACCGTGTGCACCAGCGTGGAGCCGGCATCGGCGAGCCACGCCAGGACGTCGCCGGGCGACAGGAGCCCTGGCGGGGGCAGGCACAGACGGGCCCCGGCCGTGAGCGGAAGGAGCACCTCTCTCAGGGACACGTCGAAGCCGACCCCGGCCAGGTGCGGGACCCGGTCGTCCGGCGTGACGCGCAGGGTGGCGGCGAGCCACGGCAGGAACGCGGCAAGGCTTCGGTGACGGCCCAAGATCGCCTTGGGCTCCCCGGTGCTGCCCGAGGTGAAGAACACGTACCCCGCCTCCGTCGGCCCCGGGGGCGGCACCGGGCCCAGGGCCGGGCGGGAAGCGCACGGTCCCCCGGAGACGGACAGCACCGGGACACCGGGATGGGCGCGGGCGTCGACGTCCCCGGCGCGCAGATCCCATCCGGCTCCACCGCGGGCGAGCATGCCGGTACGGGCGGCCGGGGAGAGCGCGGGGTCGAGGGGGAGCAGGATGCAGCGGTTCGCCAGCACCGCCACCCACGCGGCGGCCAGGGGCAGACCCCGGTGCGCGGTGACCGCGACGACCTGCCCGGGGCCCACCCCAGCAGCCCGGAGTTCGCCGGCGACACCGGCCACGGCGTGCTCCAGATCCCGGTAGGTCCACCGGCGCGCCCCCTGCTCCACGGCGACGGCGTCCGGCGTGCGGGCGCACCAGGACAGGACCTGCGCGGCGACGGAGGCACTCGGGCCCGTCATCGTTCAGCCGCCAGCCGCAGCAGCACGTCGCGCGCCCGGCCCGGGTCGCCGACGATCTCCTCGGTGACCCGGCAGCCGGCGTCGACACGAGCGCCCGGAAGTACGAGGGCACCGTCGACGTGAGCTCCCGCGCCGATGCGGGCGTGCGGGCCGATCACGGCCGGGCCCGTGAGACGGGCATCCGCGGCGATCAGGGCGCCTTCACCGATCAGGACCTCCCCACCAACGTGAGCGCTCGGGTCGATCCGAGCTCCGGCGCCGGGAGTTGACGCCACCTCCAGCGGGGACGCCCCGGCGACAGCCTCCTGGTTGCCGGTGAGGAGCTTGGCCGGGGTGCCGATGTCCCGGAGGTAGATCTCGCCCGCGTCGAACAGGCCCAGGGGCAGACCGGCCGCCGGCAGGGCGGGCAGGGTCTGGCTTGAGAAGTCGGTGAAGCCGTGCGCGGGTATCCGATCGAGGGCGTCCGGTCCGACCATCCACGCTCCGGTCGATCCCAGCAGGCGGCCGGTGCTGCCCGGTTTGAACCGGTAGGCGGTGGCGGTGCCCGGCTGGGCGGGATCGGGCACGAGCACGTCTCCGGCCCACTGAGCCCCGTCCCGCGCGACGGCGGCCACGGTCACCGCTGCGCCTACCGCGTGGTGGTGACCGATGAGGCGGGCGAGGTCGACCGAGGAGACGATGTCGGCGGGCACCACGAGCACCGGTCCGCCGTCGAAGAAGGCGGCCTGCTGGCGCAGGCATCCTCCGGTTCCCGCCGCGGCCGCCTCGGGCAGCCACCGCACCGGCGTTCCAGCCGTGGTGCTGGTGCCGATGATCCGCCGGTAGAGCGTCATGTCAGCCACGGGGACGATCACCCCGGTCTCTTCGACGCCGGCGCGGTCCAGGTGGTCAAGTACCCACGAGAGGACCGGCCGGTTCGCCACCGGGGCCAGTGGCTTGGGCAGCGTGGGCGTGAGCGGCCGTAGGCGGCTGCCCTGTCCGCCGGCCAGTACGAGAGCTTTCATCGGTGCGTCCTTCCCCCAGCGCCCGCGCGCGACGGTGCGCTCCAGGACAGGCGGCCCGCGTTCAGCGGACCGGTGGACTAGTGGGTCGTGAGCGCGATGTGCTGATCCGGGTCCGCCGCGAACGCGCGCTGCGCCTGGTCGAACTCGCCGAGCAGCTCGGCCACCACATCCCGGCCGAGTACGTCGGTGCGGTAGGTCACCGCTCCGGCCAAGGCGCCGCCGACCCGGGTGAGGCCGACACTCAGGTGACGCCGTGCACTGGCGTCGCCGGTCACGGGCACGGCGCGCAGCCGCTTTCCGCCCAGGGACGGCAACTGAGCGAGCCCGGGGACGGTGTTGAGCGAGAACTTCACGTTCGCCATGTCCGGTCGGCCCAGGTCGAAGAGGGTTTTCTCCAGGTGGAGCTCGCGATGCTCGTCGGCCGCACGCCAGGACTGCTTGACCTGGTCGACCAGGTCCGCCACCGTCCCGGCCGACAGACGGGTACGGGTGAAGCGGCCATTGACGAAGAAGCCGACGACGTCCTGCGTGCCGGCCGCGGTCCGGCTGGCGGTGGCGCTGGCGACCAGGACGTCGTCGATGCCGGTCCAGCGGCCGACGGCGAGCTTGAACAGGGTGAGGAGTACCTCGAACAGCGAGGCCCCGGCCGCCCGGGCCCGGTTTTCGAGTGCGGCAACCCGTGCGTCGGGAATCTGGACTGGCAGCCGCGCGGCGGGGCCTGCGGGCCCGGCGCCGCCCCGGGCTCCCGGCAGGCGCATCCCGTCGGCGGGGAAGCCGTCAGCCGTCCCCCGCCAGAAATCCAGGTGCCGGGCGTAGACCTCTCCGATGAGGCGGGTGCGCTGCCAGCGGGCGTAGTCGGAGTACGCAAGCTCCGGTGCTCCCTCGGCGTCCGGCGAGGTGTACAGGGCGGACAGATCCTGAAGCAGCAGGCCCCAGGACCAGGGGTCCATCACCATCTGATGGGCCGCGAGTACGAGTCGAGAACCATCCGCGCCCCGCACCAGCCCGGCGCGGACCAGGGCGTCACCGAGGGCGATCGTGGCGGACGCCCAGCGGTCCGTCTCCTGCGCGACCTCGCCCTGGCGGGTGGCGACGATCGTCTCCAGGGACAGTGGCGCGGTGGAGACGTCCTGGACGCGCTCGGCGCCGTGGTGGGCGAGACGGGTGGCGAGTACGGGATGGCGGCCCGGCAGCCGCTCCCACGCAGCCTGAAGACGGCCGGCGTCCACCGAAGGATCCAGCGCGACCGCGTAGGCCACCTGGTACCGATGACTCCCCCCGATGTGACCGATGACGTCCAAGAGCCCCTCCTGCTGGAAAGACAGGGGATGGTGCCCCTGCCTCGGCTGCGGCACCAGTGCGCCGATGCCCACCGCCTCGGCCTGCAGAAGGGACCGAACCGCATCCACCAGCCGCGGGTGGCGGTAGAGCCACCCCGCCGGAACGGTCCGGCCGGTCGCCCGGGTGACGGCGCTGGCCACGGCGAGCGCGGTAAGCGAATCACCCCCGGCCTCGAAGAAGTCCTCGTCCGTCTCCACGATGCGACCAAGGGCCGTCTCCCAGATGGGACGCAGCACGCCGGCGAGGCGGTGCTCGTCCAGCGGTGGCGTCACAGGCGGGGCCATAGCCGCTCCTCCCCTTCGTCACGGAAGACCGCGTGGCTGTACGGGAGTCAGGTGCCCGTACAGCCACGCAGGGCCGGGTTCGTCCGGCGATGCGAGTTGACCGCACATCCCCGTAGCGCCACCAGAGGCGTCGGCGTTGCGGTACAGGCGCAACACCGACGCCCGGCGCGCAGCAGCAACGTGGCCTACTCCTTCGCCAAGCCGTTCAGAAGTTGCTGCAGCTCAAGAAGGCCCTCGACGGTCGGGTACCGCAGCGCAAGCCGATAGTGAACGTGCTCGGCCCGAATCCGGACCGACTGGACGATCCGACCTTCGGCCAGCGCTGCTGTGGCGGCACCGATGGCCGCCTGCGGGTCCCCGAGGGACGTATGGGCAAGGGCGAGGTCAAGACGCGCGATCGCCAGCCGCGTCGGCGCCTGATACGGAAGGGGCATGTCTTCGTACCGCTCGATCGCCTCAAGGGCCGACTCCAGCGCCCCTTCGTGCCGGCCCAGCCACACCAGGGAGGACGCACCGTAGGAGGTAACCACAGCCGCGTCCACGCCGAAGAGCCCCGCGCGGTGCGGCTGCAGCCGGTCGCTCTCACGCTTCACGCGACGCATGACCTCCTCGAACTGCCCGGCCTGGCCGAGTTTGGCGTACACACGGGCCAGCTGAGCCCGCAGCCGGAGGGCCACCCTGCTCCCCGGCGGCGCGACGGCCAGCCCCCGGGTCGCCGCGGCAAGCGCATCCACTTCGCGGCCGGAGTAGAGAGCGTCGGTGCAGCGAACGTCCTCGGCCCACGCACCGATCTCCAGGTCGCCGGACTGAAGTCCCTGCTCCCACGCGTCGTCGCAGTACGCGTCGACGAAACCGCGGTCGCCCAGATCGTGCGCGAGCCACGCGAGGATGACAGAGAGCATCCCGGCGTGATGGGACAGCTCCCGTCCTTCGCGCAGGGTGTGACGTCTCTGCGTCAGGAGCGATGCGGCGCGGTCCCGGTGCCGAGTGACCTTCTTCCACAACTCCATCGGCGGGTGGGCTGAGTAGGTCGCGGAGAACTGGGCCACGGACAGCTCCAGGTCCTCGATGTCCCCAGCCCGCAACTCGCTGATCCGGGAAGAGAGGGTGTAGGACCGTACGGCCTCGAGACTGGTCCCCATGCCCAGGAGGCCGTGGGGCGAGGCCACTGCTGGAGCGGGAGCGTCTTCGGGCAAGGCCGACCGAAGCCCCAGGTCCGCAGGCGTCAGAGGCCGGTCGAGCCGGAGGTATCCGGTGAACAACTCCGCCAAGAGTTCCGGCACCGGATCCTTGGGCTGCTCACCGTCTGAAACCCAGTGCGCTACTCGCGCACGCCCTGTCGCGATCTGGTGGTGGCCTCGCCGGCGGGCGAGATCCGTGAGGTCTTTGGCGATCTTCCCGTACGAGCGACCAGAGGCCTCGATGGCGCTCTGCAGCTGAGGGTTCGGCTTCTTCTCCCGAACCCGGCGCCTGGGCCCCCTTGAGGCCCCTCCCGACGGGACGGCAGGTTCGCCTCCACGGCTGCCGGTCGGCGCCAAGGACGTCGATTCGCGGGCAGTGCCACCAGCCATGATCTTCTCCGGTGAGTACGAGAGGAACTGCGTCCGCAGATCCGAACAACGGTCGTGGTGTCGAGAAGGGCGAGCGCGAAGGCGCGGGGCGACCACAGAGCGGCCCTGGACACCCCGGCACTGGGTTGAGGTGGCGGCAGGCCAGGGCGCTGGGCCGGAGGTTCAGAGCGCGGCGGTGGCTGTCTTCCACCATGCGCTGTTGCCTGACTGCCCGTCATTGCCGATGGTGTGTAGGAACATTGAGGCATCTGCGCAATGTCCGTCTGAGGTCCCTTCCGGCTTGGACGGCTCAGCGGTACGGCGGAGTGACGGAGGGCCGGACAGTGGGCAGAGTCACCCGAAGTCGTCGCGCGGAGATTCAGCGGGAGGCATCTCGAATCCGCGCTCAATGCCAGCGTGAGGGACACGGCCAGGAGCGGATCGTCACCACCCTCCGCACGGCCCTGCCGGAACTCACGGCCCTGGAGGCGTGGCGCCTCGCGCTGGGGTGGTCGCGGCCCCAGGCGATCCGCGAGGTCGCCGCCGTTTATCGGGCGGACGGCCTGCTCCCGCCGAGACTCACGCCCGCCATGCTGTGCCGGTACGAGCACGGCCAGGAGGAGCCCGGAGACGAATACCGTCTGATGATCTCCCGCGCGTACGGGGCCCGTCCCGATCAGCTCGCTCTGGAGACACGCTGCCTGTGGTGCAGCACCTGCACGTCCCCGCTGCCGCTCCACTACGGTCAGTTCCAGCGTGAGGAGACGAACTCCAGTCGAAAGGGAGCTATGACCACTGCCAGTGGGCTGCCTGCCATCCGCGAATCCGTGCAGTGGGCCGTCCAGGAGGCACCGGACGGCTCGCCCGCCCTTGTTGCCCTGGCCGAGGCTGCCGTGGAGCACTACGCCCTCAACTACAGCAAACACCCGCCGGCGATCTTGCTGGAGGAGGTCCGCGAGACCCGAAATCTGCTCTCCACCGCGGTGGCGGGAGCGGACCGCGAGACCGCACGGGGTCTTCGGCGACAGGTCGGCTGGCTGTCGGCGCTTCTCGGCAACCTGGCTTACCACCTGGACGACCGAGCCGGGTCCCGAACGCATCTCACGTTGGCCGGCGCGCTCGGCGAGTCCACCCGCGAGCCAGCGCTCACCGCCTGGGCCAGCGGCGCGCTGGCCATGGTCGCGACTGCGCGCCAGGACTGGGAGCACGCCCGGGGACACGCCGAGTACGGACTCCAGCACGCGCCCGAAGGGCTGCGGCGCGCGCAGCTCCTGGGATGGGCTCTGCTCCCAGCGCTTGCCGCCACAGGCCGGACTGCTGAAGCAGACGATGTCGTCGACGAGAGCGACGAGATCATGCGCACGGGCGTCGAACTGCCCGGTCGTTTCGGATACGACCGCGCGGAGCACCGACTCCACGTGGCCGAGGCTTACCTGACCCTTGAACGTTACGACCGGGCCGCCGCTGTCGCCCTGGAATCCATTGGCGCCGCGCCCGCCGAGACGCCGGGGTGGGTGGCTGCCACCCTCGTCCTGGCGCTCGCGGAGGCCCGCGACGCCCCGGATCAGGCAGCCAACCGAGCGCTGGGCGTACTCGACCTGATCCCTCCACCACGGCTCCGCGCAACCGCCCGCGACCGTCTGACACGGCTGGGACGACTGCTCGATACCTCGGCGGACAGCTCGGCCGTCGAGCTGGCAGAACGCTTGCGCACCCTCCCAGCTCCGATCCGCGCGGACGGAACAGCAGCGTAGCCGCGCACCACCGAACTTCCCGGCGGGGAAAGCGGCTTGGGTGGGTCCGGCGACCGCGGCCGCGGCGGTAAGAGGGGCGGGGGGCGGGGCTGGGACGGATGGGTTCGTGGTCATCGCTTGTCCTGTGAGTCGTGATACACGACGAGAGATGAGGAGATCTCGCTGAGCAGCGGCCAGGTGTCGCGGGCCGCTGCCACCAGCAGGGTGATCACAACGCCCATCAAGATCACGGCCAGACAGCCGCCCATGTCGCGGAGTGTCGACAGCAGCGGATCTTGCTGCCAGGTCCGCTCGTCGGCCTGGACCGGCTCGCTCGTCGCTGGTCCCGGCTGCTGGTCGAGGGTGGAGATGCGGCGGAGGAAGGCGTCGATGGCGGACGGCGCGTACCCGAAGTGCCAGCCGCGCTCGACATCGTCCATGGGCTCGCGCAGTCCCCAGTTGACGGTGTGGCAGGTGTCGGGGTGGACCGACAGACCGAGTCGGACGTGCGGGAATCCAGGCCGGCCCCGCAGGGCCGCCCAGACGCGCACGGCGTCGGCCACGGTGCCCACCGGCAGGTAGCCGCCGTGGCGGCTACCGCCGACGGGCACCGCAAGGAGTACGGCGCCGTCCACCTTCACACCAACCGCGCAGTCGAGAAGGTCCGGGTCGGCAAGGCGCTCCCGGTACCAGGCGAGGTCCTCAGCGCACTCCTCGGGCGAGGGGTGGCACAGCGGCGCGGCGATGTGCGCGAGTGGGAATCGGGACTTACCGAGTGCGGGCCATACCTCCTGGTCATCGCTCACGCCGCCCGGGTGATCGGGTGGTTGAGGATGTCGGTGAGGGTGTCCCGGTCCAGGCGGACCACGACCGTGTGGTGGTCGGACAAGCCGGTCATGTCGACGACCTCGACCTCGCGGACGGCGGGCAGGAGCTCCGGGCTGGCGTAGATCCGGTCGATGCGCGCGTCCGGCCCGTGGGTGTCGCAGGCATCGACCGTCGGCGCGACCGCGGCGGCGACGCCCATGGTGGTGGCGAGGTGACGGGCGACGTCGTGGAGGCCGGCGGTGCGCAGGGTGTCGTCCGGCCGGTCGTCCATCCGGCGCACACCGTCCGGCCCGATGTAGGAGCGGTGCGCCCGGTGGGGCTCGTCTCGGATCTCCTCCAGGACAGGCAGACCCGGATCCCCGGGGGCCCCGGGCACCGGGTAGCTGTTGTTGTCGCCGCCGAGGAGCGCCGGGTAGTGGACGCGTCGGCTGTCGACTTTGACCCACCTGTCGTTCCACTGGGTCAGCCGCTCGGCTTCCGCCAGACGGGTGGTGGTGGAGCCGTAGTTGAGGTGGTAGGAGCCCACGATCAGCGGGACCGCGCCGGGGGCCGTACCGGCGAGCTGCAGGCTGCGCACGGTCGGCGGGAGCACCCACATTGGGCCCGTCTTCGGGAACTCGCCGACCGGGGTGAAGAGGTCCGGGTCGTGGTAGAGGGCGGTGCAGCACTCCGGGCCGATCAGTCCGGCCATGCCGAGCACGGCTTCGGCCGCGTCCGCGAGCTCGTTGCCGTTGTCCTTCGCGTTCCACACCTCCTGCCGAAGGAGCAGATGCAGGTCGAGCGACGCGAGCCGGTCGTGCATCCGCTGCCACAGTGCGCGGTCGCCGCCGCCGTTGTTCTCGAAGTTGCAGATCGCCGCGTTGATGAGCACGGATTCTCTCCAGAGGTAGAGGCGTCAGCGGGTGGGGGCGAGGACTCGGCGGAGGGCCTCGAGGTCGAATCGCGCGAGGAGCAGGGCGTGGTCGGAGACCGCCCGGACGTCGTCGGTCGCCAGGACCTCGAAGGCGGTCAGGGCCGGCGCGAGGTCGGGGGTGCAGTACATGCGGTCGATGCGCTGGGCGGGTCCCTGGTCGGCGCGCTTCAGGCTCGCCGTCGCCGCGAGCGCTCCGGGCTGGCCCAGGGCCGTGGCGGCGTGCAGTCCGAGATCGATGAAGACGGGGTCGCCGCCGGAGAGGATCTCGTCCGGGCGGGTGTCCGAGACACGCCTGCCGGCGCGCTCGATGGTGCGGTGCTGGTAGTGCACGCGATCCTCGACCGTGTCCCAGTCCGGGAGCGCCACGGATTCCAGCTCCGGCTGATGGGGGTAGCTGTTGGCGTCCATCCCCACAAGGGCGCTGCGGGAGTTGTCGGCGAGGGTGGTGAGCCGCCGCGCCTCGGTCGCGCGCAGGTCCGGGTCGAAGTGGCACAGGTGCGCCGAGGCGAGGTCGATCGGCTTCGCGCAGCCCTTGAGGCGCACGCGTGGATTGCAGATCGGCTTCCACGGCATGTCGTGTTCGAACTCGCCGTCGACGACGAACCTGGTGGGGTCGACCATCACGCCGACTGGGTTCCGGCTGCGTCCTTCCCGCGGCGCGGCCATGAACGGCGTGAGGCCGCCGAGCCGGTTGGCCTCGGCGTACAGGTCCGCCTTCCCGCGGTCCCACGCGCCGGTCAGCTCCTGGCGCAGTACGACGTGCGGTTTGATGGAGGCGAGGATGTCGCGGGCCAGGTCGCGGTGGTCTTCCCCTCCGTGCCGGCCGCGGCCGTTGTGCTCGATGTTCCAGCACACGATGCGCAGTTCGTTGTCGAGGGTGGGCTGTGCAAGGGACACGTGGTCATCTCCCAGAGCGGAGGGCAGGGCGGTCACGCCGCACGTTGGCCGGGCGCAGGAGCGGGTTCGAACGCAGGGGGAGGGGATAAGGAGGCGATCGGCCCGTGCCGTTCGCGCAGATGTCGGGCCTGTTCGGTGTACGGCGGTAGGCCCGCGCCGGCCCGGCGGGTGTCGAGCTGGGCGGGATCGGTGATCGGGTGCGGTTCGAGGTGCCCGTCGGGGCGGTACCAGTGCTGCGTTCCGTACAGCTGTGCCTGCCCGGCGTTGACGAGGCAGCGGTCGTGCAGGTGGGCGAGCTGGGCGCTGGTGGCGTCGCCGGCTTGCACGGCCTTCTGCAGCAGGCCCAGCAGGGTTCGCTGGAACGCAGGATTGTGGTCGCTGTGTACGGCGATGTCCACGGCGGCCTGGCAGGCGTCCGCCCCTACGGTGCTCCGGCCCGGCCACTGCCCGAGCCGTTCGACGATCCGCTTCAGCCCGGCGGCGTTGTCGTGCTGGGTCTGGGCGAGCGCCGCGAGCGCGTCCGATGTCATGCTGAGGCGTTCGACGCCGGGTGTACGCCAGTGCGCCTTGGCCCGTTGCGCGCGGTCCAGCAGGTCCTTCGCGAGAGCGGGGTGGCCCGGGGCGGACTGGTGGGGCTCGTTCACGAATTCACCTGCTCTTCCGCGTCGGAGATGCGGGGCCCGCGCTTGGTGGCCCCGGCCGCGCTCAGGAGGGAATGGATGGCGCCGTAGGACCGGTTCGTCGCCTCGCAGATCTCCCGGATGGTGACCCTGCGGCCCGTAGTGCGGTAGGCGGCCACGACCTTCGTCGCGAACTCCTCTCGCGCCGCACCGGTGAGCTTCCTGCCCGTCTTGATGACGGGCAGGTCGAGGAGTTCGGGGGGAGGGTTCGACTCCGGGCTCCGCGTCGTCACGGCGGCCGCGTGCGGTGTTGGTGAGGTCACAGGATGTTCTCCTCACGTGCGAGGGCAAGCCCCGCTCCGAGGGTTCGGATGTGCTCGAGCATCGCCTCGTACTCCTTGTCGTCGTCGCTGATGTCGACCCGAGAGGCGGCGAGGATGCCGTGGATCTCCTGGCGCCGGGCCGCGGCGAGCAGCCGGGCGAGCTGGGGGCGTGTGGCGGGGTTGGTCGGTCCCGTGACGTCGAAGGTGCGGTCCGCGACCGTCCACCCTTGTCGGGTCGCGAGGGCTTGCGCGGAGGCGAGACGGGGAGCGGGATCCTGCCGGGAGTCGACCAGAACGTAAAGAGCGATCCGCTTCTCGCCCTCTACACCTCGAAGGGCCTTCTCCAGTTGCGCGTGTCGCAGCAGCCCCAGACGTGACGCTGCGGCGTGACGATGCACGGCGGTCGGCACAGTGGTCACGTCAGACCTCCAGCGGCCGTGCACTCATGCCGTGACCAGCCCGGTTGCAGCCGTGCGGAGGTGTCGTGGAAGGCCGAGTACGCTCCGGTCGGGCCGAGCCCCGGAAGGGGCACCCGCACGGTGAGGAGCAGGTCCGCCACCGCTACCGATATGCGTAGGGGCAGATCGCGCAGGGCGAGGGCCGCCTTCAAGTCCCCATGGTGTTGAGCGCGCGGACGCTGCCGCGGAGCGGAGGCCGTTCGCTGGTGCCGCACGGCGGTGCGGGGCGGTGTGGTCGAGATCGTCACGGGAGGTTCCTTCAAGGCGAGGACACAGGACATGGAGGAGGCTTGGCGAGGCCGCTGCCCTTGCCGCACGAAGGGTGAGACGGCGTCGAGCCGACCGCGATCAGTGGACACGGTCCCCTCCCTCGTGCAGCGGTTTGCTGGTCTGCTCAGGCGGCGCTGTAGTGGTGCCGGGCATGACCTTCAGCTGCCGGACGGGGGAGACCCACAGCAGGGCCACGGGGCCGAGGAGGAGCACCGTGCCGGTCAGCAGCGCGGCCCACACACCGGCCACTGCGGCGACGGCGCCCGCCGCTGCGGTAGCGAGTAGCCGGGCCCCGGCGACCAGCCACACCGATGTCTGCTGTACACGGGACTGGAGGTGGGGCGGGCACAGCTGCTGGCGGAGCGACCTCTGCGTGGACGCGGCCGCCGTGACCGCGACCGCCTTGACGACGCTCGCTGCCACCAGAGCGATCAGCCACCCGTGCCCGGAGCGGGCGAGAAGAAGCGGCATCCCGCACATCGGGTACACGGCGAAGCCGACGAGCAGAACTCCGCCGGGCCCCAGCCGTCGCACCAGCTGGCCCGCGACCAGGGCGCCCACCAGGCTGCCCACCCCGACCGCGCCCAGCACCAGTCCGAGACCGGTGTCGCCGTAGCCGAGCTCGGTCAGCAGGTAGTACGCGAAGTAGGTCGTGACGATGCCCTCGGCGAAGGCGTGGTAGGCCATCGTCAGAACCAGGGGCCGCTGGAGCGGATCCCGCAGCACGTGCGCCATGCCCTCACGGATCGACGTGATCATCGTGGGGCGCGGCCCGGCCGGACGCCGGTCAGCGTGGACGGTGGAGATACGCGAGGCGCACCAAGCGCTGATCAGATAGGACGCGGAGTCCAGGAGCAGGCAGCGGGCGGCACCGAGCAGACTGACCGCGGCGGTCCCGATGTAGGTGCCGGCGGATCCCGCGACGGCGAAGGCCGCCATCACCCGTGCGTTGGCGTCGGGCACGAGTTCCGGTTCCACCAGCTCGGGCACAATGGCGATCGCCGCGGCCTGGTGCAGCACCACCAGCGCGCCCAGCAGGAACGCCACGCCGTACAGGACCGGCATGGACGGCGTGCCGGCAGCCCAGCAGATGGGGACCACCGCAACCACCGCGGCCGCCGCCAGATCGGTGCCCACCATCAGCCGCTTCTTGGAACAGCGGTCGCCCGCGACGCCGGCGGGCAGGGCGAGGAGAAACCCGGGTGCCATGGCGGCGGAGGCGAGCGTGGAGACCTGCCCCGGGGTGGCAGCGAGTTCCATCGCCGCGACCACGGGGAGCGCGACCGCGGAGACGGACGAGCCGACCAGGGCCGTCGACTCGCCCAGCCAGTACGCCTGGAAGCTGCGGTGGCCGCGCAGCGAGGGTGCCGGGGCCGTGGAAGGGGCAACGAGCGCGCCGGCGCGTACCGGCTGCGAGGGCAGAGTACTCACCGTGCCTCCCCGGACATGGCCCCGAGCAGGCCCGCGCGGGCGGCGTAGGCGACTGCCTCCGCACGCTGGTGTACGCCCAGTCGGCTGAAGACGTTCTTGAGCAAGGCTCGGACTTGCTCGGGGGTTCGGCCGAGCCGTCGGGCGATGCCCATACGCGTCAGCCCCTCCGCCACGAGGACCACGACGTCGACCTCCAAGGGCTTCAGAAGGGTGCCGGGCTGCCCGAGCGTCTGCTGACGCGTCGGCTCGGCCGCGGCGGTCCGAATGCAGCTCCCCAGCCCAGGCGGGAGACGGTGACCGCCTTCGGCGACCAGGGCCTTCACCCGGGTGAGGAGGTCCGGGTTGTCGTACAGCTCGGAGGTACGCACCACCGCTGCCACGCCGTACGGCGCGACAGCGACGATGTCGTGAGCGCCGACGAGGTCCGCCACCAGCACGACCGGGACATCGGGATGGCGCTCATAGTGGGACTTCAGAGCCTCGTGGCAGGTGCGGTCGACGCGGTCGGCGGTCACGACCACGACGTCTCTGGGGGACACGGCGCTGCCGCCGACGGGATCCGCGGCGGGAGCGTCATCGCGTGGGGGTAAGCCCTCAGCGACGGCATTCAGACTCATCGGGCGACCCCCGGCAGCGCGGGGAGCAACGCCTGCTGCTGCTCAAGGCGTTCCAGCTCAAGGGCTACCTCCACGATGCCGATGTGGCTGAAGCCCTGGGGGAAGTTCCCGAGCTGCCGCCGCAGCTTCGAGTCCCATTCCTCGGCCAGCAGTCCGACGTCGTTGCTCAGGCCGAGAAGGCGCTCGTACAGGGCGCGCGCGTCGTCGTAGCGGCCGATCATCGCCAGGTCCTTGGCCAGCCAGAACGCGCAGACGAGGAAGTCGCCCTCATCACCCGGCAACCCGTCCACGCCGATGGCGTCACCGCTGGTCAGGTAGCGCAGGACGAACCCGTCGGAGGTGGAGAGCTCCTCCTGGACGGCCTCGATGGTGCCGATGACCCGCTTGTCGTCTGCCGGCAGGAAGCCCACCTGGGGGATGAGCAGCAGCGCGGCATCGACATTCTTGCTGCCGTAGAACTGGGTGAAGGTGTTGCGTTCAGCGTCGTAGCCGTTGGTGCAGACGTCCTGGTGGATGGTGTCCCGCAGAGTCCGCCACTGCTCGACGGGGCCGTCGGCATGGCCGTCCTCGACGAGTTTGACGGCACGGTCGACCGCGACCCAGGCCATCACCTTGGAGTGCACGAAGTGCCGGGTGGGGCCACGGCCTTCCCAGATGCCCGCGTCAGTCTCACGCCAGTGCGTCTCGACCGACTCCACGAGCTTGATCAGCAGGGTGTTGCTGGTCTCGTCCCGTTCCAGACCGAACTGGGCAGCCAGGTGCAGGGTCCCGATCACTTCGCCGTACACGTCGAGCTGGCGCTGTCCGGCGGCGCCGTTGCCGATGCGCACCGGTGCCGACTCCTCGTAGCCGACGAGCCAGTCCAGCGTCGTTTCCGGCATCTCACGTTCCCCGGCGATGCCGTACATGATCTGCAGGTTCTCCGGGTCGCCGGCGACCGCGCGCAGCAGCCAGTCCCGCCAGGCGCGGGCTTCGTCGAGGTAGCCGGCCTGCATGAGGCTGGCGAGGATCTTCGCGGCGTCCCTGATCCAGACGTAGCGGTAGTCCCAGTTGCGGACACCGCGGATCTCTTCCGGCAGCGAGGTGGTCGGCGCGGCGGCGATCCCTCCGGTCAGCGGGTTCGTCAGTGCCTTCAGCGTGATCAGCGAGCGGATGACCGCGGCTCGGTAGGGACCGTTGTAGGCGCAGTGCGAGACCCAGTCGGTCCAGAATTTCTCGGTGTCCTCGAAGGCCTGATCGATGTCGAGTTTGTCGGGTGCGCCCTTGTAGGAGGGCTGCCAGCTCAGGGTGAAGGTGGTGCGCTGGCCCTCGGTGAGCGTGAGGCGGGAGCGTGTGGTCAGCGATTCGCCGTGGGTTTCCGCATCGGTGTCCAGCCAGACCGCGTCGGGGCCTGCGACCGCGCGGGTGCGGTTGTCGGCGGTCTTCTGAACCCAGGGCACGACCTTGCCGTAGTCGAAGCGCAAGGACAGGGCGGCATCGACGTCGACGGTTCCGGTGACGGCTTCGGCTATGCGCACCAAGCGCGGAGTGTCGTCGGCGCCTGTGCGTGGCGGCATGAAGTCCGTGACGCGCAGCGTACCCGTGGGGGTGTCCCACTCCATTTCCACGATCAGCGTGTCGCCACGGTAGGAGCGGCGGTCGGCCGGAGGGCGCGAGCTGGTCTCGGGCACCGACGGACCGATGTGCCAGTAGCCGTTGTCGGGGGTGCCCAGCAGTCCGGCGAGTACGGCTTCCGAGTCCAGCCGGGGCAGGCACAACCAGTCGATCGTCCCGGTGCGGCGGGTGAGCGCGCCCGTCTGGAGATCGCCGATGAGTGCGTAGTCCTCGATACGCCCAGCCATGGAAGTCCGTTCTGTTCGGTGGTCCTACGGGGGACCGTGGTGGTTGTCGTGTCGTGCGGCTCGGCGCCTGCGGATCGCGGACGCCACGCGGTGCGCTGAGGCCGGCGCAACAGATGCCGCGCGGCCCCGCGCATGGCGCGGAATTACAGGGGGGTGGGCATCTGTGCGGCGGTGATGATCACCGCGAAGGCGATCAGGAAGGTGGCCAGCCGGGCGACGTCCTTGCCTCGCACAGCTGCTTCACCGGCCCACAAGAGAGAGGAGAGGGGCGCTCTCCGGACCGGGCGGGTTGGCGAGCAGCCAGGTGACCGCTTCAACCACGTCCTGCGCCACGTGAGTGGGTTCCGGAGCGAGGTGCTGGCGGGTACGTCCATCGGCAATCCACACGGTGCGCAGCCCCGCATGCTGCCCACCGCCAATGTCGGCGATGAGACAGTCGCCGGTCATCACCGCGTGGGCGGGGTCGTCGACGCCCAGGTCATCCAGCGCGACGTGGAACAGGGCCTCGTCCGGCTTCCGGATGCCGTACTCGCCGGAGATCACGACCGAGGCGAAGTAGCGGGTCAGGCGCGCTGTTTCGAGCTTGCAGCGTTGTGCGTCCGGTGAGCCATTCGTGATGACGCCCAGTTCCCAGCCTTCGTCGGCGAGTTGCTGCATGGCGGTGCAGACCTCGGGGCGGTGGGGCACGAGCTCGGCGGAGCGCCGCCGGTAGTCGGCGTGCAGGGACGCGATGGAGCGCCGGAGCCCGAAGGCGCTCTTGAGGTCGGCGAAGAATGCGTGGCGGGCGCCACCATGGAACGTCTCGGCTCTCATGAGCGCGGACAAGGGGATCCCGGTGGAAACGCAGAACTCCTCCGCCCACCTCGCGAATGCCGCCGCGTGGTCGGTGAGAGTGCTGTCCAGGTCGAAGAGTGCCGCTTTGCGCATCGTGGTCACCCCCACACCGGGCCGGGGCCCGCCAGCGCGCCCACGGCCCGCCCGGCCGTGGGGAAGTCAGCCGCCACCAGGGTGGTCACGTCGAGTTCGGCATTGATCAGCTCGCGCATCAACTGGCGGGCGACGAGCCGGTGCAGGGCGTCATCGCCGAAGCGGACGACCTGGTTGGTCTGCGGGGGGTCGGTGGGGGAGTACAGCGTGCCGCGCACCCCGATGACCGGGGCTTCGCGCACGCGCAGCGCGATGAACCCGCCCTGAAGTTCCCGGCATGCGCGCAGGGCACGGCGGGCGCACGGGATGCAGACCGCGGGCGTGGCGGTCGTGATGCTGCAGGGGAAGGACACGAGAGCCTGGGTGTTCTCGTCAGCGTGCAGGAGCCAGAGCGTTCCGCGTTCGTCGCGGTCCGGGTCGCCCTTGCAGACCCCGCACAAGGGTCGCCCGTCCATGACCTCGCGCTGGCGCGCGGGGTGGTGCGCGGCCCAGTCCAGCTCGCCGGTCTGTGCCCCTTCCCACCGTTCCCAGAGCAGGCCGTCGACGTCACGGTCCTCGGACCGTTCGTCGGCGAAGTAGATGTGCCCGTTCTCGTCGAACAGCACGGTGACGTCACACTCGAACTCCCCCGCGAACGGAGCGATGTACAGGGGGCTGCGCCGCTCAGAGGTCGGGTTCGTGGTCGGTGGAGCAATGGGGGCTTGCACGGACGTCTCCTGGTCAGGCGGTGCGGATCTGTTCGGTCTCTGCGGTGCGCTCGGCGGCGGCCGACGCGACCCCGGGGCGGCTGGCCGCGCATGGCCGCTGCTGGGCGGCGGGGCGGTGTCCTACCCCTCGTCGGCGAGAGCCGTGAGGAGGGGGTGGACCAGGAGCGGCCGGCTGAGCCGGTTGCCGTCCCGGCTCACCCACCCACAGGCGCTGGTCCACGCGTCCGGCCTGGCTCCGGGCATGGGGAGGGTGAGGCTGGTGCCCGCCTTGAGGTAGGTCGTGTCCGGCGGCCAGGCGGGCTCGTCGGACTCCGGGGGGAGGAAGATTCCCCACCGACCGGCGTGCGCGAAGACCCAGCCCAGGGGAGCTGTCCGTGCGGGTCTTCCCGCGAGGGCGCTCGTCAGGAGCCGGCCGAGCCGCTCGGGCATGAGCAGGACCTCCCAGCCGGGCCCGATCACGCGCGGCCGGGCGGCCAGGGCGAGATCACTCGGCGGATCTGGAGCGGTAGGAGTCGCGAGGGTCGCGAGGGTCATGTCACGGGTCCTTGCTGGGACGTCTCGTCCGAGCGGGCCGGGGTGTCGGAGGCGGACGGACGGGGGGCGAGTTCGACGGCGAGCGGCGCGCTGCTGTACCCGCGAAGAAGGTTGTTCAGGACGCGAACCGGTTCGCCGTCGAGCGTGAGGTGGGAGCAGCGGGCGGCCAGGGCGCGCAGGACGGATCGGGCCTGGAGTTCGGCGAGCGGGACGCCGGCGCACAGGTGCGGTCCGCTGCCGAAGGCCAGGTGCTGGTGGTTGCGCGAGCGCCTGATGTCGAATTCGTCGGCTTCGTCTCCCCAGTGGCGGGGGTCGCGGCCGGCGGAGCCGTACAGCAGCCACACCTGGTCGCCCGCGGGCAGGTGGACGCCGCCGATCTCGGCGTCCTTGGTCAGCAGCCGCCCGAAGCCCTGTATCGGGGCTTCGAGTCTCAGAGCCTCGCGGAAGGCGGGCGCGGCCCAGCGGACGGGGTCACGGCGCAGGACCTGCCACTGCTCCGGGTGCCGGGCGAGTTGGACGAGGCAGTCGGCGAGGCCGAGGACGGTGGTGTCGATGGCCGCGGCCGTGTACGCCGAAGCGAGGGGTACCGCGTCGCTCTCCTCGATCTGCCCCGCGTCGACGGCTTCGAAGATGGCTCCCATCCACGATTCGGAGGGAACGTTCTCGCGGATCAGTTTCTCGTGGAGCATCTCGACCATGCGGGACGCCAGCGGCAGCGCCTGCTGGTAGCGGTCGCCCATCGGGCCGAACACGTCGAACGTCGCCGCGGCGCCGGACAGCAGCACCTCCCGGTCCGCGTCGGGCAGGCCCATCAGTTCCATCACCGTGTCGCAGACCATGTGGCGGGCCAGGGCGACGGCGTCGAACCGACCCGGCTGCGTGTACCGGTCCACCAGGTGTTCGGCGCGGTCGGTGATCCGGCGGGCCAGGGCCTTCATCGCGCGGGGAGCGAGCTGCTTGGACAGCACCCTGCGGAGCTTGGCGTGCCGCTCGCCGTCGGAGGCGAGGACCGTGCCGGCGAGGATCTCCCGGTTCGCGAGGGCGGTGAGGGCTATCCCGCCCTCGGAGCCGAAGACGTCCGGGGCCTTGAGGAGCGCGGCGATGTCAGCGTGCCGGGATATGGCCCACACGCCGTACTCCTCCAGGTGCACGGCGGCGCCGGTGCTCCGCAGGGTGCCGTACGCGGGGTAGGGGTCGGTCAGGAACTCGTCGCTGAAGAGGGGAACGGGGCTGGAGGGAGAGAAGGCGGGCATGGGGGTCCTTCGGGTCAGGCGGTGGCGGACTGGCTGAGCCGGTACTTCAAGAGCGTGAGCAGTGCGAGCGTGCTCGAGCCGGACTCGCGGGCGTCCAGCTGGAGCAGGGGGATGTGCGGTGGCAGAGCTATGGCGGCGCGCAGGTCAGCCTCGCTGTAGGCGGGTGCGCCGTCGAAGGCGTTGACCGCAACGATGTAGGGCACGTCGCGGAGGTCGAAGAAGTCGATGCTCGAGAAGCAGTCGGCGAGCCGTCGCGTGTCGGCCAGGACGATGGCGCCGACCGCGCCGCGGACCATGTCGTCCCACATGTACCAAAACCGGTCCTGGCCGGGCGTGCCGAACAGGTACAGGGTGACGTCGTCGACGGTGCGGCGGCCGAAGTCGAAGGCGACGGTGGTGGTGGTCTTCTTCTCGACTCCGTCGGTGCGGTCTATCCCGGTGCTCGCCTCGGTGATGACGGCCTCGGTGTTGAGCGGCTCGATCTCGCTGACCGCACCGATGAACGTGGTCTTGCCGACCCCGAAGCCCCCGGCGACGACGAGCTTGACGACTTCCGGAGCGGGTTCAGTTGGCACCCCGTGCCCCCCTGGTTTCTTCTTCGTATTGGGCCTGCAGGGCGGCGTGTACGCGCTCCATGAGGCGGTGAGTGACGTTGTCGTTGCGGGACATGTCGACCGGGGCCTGGGTGGTCACCATCTGGTGCTGCCGGAGGTCGGTGACCAGGACGGTGATGACCCCGACGGGCAGCTGCAGCAGTCCGGCGAGCTCCGACACCGCCCTGGGTTCGGAGCACAGGTCCAGGACGAGCTGGTGCTGCTCGCTGAGCAGCCGCCCATGTCCCGTATGGGCGGTGATCTGGGTGTCGATGCTCAGCGTGGCGTCGGGAGCCTGGGTGCGGCCGCCGGTTCCGGCGTACGGCCGCGTCCGGCGGCCGCCCGACGCCGCCGTCACAGGATCGTCCCGCCGTGCTCGCCCGTGGCCAGCTCGCGCTGCTCGACGTCCAGCATGCTGCCGAGCTGTCCGGCGAGATCGGTCAACTCGAAGCCGAGCTGGCCGAGGGTGGCCTCCTTCGACGCGTGCACGGCGATGACGCAGTGATTGCCGGCGCGGCTGGCGACGCACCAGCCCTTCTCCGTTTCCACCACCGTGCGCAGCATGTGACCGCCGTTGATGTAGTCGGCCTGCCGCTGGGCCAGGGTGGCCATGCTGCTGGTCATCGCGGCCAGGTGCTCGCCCAGCTCCCTGCGGGTGGCCTCGGCGGACGTGTCCCTGGAGGGGGCGGCGGCCACGTTCGTCCAGCCGCTCATGTACCGGAAGATGCCGTCCTCGGTGACGACGACCGCTCCGAGGACGTGAGCGATCTGGCCGACGCGCTGGTCGAGGAGGTTCTGGATCTCGGGGTTCATGTTGTCTTCTCGTCCTTATCGGTGGGGGTGGTTCTGAGGGGCCTGCTGTGTTCCGGCCTGGAAGTCCGCCCAGTCGGCCCCGACTTGCTGGGGGTCGGACTCGTCTTGTGCGCCTCGCGGCTGGGGGGAGGGAGCGCTGTTGCGCAGGATGGGGTTGAGGTGCTGGCCTGCGTTGCGGCGCGGCAGCGGGTCGGCGTCGGCGTCGGTGGCTGCCGGAAGTGCGCCGGCGCCGAGATGCTCGGCCTGTCGCCGCGCATGAGCGGCGGCCGGGTCCAGGGCCGGCTGGCGCCGACGGGGCAGGGAAGCGCGTGACGGCACGCTGCCCGTGGCCGTCGTGGTGGGAGCTGTCGGCTGCGCGGGGCGGGCCGGTGCAGGAGGCGCGAGGACGTCTTGCTTCACCGTGGTGAGGGCCTTGTTGTCGATCATGACGACGGCGGTGATCCCGCTGTACGCGGATCGCCTGAGCGACACGTTCAGATGGTGGTGGCCGGCCAGGCGCGCGACGACGAACAGGCCGAGCTTGCCTCGCCGTTGCGCCATGGCCTCGAACGTCGCCTGGTTGTGCTGGGCGAGTTCGGCGTTGGCGGCGTCGATGGCCTCCTGGGGCATCCCGAAGCCGGTGTCCTCGATCTCCAGGGCGATTCCGTGCACGGCCTTGACGCTGCGCACGGTCACATCGCCGGTGGAGTTGCCGATCCCGTTCTCGATCAGCGCGGCGACGACCTTCACCGCGGCGGCCGCGTGCTGTGGGGGGACGAAGGCGGTGTGGGTGACCTGGTTGGCTACTCGCTTGGGAGAGCCGGTCTCCACCGCAGCGTCGTTGACGAGGTCGAGGATCGACCTCGGCCGGTCGTAGAGGTCCTGTCGCATGCTGCCGGCCAGCGTCCCGACATGCTCCTGGTGGCGGCGGCTGGCGGAGACGGCCCCGTCGATGGTGATCAGGTCGTCCAGCAGGGCAGGGTCGACGTCCGGCCGGGCCATCACCTTCTCCAGGTGGCCCAGGGCCCGGTTGATGTGTCCGAGGGTCCGCTCGGTCGCCGCCGCGACGAATGCGCCGATCCCTCGGCGGTCGCCGGCCTGTGCAGCGGCCTGGCGCACCGCAGTGCGCTGGGCCTCGATCAGGGCGGCCTGGACGTGGCTGAACTCGTCACCGCGGTTCGGCTCGAGGAATTCAGCTTCTGCGTCGACCGCTTCGCCGCGCATCAGCCGTTCCACAACCTCCGGCAGCCGCTCGGCGCCCTCCTGTGTCTGCTGACGCAGCTGACGCAGCCGCGAGGAGATGGAGCGGATCAACCAGATGATGAGCCCGGCGATCAGCAGGATCGCCACCAGGCTGCCAGCGGCCTGGATAAACACCTGAGTGCGGATCTCGTCCGCCCGCTGGAAGCCGTGGGCGAGCAGCCCCTGCGTCCGCTGCAGGTTCAGGCCGGCGAGCTGCCCGCTGACCTTCACGTAAGCGTCGTCCCACTGCAGGAGGGAGGACCGGTCGCCGATCTGCTCCTTCCCGAGGTCGTCGGTCGGCGGCGTGATGACCGACCGCTGCGCCGTCTGGAGCTCCTTCCACTCAAGGCTCGCGGTGATCTTGTCGTAGAGCGCCTTCTCCTGCTCGGGCAGGTAGGGAGCGATCCACCGCTCGTACATCACCTGCTGGGTGCCGTACGCCTCCGCGAAGGCCACCCGGTGGGCGTCCGTCATCTGCCCGGATTCCCGGGCCTGGGTGATGAGCATGTCCTGCTGGGCCAGGGCGTCCGAGGCGTAGAAGAGTCCGACCAACGGCCTGGTCTCCAGGGTGAGCGGGCCGTCGTCCATCGCGCTCAGCGCCTGGTAGAAGCTGATCATCCTGTTGATCAGGGAGGTGTAGTAGCCGGTGGCCTCATCCGGCTCGCCCTCCCGGGCATCCACGTTCTTACGCACCCGGGGCAGGTCATCGAGCTGCTGGTAGACCGCTTCGACGTACTCCCATCGGTGCCGCTGGTCGGTGCGCAGCTCGGTGCCGGACAAGCGCCTGAAGGACGCGAGACCGGCGTCGGTCTTGCCCCGTTGCGCCTTCAGAGCAGCCTTCGCGGCGGAAGACGGGTGAGCCAGGTAGGCGGCCGTGAGCTTGCGCTCGGCCTGTGCCGCGATGAACAGGGGCAGCGACGCTTCGCCGCCGAGGCGGCCCGTGGTGCTGTCGTTGCGCAGGTTCCTCTGCTTGTCCCAGGCCGGCACGGCGTTGACGACGACCAGGGCGAGCAGTGCGGTGATCGCGACGGTGGCCACGACGATGAGTCGGGCGCGCACCGTCATGATGCGCCGCGGCGCCCTGTGGCCAGAGCGGTCTATGGGGGTCATGAGTCCTCGGACGGTGGGAGGGGTGGAAAGGCGTGGGGGCGTGGACCGGCTGCCGCGGGTGCGTTCTGGGAACCGCGGCAGCCGGGACGGCAGCACGGGGGATCTGCCACTCGCCTTCGGCTTCCGGGACCGGGTCGGCGGTGTGCCGAACGGTCCCCCAGAGTCGGAAGCCGAAAGCCCACGGCGAGCACCGGCGACGAGCGGGGCATGGCATGTCGCCGGGCTCGGGTCTATGCGGGCGGCCCGCAATCGCCCAACGAACCGGCAGCGGCACTGACCAACTCGGCCGCCCGACTCGAGCGGTGCTGGGAAGAGGACCGGGTGGGGCCGGGCGCCGGCGATCGGGTGAGCGCAGGGAGGGGCATCGGTCCGGTCTTGGTGAGGTCCGGCTCGCCCACGTTCTGGCGGCCGTCCACTGGCCGGCTGCTGGGGGAGAGGGGGTCTTGTGTGTCCGTGCGACGCGGCAGGGCGTTCTCCGGGAGAGCGCCGATCAGGGCATGTGCGATCTCCGCGAGCCGGATGGTGAGGATCACCATGGGCATGCGTCCCTCGGGCAACGGCTCGTCACGGATACGGCGTGCCTGGCTGACCAAGTCCGGGGCCGTGTCGCCCAGGAGCTGTTCCAGGTGGGGGAGCTGCCGGCGCAGGCCCAGGAGGAGCAGCGTGACGTCGTTGTCGTCGCGGGGCAGCGGCGAAGCGCCCAGCACCTGTTCCACCAGGTCTTCTACGGCATGCACGGCGCCGGGTGACGGGGAGCGCCTACGCCAACCGAGCACCGGGCGTAATGCGGATAACACGTGGTCTCCGATCGGGGGGCGGGCGACGGCGGGCGCCCGATGCCGCTGTGGGCGGAGGGGCTGCCGGTGTGTCCGGAGCAGCGGACGTTTCGAGTTCACGGGGCGTCTCCGGCGACGGCGAGGATCGACGAGACGGCGTGGGCAAGACGCCGCAGTCGTCCCAAGTCGGGTGCCGCGGCCGGTACGTCCTGGAGGAGGGCGAGGCCGTGCTGGACGGCCGTGCTGGCGTCGTGACCGTGCCGCCGGACGATCCGTCCCGAGTTCTCGCAAAGGGTCCGGAGGACGGCTTCCAGCCTCGGCGTCCAAGCGGCGATCTGGGCTTGGTCCGGTGCGGCGGCCTGACCCAGGACGTCTTCCAGCAGCGTCTCGGTCTCCTCGGCTTCCGCTGCTGCTGTGAAGCGGGCCGACTCATCCAGTCGGTTCAGCAGGTGCCCGTACGCCTGCTCCCTTGCGCCGGTCGGTGCAGTACGGTCCCGGGCCGCCGCAGCATTCAAGGGTGACGGGGAGGCGAGCGCGCTCTCGGAGGGCGCAGGTCCTGCACCGGAATGGCGGGCCGAAGAGCGGGTGATTGCGTAGACGCTCATGATGCTCGCCTCCGGGGGGCGTCGAGCTCCGTCCAGACGGTCTTGCCGCAGCCGGACGGGTCGGTGTCGACCCCCCAGCGGTCGGAGAGCTCATCGACAAGCCGCAGACCGCGCCCGCTTGCCCGACTCGCAGAGAACGCCTGCTCCTTGGGCCGTACGCCGGACGGATCACGCACGTCCAGGCGCAGCTGGACATCAGACCAGACGACGGTGACCTTGATGGTGATCCCGGGCGGGAAGCCAAGGAAGCCATGCAGGACCGCATTGGTCACGAGCTCCGTACAGATCAGGAGGACGTCATCCGCCACGCCAGCAAGGCCGTCCTGCTCCAGCCGCGTGCGCAGTTGACGCCGCACCCGAGAGACGGCCTCCCGCTCGGCGGGCAGTGACACCTCGAACTGAGGCTCGTCCGCTCCGCGTGTGCTGGCACCGTCAAGGGGGAGGTGGGGCACCGCACACACTCCTTGGGCCGGGAGGGCCGTGCCCCCATGCGGCATAACGGCGGGTAGAGCCCTCGGGCAGCCGGGCTTCCTGAGCGTCAGGTGGTTCATCGGCCGCTTCTCCTCTCCTGCCATCGGGCTTTCAGGGCCACTCGCCCGGCGGGTTCGTGTGGATGAGGTCCTCGAATCCCCCGCACTGCGGGAGGGGTTGAGGAATATCGTCTTCACGAGACAACCGCGTCTTCGCGGCGCTGGGTATCCCGGCGAGGCCGCGGGACCAATGAACGTGATGAAAGATCGTTTCGGGGACGAGGACGCACCATGGGGCGTACGCGCAACGTCAAGCTGGCCGCTGCGATTGCCCAGGCAGGCCTGTCTCAGGCCCGCCTGGCCGCTCGTGTCAGGTCGGTTGCCGCGGAACACGGCATCAACGAGCTGACCGGCGTCGGCCAGTCCCACATCGCGAAGTGGGTGGGCGGCGTCGCCCCCGAGCCCCAGGCTGCCCGTATCTTGGCCGAGACGCTCTCCCGATGCCTCGGTCGCCTCGTGACGCTCGCCGACATCGGACTGACGGCAGACACCGACGAGCTCGAGCTGCCGGCGTGGAGCGACGACCCACTGACAACGCTGGTGACGCTCGGGAGCAAAGACATGGTGGACATCGACCGCCGACACCTGCTGGCCACCTCGGCTTACTCGGTGGCCGCCCTGGCCCTTCCCGACGACCAGTACTTCGAGCGGGCCGCAGACCGAGCCCGGGCGCGCAAACCCCTGTCGAGCTACGTGGTGACTGCTCAGGACGTCGACGACGTCCGGGAGATGACCGCGATCTTCTCCCGCCGCGACCAGAAGCGCGGGGGCCGCGCCGGCCGCGCCGCCCTCGTCGCATACCTCCGCACAGATGTCGCCGAGCTTCTGAGCGGCCGGTTCCTGTCCGAAGACGTCCGGCGCTCGATGACCTCCGCAACAGCCGAACTCGCCTACCTCGCAGGATGGACCGCCTTCGACGGGCGTGAGCACCCCCTCGCGCAGCGCTGGCTGACGATCGCCACGGGACTCGCCGAAGAGGCCGGAGACGCGCCTCTGGCCGGACACATCCTGCGGGCGATGGCCCACCAGGCCGTCGACCTTGGCCACCCACAGGAGGCCGTGCGACTGGCCGAAGCCTCCCTGTCCAGCCGCCGATACACACACGCCTGCTGGCGCGAACGCTCGCTGCTCGGCGTCGTGCACGCTCGCGGTCTGGCCGCGGCCGGCGAGAAGAAGGCCGCCGTCGCCGCACTTCTGCGCGCGGAACAAGACCTCGGACGGGCCAGTGACGGGGAAGACGAGCCGAACCGGGTGTTCTTCTACACTGAGGCCAGCCTCGCCCACGAAACCGCCGCCGCCCTGAGGGACCTGGGCGACCTCAAGGGCGCCGAGACGCAGTTCCACCGCAGCGTCCGGACACGGCGAGCCCAGTTCGCGAGGACGCACTCCGTCACCCTGGGCTACCTCGGCGCTGTGCAGGCCCAGCAAGGACATCTCGACAGCGCCTGCGAAACCTGGAGCCAAGCCCTCGACGCCATGACAGGCGTCCAGTCGGGCCGGGCGAAGGAGACCGTTGTCCAGATGCGCCGCGCACTCTCGCCCTTCCGGAACCGGGCCGGAAGCCAAGCCGCGGAACTGGACGCGCGCGCCCGCTCCATGCTGAGCCAGGCGTAACCTGTGGGACTTTCCCGCCTGGACCCGCGCGAGCCTGCCCTTCCCGACCTGGCGGACGTCGCGGTCGTCGGTGCTCCGGCCCGGACCGGCCGGCGAAGTCGCACACCGCGCCCCATAGGCTGACCGGGTTGAAGTGCCGATGAACCTCCGCCGGGGCCGGGACGGCCCAACGCGCAGGTGACGAAGGGGACGCTGATGACCAGCCCAACGCGGATCGAGATCACAGCAGTCGCGCAGGTCGTTGCGGGTCATACCGATCCCGTCGACGACTTCCAAGGCGGTGTGGAGTCGATCATCCGCATGAACGAGGACTTCCCGCTGGAGACCCTTCAGGGGCTCCACGAGTTCTCGCACCTGGAGGTCCTGTGGCACTTCCACCGGGCCAGCCCCACGGACGTGGCACTGCACGCGCGTAGCCCGCGCAACAACCCGGCCTGGCCGGCCACAGGCACCTTCGTCCACCGGAACCATCGACGGCCGAATCAGCTCGCCGTCAGCCATCCGAGACTGGTGAGGGTCGAGGGACGAGACCTTCACGTCACCGACTTCGACGCAGTGGCCGGAACCCCCGTGTTCGACGTGTCGCCGTACTTCCCGGTCATGGGCCCCCGTGGAGAGATCCATGTCCCGAAGTGGGTCGACGAGATGCTCGGGAGCTACTGGGATGCCCCGCCCGTGAAGCGCTAGCCCATGTCGGGAGCGCGCCATCCGCAGATGCGCACGTTCCTGGGCCTGGCGAGAAGCTGAGCGCGCGATCACAGATCCACCACCCCGGCAGTCACCACGGCCCGAACGGTCTTGCCCTGCATGTTGGGATCGGCGAACCACGTGAGGTCTGTGATCGCTCGCCGCCTGATGAGCTCGATCAAAGAACCCTTGCCAATCCCGGATCGGACTTCTCGGCAGTCGGCGAACCCCGGGTTGAAGTCCTGTACATCAACCAGCAGTTGCTGCTCCACCGTGATGCTCAGGCATGCGCGCAGAACTGCTTCCGCGTTCGCGGCCGCGCGGCCGTGCTGAAGGGCGTTGTCCACGAGTACGGACAGGACCTGCAGCGCGGCCGGCACGCTGCCATGCCAGTTCAGCATCGTGAGCCCGATGCGTCCCTTGACCCGGGCCATCCGCCGCGCTGTCGGCATCGCGAGCTCGACAGGGTACTGCCTGGTGATCGGACTGCCGATCGGGGTCAGACGGGCCACCGGGGCCAACCATCCTGAGCCGACACCGTCGAGGGGATGCACCCACGCGCGGTCTACTGCGTAGACGCCGGGGCCGGCCGCCACTCGGACGTCGCGTCCGCGAGTCACGTCGCGCGCTAACTGAACAGCTGACGGCGCCTGGAGAGCCCGAGCGTCCGGTGGGATGTCGTCCCGCCGAGAGGCGCTGGGGATCCCCCTGTCCTCGTCTCCGCTTGGCGTCATGGACTTGCCTCTCAAGCCTCGGCGTCACCGCTCACAGACCCGCGCACTGCCTCTGAGACGGCACGGCACGGCAGTTGACCGCCACGAAGTGGTTGCGCATCGTGGTCGCCTACTTACGATGGACCTAACTTGGCACATCCCGCAACCTCCTGAGCTACAAAATGCAGGACTGCGTACGGAAGAAGTGCAAGCGCCCCCCTCGTAGCCTTGCGGCGGCCGCGTCCGTCACACTGGCGGAAGACAAGGACAGAGGAGGACGAAGGTGGGACAGCCAGCGCGACGTACGGCTCGCCGGCGCCGGTTGGGCACCGCTCTGCGTGAGGCGCGCGAGAAGGCAGGGATCAGCCCGGAGCAGGCCGCCAAGGCCATCCATGGCGACGAGTCGAAAATCAGCCGCATCGAGACGGGACGCCATCGCGTCAGCCGTCTCGAGCTGGAAACGCTGATGGATCTCTACAAGATCAGCGATCTGAAAGTGCGCTCGTGGCTGGTCGCGCTCTCGGCTGAGGGGCAGCGGCGCAGCTGGTGGCGAACCCACGGCGACAGGCTCGAACCGGACTTCAAGGAGCTGCTCGCGCTCGAAGAGGACGCGGAGCGCATCGTCGCGTTCCAGCCGCAGGTCCTGCCTGGCCTCCTCCAGACGAAGGAGTACGCCGCCTCCGTCATCAGCTCCAATGACCCGACGCTGGATCATGAGCAGGTCGACTTCTACGCGAACATCCGGCTCCGCCGTCAGGACGTCTTCGAGAGGGACACCTTCCTCGACTACCTCTGCATCGTGACGGAGGGCGTTCTGCGCCAGCGAGTAGGCGGCGCTGAGGTGATGAAGGGCCAACTGGGCCATCTGCTGGAGATCGGCGCGAAATCCAACGTGGAGATTCGCGTCGTCCCGTTCAGCGAGCAGGGATATACCGGAACCAGCAGCGGGGCCTTCACGCTCTACAGTTACCCAGACCAACTCGATCTCGACGTCGTGCAGGTGGAATACCTGGACGGGACCCTATACCTGGAAGAGGAGACAACTATTCGAAAGTACAGAGACTCGCTGGACCTGCTGCGATCGTCGATGCTGTCGACAGCAAAGTCGAATGACCTGATCTCGGAAATTCTCCGAGAGCTTTGAGACGCGAAGAAAGTGAAATGATGCGGCACGACCTGCCGGAAGGCAAGTGGAAGAAGTCGTCCTACAGCGGAGCGCAGCAGGGGGACTGCCTGGAGGTACAGACGACGGAGGAGGGTCTCGTGGCTGCACGCGACAGCAAGGCCCCTCACCTGGGCGCCTTCGTGTTCGGCGCTGACCAGTGGGCCGCCTTCGTCGACGATGTGAAGAGCGGCCGCCTCGGATGATCACCCGGGCAGAAATCTGACGCCCGAGCGGATACGCCGCGAGTATGTGCGCTGACAGCGTCCCTCCCCAAGGTTGGTGGGGAGGGACGCTGTATCTACTTTCCCCCTTTACAACCCAAGCCGCAACAAGCGCCTCTGCATCTGCGGATCCTTCTGCTGCAGCTGCAGTCGGCCCAACGCCCAAGGCACCAGAGGCATATGAGGGCATCGCTTCGGCCACTCCTCGTAGGCACCAGTAAAGGAACAGCACCGCACTTCTACAACGCGTTCGAGTGGAGAGGGGCCGCTCAGCGGTCGCGGTCGTGTGGCAGCAGTTCAGGCGCCTCGTGCTCCTGCGTCGAGGGTCTCTGCCGCACCGAGCACTGCCAGGAGCTGAGCACGCCCCTCGGCCAGCGGCAGAGTTCCGACCGTGACCGCCTCGGCGATCCGTGCCGCATGCTCCAGCGCGACCGCCACGCCGGTCGGTTCCCGGTCCACGGTCAGCAACTCGTAACCCGCGCGGAGCGCGGCCGCGAGGTCGCCGTTATGGTCCTCAGGGCCGTTCGCGGCCAATGGGCGCAGCCACAGGTCGGCATGGGACTGCACGATCTGGATGTAGGGGCGGTAGTCGGTGAGGGTCCCACATCGCCCGCCGGCTCCTTCAGTGCTGCGCCGGCCGGTCCAGTTGTTCGCGAGCCATCGGTGGCGTCGGCAGACCTCCAGCCGGTAGTCCACAGACCGGTCGCGTGCGCGGGCGCGCCGCTCGATCACGACAGTCGACGGCTCGGTGCAGGTGGTGATCTGGCGCAGGACCGGCATGGTGGTATCTCTTCCTGGTCGCGGGTGGGAGCCTGGTCATGACCAGTGGCAGGTAGGCCCGTCGTCCACGATCGGACGCTACGGCTGTGAGGCAGCTCTCACTTTGAGGGCGGGTCGGCACGGCCAGTCGATACGGGAATGGCCATGCCCCTGACGTCGGTCAGGGGCATGGCGTCCCAAGCAACAAGCAACGTGACGGTGTCAGCGGCAGGCAGCAGGATCTGTTGAAGGGCTACGAGGTGGTGAGGATGCGACCCAGCTCGGCGTCCAGCGCCGCTCGCACGCTGGGCACTGAACTCTCCCGGCCGTACGGAACCACTTCGGTCGTACGGCGGAGGAAGTCTTCGATCGGCGGCCGAGGAGCCGTCAGGAGCGCGCTGGCGTCGTCCACACGAAGACGGAGGATGACGTCGTCTGCGTTGCGCGGATCAGGACCGATCTGTACATCCCCTTCTCCCGCCTGCCGGACCAGGCCGTCTCGGATCAGGTCGCGGTTCACGTGCCAGACGACAGGCTCGTCTCCCGTGCTCATGCGGAAGACGATCCGTACGGCGTACGGGTCTTCCAGCGCGTAGTGCAGAAAAGCTGTGATGACGAAGCAGGGGTGCGGCTGCGGCATGTGGAGCCTCATCGCAAAGGCGGTGCTGACCGGCTCCTGCACATCAGTGCTCATCGAAACTGATCTCCTCGGTAGTGAATGGCAGGAGTGTCTAGCTGAGGCCGTTGAAGCGTGGTCCCGTCGCGAATCTCTTGCCATCGGTGAGCAGGTGTCGACGTTGGTCTCTTCGGGGACCGAGCACGCAACTTACGGGGCGAGGCGGACAACCACCCGGAGCTCCTGACTGCGATCGCCGCCGCCAACAGGCCGTGTCCGGTTGACCGGTGAGCATGCGGCGGGGCCACCACCGCGGTGGCCCGCAAGGAGGTCACGACATTGCCCGCCGACTACATCCCTTCGCCGGCCGAGACCGCGGAGGCCATGCCTGCGGAGATCGAAGATCAGGTGCACGCTGACTACGCCGACTGGAGTGTGGTGACCAGTGTGGACGAGAGCCATCCCTTCCCCATGCTGGTTCTGGGGAACGACAGGGCCGAGTTGCATCTCGAGCTGGGCCCGGAACGACTGGACGAGCTCCTTGGTGCGCTTGCTGCACAGATCCAGGAGAGCGACGCCGGTGATCTTGACTACCTGGAGCCCGATGATGCTGCGCGGAAGCCTCTCACCAGGCGGATCGGTTCCAAGGCGGTGAACGCCTCGGGATGGCCGACCGCGGACCGCTGGTGGCGGTCGGCGGATTCAGGTACGCGCATCATCATCGTCGGCGTCATCGTGGCGGTCATGGTGCTCGGGCTGCTGGTGACGTTCTGAGCCCAACGTGACGAGGCTCCGTCCTCTCCAGCCCGCGGGTGTGCGGTCAGGCAGTGCGGTCGCCGCTTCCTCGAATGAGAGCGAGTTGCTGTTCATCGGGCAGCTGGTCGAGAAATGTCGCCGCGCCGTACTGCTGTGCCTTAGCGGCCAGTGCCTCTTCTTCTGTTGCGCCTGGAAGGAGAGCCCAGGTGGCGGTGCACCACGGCTCACCGACGAAGTGGTGCAGCCGACCGTGGGAGAAGCACCAGGCGAAGACGGTGTGGTCACTCAATGGTTGTCCTGAGGTGCTAGTCGGGAAAGGTGGTGATGGGCAACGTACCTGGCGGTCCCGACAATTACGCTGCTTCCGCGGAGTGCTCCGCTTCATCGTTCGTCGAGCGGGGTCCCGGGGTAGTGAGTGCGTCGGCCGTGCGGATGCTGGAGTGCAGGGGCCAGCACAGGACAGCCCCGAGTGCTCCAGCGCCGCAGATGATCCACGTCGCAGTCACCCCTCCGCCGTGGCCGAGGGACCAGGCTGCAAGGAGAGGCGCGGCGATGACCGCCAGGGCGAGGTTGCTCCCCCACAGGCCGGCGTACCGTCCGTGTGCTCCAGGCGGGGCAAGGCGGGAGACAAGGTCGCCGGCTGCGATGAACAGGATGATCTCGCCTGGGACGGCGGCAGCTGCGGCAAGGCAATAGCCGGCGGTGGAATCCGCCAGACCGGCCAGGCCCATACCGGCGCCCAGGAGGAGGGCGCTGGTTGCCAGCAGACCGGTCATGGGTCCTCCGTGCGCAGCGCGTCTGCTGAGCCATGGGGTCATGAACGGGGACAGGATCAGTACGGCGGCCGCGTTCGCTACCTGCGTCCAGCCGTATGCGGTGGCGTCCAGGTGGTCGTGGCTCATCAGCATCGGAAGGGCTGTGAAGACGCTGCCGGCGCAGATGAGTGCGCAGAGGCTGGCGAGGGAGAGCAGCCACAGGCGGGCGTCGCGTACCGCGTGGGTGTAGCCCGTCTTGGCTTCCTCGGGGTCGGTGCGGCGGGTGTTCGGAGGGAGTAGGAGTACGGCGGCCACTCCGAACGTCGCGCAGGCGAGCGCGTTGACCCAGAACAGTGTCGGAAGTCCTGCTGTGGCGGCGAGATAGCCGCCCAGTGATCCGGTGAGGGCGGCTCCGATGTTGACGGCGAAGTGTCGCCAGCCGTTCACCAGTACCTGCTGGGCCTTGGTGGGGAAGGTGTCGTCGATGAGTGTGGTGATCACCGGCCGGGCGGCGTCGTAGACCACGCCGGTGAGGAGGGCGGCGGTGATGAGCCCCGTTGAGGAGCGGACTTCCGCCAGGATCGGCAGGATGACTGCGGCTGTGGCCATGGCGCAGGCGAGTGTTGCGCGCGGTCCGATGCGGTCGGACAGCCAGCCGCCGCCCACCTGTCCTATGAGCCAGCCTGCGCCGAAACTTGCGACGATCCAGCCGGTCGTCTGTGCGGAGAAGCCGAGGCTGTCGGCGTGGTACGGCAGGAAGGGGTAGGCGAAGCCGAGGGCACGGATGGCGAAGGTCCCGATCAGGGCTGCCCAGATGATCGGGGGCCATCGGCGGTTCTCGACTGGTGTTGTGGTGGTGACCTGCGGCGAGACGACGGCAGAAGGCACGGCTGCTCCAGGGGTCAGGTGACTTGTGCGGGGGTGGTCGCGCCGAGGCCTGCTCGGTCAGGTCAGCGCGGGGGTGCGGATGGAGTCCGCGAACAGGGCGGCGGTGTCGGCGGCAGCTGCTGCGCCGGTGCTGTCGGGGCGCCGCAGGAGACAGCGGACGATGGGGGACCCGACTACGACGCCGGCGACGTGGGGGGCGACTTGCTCAGCGAGTTCGGGGGTGGAGATGCCGACCCCGGTGACGATGGGGACGTCGGACAGTCGCTTCAGCCGGTGGGTGAATGCCTTCAGGGCGCCTATGTCGAGGGGTCCCTGGTAACCGGTGCGGCCCGTAACGGCTGGTGCGTAGAGCCAGCCGCTCGCAGTCGCGGTGACCTGGTTGAGTTCGGTGTCGGTGGCCTGGCGGGGGGTGAACTGCAGGTTGTGGAGTCCGGCCGCGCGGGCGGCTGCGGCCCACTCGGCGGCTTCGGCTGGGGGGAGGTCTGGGATCAACGCTCCGGCGGCGCCGGCGTCGGCGAGTTCGCGCGCGAATCGATGCGGGTCGTGCGCGCGGACGGGCTCCCAGTAGGTCATCACCAGAACGGAGGCTTGGGTGGTTTCGGCTGTGCGCCGGACGGTGGTGAAGACGTGCTGGGTCTGTGTCCCGTGTTCGAGGGAGCGCTGGTTCGCCGCGGTGATGGCCGGTCCGTCGAGGGGGGCATGCGGGTGGGGCAGGCCGATTTCGAGGACGTCGGCTCCGGCCGCGGCGAGCATCTGAAGGGTCTCGATGTCCAGGCCGGGGGCCGGGAATCCGGCCGGCAGGTAGGCACCGAATACGGGTATGGGCTGGGCCAGCATGGCGGCGAGACGGGCCGCAGCGGGGGTGATGTCGTGCACGGAAGGTCCTTGGGGGAGTGATCGGCCGGGGGCGGGAGGCCCGGGCTACGGGGCGGGGGTGGGAAGCGGATGTGTTTGTGTCTGCTGCGCGTCTCGGAGGGCCTTGGCCAGGGGGCGGCACGCGGTGACGGCGATGAGTGCGCTGCCGACCAGGAGGGCGGCGACCAGGGGGCGGCCGCCGGTGTTCAGCGCCAGGGCGATGCCGAGCGGCGGAAGAGAGGCGACGGCGGTTGCTCCGCTGAGGACTGCCTGGTAGCGGCCGGTGGCGTTGCGGGGGGCGTGGGTGGAGATGTAGGCGCCGAGTGCGACGGAGAAGGCGATCTCGCCGGGGACCAGGAGCGCGGCCGCGGCGGCGTACCCGAGGGTGGTGTGCTGCAGAGCGGCGAGGCTGATGCCGAGCCCGAGAATGGCGCAGCCGCAGGCGAGGATCGGGACGAGAGGGTATCTGGGGGTGTCCCCGGAACCGACGAGCAGCCGGGTGAGGGGTGGAGTGAGCGCCAGGACCGTGATCGTGTTTGCGAGCATCGCCAGGCCGTAGCTGGTGGGCGGGAGCCCGTCGTCGGTCATGAGTAGCGGCAGGACGGAGACCAGTCCCCAGGCGCAGGTCATGCCGCAGACGGCCGCGACGGCGATCCAGCGCAGTGAGGGGTCGGCGAAGACCTTGCGGTAGGTGACGGCGGGGGCCTCGGTGCTGCCAGTCGCGGGCCGCGGTGTCAGGACTCGGTAGGCCACGGCGGCGAATCCCAGGCACGCGAGTCCGTTGACGACGAAAAGGGCCTTGTAGCCGTAGTGGTGGGCCAGGTACCCGCCAGCCGCCGCGCAGATGGCTATGCCGACGTTGGAGGCCCAGTACAGCCAGGACTGCGCACGGGTTCGGGCGGCTTCACTGTCGATGCTGGCGTTGATCTGCGCACTGACCGCCGGCCGGTGGATCTCCATCGTCATGCCGAGAAAGAACGAGACCAGCAGCAGGGCGGGAAACGACTCGGCGATCGCGAGTGCGAAACAGGCGAGGGAGGACAGCGCCATGACGAGTGAGAGGCCGGCCCGTTGTCCCAGCCTGTCTGTGAGGGCCCCGGCCGAAGCGAGGCCGGCACACCAGCCGAGCCCGAACGCGGTCAGTGCCGCGCCTGCGGCCGTGGTGCCGTATCCGAGCCCGTCAGCGACGTAGTAGCCCAGGAAGTCCCATGCGAAGCCTGCGGCCTTGATGAGCAGAGAGGAGGCAAGCAAGGTCCAGACGACGGATCGCGCCGCTCGCATCGCTGGGCTGACGGGCGGGGTGATGACGGTGGGGGCGGTGGTCATGCAGCTGCTCCGGATACTTGAGGGGCGAACGCCCGGTTGTGCTGGTGGGAGAGGGGTGGGTGGCCCGGATTGAGCCCGGACCTGTCGGCCGTCTCTGGAACCCGACGGACAAGTTCGAGCGCCGCGATGCTCAGCCCCGACCGCTTCGTCTTCGTGGAGGTGCGATCTCTTGTTCCAGCTCAAGGTCGGCGTCGATCTCCTGCTGAATCGCCGGGTCGTACCGGGGCTCGAGGAAGACGTCTTGCCAAACCGGTCGAGGTGACAGCGGCTGCCGACGGGCTCGCCCGGGAAGGGTGGTGCGTGCGCCCGGGACCTGTTGGGACCGGTGCGCTGGCTGAGCGGGTGACACTGCGTCTCCTCTTCGTGGCATGACCAAGTGGGCCGCAGAGGGCATCAGCGGTCTGGAGGGGTGGGCGGTGCCCCGGCACTGGGGCCGGAGCACCGCCTGTACGTGCGCAGGAAGCCCGCGTTGCGGGCATCGCGTATACGGAGGGCCCAGCGGTGACAGCGCGCACCGCCTGGCAGGTTCGGCTAGCCGGCGAGGCTGAGGAGCATGTCCTTGCGTATCCAGCCGTACGTGTTCGCGGCCATGCCGCTCTTGGACCGGTAGATCAACTTGCCGTAGTACCAGTCACCCTTGCCGCAGTAGATGCGCAGGTCGTCGCCGTCGTAGAGGAATCCCTTGGAGGCGTACGACGTCCCCGGGCCCGATCGGTAGTTGATTCCGTTCCCATCGACCTGGGCGTTGTGGTCCGCCAGGTTGTAGGTGCAGCTGGAGGCGGTGGCCGCCGACGCTGCCGGTGCCAGGGCGGCCGCCCCGCCGGCCATGAGGGCCGCGGACAGGGCGACGGTGGTGAAACGGCGGATGGACTTCATGCGTGCTGCTCCTTCGATCGCTGGTTACTTTCTGTGCAAACACCACAAATGCGACTTGGCTGAGCAGGCGGGGGTAAGGGGGCTCTCACCCCCGCCTGATCGGTTGCGGTGTGGTGTTACGCGGCGTCGGGCTTGCCGACGCCGCGGGCGGCGCGGCGCTTGTTGATGCCGGCGATTCCAAGGGCGGCCGCGCCCGCTGCGAGCAGCCCGCCTGCCGCCAGGCCGAGCTGGGTGTTGCCGTCTGCTCCGGTATGAGCGAGCGACCCACTCGGCTTGCTGTCCGCCACGTTCTGCGTGGTGTCGGACACCTTGCTCGGCCCGGGTGAGCTGGCTTCGGGCTTGCCGTTGCCTTCTGCCTCACCCGTCTGGCCGCCCGCCCCGGATCCCGGGGTCGACTCGTCGCCACCCCCGGGGTTCGAGCCCGGGTCGGGAGTGGGGTCGACGCTCGGGTCCGGCTTCGGGTCGGGCTTCGGGTCCGGCTTCGGGTCGGGCTTGGGGTCGGGCTTCGGATCCGGCTTCGGATCCGGCTTCGGATCCGGCTTCGGATCCGGCTTCGGATCCGGAGTGGGGTCGGTGCCGGGGTCGGTGCCCGGGTCGGTGCCGGGGTCGGTGCCCGGGTCGGTGCCGGGGTCCGTGCCCGGATCGGTGCCGGGGTCCGTGCCCGGGTCGGTGCCCGGGTCGGTGCCCGGGTCGGTGCCCGGGTCGGTGCCGGGGTCCGTGCCCGGGTCGGTGCCGGGGTCCGTGCCCGGGTCGGTGCCGGGGTCTGTACCCGGGTCGGTCGGGTCGTCCGCGGGGGTCACGACCGTCTTCGTGTCCACTTTGGCCCCCACCTCGCTCACGGCCGCATCGGCCTGCACCTGCGCGGTGGCGCTCACCTCTGCGGCTGAGGCACCGGTGGTGGCGACGCCCAGCACGCCAGCTGCCATGACGGCGGCCGAGGCCACCCGCATCATGCGCCGGCGCGGCGTCGTATTCCTCTTACTCATGCGTCTCGTTGCCCTTCATCGCACGTTGGCAGGCCGCCGCGGATCGACGATCTCCAACGAGACGCACAGTAGGAACGGAAGCGGACACCCCCGGCGAAGAGCCTTCCGCGGGCTTCACGCCCTGGAGCACAGCGAAGTGGAAAACGGGACCTGTCCGCTTCCGTTCATACGTTCCGGCCATGAAACACCTACGCCAGCCCCCAGCACGCGGACCGCCTGTGCGCCTGAGATCTCAACGCGCAACCGCGCGACAGAAGCCGACGGCCCAGAAGGGTTCGGCTTTTCTCTCCAGCACACCGGCACAGAAACCACGAGGAGCCCCCAAATGCGCCCCGGCATACGCCGCGCAGCAACCGCCGCAGCAACCACCACCGTCTTGATGAGCGGTGTCGCTCTGACCGCGTCCCCGGCCTCAGCTGCCGCAACGGGCAAGAGCGCCTGCACCCGCAACGACCGGGACCACACCATCATCGCGCCGAATCTGTCCTGGCCCGCGGTTCACGAGGGCCCTGCCGCCAGCCGCAAGGTCATCGCCCGCGTCGAGAGCGCCGGCGGCTTCCGGGTGCAGTGCTCGACGAAGAACTCGGCGGGCAACCGCTGGTACTACGGCTACGTCGAGTCCGGCTACGACTACGGGCGGCACGGCTGGGTTTGGTCCGGCAACTTCTGACACCGGACACGCAGATCCCTCATCCCACGCTCCCAACGAAGAACTTCAGCAGGAGGTATCCCATGCGTGCTCTGACACGCCGGGCCGCGACCGCCACCGCAGTCACAGCCCTCATGCTCGGTGGAGCCACCGCCCTCGCCGCTCCCGCATCCGCAGTCGGCTCCAGCGCGTGCACCAAGAACGTGGCCGACTACACCGCCTGGACCTCAACCACCGTCCACCTCCGCAACGGCCCGAGCACCAGCTACACGTCCCTTGGCCTGCTGCGAACCGACACGAAGATCACGGTGGCCTGCTACGCGAAGAGCGGCACCTGGGCTCACATCAAGGTCCGCAGCGGGGCCAACGCGGGCAAGACCGGATGGATCAACGCCTACTACATCTCGGTGCCGATGCAACTGGACTGACCGCACCGCCGGACGCGGCAACCGCGCCCCTGAAGGGTCCGTTCGGCGTCACGCCGTGGGGCCCTGACGCTCTCGCGTCAGGGCCCACGGCCAACCCGGCCCCCCACCAATTCCCCTCCCTTGAAACACAACACCGCCCCTGAGTCCTCCACGCCTCCCCGCGGAGCCTCGGAAGGAGACACATTCCGTGAACCGACCGCCCTTGGCCGCCCACTACGGCCTCGGTGTGATCTTCCCCGTTGTGGTGCTGGACAGCAGCGGATGGAAGCAAGCGGCGCCCTGGTCCCGCCCCCAGCGGACCGCAGATCGCGATGACCTCCTGGTCCTGCGCTGGTCTGGTTCGGGCCAGAACGAGGACGAGTCGGCACAACTGCTGGTCGCCCTCGCCCGACTCGCGCCCGACCCGCTCGACGACGAATCAGCGCTGGCGGCGTATGCCGAGCAGTTGCCCCGCTCCGTACGTCTGATCGCGCTGCGCCCTTCCGCACTGATTGGCAGCTGGGCAGAACGCCCCGGACAGCAGCCGCCGACCGTCCGCGTCGCATAGTCCTTCCTACCGCCCGACCTGCACCACATCGGAGTCGCACATGCCCTACGCCGACGCACCGGCTGTTGCCGTCATCACCCCGACCGGCCTCAGCAACCGCCGCCTCGCCTACCTGGAGGAGCTCTACGAGAGTCTCCGTCTGCAGACAGAGGTGACATGGGAATGGATCATCGCGCCGAATGGCCCCCACGCGGATCAGGAGCGCATCCCCGGGCTGATCACCAAGGACCATCGAGTGAGGGTCTACGCCCGGCCCGACCCAGGTCCCGCGCCGGCGCGGAATACGGCGCTGAACTACGTGTCCGCACGCTTCGTCGCCTTCGCCGACGATGACGATCGGCTGCCCGAGCGTTCGCTCGCTGTGCGGTACGACCGCGCCATGGACAGTGGGCTCCGATGGGTCGCCGGCTGGTCCGCCGACTGGCGGGCGGACGGAAGCCTGGAGACGTGGATGTGCCCGACCCCAGTCGGAAGGCACGAGCCCGGAGACGTCTGGACGTACTGGCCAACAGCCACCGGCAGCAAGCCCCCGTTGGGGCACTGCATGCTTCTCACCGACACCCAGCTCGCTCGGGCCGTAGGCCATGGCGGGCTGCACAAGGGGGAGGATTACACCTACGTCATGGGAGTCACGGGCCGCAGTGCCGGGGAACTGCTGCCCGCGGTCGTCTACCACCGGCGCGACCACGATGACCAGTGGACAGCCGACGCGGACTACCGCGATCAGGCGGAGTTCGACGCACGTACGCACGCCTGGAACCAAGGTCGCGCCGAACGCGCTCTGTACCGGGCGTTGCATTCGCCAGACGGCCTGAACGAGGCGAAGTCACTGGTCTGAGGTCTGACTGCAGCACGGGCGGTGGTGCCTGCTGAATCATTCCGCAGGCCAAGGGGCTGGCAGCGTTGGGTCACCACGTTCCTCACGCTGCCGGTCGATCGCTCCAGCCTCATGAAGTCGGCCAATGTGTGGGTCTGCCTCATGTCCGCTCGGTCTGCGGCATCGCTGGGACGGCCGGGCGTGGCACAGAGGGCAGCTCAGGCTCAGCGGACATGTGAAGCCGTCGGTGAGGCCACCGCACGCCCAGCCGCACTTCGCGGTGCCCAGGGCGAGACCGCGGCGGTCGATGAGGATGCCGGCGCCGAGCAGCTTCAGGTAGTCAGCCTGGTAGAGAGGAGTTGGCACCGGCTGAGTGATCTCATCAGCGCCAAGTCGAGCGCCGTCTTGGAGCACAGTCCCTCCTCTGGTCCGGATCTCGTCGGTTCGGCCGTGCCGTAGGTGCCGTCATGCGGCCGTGAGCTCCGCTTCATCGAGCAGCAGCATGGCCTGATCGAGCACGGTGGGCCTGGCGTTGCGGTAGAAGAGGGCGGGCGGCCAGAACAGCTCAATCGGTTCCTGCATCCGCGTGGTGAACCACAGCGCGTCACGCATGCTTTCCAGCACGTCGCGCGTCTGCCGGCGTCGCCACGCTCGGCCCGCCCACGTTCGCGCTCCGGCAACGTAGGTGTCCACCAGCTGCTGGAACTGCAACAGCGCTCGACGCAGGTGGTCCTCCGCGATCCAACCGGCGCTGCTTCGGCTCAGGCCGTATGCCTCGTAGCGGTGCACGAGGGCGGTGGCCGCCTGGATCTCCCGCACGACGTCGCTGGACGCCAGAGCGTGGGTGAACTGCTGAGCCGTGGTGCGGCGGGGGCGAGCGTGGCGGGCCGTGAGCACGAGGTCCTCCGAGGCTGGGGCGGGGTGAGGGCCACAGCTTCGGGCGGTACCTGGCAGAAACGAATCTCTCGCGAGAACCGCCTCGGCGCCATCCACCGTCCGCGGGGCCGGGTGCTCGGTCACAGGGCGCTGAGTGCTTCCTCCGTAGCTGCGGCGACCCCGCCCACCTTCTGCGCCAGCTCCATCAGCTCCTTCTCCTCCGGCTCGTCGGCGTTGTCGAGGATGCCGGGGAGCTCGCCACCCGTCGCGGCGATCACACGCATCGCGCGCAAGAACTCCTCGTAGCGGTCAGCTTCTGCCAGAGCGGCCTTGCTCGGGGGCGCGACGGCAGGCTGGACAGGTTCCTGCGGCTCGTCGTCGAAGCCGTCAGAGTCGAAGTCGGTATCAGCGCCCCAGCCTTCGCTGTCGTCACGCCGCGAGGCGGGGGCCGCACCGCCCTGCCGTGCCTGGGGCTCATCCTCACCGGCCCACATGTCCTCCTCCGACGGCGCGTTTCGAGAGTGTGCACGGAGCGTCTCGTTCACCGCCTCATCCATTTCCTCCGGGCTGTCGGCATCGGCCAGGCGGCTCTCCAGAGCGTTGATCACTTCGGCGTCACGGCTCGGAGCGACCTGGCGCAGGGCGCGCTCGGTCAGCTGCAGCTCCAGGGCGTCGTCGCCGAGCCGTTCAGTCAGCTGGTGGGCGAAAGCGGCGAAGCGCGCCAGCCGGTAGCGGTGCGCTCGGGAGGAGTTGGTGAATTCCTTGAGTACGTACTCGCGCGGGTCTCGGTAGCCCAAGGGCTCCCACGCCTTCACACGGACGATCTCTGTCATCGTGCCGTCCAGCTCGTCGGCCAGATGCAGGGCGCGTTCCGTCAGAGTCCGTGCGTATTCCGGTGTGCACGGTGTTCCCGGGTCGTCGACGACGACGCCGGTGATGACGCCCGTCTCAGGCTCGGTCGCCTTCGCAAGGCTGGTGTCGGAAGTGTGGTCCATGGTGATCTCCGGGGGTCCGCCGCTGAAGCTGCTGCAGGGAGCACTGTGCCGAGCAAAGCGGACACCCTCTTCGGCCGTGAACCGAGCGGTCGCTCTGGTGGGGCGTGGGGGGTGCTCTGGCGGTTGCGGCAGGTGTCGGCCGGGCACCGGTACACGCAGGCCGGGTGGTGACATCGACTCGCAAAGGCTCTGCGCGGTCGCTGTTTCTCGTGCGGCGTGGTGGCCGGAGCCGGGGTGATCCCGTCACTGCGGTGGCAGCCCGCACGGCCCCCGGTGGCTGCGGAACTGCGGGCAGATCCGGCTGAGCCGGTCGATCCACCGGCAGCAGTAGACGGTGAACGCCCCCTCGGCTGGGACGTGCCAGAGCGCCTCGTCCTGTTCCCTCTGTCGTTCCGAGGGCTGCTCGGGGACGCGGAAGACATCGCCCTCGGCGAGGCCCAACTCGACGTCGTTGTCGAAACGAATGCAGTACGGGAACGGGGTGACGTACTGCCGGACCAGCGTCACGCGGCCGAGCGCCCCGGCCGGCACGTCATGGGTGACGGAGTAGTCCGCCGGCTCCGCGCCCCATCCTTCCTCCGCCTCCAGGTCCTCGTCCGGGTGCGACCCCCGAAGGCGGTGGCTGGCCCTCACCCGGTCGCCGACGTGCAGTGTCAGGGAACCCACCCGCACCCGGCGCACCAGCTCCAGCCGGTCCAGCAGCGAGAGCTTCTCCAGGAGGTCGTCGAGTTGCGTGTTCATCCGCCCGCCGCCCCATCGGTGCTCTTCTTGGTGGGGAGGGCGGCGAGCGGGGATCGGTGGCCCTTGGGCGTCGCGTGGACAGCCGGCCAGTCGATGCGGCGACTTCGGAGCAGCCGGTCCAGGTCGGCTTGGCGGTAGAGGCGTACCAGGGTGTGGTGCCATCCCTCGACGATCTCGGAATGGGTGAGCAGGCCGGCCCGTAGAAGGTGGTCGAAGTCGCTCTCCCTCACGCCAAGGGCCTTCGCCGCCGCGTCGCGCATGTGTAGGCGGCCCGCGGCCGAGGCGCGTTGGACCGTACGGCGGTCGCGGAAGGCTTCCAGAGCGAGGCCGCAGTAGAGCGGGCGGGCGCGGTACTCCCCCCTGACGGGAAGGTGCCCTCGGCGGGCGAGCTCGGCGGCCGTGCCGGAATGGACGGCGATCGAGAAGCGGTCGGCGAGGTGTTGTTCAGCCCGGGCGGCGCCGACGTCCGGGAGTGTCCCGGTGGCCTGCTTGATGGTGTCGATGCGGGCGATGGCGTCGTCGAAGACGGCGCGCGACCAGCGCTCGCCGTTGACGTCCGGGCCGGGGATCAGGCCGAGGCGCTGAGCGCGTTCGAACTGCCACAGGTGCAGGCCGGCGCGGTCGGGGAACTGCATGGGGCCGTAGGACTTGAGCGCGGTACCGGTCGTGGTCACGTCGGTTCTCCGTCCGTGGTGTTGCGGCTCTGCGGGACGATCACCGCGGACATGGCGTTGCCGGTGAGCGCCAGGACTCCGGCGATGGCTGACGGATCGCCGCGTAGCTCGGAGAAGATGTTCAGCATCCGTGCCCGGCCCTCCGCGCCGCACGGGACCTGCTCCAGCACACTCTGCACGGCCACTCGGGCGCGGGCGGTGGCCGACACCAGGTCCTCGACGTGCTCGAGAGCCTCGTCGAGCCGCATGCCTCGCACGGCCCGCAGATTTTCGGCCACGGTGAGCGTGGTGACTGCGTCGGCGCTATCGAGCACCAGGCGTTTCAGGTCCGGGACGCCGGCGACCGTACGGAGTTGGTCCGGGCACCTCTTGAAGACGACGCCGGACAGAAGCATCTGCGCGACATGCAGGGTGTAGGAGAAGCCGAACTGTTCGGCGTGGGTCGCCATCGCCGGCAGGCCGGCCAGCGACGAGGCACCCGGCCGGGCGTAGGCCACCCAACACTCGGCGGCGCGTTCCTGCACGATCTTCCAGTAGGTCACCGGTAGTCCTCGTCGTACTCGAAGCCGTCGGTCTCGGCTTCGGCGGCCCAGCGTTCCTCGTCGGCCGCGTCGAGCGCGTACTCGATGCTCCTTTCCTCGTCCGGGTCGTAGGGCTCGGCGGCTTCGTCGGCCATCGCCTGGTGGTAGGCGGCTTCGTTCTCGGCCTCGTACTCGGCCCGCTGCTGCGGGGTGAGGGACGTCAGCCACGCTTCGTGCTTGGCGTGCTCGGCCGCGTCCCGGGCCTCGACGTAGCCCTGCCAGATGTAGACCGCGAAGTGCGGATCCTCGCCGCACCACGTCCAGTGGCCGGGGTGGCCATCGGGCTGGGCGCAGCGTCCCCCGTCGATGGGGTGTGCGAAGCCGCGGCAGCGCGGGACGAGTTCCGTCGAGGGAGTACGCGGCTGGTGGCCGGCCGGGGCGTGGTCACGCTCGCGGCGCAGTTGGGCGAGGACATCGGGGAAGCGGCGCCCGGTCGTACGGGCGATCTCCCGGGCCTCGCGCTTGAGGTGGTCACTGCCGGTCTTGGTCACGGTCGCTCCACAGCGGGACCCCACGCTTCCCGCCGGACGTCGCGTGAGTAGGCGCAGCCGGACAGACGGATCCTTCGAGTGGTGCTGCGCGGGACCCTGGTGCAGTCCTTGTCCGGCGGCGCTGCCCCGGTGCGGCGTGGGCGCGGGGCGGCAGCGGAAACGGCGGTTCGCGGCATGCCGTGACGTACGGCTATACGGTACCGGCTGCCACCGACACAGAGGCAAGACCGCCGGGCGGTGACCGGTGTTGCACGAAAGGTGCCTGGTGATGCATCAGGCTGGGATCGGCACGGGAAGGGAGCAGTCGGTGGCCACCAAGGCGCAGGCGGCATGGGAAGCGCTGAACCCGCGGCAGCAGACGTACATGACGGTGCTGTACGACCACGACCAGGCGGAGGAGACCGCGCGGGCGCAGGACGCCGCCGCCGGCTACTACGACGACACACCGGCGTCGGTGTGGCGTTGGATCGACGTGGTCACGCCGGGAGCGAAGCTCACCTCGGTGCAGCGGGCCCTCGCCCTTCGGGACGTCCGGGACGACGGCGCCGGGTCGACGCTCCAGGCGCTCCAGCGGTACGGGCTGATCGAGGTCCGGGACGAGGTCGTCGAAGGGCCCAGGGGGAAGTCCCGGACGGTGAAGGCGAAGCTCACCCGGGCGGGGCGGGCGGCGGTGCGGGCGGGAACGAAGGAGCCGGGCCGGCGCCGCGCCGGTGAGCTGTCGGAGTACGCGTGGGAGCGTCTCGTCCGGCTGTGGAGGGCTGACCCGGGCACGGTACGGATCTGGGGCCACAACACCTACGAAGCGCTCGTCGGCCGGCCGTCGCCGCCGTACGCCGAGGGCAAGCAGGGCGATTACCGGATCACCGAGGCCGGTCGTGAGCACTACCGCACCCTGTGGGCTCGCTACGCCGTGCTGTACCCGGACGTCGCCGCCCCGGACCCGGACGGCGGCCCCGAGCCGTGGCCGGCCGAGCTGCAGAGGACGCTGGACCGGATGAAGGGCGCGATCGAGCTGGCGCACCGGGCCCAGTGGTCGGCGCACCGCCGGTACGAGGAGGCAGAGAAGGACGTCGGGAAGACCGCGGCGCCCCGCGAGGGTGAGGCTGACGCGGAGTGGCACGCCCTGCTGCTGGAGCAGGCGCGGGCCCGTAGCGCGCTGGCGCTGGTGCATCGGGAGCGGGCGACCGAGGAGGCGGTCGTGGCCATCCGCCGGTACGCGCACGCCGTCTGCGCCGCGTACACCGCCTCGGTCGAGGGCCGCCCGGCCGGGACGGATCTGACCACCGCGGTGGTGGCCGCGGCCGACGCGGGCCGGGACAGCGCGAAGGTCCCGAAGCCGCCAGTGTGCGGCCTGCACCGGGTCGACACCGCCGTCCAGGAGGCGTACGGCACCCTGGCCGGCACCCGAACCCGCAAGCGCCCGCTGCCCAAGCAGATGCAGCCCTCCGCACGGTCCGTGTGGCGGGACTTCACGGACCCGCCCCCGCACGACCTGGTGGTGCGCCGGCTCCTGGAGTTGGCGCGGACCGTGGCCTCGTACGTGGACGGGGGCGCGCTGCGCCGGGAGCTGCACCCGCCCGCCGTGCCGGACGCTCCGGCCGGCGGGCCTCCGGCGGCTGGTGTCACGACCGGGTGAGGGCCCGCTCGGACGATGTCGGGCGGGCGTGACCGGCTGCGGGGGCGTCGAGGGGGCACCACCCGCCGCGGACCAGCCTGTCGTTGAGGAGGTCGAGCACGTCCGCGTCCTCACCGTCGAGGTCGGGCAGCACGGTGTGCGGTCCGACGGGGCCGGCGAGGAGCAGCATCTGGCCGCGCTCGCGGGCGGCCGAGGCGAAGGCGTCGGTGAGGTCGACGGCGCCAAGAAAGAAGTGCCCGTGCCCGGCGTCCGCGTCCGCGGGCGCGGTGGCCGCGCGTACGGCGACCCAGCTCGGTGCCAGGGGGCCGGTGCCCGGGTGCTCCAGGCGTACCGACCAGCCGTGCGCCCCCAGTTCCCCGGTGCCCCGGGCGGGGAAGCCGTCCTCGAGCAGGTTGAAGTCGAAGAATTCGTACAGGCTCGGGTGGGGTTCGTAGTTCTCCACCTCGGCGTTCAGCAGGAGCACGGGCAGTTGCGGGTCCTCGGGGTCGTTGCCCGGGAGCAGGTGCGCGGTGGCGGTGATCTCGTAGGCCACGACGTGCTGCTCCCCGTCCTCGGTGCCTGCTTCGACGCGGACGGTGAACGGCTGTGATGGGACTTCGGCCGGCACCGCCCAGCGGATCTCCGAGGGCGCGCAGGCGAGGTGGGCGTACTGCGTCATCAGCACGTGCGTGCCCGGGTTGAGGTCGGGGTCGAACACGGACACGGTGAACTGCACGCTCGTGGGGTCGGTGGCGGTGTGCACGTCCTCCCCGCACTCGTAGCAGTCGTACCGGCGTGCGGTGCGCTCGGCGAGGAAGGCGCGTAGGTCGTACTCGACGCCGATCTGGTCCCGGCCGTCGACGAACCGCTCGACCTCTTTGGTGAGGATGAGGCCGGGTTCTGGGGCGGCCTGCTCGCCGCGCGGGGTGCGCAGGCTTTGCAGGGCGGCGGTGTACGGCATGCCGGTCTTCTCGGCGAGGGCGCGAGCGCGGGTGGCGAGGCTGTTGCTGGTGTTCTGGTTCTTCGTCACGGCGGACAGCTCCACGGGCGGGGTCTCCCACGCCGGCGCCGCCCCAGTTTGCTGGGAGGAGGGTGCGCGCTGCTACTCCACGGGCCCTTGCCGACGTGTCGCCGGTGCCGGTCTCTTGGCCGGCGGGCCTTCGACCCCTGCGTGCCACTGCTGCGTGGGAGCGGGTGGCGGGTCTGCGCGGTGCGTGTCCAGCGCTGAAGGCAGCGTAGCGGCTGCTCTTGACACCCAGACTGCACACGCCGGATCCGGCGTGCCAGCTGTCTTCGGCAGCGGCGGGCACGAGCGCCACGGCGCGTTCTGTGGCGCCGGGCCGGTTTTCGGACAATCAGCGGCGACCCGCCGTCTGACTCGTGGGTGGGACGTACGGTGAACCGACGCCTGCGGCGGGGCGTTCCCCCGTCGTCCCGCCGTAGGAGTCCTGACCTGCATGGTGCGTGCTGGCTGAGTGCGAGTCGGGACTACAGTCCGTTCATGGATGGGCGTCAGGCTGGGGGCGGCCGTCGCGGCAGGACGTCTCGGCACATGGGACCTCTCGGACGCGCCAGTTGCCGTTCCTCGGAGTGTGGTCGCACAGGCGGCGCTTGACCTCCCCGTGGATGCACTCCTCGCTGATGTGAAAGTGGCGGATGCGCTTCCGTTCCGGCGCTGCCGGTGGGGTGGTGCGTCCGGCTTCCGCTGCTGTTCGGACCTGGTCGGGGTGTGCCCTTCGCAGCAGCTCGGTGATCGGCGACTCGGGCCCAGCAAGATCAGAGGTGGGGGCCGTGTGGGGGCGCAGCAGCCGCTTCGCGTCGAGGGGGAGTTCGTCGTCCGGCCGGGCGTCAGGCGCCAGGAGGATGCAGGGGATGCCTCGGCGGTCGGGCCCGTGGTGCAGGTCGGCAGGGAGGAGTTCGGGCTCCATTCCGTCATCGAGCAACTGGATGATGCGGAACAGGAGCTGCTGCGGGCTGGTGGGGTCGGCATCCGCCACCTGCCAGGCGGAGTGGTGCGGAGAACCGGCTGGCAGAGACGGAAGACGTGCGGGCCAGGGGTGGCCAATGGTGTGCAGCCGACGGCCGTCGGCTGCGAGGACTGCTTCCAGCCACCACAGGTCGCCGTCCTGGCCGAAGGTGAGATAGGCGGCTCCTGGGATCTGCTCCTGGAGGGTGGAGGCGATCAGCGTGATGACGTCCCGGGCGGCGTCGCGGCGCAGGGCGGCGATGTGCTCGTAGGTGAGCAGCGGGGAGATCATCGGAGGGGCGGGCACGGAGTGGGGTCCTCTCGGTCTGTGAGGTCTTGGGTGATCTCTCGGTGCCATTCACGGTGCTCACGAGCGCGCTCGGTGCCGTGGTCGAGAGACTTGAGGCTGTGTCCCGGGCAGCACCAGTCGCGACGCTTCCCCAGGCGGGTCATCAAGGCCGCCACGTGTTTTCTCCCTGTCCTGTCTCCTACGTGCGTCCGGGGGGGGCCGGGCGCGGAGCCCGGCCCCCCCGGGGGGGGGGGTGGGGCGGGGGGGAACAGCGGGGGGGCGGGCGGCGGGGGCGGGGGGGGGGGGCCCCCG